>JAEUKE010000319.1 GCA_016794345.1 Myxococcales bacterium
TTACTTCACGATCGTGTCGCAACCCACCACGATTTCGACCTTGGCGTTCGTGGCGTTCGTCACGTCCTCGCAGGCCTTGCCGAGGAGCTCGACCGTGTCGGCGTCCGTGTAGTCCCAGCAGCCGTCTGTCTCGCAGGTGTCGTTCTGGTCGCTTCGCTTGGGGAGGGTGGACGTCATCTGCTCGAGCGTCAGCGAGACGTTCACCTTCTCGGGGTTGATTGTCTCACCCGGCGGCGGCTCCGGCAGGTCGTAGACGCAGCCGAGCGCCTTGCCCCTGATCTCCTTGATGGCGTCGGCGAGGACCTGGCCGTCGAAGGGGCCCGTCGTCAGGTCGAGGTGACACGGCACCGCGGGCGCGGCCCCACCCTGGGTGAACGTCGCTGCCTGATCGCAGTCGAGCGGAACCGTCTCGGGCGAGCCGCTGACCGCGTAGGTGGAGAGGGCGAGCTTCATCGCGTAAGGCGGCGTCGCGTAGCCACCCGTCATGCCGCCGGTCGAGTCCGACCCGGGGAGACCGACGATGAACGTGTTGACCGGCTTCATCGCGTCGTCGCGGTTCATCGTGATGAGCTGGTTGACGTTGTCGGGGTGCTCCCAGTCGTTGCACGCGCCGTCCGAGAAGCCGGGCCGGCTCGAGAGGCTCGTGCACGAGAAGCCGCCGTCGGTGATCAAGACCAGGATCCGCTTCTCGATGTCGTAGGCCTTCAGCGCCTGGTAGCCGAAGTTCATCGCGTCGTAGATCGGCGAGCCGTCGTCCTGGTTGGACAGAGGGCTCTCCGAGACGAGGTAGTCGTAGATCTCCTTGCGGACGCCGCCCTGGTTCGACTTCTCCGTGCCCGCCTCGGCCATGGCGACCTGAGGCAACGCGCTCACGCCGCAGGAGACCTGCCCGATGAGCGGACCACATACGTCACACCCGGCGCCGCAGTAGAACTCGCACAAACACTCGGGGGGCTGGGTGAAGCTCGCCGGGAACGCGACGAGGCCCAGGGACATCGAGTCGAACGCGTCGTTGTCGATGGCCGAGACGACGGCGAGCTGCGCGGTCGCCCACTTCTGGTTCGTCGTCATGCTCGCGCTCTTGTCGAGCACGATGAGCATGGCCGCTGGCTGCTGGACCGCTTCGTCCGTGAAGGACGCGCAGCCCTGGAACCCGCCCTCTCCTCCGGCGCCGGTCGTGTTGAAGCTCCCGCCCTGGCCCGTGGTCGACGTGGTGGTGTTACCCGCGCCCGAGCCGCCACCGCCGTCGTCGTCGCTGCCGGCCGCGCAGCCGAGCGCGAGGACGATCGAAGAAGCACCGAAGAGAAAGCGCCGCATGGATTCCTCCTTGCAACGCACCAGCCTATCAGAGCGCTCGCGCGCTCAAGCAGCTTCTTCTTCGTCCTCGAAGGGGCTCCCCAGGTCGTCCACCATCCCCGTGCCGCCTTCGATCGGGATGGCCCGCGCGAGGGCTACGCGCTCGATCATGAGGGCGAGGTCGGGCAGCTTCGCGACGTCTGGAAGGAACTGGTGCGAGCCGTCCCACAGGTCGAGCCGGATCTTCCGGAGACCGCTGGGCGCCTCTTCGACGCGCGCCCGGGCCACGCCCGAAGGCGAGGCCGGGATGGCGACCCTGTCGATCTGCGCCCACGCGAGCTTCTTGATGCGCGGAACGCCGAGCGGCAGCACCTCGCGCGTCTCGATCCCGTCGGGGTGCACGATGACGCCGCTCATGTACTGGCGGAGCAGCGCCGCGAGGCCGCTCATGAAGAGCAGGAGCGCGAAGAAGGTGGACGGCATGACGCGCATGCGATCGCCCACGACCACGGCTTGGTAGAGCCAGGTGCTCGTGGGCAGGAGCGGAGCCGTGACGATGCAGAGGCCGATGACCGAGACCACGCCGAAATACACGAGCGTGGGGAGCCGCTCCTTCATGGGGGGAAGGAACGTCGCCTTCGTCGGCTTGTAGGTCATGTCGAAGCCGGGCGGACGCGACACACGAGCCATGGAAGCTCCTCGGGCGATGAGGGGATCTTACGATAGCGGCCCGAGCTGGCGCCGTCCCCTTCTGATTCGCGAGGGCGAGCCACCTTGGGTCGACGGGCGGCGTGCCGAGGACGAGGAGCGGGTGTAAGAGGCCCTGGTGTCTGCGCTCGTCCCCCGTCCCCGCTATCCGCTGGTCGTCCCGCGCCAGAAGCCCGGCTTCGTCGCCGGGGTGGCGGCCTTCTTCGGCGGCTTCCGGATCCTCCTGGGGACGGTCCGCGCCTGGCCCTACGCGGCCGTCCCCGTGTTGGTCGGGCTCGGTCTCTTCTTCACGTTCGCCGTCGCGTCCTCCCTCGCGTTGTCGGCCCAGATCGAGCATTGGCTGGGAGGGGACGGATGGTACGTGGCGCTGGTTCAGGTCCTCGCCTCCATCGTGGCGGTGATCCTGAGCGCGTTCTTCGCGCTGGCGCTCGCTCAGCCGGCGTCGGGGCCCGCGCTCGAGGCGCTCTCGCGAGCCACCGAGCGCGAGCTGGGGATACCCGAGCACGCGCCGACTCCTTTCCTGACCGACATCGCGCGGGCGACCGGGTCGGCGCTCCTCGGCCTGATCGGCGGCGGGCTGACCTTCGTCGTCCTGCTCCTGATCGGGCTCATCCCGGGGGCAGTCGTCGTCACCGTGCCCCTGAAGTTCGTCGCTGCCGCGCTCTTCATCGGATGGGACCTCTGCGACTACCCGCTGAGCATCCGCGGCGTCCGCCTGGGTGACCGGCTCGGGTTCGTCGGGTCACACCTCGGCGCCGTGCTCGGGTTCAGCGCCGGCGTCGCCCTCATCGCGCTGGTGCCTTGCGGCTTCCTGCTCGTGTTGCCTGTGGGCGTGTGCGGGGCGACGCGGCTGGTGGCCGAGATCGACGCGTTCGATCGCGCGAAGACCACGAAGGGCGCGCGCACGGCGGCTGCCCGTCAATGAGGCGGCAAGATGACGCTCATCACGCGGGCTTCATCCTTGATTGCCGACACGATCACGGCCCCGGACCGGTCCATCAGCAGGCCCGTGGTCCCAGGACCAGCCTCCAGACCGAGGAACGTCACCGAAGCTCGGCTGCCGGTGGCGGTTTCGAGCCTCGAGACGATCTGGGCGTCGGCCTCGCTCGCGTAGATGAACGCGCCCGTTGCGTCGGCGACGATCCCGTCCACCCCGCGCAGGCCCTCCGCGACGGGCTTGAACTCGCCGTAGGGGTGCACCAGCTGCACGGCTCCGCCGGCGTAGTCGGCCACGAACAGCTCGCCGGCCTGTGAAAATGACAGGTCTGTCAGTTTTTCGGATACCTGCGCGATCTCCGTGACGTTGTCGTCTCCCGGATGGACGGCGTAGACGGCCCCGTCCTGCACCATGATGAGCTGGCCCCCGAACGGCTCCCACGTCGCCGGGGCCACGGCCAGCGCGCGGATCACGTGCCCTCCGTCGAGCTTCACGATGGGCTTGATCGCTCCCTGGGCGTCGAGTCGAAAGAGCTGGCCGCGCCCTTCCCCGACGGACGTAGCCACGAAGGTGGCGTCGACGGAGGGGACGTACGCGACTGCCACGACGGAGGAGGCCTCGGGAAAGTCCTCGGCGACGACGGACAGCTCCGAGGTCTTGGCGCTGAAGCGCAACAGGCGGTTGTGTGGCGCGTCGGCGATCAAGATCCTGCATTGCGCGTCGAACGCGACGTCGCCGAACGAGCCCTTGCCGATGGCCGCCGGGAAGGCGTCGAGGGTGAGGGAGCAGCCAGGCGCGACGCGTTGGTGGCGGCGGTTGCCCTGGACCACTCCGGGCGCCTGGTGCTGGAGAATCGGCGACTCTTGGCGGCCCTGTGCGTCGAGGCTCTCGACCTCCTCTTGTTCGTCCTCGGCGTAGTCGGTCGGCTCCGCGCAGGCCGTCAAGAAGAGCCACACCCCCGTCACAAGCAGCGAAGTACGCGTTTTCATGAGTTCCTCCGGTGGAGGTTCACGGGACGGATTCGAGCGTCAAAAGGCTGACTGTCAGAACGCCAGGTTTCTTCAGAAAGGGTCTGTCTTCGCGAGGCGCGCGCGGACGGGCGCAGACCTTGCGCCGGTGACCCGCTGGAGGCCGGCGAGATCGGGCACGCTTCCGGCTCCGGCTTTGCATAGGCTCGCGGCGCGTGAGCTCGCTCAAACAACTCGTCGCGTCGCTCTTCCACGAGAGCCCGCTGCTGCTCCTGTTCACGGTGAGCTCGATCGGGTTCCTCGTCGGCCGGGTGCGTGTCTCCGGCTTCAGCCTGGGCGTCGCGGCCGTGTTGTTCGTCGGCCTCGGCGTGGGCGCGCTCGATCCTGCGCTTCGCCTGCCCGAGATCGTGCAGCAGCTCGGGCTCGCGATCTTCGTCTACACGATCGGGATCGGCAGCGGCGCCGGGTTCTTCACGTCGCTCCGCCGTCGCGGGCTCCGCGACCTCGCGATCGTCGCGGGCTCGATATCCCTCGCGGCGCTCCTCGCCGTCGCGATCGGGCGCGGCCTCGGGCTCGACGCGGCGTCCATCGCGGGGCTGTTCTCCGGCTCGCTCACGAACACACCCGCCCTCGCCTCGGTCGTCGAGCTGCTCGGACACACGGGCGCCTCCGAGGCCGCGAAGAGCGCGCCGGTCGTCGCCTACTCGCTCGCCTACCCCAGCAGCGTGCTCGTCGTTCTCCTCGTGCTCTTCTTCGCGCGCCGCCTGCCGATCCTGGAGCCGACGCCGAGCCGCCGGCCTCCCGCCGGGGAGCTCGTGGGCGCGACGGTCCGGATCAAGCCCGGCGTGAGCGGCACCGCCACCGCGCTCGCGCACACCTCCGGGTACAACGTCGTGTTCAGCCGACACAAACGCGGCGGTCGCATGACGGTGGTCTCCGAGGATACGCTCCTGGAGCCTGACGACCTTGTCAGCGTCGTGGGCCTGGAGCGTGACGTCCACGCCGCCGTCGCCGCGCTCGGCGTCGAGTCGCCCGAGCGCCTCGACCTCGATCGGACCGTGCTCGATTTCCGGCGCGTCTTCGTCTCGCGCCCGGCAGCCTGCAGCGTCCCGCTCCACGATCTCGATCTCGTCAGGCGCTTCGGTGCGGTCGTCACCCGCGTCCGCCGCGGCGACGTGGACATCTTGCCCAGCGCGGAGACCGAGCTCGAGCTGGGGGACCGGGTGCGCGTCGTCGCGCCGCGCGAGCGACTCGGCGCCGTCGCGAAGTTCCTCGGCGACTCCTACCGCGCCCTCGCGGAGATCGACGTCCTCACCTTCGGCCTCGGCATCGCCGTCGGCCTGGTGCTGGGCGCGGTGTCGGTCCCGGTGCCGGGAGGCGGCGCGTTCAAGCTCGGCCTGGCTGGCGGTCCGCTCGTCGTCGGCCTCGTGCTCGGCCGCGTCGGCCGGACCGGCCCGCTCTTCTGGACGCTCCCCTTCAGCGCGAACCTCACGCTCCGCCAGCTGGGGCTCGTCCTCTTCCTCGCGGGCGTCGGCACCCGATCGGGCGACGCGTTCGCGAGCAAGCTCCTGGCCGGTCAAGGCGGCGGGATGCTCGTCGCAGGCGGCCTGATCGCGCTCGCGTCGGCGGGCTCGGTCGTCGCGATCGGCCGGCTTCTGAAGATGCCCACCGATCTGCTGGGGGGCATGGTGTCGGGCATCCAGACGCAGCCCGCGGCGCTCGCCTTCGTCGCGGAGAGGTCCAGCACGGATCAGGCCAACGTCGGCTACGCGAGCGTCTTTCCGCTCGCCACGATCACCAAGATCGTCGTCGCTCAGCTGCTCTTCGCCTGGCTCCGCTGAATCGCCCACTCCACCGCTGCCCGCGGCTCCACGATGCCCGCGCCCTGCAACATCGCGGGCACCCCCTCGAGCCTGCGGCAGGTGGCGAACAGCCCCTCGCGGACATCGGCCGGGCTCAGGTCGGGCGCGGCCTCCAGCATCTGCGCGATGACCGCGGAGACGATGGGCGCGGCGAAGGACGTGCCGTCGACGTGTTGGTAGCTCGGCGAGATGTACTTCTGGAACTCGATCCGCTCGCGGACCGCATCCAGGATGCGCGCGAGCGCGGCCTCGTCGCGCTGCGATTGATCGAGGCCGCGACGATGACGAAATTGTATGTCTTGCTCCGCCTCCTCGAGGATGCGGGAGAGGTGGAAGAGGTGCGGCGCCTCCCGAGCCGTGAGCGTTCCGGGGACCATGGGCGCCGGCAGGCGCGCCGCCGGCGCGAGGAGATCGGGCTTGGGGCTTCGGTTGGACCGCGCGCCCGCGTTGGACGGCCAGCGCCGATCGTCGTCCTCCGCCGGTGTGTTTCGGTCGTCCGCTCCGCCGACCGCGAGCACGGACGCGGCCGACGCGGGGGGTGAAGGCGCCCGTCCCTCGATGTTCCCGGCTGCCGCGACCACGATGACGCCGGCCTCCGCGAGCTCGGCCGCGGCGCGTTCGACGTCGGTCGCGGCGGGGTCGTCCCACGGGACGCCGACGGACACGTTCAGCACGCGGATGCCCAGCTCCGGGTGGCGCAGCGGCGCGCGCATGGCCGCGGCCACGCTTTTTCCTTCGATTGGCTCCCCGGGCGAGCGCTGGACCTTGAGGAGCACGAGCTCCGCTTCGTGCGCGATGCCCCGGTACCGGCCGGCGGAGAGGTGGCCGCTCCCCGCCGCGCAGCAGGCGGTCATCGTCCCGTGCCACACGTGCGCATGGACCGAGAGGAAGTCCTCCGGGGTCGGCGCGCCGTGGGTGAGGTCCATCAGCGCGCGGAGGCGGTCGCGAGGCCTCACCAGGTCGGCGTGTGGGAAAAACGCCGAGTCGACGAAGCCCATGACCACACCGCGCCCTGCGTAGTCCGGGTGGACGTCCAATCGCTCGTGGAGTGCAAGCACGCTGCCGGTCACGACGAGCCGCAGCATACCGCCGCTTCGCGCTCGTGGTAGCTTCGCGGGTCCCATGTCCGACCTCTTCTTGCGAGCCTGCCGCCGCGAGCCCGTGCCCACCACGCCGATCTGGCTGATGCGCCAGGCTGGCCGCTACATGGCCGAGTACCGCGCCCTGAGGCAGAAGCACACGCTGCTCGAGATCTGCAAGACGCCCGAGCTCGCGCTCGAGGTCACGCTCCAGCCGCTCAAGATGGGGATGGACGCGGCCATCCTCTTCGCCGACATCCTGCTGCCCCTCGAGCCGATGGGCGCGCCCTTCGAGTTCGCGAAGGGAGAGGGCCCGGTGGTCCACTCCCCGGTCCGCACGCGCGCGGACATCGATCGGCTCCGCATCTGCGACCCCCACGAAGGTCTCGGCTACGTGCTCGAGGCCGTGCGCCTCATCCGGAAGGAGCTGGACGGAAAGACGCCGCTCATCGGCTTCGCGGGCGCTCCGTTCACGATGGCGAGCTACCTGGTCGAGGGCGGCAAGAGCTCCGACTACCGGCTCACCAAGAACCTCATGTGGACCGATCCGGAGTCGTGGTCGCTCCTCATGAGCAAGATCTCGGAGGTCGTGCGGCGCTACCTCCGGGCCCAGGTCGAGGCTGGCGCCCAGGCCATCCAGCTCTTCGATTCGTGGGCGGGCGCGTTGACCCAGGCCGACTACCGCGACCACGTCATGCCACACGTGAAGTCCATCCTGTCGGACATCGAGAAGACGGGCGTGCCCGTGATTCACTTCGGGACCAACACCCACCACCTGCTGGAGCTCCAGCGGGATGCTGGCGGTACTGTCATCGGGCTGGACCACCGGACGCCCATCCTGGATGGTTGGAAGCGCGTCGGAGAGGACCGCGCCGTGCAAGGCAACCTCGACTCGCTCCTGCTCTGCGCCCCGGTCGAGATCGCCAAGCGCCGGGCCACGGAGATCCTCGAGGCGGTCGGCACGCGCCCCGGCCACGTCTTCAACCTCGGCCACGGCATCATCCCCGAGACGCCCCCCGATCACGTGAAGGCGCTCATCGACCACGTCCACGAGACGTCGACGCGCATCCGAGCGGGCGGAGGTGCGTAAGAGCGATGTGCGAGCTCCTCGGGATGGAGTGCAACGTCCCCACGGACATCGTCTTCTCCTTCACCGGCCTCGCCCAACGCGGCGGGCGCACGGCGCACCACGCCGACGGTTGGGGCCTCGCGCTCTACGAGGGTAACGCGGCCCGCGTCTTCCTCGAGCCCACCGCCGCAGCGTCGAGCCCGCTCGCGCGGTTCGTGAGCCAGAACCCGATCAAGACGCTCCTCGCGATCGGCCACGTGCGAAAAAAAACACGCGGGCCCGTCTCGCTCGCGAACACCCACCCGTTCGTGCGCGAGCTCTGGGGAAGGCAGTGGGTCTTCGCGCACAACGGGACGGTGCGCGGCGCGCGGAACCTCAAGCTCGGCCGATTCGCTCCCATCGGCACGACCGACAGCGAGCGCGCGTATTGCCACATCCTGGAGGTGCTCCGCTCCTCGTTCTCGACCTACCCGCGCAAGGTCTCGGATCTGTGGGAGGCCGTCGCTCACGTCGGGGGTGCGGTCGGCGCGCGGGGCAGCTTCAACTTCCTCCTGGGGGACGGCCGCCACCTGTACGCGCGCTGCGCCACGAAGCTCTGCCACATCGTCCGGCGTGCTCCGTTTGGTCGGGCCCGGCTGGCTGACGAAGACGTCACGGTCGATTTCTCCCAGGTGACGACCCCGACCGATCGCGTCGCCGTCGTGAGCACCGTACCGCTCACGACCAACGAGTCATGGATCCACGGGGAGCCGGGGACGATGTGGGTGTTCGACGGCGGAAAGCTCCGCGCGACCCTCCCCGCCTGACCTCTCCCTTCCTCCCCGCCACAAGCCTGGGCCAAGACAGACCGCGCTGCCTTGACGCGGTCTTTCGGATCGCTAGCCTGCACTTGAATTGGCTCGGTTTTTTTGGGGCCCGTCGCTCCGGGGCATTCGACCCGAGGCAAGGCTCGGCATGCGCTCGTGAGCGACTTCGAAGAACCCACACGCGTAACGACCGTCGGTCCGGCCAAGTCCGATCCGCTCCAGCCCAAGGGCACGGACTGTATCGTCGTGATCTACACCAAGCAGCCCACGCTGCTCGGCAAGCGTTTCCCGCTCGAGGCGAGCCCGACGCGTGTCGGCCGCGGCGCGGACAACGAGATCGTCCTCGACGGGGACAGCGTCTCCCGCCGCCACGCCCAGTTCGACCGTCGCGGCGAGAGCTGGTTTTTGTCCGACGTCGGCAGCACGAACGGCACCTACTGCAACGATGAGCAAATCGCCGCGGCGGTCACGCTGCGAAATGGCGACCGGGTGAAGGTGGGCCCGACGATCTTCAAGTTCCTCTCCGGCGCCGACGTGGAGTCGCAGTACCACGAAGAGATCTATCGCCTGACCATCATGGACGGGCTGACGCAGATCTACAACGCGCGGTACCTCTACGAGGCCCTCGAGCGCGAGATCATCCGCTGCCGCCGCCACGAGCGCGACCTCAGCGTGATCATGTTCGACATCGACTACTTCAAGCGCATCAACGACGTGCACGGCCACCTGGCCGGGGACTTCGTCCTGAAGGAGCTCGCGCGCATCATCCAGCAGCGGATCCGGCGCGACGAGGTGTTCGCGCGTTACGGCGGTGAGGAGTTCTCCATCATTCTGCCGGAGACTCCGCTCGAGGGCGCCGTGTCGCTCGCCGAGACTCTCCGCCAGCGCGTGGAGGAGCACGTATTTTCGTTCCAGGCGGACACCATCAAGGTGACGATCTCGATCGGCGCCGCGCAGCTGACCGACGCGGACAAGACCGCAAACGAGCTGCTCAAGCGCGCGGACGAGCTGCTCTACCAGGCCAAGCGCACCGGTCGGAACCGGGTGTGCTACTGACCCTGGGTGCGTGAGGTCCCTGCCATCCGAACGGCCGTTCCAGGGCCGCGCTCGCGCGAGCTCTTCGCGCGGCTTTCTGCCGTGGAGAACCCGGCGTTCGCCGAGCGCCGCCTCGTGCGCTTCGGGGCCTCGGCGGAGGCCGCGAGCATCGTGCTCGATCGAGGGGAGCGCGAGAGTCTGTGGGACGTCGACGGCAACCGCTACCTGGATCTGGCGGCTGGCTTCGGCGCGGCGATCCTCGGTCACGGTCCGTCGGCGGCGCACGACGCGGCTCGTGAGCAGATCGGCTCTCTGACACAAGGCCTCGGCGATCTGTACGCGAGCGCGCGCAAGATCGAGCTGCTCGAAGCGCTGGCAGGCCTCTACCCCGAGCCGGGTGCGCGCGCGATGCTGACCCAGTCCGGGGCGGACGCGGTGACCGCCGCGCTGAAGACCTGCGTGCTCGCGAGCGGCAAGCCCGGGGTGCTGGCGTTCGACGGCGCCTACCACGGGCTCTCGTACGCGCCGCTCGCGGCTTGTGGCTTCGCACCTGGGTTCCGCGAGCCCTTTGCTGGTCAGCTCGGCGCGCACGTGCGCTTCGCTCCGTACCCTCGGGCGTCGGAGGACATGACGACCGTGCTCGAGGTGGTGAAGGCCGCGTTGGGCAGCGGAGCCATCGGCGCGGTGCTGGTGGAGCCTGTGCTCGGTCGCGGCGGGGTCGTCGTGCCCCCGCGCGGCTTCTTGTCCGCGCTGGCCACGCTCGCCCGCGACGCGGGCACGTTGCTCGTGGCCGACGAGATCTGGACCGGGATGGGACGCTCGGGCAGCCTGTTGCGATCCATCGCCGAAGGCGTGACACCGGACGTGATCTGTCTCGGCAAGGGGCTCGGCGCGTCGTTCCCCATCTCGGCGTGTGTCGGCCGCGCGGAGGTCATGAGCGCGTGGGCGCGCGGCGGCTCGGTGATCCACACGTCGACGCACGCGGGCGCGCCGCTCGGTTGCGCCGCGGCGCTCGCCACGCTGGACGAGGTCCGCGCGCGTGATCTGCCCGCCCGGGCCGCCGCGCTCGGCGATCGCCTCGCGGGGGCGCTGCGCGAGCGCTTGCCCGCGGCGCTCGCTCGAGAGGTCCGCCACGCCGGCTTGCTCGTCGGCGTCGAGCTCTCTTCGGGGGCTGTCGCGGCGAACGTCTCGCGCCGTTTGCTCGAGCGCGGCTACCTCACGACGCTCGGCGGGCGCGGCGGCGAGGTCATCGTGCTCACGCCCCCGCTCACGATCGAGGAGGGCCTCTTGCTCGGCTTCGCCGACGTCATGGCCGCCGTGCTCCCGGAGGCGACGTGAGCACGCCGCTCGCGACGAGCCAGTCCTTGCACGAGCGCGTGCGGGACGAGATCGCGCGCGGCGGTCCGACGCCGGAGACCTTCGATGCGCTCGCCAACGAGATCGCGCGATTTCAGGCTGCGAACGTGCCGACCTACGGCCGACTCTGCGCCGCGCGTGGGGTGGACGTCTCGCGCG
This sequence comes from Myxococcales bacterium, assembly GCA_016794345.1. Taxonomy (GTDB): domain Bacteria; phylum Myxococcota_A; class Polyangia; order Polyangiales; family Polyangiaceae; genus Xiheicaenibacterium; species Xiheicaenibacterium phototrophicum. Next base: position 11,276 of record JAEUKE010000319.1, read on the forward strand.
ACGGCGCGGTCGGTCGCCTGCCCGCCCTCCCGACGGATGCTTTTCGTTACGCGCGCATCGCGGCCCACCCGGCCGAGCTGGACGTTCGCGTCTTTCGGACGAGCGGGACGTCCCGTGGCGCCGAGCTCCGCGGCGCGCACCCGCTGCGCACGCTCGAGACCTACGAAGCGGCGGCGCTCGCGTGGGCTCGGCCTCACCTCCTCTCCGGCCCGCTCGCGCGTGCCATCGTGCTGGTGCCCGATCCCGCGATCGTCTCCGATTCGTCGCTCGGCTTCATGGTCGGTCTCTTCGTCGAGCGCCTGGGCCTTGGGACGACACGAGCGCTCTCGGGGGGTGGGGTCGATCTGGAGAGCGCCCTTTGCGCCGCGGACGAGGCGCGCAAGGCGAACGAGCCGACAATCGTCTTCTCGACCGCGTTTGCGCTCGCGCACGTGCTCGGCGCTTGCTCGACGCGCGACCTCACGCTGCCGGCGGGCAGCCGCGTCATGGTGACGGGCGGGTTCAAGGGGCGCATGCGCGAGGTGCCCTCGGCGGAGCTCTACGAAGGCGCGGCGCGCGCGTTTGGTGTCCCGCTCACGAGCGTGATCGGCGAATACGGCATGACGGAGCTGTCGAGTCAGCTCTACGAGGCGCGAGGCGGCGAGCCGCCCGGCGTCTACAGGCCTCCGCCGTGGCTGCGGGTGAGCGCCGCCGACCCGATCACGCTCGAGCCGCTCCCGCACGGCCACGAGGGCATCGCGCGGTTCGTCGACCTCGCGAACGTGGACTCGTGTGCGTTCGTGCAGACGCTGGATTGGGTCGCGGTCGACGAGCGCGGCTGGGTCAAGCTCTTCGGCCGCGCGCCGGGGGCCGAGCCGCGAGGCTGCTCGCTGGCGATCGAGGATCTCTTCGGAGCCGAAGGTGAGCGACCTCCGGGCGCGTGAGCGCATCCTCGCGGTCGTCGATCTCGCCCGCCGGATCGCGGACGGGCGTGATCCGCTCGGAGAGGAGGCGCGCGCGTTGCTCCGCCGGACGAGCGGGCTCTCGGAGGCCGGCGTCGAGCTCGCGCTCGCGGAGCACCTCGAGACGTCGCCGACCGAGGAGGATCTCACCCGGCTCCAGGCGTCGGTCGGGCGAGCGCCGCGTTGTCACGTGGTGCTCGCGTCGAACGTCTGCACGGCGGCCGTGCGGTGCCTCGCGCTCGCGGCAGCGACGGCGCCCGAGGTGACGGTCCGACCCTCGACGCGCGATCCGGGGCTCGGCCCGCTGCTGGTCCGCGAGCTCGCCGCGTCGACGCGGTTCCGCAAGGCAAACGGTTCTGTCATGATCGTGGATTCGATCCGGGCGAACGCGGGCGACGAGGTGCACGCCTACGGGTCGGACGCCTCGATCGCGGCGATCGCGGCGAGCTTGCCCGCAGGCGTGGTCTTCCGCGGGCACGGGACGGGCTTCGGCATCGCCTTCATCGGCCGCTCGACGGACCTGGAGGCCGCCGCGACGCTCCTCGCGCGTGACGTAACGGCCTTCGATCAGCGTGGCTGCCTCTCGCCTCGGCTCGCGCTCGTGTCCGGCGACGTCGACCGGGGCCGTACGTTCGCGCGAGCCCTCTCGCGATCGCTGGCCGCCGCGGCGCTCGGTGTCCCTCGCGGTGTGCTCGACGGGGCGGCTGCTGCGGAGGCCGCCGCTTTCCGCTCGCTCGCAGACGGTCTGGGTGAGCGTTACGAGGACCGTGACTGCCTGGTCGCGTTTTTCCCTGGCGCTCCGCCGGTCCCGCTCCCGCCCGCCGCCCGCATCGTCGCGGTCGCTGCGGTCGGGGACGAGGCAGCGTGTGACGCTGTCATTTCGCCCTATCGGCAGCTTCTCACCACGGTCGGCCTCGCCGGCACGGATGACGCGGCGCGTCCGCTGCTCGCGCTCGCTTTCGTGCGCTTCAGCGAGCTTGGAAAGATGCAGTGTCCGCCCCTCGATGGCCCCGTCGATCGACGTGGGCCACGGCGTTGACGGCGAGACGGGGCTGGCGCAACGTTGTAAGCCCTGTTGAAGCGTCTCCAAACGTGCAGCCCGGCGATCTCGTTTCAGGAAAGTACCGGCTCCTCCGCCAGCTCGGACGCGGCGGCATGGGCTCGGTCTGGGCTGCGCGCAACGAGCTGACCGATCGCGACTTCGCGATCAAGTTCCTGCTGCCCGAGCTCGCGCAGAACCGTGATGCGCTGCATCGCTTCTTCCTCGAGGCGCGCGCGTGTGGGCAGATCAAACACCCGGCCGTCGTCGCCGTGTACGACATGGGGCAGGCCGAGGACGGCACGCCCTACCTGGTGATGGAGCTGATGGAGGGCGAAGGGCTCGACCACCGGCTCGAGCGCTCCGGTGTCTTCCGTCCCGGTGAAGCTGCGGCGTTCGTCGCGTTCATCGCACGCGGCCTGGAGGAAGCGCACATCCGAGGGCTCGTCCACCGCGACCTCAAGCCCGGCAACGTCTTCTTCGCCATCGACGATCGCGGGGAGGTCGTACCGAAGGTCCTCGATTTCGGCGTTTCGAAGGCCACCGCGCTCGCCGATCCGAAGTTCGTGCGGACCAACACCGGCGCCGTGCTCGGCTCGCCCGCGTACATGAGCCCGGAGCAAGCGCGGGGAGACGAGGACATCGACGGTCGGAGCGACGTGTGGTCGCTCGGCGTCATCCTCTACGAGACGCTCACCGGGAAGACGCCGTTCGACGGCGCCAACTACAACCAGCTGATGGTCTCCATCCTGATGGACGGCCATCGTCCCGCGATCGAGCTGAACCCTGCCATCGGCAAGGAGCTCTCGGATCTGGTGGAGCTCGCGCTCGAGAAGGACCGCGACAAGCGGATCCGCACGGCGCGGGAGCTCGCCGAGCGGCTCGAGAGCATCGCCACGCGAATCACCGGCACGCCCTATCCGGGGTTCACGGGCCGCGCGCGGACGATGCCGCCCCCACCCAAGCCGATGCCGACGCCGACCGAGACGTGGGTGGAGGTCCCCGCCGCGCGTCGCCGCACGTCACCGGCCGTCTGGCTGAGCGGCGGCGTCTTCGTCGCGGCCATCGTCGGCATGGGCGGTCTCGCGGTCTTGCGCACACGCCCGCCGCTGGCGGAGGTCGCGTCGCGGTCCGTCAGCGTGATGACCGACGGACGCACGCGCCTCGTGCGTGAGCTCGAGCGACTGAAGGAAGGGGACGAGCCCAAGGCGCCCCCGAAGCCCGAAGGCTCGACCGACGACAAGGCGATCGATCCGAACGAGCTGCCCACCGCGACGCCCACGTATCAGCCGCGCGGTCCAAGCAGCCCGACGAAAAAAAGAGACGTGCACGACGGCGTCACGTCGCCGGGGTTCTGAGACAGCTGCCTGGGTTCTGAGTACGCCGCTTGGCTGAGCCGCGGCGCCCTCCCTGCTTGCGTGCAGATGTGTACACCTCTCCACGCAGCCCATCTGCCTGCTCGCGCGCGTTCCAGCTGCGCGGGGAGCCGGCAGTCTCGTGGCTGACGCATCGGAACATTCCTGTTGCGATCTTGAAAATGAAACTGATATTCATTTTCCATTGTCGGTGCGCGCCTTGGTGTTCGCAGCAGCCTTCACGTTCGCCGCCTCGGCCAGCTCACGCGGGCGAGCAGAGGAGGGCGCTCCGGCTTCGGAGGCGGAGGCTTCGGACGAGCCCGTTGACGTCGTCGTGACCGGGACACGCGGAAGGGAGAACCGAAATCGGGCCGTCGTGCGCGTCGACGTCGTCACGCGCGACGAGGCCAAGCGTCGCGGCGCTACGAACGTCGGCGAAGCCATCGCGGGCGAGGTCGGGGTCGAGGTGAACCCCTCTGCGTATGGCTCGCTCGGTCGTCCGGCCGCAGCGCAGATGGGCGGGCTCGACCGCGATCGGATCCTCGTCCTCGAGGACGGGGAGCGCGTCGTCGGCGATTTCGGCGGCGCGATCGATCTCGGAAAGACCTCGCTCGCCGGCGTCTCGCGGATCGAGCTCGTGCAAGGCCCAACGAGCGCGCTCTACGGGACGAGCGCGCTCGGAGGTGTGATCAATGTCATCAGCGGCGCGCCTGAGCTCGAGGGCTGGTCAGGCAGACTGCGGGTGGAGGGGCGGCACCGCTGGGGCGGCGCGGCGCTCGGGGAGATCGCTTACCGTGAGGACGGGCTCTGGGCAGCGGCGGAGTCCTCCTTCTATGGATCGACCGGCGTCGCGCTGGTTCCTCCCGACACCACCATTCCGGATCTCTATCGTGTGGACGTCGGGGCGCGCGCCGGGGCGGAGATCGGTCCGCATGAGATTTCGGCGCGCGTCCGATGGGCGCGGGAAGCCGCGATGGGGCTCGACGCGCAGGAGGTCCCCGGCCTGCCTCCGTTCCTCGTGGATCTCCCGGAGCGCACCGATCGCTTCTCCGCGAGGGTGCGCGAACGACTGGTCCTCGGGGAGGGCCACGAGCTGTCGCTCAGCGCCTCCAAGCAGTGGTTCTGGAACGCGACCGCGCGTGACAGGCAGGAGTCGCCGCTCGACGAGGTTCGCTCGCGCTTCCACACGATGCACGCCATCGAGGCAACGGGCGCCTTCTTTCAAGGCGAGATCGCGTCGTTCTTGGTCGGGGCCCGCGGTGAGGTCGAGTCCTTCGACCAGCGTCTCACCAGGTCCATCTTCACGAATGGCTCCGTGCGTCGCGACGATCTGGTGGAGGTCGAGCCGACACAGCTAGGCGCCGGCGCGACGTACGCCCAGGTCCGCGTCGATCCGATCCCTGAGATGTCCCTGCTCGGCGGCGCCCGCGTGGAAGCGAGCCCCCGCTATGGGGCAGCCGTCGCGCCCCGCCTTGCCGTTGCAGTGCGGCCCGTCGAAGCGGTCTCGATTCGACTGAGTGGCGGTCGGGGCTACCGAGCGCCGTCCGCCAAAGAGATCGGCTTTGTCTTCGACCACAGCGTGTTCGGCTATCGCGTCATCGGAAACCCGGACGTCTCACCGGAGACGTCCTGGGGGCTCCAGGCGGACATTGCCTGGCGCGTCGATGGCGGTCTCGAGCTCCGCGCGAGCGGCTTCGCCAACTGGGTGACTGACCTCATCGATCTCCGGCTGGCGCCGACGTCGTCAGGCCAGGCCGGTGTGGATGACTACACCTACGTGAACGTCGGCGAGGCGCGGACCTCCGGCGTCAGCGCGGGCGTCCGTGCGCGCGCCCTCGAATGGCTGCGCGTGGAGGCCGGCTACGCCTACCTCTTCACGCGCGACGAGGAAGTCCAGCGCCCGCTCCCCGGTCGCCCTCCCCACACCTTCCTCGTCTCGGCGCTCGCCGAGACGCCGATCGGTCTCTCGTTCTACGGCCGCTTCCGCGCCGTGCTCGACGCGTACCTCGCCGATGACCTGCGAGCGCCCGCCTTCGCGACCTTGGACGCTCGCGTGTCGCAGGAGACGTGGCCGGGCGGCAGCGTCTACGCGGGCGTCCTCAACCTGCTCGGTGCGCAGAAGGAAGCGAGTCGACCGGGGGACCAGCGCCCCGTCGAAGGACGCACGATCTACCTCGGCCTCGAGGCCGAGCTGCCAACGGAGAACTGATGATGCGAGCTCGATACCTTCTTCTGCTTTCGTTCCCTGTGGTCGTGGCGCCAATCGCGGCCTGCGACGAGATCCCCGAGGACGCGATGGGGGGGGGCGGCACGGACGACGCTTCCGGCACGGGCGCCGCGACCGGAACGGGCGGCAATCCGTTTCAGGAGGCTCCCTACGTGGACGTGGACACGACGATGGGAGTCGCCTTCGTCGACCTGGACACCGTAGCCGTCGTGGCGGAAACGGCCGATTGGGAGCTGAAGCTCGAGGGGCTCGACGTCTACACCAACGGTGGCGTGTCCGGCTCCGGCCAATCAGCAGCCTTCGGGCCGCAAGACGATCTGTTGTTCCTGGGGAGCGAGGTGCCCGGGGACATCCCATTCATGATCGAAGATGAGCCAGGAGGGGCGTTCTTCGACTGGTACGACTACGACGGCGCGACCCACGCGCTCTACAGTCGCTATCACGTCATCGGGGTCCGTCGAGGCGATGACCTCTTCAAGGTCCAGGTGCTCGGTTACTACGGCGAGGAGCAGGGGGCCCCGATCAGCGCGCTCTTCCAGCTTCGTTCGGCGCGGGTCGGCTCCGGCGGCAGCGAGGCGACGATGACCTGGGAGAACATCGACGGTACCGCCGGTGGAACGTCGCCGACGGACAGTGACCCGAGCGGCTGCATCGTCCTCGCGACTGGCTCACGCCTCGCGCTCACGCCGGCGCAGGCGGCAGCGAGTACAGAGTGGGACCTCTGCTTCCGGCGAGACGCCATCAGCGTCAATGGGGGAGATGGCGGTCCGGGAGGCGTGGAGGCGGTGAACCTTCAGGCCGCCGAGATCACGAGCGAGGCGCTGGACGAGGTGAAGTCCCGGACCGCCGCCTCGGAGCAAGCCGCGTTCGACGCCGTCGGCTACGCCCAGCTCACCGTCCCTGGCGTTGACTGGCGAGGGGACGGCGTGGTGAGCGCGTTCACGGGAAAGTGGATCGACAGGAGCGTCGAACCGTACGCGCCGGTCTCCGCGACCTGGATCGTGGCCGGGGCGGACGGGGTGACGCCGTTCTTCGTCGCGTTCGAGAAGTTCGAGGGGGCCTCGGCCGCCTCGCCAGGGATCGTGCGGATCCGAGTGAAGAAGGTCGGAGGAAATCTTCCATGAAAGAACGAATCGTATGCGCAGCCACCGTCGCGGTGGCGCTCTTGGGTGGCTGTGGTGACGACGAGGGCTCGGGCGGCGGCTCGACTACGAGCGCGACGACAGGCTCGTCGACAACGGGACAGACCGCGAGCGGGACGACGAGCGCGAGCACGACGGGCTCCGCGCAGAGCACGAGCACCACCGTCACGACGGGCACCTCCGGCAGCGGCGGCGGGCCTACCTGCACCCAGGCTCGAGAAGATGCGCTCGGCCCGATCGAGAGCGTGAGCACCGGTGACGTGCTCACCCTCGAGAACACCGGCGGCGTCGCCACGCTGTTCATCGACGCATCGGCTGGCGGCGTCCAGAACCAGGCGAACAACCCCTGGATCTACGTCGACTTCGCGACGCTCGCGCGGGTCGAGGTGACGGACGTCACGGCCGACGCCGATGCAGCGTGGGACCTGGCGATCAAGCGCCCCGTCCTGCGAACGAACTCGGGGGACGGCGGCTACGCGGGCTCGGGTGGCGCGGTTCGGCTGACCAAGGCTTTCGATGAGGTGACGGAAGCCGACGCCGCCGCGACGTTCGAGTCCGAGGTCTGGTTCGACGAGAAGTGCAATCTGTACACGGACCAGACAGGTGCCATCGCGACGACCTTCGACGGCTGGTACGAGTACGAGAACATGACCGTTACCCCGGGGTCGGGGACGTGGCTCGTGCGCGGCGGGGACGGCACGAGCGTCTTCAAGCTCGCGATCCTCGACTACTACTCCAACCCCGATGGGACGAGCGGGATGGCTGGCGGGCGCTATCGGGTCCGTGTGGCCGACGTGACGCCATGAGAGCCGCGGCTGCCTTCGTCGTCGCGGCGCTGGCTTCGAGCCTCTCGCTCGTGCCGCGTCGCGCGTCGGCGGACTGCGAGACGCTGCGCCCAACCGATCCCGGCGGCTACTTCTCGGACGACTTCGCCGCGTATGAGCCGACCTTCGTCGACTCGGCCTCCGGGAGGCTGCGCGTTCACTACGCGACCTCGGGGCCGAGCGCGCCGCCCCCGACGACGACCCCACCGAACCAGGCGCCCGATTTCGTGGTGCTCGCCGCCGAGATTGGTGACGAGGCCCTCGCCGTCTACGACGACCTCGGGTTCTTGCCCATTCGCTCGGACGCCGGGCCGGGCGCCTGCCCATCGAATGGTGGGGACGGGAGGGTCGACCTCTACCTCGTCTCGTTCGGTGCTGGTGATGGCCAATCAGTCGTCGAGGAGTGCGCTGGTGGCGCTGCTTCGGCCTGCTCGGGCTACGTGCTCTGTGAGGTCGACCCCGCCGGCTACCCGTCGGACGAGATCGCGCTCCGCACGATCGTCCCGCACGAGCTCTTTCACCTGATCCAGGCCTCCTACAGCGGCGATATGCCCAGTTGGTTTCAGGAAGGCACGGCACAGTGGGCTGCGGACCGCGTCCACCCGGCGCTCACCGATCTCGAGCATTTCGTTCCCGCGTACGTCGAGCAAGCCCGTCGATCCATCGACAACCCGCCGGGGGGCGCGGCTGGCGCCTTCCTCTATGGGACCGCGGTGTGGCCGGTCTTCCTCGACGAGTCCTTCGGCTTGATCTCGGTGAGAGGGATCCTCGAGGGCTTGGGGCAGGGGATGAGCGTGTGGGAGGCAACCGACGCGTCCCTCGCTGCGTTCGGCTCCAGCAGCGCGGACGCGTTTTCGCGGTTTGCGGTCGCGCTCGCGGGCGCCGGGGAACGCTTCGGAACGGGAGGCTTCATCGACGGGGGAAAGTACGAGGCGCTCCCCGCCGAGGCGGTCGCGCTCGGGCCGGGCACGCTGGTCTCCGACGTTCTCAGCGGGTTTGCGATTCGCACGTTCGAGATCGGGGAGGCGCCGATTCCTCATCAGCTCTCGCTGGGAGCGCCTCCGGACCGCGTCGCGGCCTACCTGCTCCCGCTCGAGGCGGGGCTGGCCAGAGTCGACAGTGCGGTCATGCTTCCTGCGACCGTCTCGGGTCCTGCGCTCGTCGTGGTCGCCGGCACCAGTCCCTCGAAGCAGGACGCGCCCTTCGCGGTGACCGCGAGCGAGGCCCCCCCTGGCGAGCCTGATCCTGCCACGAGCACGTCCTCAGGCGCTGGCGGAGGTACGGCCCAGCAGGATGAGCCGGAGGAGGCGGGCTGCTCGACGGGGAGGAGCAGGACGGACGGTGATGGAGCGTGGTTGGTCGTTGTCGTGGCCTCGTTGATGTGGAGGAGAAAGAAATGACGTCGCTCTACGAACAGTACGCAGATCTGAAGGCCAAGGGGAGCAAGCTTCACCCGCGCGATGCGGCTCGTGCTCTCCAAGGGACCGAGGCCGAGCTCGTCGCCTCGATGCCCCATTCTCGCAGGCTGGGCGGAACGCCCCAGGCGCTCGTTCGCGCGCTCGGCACCCTCGGCGACGCGAAGACGATGACGCGCAACGAGCTCGCCGTCATCGAGAAATGGGGCCGCTTCGAGGAGATCGACGCGGAGGAGGGCGTGATGATGGGGCAGGTCGTGGGCGAGGACCTCGACCTGCGGCTCTTCTTCTCGCATTGGCAGAGCTGGTTCTTCGTCGAGGAGCCTCAGGGGGACACCGTTCGAACGAGCCTGCAGGTCTTCGACAAGCGAGGCGACAGCGCTTTCAAGGTCTTCGCCGAGTCGGAGGAGTCGCGGAAGGCGCTCCTCGCCCTTGCGGAGGCAGCCGGGGCTGCTCCCGCTACACCTCTCCTCGCTGGCGGCGTCGAGCCGGAGCGTCGGCCGAGCGGCGATCAGAATGTGGATGTCGAGGCGTTCTGGGCCGAATGGGACGCCATGCAGAACACACACGAGTTCTTCGGTCTGCTGAGGAAGTATGGCCTCGCTCGCGTTCGCGCGCTCGAGCTCGCGGGGACCAGCCGCGCGCGCGAGGTGGAGCCGAACGCGCTCGAGCTCCTCCTCGAGGCGGCGGCTGGCGCCGGCCAGCCCATCATGGTCTTCGTCGGCAGTCGCGGCGTCATCCAGATCCACACCGGACCGGTCCACACGATCAAGCGAATGGGCGGGTACCTGAACGTGCTGGACCGGGGCTTCAACCTTCACGTCAAGGACGAGGGGATCAAGCGCGCCTTCGTCGTCCGAAAGCCCACCGCCGACGGAGACGTCACGTCGCTGGAGCTGTACGACGCAGACGGCGAGACGGTGGCTCTCCTCTTCTCGAAGCGAAAGCCAGGGCAGATCGAGGTCGAGCCGTGGCGAGAGATGCTCCGCGCGCTACCCGGACGAGGGCAATCATGATCGGGCGGCGGAGCCTGCTCATCGGGGCGATCGCGGCGGCGAGCTCCGCGGCTTGTGATCGCAAGGCGCCCGAATCCAAGCAAGGCCTCCGGGTCGCGGTGGCTGGAGGTCCCATTACGGAGATCGTCTTTGCGCTAGGCGGCGGAGAGGCCGTAGTAGGGACGGATACCTCCAGCACCTTCCCGGCCACGGCAGCCGCGCTCCCCAAATTCGGCTATCAGAGGCAGCTCGCCGCGGAGGGCATTCTCTCGCTCACGCCAGGGCTCTTCCTGGCGAGTGACGAGGCCGGTCCGCCGGAGGTGCTCGAGCACCTCCGACAGGCCGGCGTGCGCGTGGAGACGATCTCCACGCCGAAGGAGAAGGCCGCGATCGCGAAGCGCGTCGCGGCGGTCGGGGCCGCGATTGGCGCGACGGAGGCGGGTGCGCGCCTCGCTTCCGAGCTGGACGCCGCCATCGTAGGCCTGACCAAGCGCGCCGAGGCGCGACCTAGCCGCCCGCGCGTGTTGTTTCTCTATGCGCGCGGCCAGGGCACGATGATGGTCGGCGGGCGCGACACCTCGGCCGATCTGATCCTCGAGCTCGCGGGGTGCACAAACGCCGCGGCGGAGCTCTCGGGTTTCGTCCCGCTGACCCCGGAGGCAGCCGTCGGCTCGAAGGCCGAGATCGTGCTCGTGCCGGAGAAGGGCCTTGCCAGCCTCGGCGGAAAGAGCGGGCTGTTCGCGACCCCAGGGCTGGCTGAGACACCCGCTGCCAAGAGCGGTCGTGCGGTCGCCGTCGACGACCTGCTGCTCCTCGGATTGGGGCCCCGTGTCGCCGATGCGATCGACGCGGTGACCGCCCAGGTCTTCGTCTGACCCATGCCGCGCGCATCGTTGTGGATCCTCGGTGTCCTCGCGCTGGTCCTCGCCGCGGCCTTCTCGCTCGCCATCGGCGCCGTAGGCACGGGCGCGGGTGACGTCGCGCGCGCGCTCCTCGAGGGGGTGGGGCTGGTTCCCTCGGGGACCAGCCTCCCGGAGCACGTGAGCGTCGTCGCGAACATTCGCGCGCCGCGGATCGTGACTGCGATCGCCGTGGGCGCGTCCCTCGGTGCTGCAGGCGCAACGATGCAGGGTGTATTTCGCAACCCGCTCGCCGACCCGTCGCTGCTCGGCGTTTCGCTGGGCGCCGCCCTCGGGGCGGCGTGTGTCCTCGTGCTCGTCGACCGCATCGCGTCGACGTGGTGGACGCCCGGCGGGGCGTTCGTTGGTGGGGTGATCGCCACCGCGCTCGCCATGGCCTCGGCGCGGCGTCGCGGCACGCTCGACACGGCCGCGCTCCTCTTGGGTGGTATCGCGGTCCAGGCGTTCTGCGGCGCGATGATCGGTCTATTGACCTACATCGCGAGCGACGCCAAACAGCGTGACTTGACCTTCTGGCTCCTGGGGAGCCTCGGCGGCGCGACCTGGGGGCGCCTTGTCGCGAGCGCGGCGCCGCTCCTCGCCTCCATCGCGTTTCTGCCCTGGCTGGGCAGCGCGCTCGACGCCCTCTCGCTGGGTCAGGCGGAGGCGAGCGATCTCGGCGTCGATGTGCCTCGCACGCGCCTCATCGCGGTGCTGCTCGCGGCGCTTGGGGTCGGAGCAGCCGTGGCAGTCACGGGGCCCATCGGGTTCGTGGGGCTCGTCGTCCCCCACCTTTGCCGTTACCTCGGCGCGGTGAGTTATCGCACGCTCATCCCCGCCTCCGCGCTGGGCGGTGCCATTCTCCTCGTCATCGCGGACACGGCCGCGCGTACGATAGCCAAGCCAGCGGAGCTGCCGATCGGCGTCGTCACGGCCTTCATCGGCGCGCCGTTCTTCTATCTGCTCTTGATGCGGCGACGGCCGGGGGAGGCTCCGTGAGGGGCGAAGGCTCCGGGCTCGTCGCAATGGGCGTGACCCTCCGGATCGGGCGCAAGGTCCTGCTCGACCGGGTAGATGCGACCGTGCCGCCCGGGCGGATGCTGGCCATCATCGGGCCGAACGGCGCCGGGAAGTCCACGTTGATGCGCGTCCTTGCGGGGGAGCTGGCCCCGGACGCGGGGGAAGTGCGGCTCGACGGGCGACTGCTGTCGCAGATACCGCGAAGATCGCTCGCGCGGCGGCGCGGCTTTCTTCGCCAGCGTTTTGCCGTGACGAGCCCCTTCAGCGTGGAGCAGGTGGTGCGCTTGGGAAGGGCGCCCTACGCGTCGAGTGGTCTGTCCGAGCTCGACGGCGTCGTCGCGCGGCGCCTCCTCGCGGAGGTCGGGCTCGGCGGGTTCGAGACGCGCGACTATGCGACGCTGTCCGGCGGAGAGCAGCAGCGCGTGCACCTTGCGCGCGTGCTCGCGCAGCTCGAGCTCGGCGAGGACATGGGAGCGGCGGTCCTTCTCCTCGACGAGCCGAGCTCCAGTCTCGACCCGCGGCATCAACACGAGACCTTGGCGCTGGCTCGACGGCGCGCGAGGGCCGGGTTAGCCGTCGCGGCGGTCCTTCACGACATCGCGCTCGCGATGCACTACGCGGACGACGTCCTTCTGATGAAACACGGCGCGGTCGTGGCACACGAGCCGGCGGCGGAGATTCACAGGGACACGGTCTCGGCCGTGTTCGGTCTACGCGCCGTCACGTGGATCGACGAAGACGGCTCGTCGCGCTGGGCGCTCGAGCCATGACGCAAACCTCGCGCCAAAGATGCTGCCAACGCGCGAGGGGGCGTCGGAATCTTGTTGTCCCCGGCTCCTCGCGTACGTCTGCGAGTCGGCGGATGCGCAAGGCGGTCTCGCGTGCCCCGACGCTGACCCTGACAACTGTGTCTGCTACGGGTGTGACGTGTCGGCCTCGTGTACCTCGGAGGTCGACTGCACCTGCACGCAGGGTGCGGACGACTCCTTCTGCGGCTCGAACTGCCTCGACGACGGGGTCTGCAACCCGTACTTCGAGGGCTGCCAGTGCGCGGACTGCGCCTCCATCCCTCAGTGCAACTGAACCCGTCGCAGGCCGCGCGGGATCTGCCCGCGGCCTTGAGGACAATCCTCACCGATACGGCCAAGGTCGGCGCGAGCGCCCTCACGACGAAGATCCGAAGCGAGGACGACGCGGCCTTCGCCCGGCTGAAGTCGAAGATGACGCTGACGAAGCTCGCTGACGACGACAAGTCCAAGAGGGAGGCCGTGTTCAAGCAGGCGAGGCAGAAGCTGGCGCAAGGGACCTTCAGCAGCGAGCTCGTTACCAAGCTCGAGGGCTACGCGAAGTAGCGGCCTGCCGCGTGGACAACTGCTTGCTGGGAGCTCGGACGCGCTCTGCGCTTCATGGGCTTGGGTAAGCCAGTGCGCCAGGTAGGACTCATCCTCGTTCTTGGGAGGTGTCTACGGGCAGAGCGTGCGGAGCCGTGAGCTCATCCCTGCAGGAACCTCCGAACCTGCGATTCGATCAGGCTGGCCGGCACCACGAAGGGTTTCTCGATGATTTCGATCGCGATGGTCTGGCCATTCACTCGGTAGGTGCCCTTCACCTCCCCCACCGGCGTGACGGCGATCAGCTCGCCCCTTGTCTCGTCGCCGATGAGGTTTCCACCGTGTGCTTCGAGGCCGGCGCGCGCGTTCGACAACGTCGCCTGCGCCGTCCCGGTGTATTTGACTTCGAACTGGTGGCGGGCCATCTCGGTTTCTCCTTCGAGGAACAGGCTTCCACACCTGAGGGCGCTCGACGACCTGTCCTTTCGCCCAGCGCCCAATCGCTAGCAGGCGCGCCGCGCGGATCGTGTCCACGAGGAGCCAGATCAGGAGAAGAAGACCGAGGCCCACGAAGAGACCGCCCAGCGTGAGGAAGTGGAACTGACGTTGCATGATGGGTCCATTAGTGGCACCATGCCAGCATGGCGACGGTGGAGCAGCTCCTCGCCGAGATGGCATCGAACCCGGCCGGAGTCCGTTTCACCGACGCGTGCAAGGTCGCCACGCACTTCTTCGGCAAGGCGCGGATCCGCGGGAGCCATCACGTCTGGAGCATGAACTGGGCCGGCGACCCCCGGGTCAATCTGCAAGAGGGGAAGGGCAACCTCGCGAAGGCCTACCAGGTGAAGCAGCTCCTGGCCGCCGTTGAAAAGGAGCAGCAACGGCTCGACGTCGAAGCCAAGAAGACGGAGGCGGCGCCTCTCGAGCCCAAGCCGAAGGCCGCGAGCGCGAAGGGGCCAAAGAAGATCAAGAAACCATCGAGGAAGCGTTGAGCCGTCGGGATGTCATCCCGGTTGCTGTATTCAGGAGATTGCCATGAGCGCACGAAAGGACTCGACCAAGCGAATCGACCCGGCCACCAAGTACACGTACCGTGTGACCTGGTCGGAGGAGGATGCGGAGTACGTCGGCCTGTGCGCGGAGTTTCCGTCGTTGAGCCATCTGGACGTCGATCGGCAGGCGGCGCTCCGAGGCATCGAGGCGCTCGTTGCTGATGTCGTCGCCGACATGAAGCGCAAGCGTGAAAAGCTGCCCGAGCCACTCGCAGCCAGGAAGTACAGCGGAGAGTTCAAGGTGCGGGTCCCGGAGGCGCTTCACCGCAGCTTGGTGATCGAGGCCGCCGAACAGAACGTCTCCATGAACCGCCTCGTCTCGATGAAGCTGGCGCAAAGCTGACGCTCCGAAGCCGACGCCGCAGCCCACGCCGCAGCCGATTCCGATACCGATTCTCGATCCCCCACGCGGAGTACGAGCACGCAGCCTCATCTTCCACGCGCTCGCGCCGTCGAGGGCGAGGACATGGAAGTGCACGTTGAGCCGCAGCGCCGAGTCGCCGCGCTGCACCACGCTCACCGCCCCGGTGTGCGCCCGCGTCCGTGCCGGGAGCCCGAGCATCTTCTTCGCGCGGCGACGCAGGGCGCGGCTGAGCTCCACGACGAAGGCCTCGAGCACGTCCGCACAGAGACGGCGGTCGTAGCCGAGCAGCACACGCAACCTCAATGGTAGCGAGCAGACCCACTGCCGGACTGGCTCCTCGGGGATCACCTTCTCGACGAGGCGCACCGCCGTGTCCGACATCCGGCGGCCGAGGCACGAGGGGCAGAAGCCCCTACGCCGGCAGGAGAACCGTGTGGACGGAGTCCAG
>JAEUKE010000007.1 GCA_016794345.1 Myxococcales bacterium
ATGGACGTCGTCAGGCGCCCATGCTCGATGGTGCCGCCCGCCATCGCGATGACCTCGCCGGCGATGAACTCGTGACGCTGCTCGCTGGCCGCCTCCGCGGCGAGGTATTCCGCGTACGTGGAGCGTCGCTTCGCGGCTGCCCGGCTCACGCGACGAGGGTAGCAGGGCGCGGTGAAGGGGAACAGGCGAGGGAGCGATGCCGAGAAGATGGCAGGACGAGACATCCTGGCTCGCTGCTGATCGCGTTCGTCCAGCAAGCAACCTTCCCGCTGCGGAGCGGGGAGCGGCGACGACGACGCATGCTGGCTCAGCAGCGCACCTGAGGATGGCGCACAACTTTCAAGCCCTCCGTCCGGAGCACGGTTTCATTAGGCGCCATCACCCGCTTGCACCGCCCCCCGGAGGCGAAGCTGGCGGGAATCGCCAGCCCTCCTCACCCACGCGAGCCCGGCCGACGCGGATTTGTCGCTTGCGGGCGCCTCGGCCTCGTGTTTCGCTTTCAGCGCGAGGGGGCAGTAATGACTGGACGAGGGTGGCAATGAGAGGGCTGCTGGGACGTTTGCGACAAGGCCGTTTCGTCGCCTTCGCCCTGATTGCAATGGGCGGTGCAGCCCTCTCGGCTGCCTGCTCCAACCACTGTCCAGACTTCGAGTCACCTTGTCCCGAGCCATTCGATGTCGGCAAGTGGTGCGCATCGGAGGGCGGCTGCACGATGGACGGGGCCAGCGCCGAGTGCGATCCGAGCGGATACTGCGAATTGGACGCCGGCACCGTATTTGCCATCTCTCTCGGTGGGCTCACCTCATCGTTTGAAGGAAGGGAACTCTTCGCAGATGCGTTTGCCGGCGGCTGCGAGACGACCCCGCAGATTCACGAACTCTGGGCAACTATCGACGGCGTGCCGGGGACATTCAAAAAACGCGACGGAGGCTCCGGATACTTCTCCTGGGACCCCTTCCCGACTGCGCCTCAGCGGTTAGAGGTCGGCCATGGATCGGTCGGCGCACGAGCTTGCATGGGGTTGGAGCTGTCGTTCGTTGACAGTGCGTGCGAATCAGAGAATCCAGAGCCCGAGTGTTCGCTATAGCAGCGCCACGAGGAACTGGATGCGAATAAGCGGGGAGGCATGTATGCGCACGGGTGTCGCATTGATCTGGCGTTCTCTCATCGCCCTCGTTGCTTCTACTTCATGGTCGGGCTGCGACGGCGGCGGCGATTCGAAGCTTGGGGCAGCGAGTGCTGCGGTGTGGGATGGGCCCGACTCCTCCCTCGACGAGTACAACAACTACAGTTTTGTTGTGAAGATTGAAGGGTGTTCCGGGGTGCTGGTCACTCCCTACTGGGTTCTCACGGCATCCCACTGTTTCGCGGACTGTGAAGAGGGCGCGCAGGGTAAGCGTGTCTGCGACAATATTGACGTCTGGTTTCATCACGATCCAGGCATGGCGAGCGAAGATCAAGAAGGGAAGCATTTGTCATCGGACGGCTGGGTCCAACGCCTAGTCGCCAACCCGAGCGAGGCCGACTTCAATCACGCCGCACAGGACCTGGCCCTCTTCCGTCTGCACGAGCGTGTCCCCTCGACCGTGGCGCGACCCATACACATCTCCAAGGTGCCGGACGTCTGCCCGTCGGGGTTCCCCTCTGCGACAGGCTTCACCGCCACGACAATAGGCTTCGGAGACAGTCTTGAGGGATGCGGCGACATCGACAAGCTTCGTCGCTACTCGACGCATGATGGCTGGTTCAGGCATGGCTATCCGGACGGGGCTCTGTACGCAAAGACATTCACCGAAAGCCTTACCTATTGCAGTCAATACTCCGGCATAAGCCATGGTGATTCGGGTGGGGCGCTCGTCGATGGTCAAGGACACCTCTGCGGCATTGTGAGCAGGTACCTCCCCATGCCCGTCGATCCGCTCAGTCCCTGGATACTCCTGTTCAACAACTACATGGCCGCCGTCGACAGCCCCGAGGCCATTCAATGGCTCAAGACGGCCGGCCCCAACGGGCTCGGGATCTTCGATGCCGCGGGCAATTTCGACGGAGAGTGTCCGAACTACCTTGCCAGCTGCACGGCGGAGGGCTGCAACGACAAGGACTACGACGAGGACGGCGTGGTGGACGTGTGCGCTTGTCCCTTTCCGACAACCGGGGAGGACGGCGACGGGGACGGGATCATCGACTGCCTGGACCCGTGCCCGAGCGACCCTCGCTCCTCTTCTGCACCCGCGTGCGACCTGGGAGGCGACTTCGACTGCGATGGCATCTGCGATGCTGCCGACAACTGCCGCTACGCGTACAACCCCGGTCAGCGTAACGCCAACTCTGACGCGGAGAATGCTTGGGCAGATGAGATCCTCGCCTCCGACCCTACCGCGCTCGTGACCATGGGGGACCTGTGTGAGCCGGTCCCGGTACCCGACGGCGAGCCCGGTATGTCGGAAGTCGTCGCCGAGCACATCACCTCGGCTGACGAGCTCAGCATCCACCTCCGGGTCAACGTCCAGGATGAGCTGATCGTGCTTCCGAGCCGCTCGCGAATGGCCACGGATCACAATGGTGTCCAGGGCGTCACCCACGTACCGCAAGGTGTGGCGACGCAGTTTCGCTTCTGCCAGCACGAAGGGGATTCGCTCGGGCCTGATTGTGATGACCCGGCCTTGGTGGACACTACCGAGCTCCATCTGGAGATCGCGAATCCAGCGTCGGAGTTGTCGACTTGGCGGTATCATCGAATTTCGCTGTCGAGCCCGACCGCGGCGCGCGGCGTCAACGTTCCTTTCGCCTACGACGACACCTACCATGAAGTTCGCTGGGACTACGAAGCAGACGCCGCCTTCTGGATCCAGACGGGCATCATCGAGGTGCCGCCTCCGGAGAGCACCATCATTCTAGCCGGTGGCCCCGCGAGCGGGTTGAACGGTCGGATCTGGCTCCATGCGGCCACGACGATCGGCCACGTTGGAAACAACGTGGGCACGGGTACACACGGAGGCGCCGCGCTTGCCGGCTCGCAACAGCTGGCGAGCCGGTACTTCGACCTCGATCCCGAGTTCATCTCTCAAGCAAGCTCGACTCGCCCGATGGTCTTGGACGTGCCCCTTTTCATCTGGCAGACGCTGTCCGATCCGCCTCCGGACAAGCGTTTCGGCGTGATCGACGACGTTCGACCGGGAGATTCGGAGATCTTGGTCCGCGTTCCGAACGATGATGTCGGGCTGCTGGGCCACGACGGGACGGCGCAGCCCGCCGGGGAGAGCCTCAGCCCGGCGCTGCGCACCAGTGTCCTCGATGCCTCGCTCGTTTGGGCGAGCGCGGTTGAGCCGAGCGGCTACCAGAAGAAGAAGCAGGCGCCGATGGCGGTTGCGATCCACCGCGACGGGCAGCAGGTGGCGGAGGAGGTCCGGCCCGGGGACGATGGCAAGCTGAAGGGGTTGGGTGACAGCGGTGGGCCCTCACCGCTCCAGGGGAGCGGCACCAGCCGCGACCGCTTCCTCCCCGTGTACAGCCGGACGCTGGAGCAAGTGTTCCTCGTCGGCGGGTTCGAGAGCGACGGGAAGCGCAGCCGCACGATCGCGCGCCTTGGCATCGGAAACCGGCGCGGTGCGGACCTCTTCGTCGATCCGATTGTTCGCGACGTCCTTGCTGCCACCTACAGCTACCGGACTCGCTCGCTCTACGTGTTGGATCGGCACCACACGAGCTGTGTGGGCAGGGTCGACGTGGACGCGTGTGAGATGGGCTGTCGGGAGGACGACGTGGAGACCCGGTTGACGCGGTTCGACGCTTTCACCGGACGAGGGGAGGTGTTGGCCACGTTCGATGCGGAGTCGTTCCTCCGGAAGGACTGGCTCGGCCTCGATCTCCAAGGCAACGTTCTCCTGAGCCTCTCGAACGAAGACGCTCGCCACCACTCGATCGTCCGCTACAACGTCGATGATGGCTCCTTCGATCTGCTGGAGCAGGGCCCGGGCTCTCTTGCGTTTCCAGTGCTCGTCGACACCAACGGCTACGTCATCTACACGAAGCTCCAGTCCGGCGAGCTTCGTGGGGCGCGAGCGGTCTCGCTGACGGCCCGTGCCCTCTCGCACGAGACCATCGAGCAGTTGCTATGAAGCGGCTCGCCCTGAAGCGCCTCGCCGCCGTGCTCTCGGGTGCCGTAGCCTGTTCGTCGGCACCCGCGAGCCCCGGCGCGGGCGGCGCGGACGGCGCGGCTGCGACCAAGTCCTCTTCCAGCGGTGGCACGGGCGAGTCGAGCTCCAGCACGGGCCTCTATTCGACCTGCGGGATCGAGAACGGTCAGCACCCGGACTCGGTTCCGCCGAACTGGGTCCGGTGGACTTGCGACCCCGGGTGTGTCTTCTGGCTGCCGCCGGATCGCGCCTCGCTGCCGTCGCCGATCGAATGGGAGGCTTGTCCGGACTACTCGACGCACGCGGAGTGCCGGAAGATGAGCACCCCGTGGAGCGACGGGGAGCGCCCGACCGGGCTGAACCTCGCTTTCGACGTGGATCCGAGCGGCACGGCGCGGCTCATGATCGCGCGCATAGCGCGAGACACGCCGGACGGACCGGAGCTGTACCTCGAGTGGGCGCTCGGCCAGGTGGACGGACCGCTCGAGTTCGCCATGCGCAGGGACTACCCTCCGCGCTGTTATGCCCACCTCCGGCAGCTTCATCACGAGGTCTTCGCCTTTTCGTTGGATGGAGATGGCACCCTCCCTATCAACAACGATATCGACGCCCTGATGATCGGGTATGTCGGGTCCCTCGAGCCGGTGATGCCGTATCGCAACCCGGAGGTCGGATCCAGCGCCTGGAGCATCGGCCCCAAGTGGGTCCTCCAGCAAGACCTCGGGTCGAAGATCACCGCCCACACCCACGACTTCTCCGAGAGCTTTCTCTTCTACGGGGCACACATGAGCCCCGACTTCTCGCCCTACAACGGCAAGGCATTCCACTTCGGCAGCGAGGTCGTCTTTCAGGCGGTGGACTACTCGAGCGCTGGAATCTGGGCTTACGACGAAGCTCGAGGCACTCACCCCCTCGTCACCTTTCCAGGCGACACGACACAGGGCGCGGCCAACCTCGGGACCGACGGCGTCGACCTGGTGTGGACACACGGCACGGGCAAGGAGCTTGGCGCGTTCGGCCTCTATCCATCCGTCTCGATCATGACGGCCCCGTACACAACGGATCCCGCCGCCATCGAGCCGAGGCGGCTGCGCAAGGACTTGAACCTGGGGATCGGGACGAAGGAGCTGCAGTTCGCCGTCGGCTGCGGCTACGCGGGCCGCGGGATGGCGACCTCGCGCGACGTGCAGATCGTTCGGCTGGAGGACGGCGCAGGTTGGGTGCTCGAGGGGAGCGACGTGTGGAAGTACATCTCGGTGCTGGGCTTCACCTGCGATGAGGTGTTTCTCTTGGTGATGGACCAGGTGACCAAGGAAATACCAGCCATCGTTCGCATGCCGCTGTCCGCCCTGGGTGAGCCACTGCCGCCCGACTGACCTGCCCGAAAGGCCCCGGACGACACATCCCGCGTCCTCACGAGGCAATCCCTCCGTGCGCGCTCGCCGTCCTGCAGCAGGTTCTTGCCGTCCGCGCCCTTGGCCGACGTGACCCGCAGGGGGATCGACCTGTCCCGCGGCTCGCGGCGTTCATCCCGCGGCTCGTGGAGCCCATCCCGCGGCGCATTTTGTGAGTCCCGCGGGATCTTTGGCCTTTCCGGCGCCCGGGACGATTTTCTTTCGGTCCGGGTGTCACCGGCGCCAAGGCGGACGCGACTCCCATCTTCGGAAGCGGCAGACGGTGCCGCGGAAAGAAGGATGGGATCATGTCGGGTCTGAGCTTGGGAATGAAGGTGGAGCGTCTGGTTCGGTTCTTGAACGGCGTCTCCAGCAGGCGGGTGATGAAGGCGCTGGGCCCGTTCGGGTTCGGCCCGGCGCGGTTGGAGGAGGGCTGGGATCACGTGCGGAAGCAGTCGGCCGCGCGGCTCATGCTCGACGACACCGTGACCGAGTCGACGGAGGTCGCGGCCGTCGATGCTTGGGAGAACAAGTGGTACCCGATCATCGAAGCCGCGCTCTTCCGGCACGCGCCGAACGTGCACAAGAAGGTGTTCCTCAACATGGCGCGCACGGACGGACTCGAGGCGCTCATCGCGGTGCGCGAGCTCGTGCGGCGTCTCGATGAGGTCGCGGCGGCTCCAGACGCGGAGAGCGTCGCGGCCACCGCCGTCCTCGCCGAGCGCGGCGTCACGGCTGCCGTCCGGGAGGAGGCGAAGAGCCTGCTCGCGGCGGCGGAAGCGCCCAAGAACGATGCGAGCGACGATGACATCGACGCGGCACGTGCCGCGATCGACGCCGCGGAGCAAGCGCTCTGGGCCTACTACCTGGAGTGGAGCACCATCGCGCGCACGGCGATCAAGGACCGCAAGCTGCTTCGCTCGCTCGGCTTCTTGGCTCGCAAGAGCGCGAGCGGCGAGGAGGAGATCGTCGACGACGCAGCCCCGAGCGGCGTGTCGGCGTCGCCCAGCGGTCCTGCCGGCGGGGCGCTCCCGGTGACGGAGCCGGGTGTCTGATCGGTGGAGTGGGTCACCCGCCGGCTTTGGGGGGAGCCGGCGGGTGGTGTCTCGATCGGGGTGCCGACGTGGAGAGCTCGGGCCCGATCAGCCGATATTGACGACGAACTCGCCGCTTCGCGCGACGCAAACACCGTTTCGCACGATGAAGCATTCCACCCAGTGGTGTCCGCGGTACGCCGTTCTCTCTTCGAGCCTGAGCCCGGCCTGCGACGGGAACCCAGCAGGCAGGATCTTTCCGCGAAGGCAGGCCTTTTCGGTCGCTTCCGTGCCGGTGTTCACGACCTGCCAGAAGACATCGAACGGCTCTGGTACCGTAGTTGTCGCGTGGAAGCGCAGGTCGTGGTGCTTCGGCAGGGGGCCTTCGCCGCTCATGAAGCCTACCCACCGGCCGCCCTTCTCGACCCGCCCATGCACTTGGACTGTGTGAGTCGCGCGGACTGGCCACGGAGGTGCATCCCGGTGAGGCACATCGAACCGTGACAGCGCGGAGGTCCTCCTCGATGGGGCGGGTGCGGGAGCCGAACTCACGACTGACGTCGGAACAGCGCGCGGACCGCGCACGGGCAGCCGAACGTCGTAGGCCTTCCGAACATACTCCTCGATCAGCGTCGGGCGCGGGTCGCGAGCAAGCCCTTCCAGGTCGCGCTCGACCTCGATGAGCCACTGGACGAACAGCTCTTGCTTCCGGGGAGACTCTGCCCACTTGTCGGCAAAATTCTCTTCGGGGTTCACCGGATTTGGCACCCAAGGAATACCGCGTCTGAGCTCGATGCCCGTCCGCATGGCCGGGATGATCGTGCGTAGCGTCTGCTCCAGCCCGACCTCCCCGCCGTACGCGTGCGCGGCCAGCGTCGTGATGATGATCGAGATCGGCTTGTCCTCATCATCACCATACCGGACATCACGATGCCGCTTCAGCAGTTGCACCGCGCGCTGCAGCGATGTGCGTGCGTCAGCGTCGGGCAGGCGCTCGACGCCGGCCGTGATTGCGACGACCCCGCTCCGCTGTCGCATGACGGTTCGGCTCTTGAACCATGCTGCGTAGCCCCTCGGATTGGTCTTCGGCCAAGGTTTGCCGGATTCCCAGGTCTCCTGGTCAGTGATCGCCAGCGCAGTACGCGCCAACTCGGGCGGGACGCCGAGTGTCAGGAGGCGTTCGTGCTCCGCAGGAATGGCTGGCAAGACGTCGAGATGAAACTTCGACTCGTCCGCGTAGCGGATCGTCCAACAACGCCGGCCACCCTCCTTCGGGTCGAGCATCTCGCGGTATCGGCCATGCTCCTTCAGCCGCTGGCCGACCATCTGCTTGAGCTCTTGCTGGGAGACGACACCCTCGCCAAGCGCAAGCTCGCACACGGCATCCACGTCGTAGTCGCAGTCGCCGAGCGGCTTGATCGCGGTGCCCAGAGCGAAAGAGCCCTGCGGGTAGATCTCAGGACGGTACTTGGCGATCTTGGAATCGTCGCGGTTCAGCCACTCCCCGACGGCGCTGTAAGCGCGCTCCGCGTCCTCCTGCATGGAGCGAGGAACATCCAACTCCTCGGCGGCTTCGAGAAGGCGCTTCTCGAGGAGCACCGCGTCGTCGATATGTGCGTTGGCCATGGTCATTGCTCCAGTGCCTCGGGCACGGCGCCAACATCGAGGGCCGGGACGAAGCCGCCCGCCTTCGCGTTCTGGTCGTAGAGGCGCAGCACGGCGTGCGCCTTGGGCTGCAACACACGCCCGAGCTCCACGCAGGCCGACACGGGGGCGGCCGGGAAGACATGAATCACACCCTCACCCTCGCGCGCCCGACGTGTCATCTCGTTGAGCAGGTCACGGGTGACGTTCCGGAACTCGACGAGTTGCTGTCTTGAACGCACGAGATCGTGGCGGGGTTTGGCCACGGTGAGGTGCCAGACTTCAACGTCGGTGCCAAGAACGGGCACGATCCTCTCGGCGCTGAGTTCGTCGCTGAGGGCGAGGGCCAAGGCAATCCGAGTCGCCCTGGTTGATGGCCGGTGCACCAGGAACGAGCTGTCGGCGGACGGGCCGTCAGCGCGCCAGTCCCATCCGGGAACGGGCTCTCGGTGACGCTGATAGACCTCTGCAGCAGGAATGTCCGAGAGGAGCGTGCCTAACAGAACGAGCAGGGGCTGGGGTGCCAGCGCGAAAACCGATACGTGGCGAATCTGACCGAGTTGTAGCCGGCCGCGAACCTGCGTCTCGAACTGGAGGCGAAGGTGTTTGGCTTCGCCAATCCAGTACGCAGGGTCGTGATCAACGGCGCTGCTGTTGCGAGTTCCGAGCTCGATCGCGCGCGGCTCCGCCGGGAACCAGGCCGGAGTCATGGCACGTGCAGCTTGCGAGTACTCCACGGACGATGCGTGCTGGCCGACGTTCGCCCCGTACAGGAGCACGTGGCTTTGCTTCTCCGGAGCGATCGAGGTGGCCAGCTCGATCCGAGCCTCTTGCGCCACCTTCATCGCCTGCAAGCGCTCCACAGGATGATCGTCCAAGCCCTCGCGGTCGACGAGGCGGTGATGGACATCACAGAGCAGCATCAGGTTACTGATGTCCTCCTTGAGCCGCTCGGAGAGGACCGGGTGGCCGCGAGGGCCGGTTTCCTTGTCCGCGATGATGTGCGCTATGTACGCGCCATTCATCTCGAGTTGGGTAAGGTCGTCCCGGAACAGGAGCCTCGGACAACCGTCGTACTGGCAACGACCGCCGGCGCGGCCCCACAGCTGGCACCTGATCGGAACGGGAACAGAGGTGTGCGACATCACGTTTCTCCAGCCGACTGCGCGTTACAAGATCGCCCTTACGAACAACGTTCCGAGGACGCCGGCAACAAGAGCGGCCTCGCCATTGAACTCACGCGTTCCATCCGGAAGCTGCCGCGCGAAGAGGTGTCCGGCACCGAGCGCCACAGCGGAGCCGGCACCGATGCTCCAGGCGGCCTTCTCGCCGGAGCTCAACGGCGCGTCGGAAGTTCCCGCGAGCTCCAGCCGTGCGACCGCGACGTCACGCGTTCCGCGGCGACTGTTACAGCTCCCGTGAGCCAGTCGCAGATTGTCGGGCTCGTCGCCGCCGCCGACGCTCTGGGGAACGAGGTGGTCGACGGTCACGGTCTCTGGTCCGAAGTGGCCGGTGGGACCGTACAGGTCGAGATCGAGCGACTCGTGGCAGAGGTGGCAGTCGCCGTCGGTGTGAGCCGCGACCGTCCGAAGGTCGCCGTAGCGTTTGGTCAGCATCCCTAAGCCTCGGCCCCGAGTCTGGCAGCGTTGCTGGGTCCAGACTGGACCCAGCAAACCGACCGCCGTAGTCTCGGCGGCATGGGGGCGGAGCGTGGACCCACTCGGACCATTCAGCGGGTTGGTGCCGAAGCGATTCGGCTGCTCGGTAGCCAGGAGAGCGCAACGCGGACGCAGGTCGCGGGCGTCGCCAAGGTCTCTAAGCAAACAGCAAAGCGCGCGCTCAACTGGCTTCGAGACGTTGGTGCCCCCCTCCGGTACATCGACCGGTTTCGCGGTTGGGAGCTGACCGACAAGAGCTTCGCGCTGCCGCTCGCCGAGCCGTGCCACGAGGACCTCGAAGCCGCGCTCACCGCCGCAGGCCTGCTCCGTGAGCTTGGCCTACATCAGGCCGCCGACCGCGCGCGGGCCCTTTTTCACGAGCTGGCGCGGCGCATCACAGGCAGCAAGAAGAGTCCGTTCCGTGTCGATGCGCTTCGCGTCACGCAGTCCTCTGCCATTCTCCGCAGACCTGAGTGGGTGCTGCAGCTCCTTCGAGCGTGCCGACGAGCGGTGGTTCGCATTTCGTATCGGAGCCCATACGGCGCCGAAACGGTCGAGCACATTGTCGAGCCATGGCAGCTGTGGCTCCATAACGGCAGGCTCTACCTCGCGGGGTATTCTCGAACCCGACGAGCCAGGCGCACCTTTGCTCTGGCGCATGTTCAAAGGATGGAACCCGTTGCGAATGCGACTCCCACGAAGCAGGTGCCCCCGGAAATCTGGCCCGAGCAGCACGGGGGCTACGGGGTCGACGAGGACCGGCCCGGCCGTGCCCTCCTTCGCTTCCGCGGCCCCGCGGCGCGGGCAACGGCCGCAATCCGATGGCATTCCTCGCAGGTGGACCGGTGGATCGCGCAAGACGAGGTGCTCGAGCGCACCATCGCCTACCGCTCATGCCGGGAGCTCGCGAGGCTGCTCGCTGGTCTGGCCGACGGCCTCGACATCGTCGAACCCGATGAGCTTCGCATGGAGCTCATCGGGCTGCTCGATCGAGCGGCTGCGCGTCTGAAGCGGGGCTAGTGCCGGCGAGCCCGGGCTCAGGGCTGCCCCCTCAGGTCCCCCGCGACCTCCTCGAACTGCGCGAGTGCCGCCCGGAGGTCCTCGACGATCTCGTCCGCGATCACGTCCGGCGGGGGCAGGTTGTCGTTGGCCTCCAGGCTCTGGTCCCGGAGCCAGAAGATGTCGAGGCTGCACTTGTCGCGCTGGATCAGCTCCTCATAATCGTACGCGCGCCATCGACCGTCCGGGTTCTTCTCGGACCAGGTCGCCTTCCGCTTGTGGCGGTTCTCGGGGTTGAACAGCGTGACGAACTCGTCGAGGGCTTCGCGCTTGAGCACGTTCGTTTTGAGCGTGAAATGCTCGTTCGTCCTGAGGTCGTAGATCCAGAGCTTCTTCGTCCACGGCTTCTCGGCGCCTGGCCGCTTGTCGAAGAAGAGGACGTTCGCCTTCACGCCCTGCGCGTAGAAGATGCCGGTCGGCAAGCGGAGTAGCGTGTGAACGTCGCAGTCGTGCAGGAGCTTGCGGCGGATGGTCTCGCCGGCCCCTCCTTCGAAGAGCACGTTGTCCGGCACGACCACGGCGGCACGTCCATTGATCGCCAACAGGGTCTTCACGTGCTGGACGAAGTTGAGCTGCTTGTTGCTCGTCGTGGCCCAGAAGTCCTCGCGCTCGATGGTGAGCGCCTTTTGCTCCTCGTCTCCCCTTTCGTTCACGATGAGCATGCTCGACTTCTTGCCGAAGGGCGGGTTCGTGAGGATGACCTCGAACCTCTTCCCAGGGTCGGCTCGTAGGCTGTCGTCGACCGCGATCGGCGGCTCGGCGTCTTCCTCGGTGGTGGGGCCGATTCCGTGGAGGATCAGGTTCATGGCGCAGAGGCGGGCGACGTCACCGACCAGCTCCACGCCCCGGAGCGCTTCGAGCTTGAGGTGCTTCTTCTGCGCACGGCTCAGGCCAGAGTTGTTCGCGACGATGTAGTCGTGGGCGGCCAAGAGGAAGCCCCCCGTGCCGCAGGCGGGGTCGCTGATCGCCTCGCCCGGCTGCGGGCGCATCACGTCAACAATCGCGCGGATCAGGGCACGCGGCGTGAAGTATTGCCCCGCACCCCCCTTCGTGTCCTGCGCGTTCTTCTCCAGCAAGCCTTCGTATGCGTCGCCCTTCACGTCGGCGTCGAGCGCCGTCCACTGTTCGCGATCGATGAGGTCCGCGACGAGGCGGCGGAGCTTCGCCGGGTCCTGGATCTTGTTCTGCGCCTTCCTGAAGATCAGCCCCAGCATGCCTGGCTGCTTGCCGAGCTCCGTGAGGACATGGCGGTAATGGACCTCCAGCGCGTCACCGTCTTTCTTCACCAGCGACGGCCAGTCGACCCCCTTCGGGATCGGCGACTTCTGGCTCCACGGCGGCTCGGTGCGCTCGTGCGCCATCTTCAGGAACAGCAGGTAGGTGAGCTGCTCGAGGTAGTCGCCGTAGCTCAAGCCGTCGTCGCGCAAAACGTTGCAGTAGGACCAGAGCTTCTGGACGATCTGGGCGGTCTCGTTGGCCATGGCGTCAGGTCTCGGTGGGCTGGGGGGAGATGTAGTGGTGTCGGATGAACTTCGGGTCGAGCGGGGCGAAGTCCTTGTCGGTCGTCAGGAGGATCGCACCGGCGGCGTGGGCGCAAGCGGCGATCCACACGTCGTTGTTTCCGACCGCGCGCCCGGCCTTCTTGAGAAAGGCGTCGATCTCCGCGTAGGCGGCGAGCACCCCTCCGTTGTGGATGTCGACGATCACAAGCTCATGGAGGAGGGCGTTCAACACGTTCCGCTTGTCCGATCCCCGACCTCGATAGGCCGCGAGCGCGTGGCACTCGCCGACCGTGACGACGGAGATCAGTGGCTTCTCCTCGCGAGCGAGTAGCCCGAAGGTTCGGTCAATGCGCTGCCCGACCTCGTTCCAGCGAACGAGCTGGACCACGACGTTCGTGTCGAGCAGAAGCAGCTCGGCCTGTCTGCTCATGACAGCTCGGCGAGGAGCTCCGCGATCTCCTCGTCGGACTCGTCACCTGGCCACTTTCCGACGATCGCTGCGAGACCCGAGCGCGGTCCTTGAGGTTGATGCAACGAACGCATGTCCAGGTCACCAAGCAGAGGCCGCGGCATGCTCGTGAACAAGGAAAGATCTCCGGCGGCCTCGATCACCGACTCGGCCTCGATTCGCAGGACGGCGCCCGACGGGCGGAACTTCGAGAGCCCTGCAACACGGGCTCGCTTGCCCCACAGCGTCCCCAGAACCTCCAGGTCCACGCTCGGGGTCACGACCCCACGCACGACGCGGCCATCGTCGAGCACCAGCGTGAACATTCGGTCGCTGTGACGGAGGGCGTCGAGTTTCCCGACCACCACGACGCGCTGATCCGCCGGGATGTTCCGCTTCAGCGCCTTGAGGCCGCCCGCAGCGGGCTCATCGAGCGTGAACCGTTCGGCGCCAAGAACGTGGATCTTCTGGACGCCATGACCGAAGACGCGGCTGATCGAGCCGAACGTGTCGAGAAGGTGGTCGTCATAGAGATCGCTGTCGGGCTTCGCCTCGACCGCGTCGCACAAGGACTCGCCGAAGAGGTCCAGGCACGAGAGCGAGCCGTCCAGCCCACCGAACAGCTGAATCTGCCGGAATTGTTCCGGCACAGCCTTCGCCAGGCTCGGAGCGTCCAACACGACCTCGGTCGAGCCTTCGTCGATCGCAACCAGATCGAAGGTGGCGGCGCGCTCCAGCCAAGCGGGTGCGGTTCCACGAGCAGCGCTGCGGCCCTCCATTCGGAGGCGAACCGCGCCACGCGTTCCCTCGACCACTGTATCGAGAAGGTCGCGCAAGAGGGGGGCGGCGACGCGCGTACCGCGCATGCCGTCGCCCGTGAGCTTCAGCTTGAGCTTGCGGTGCTTCATGGCGCTTCCTCCTCTCGGAGTGGAAGGCTAGCGCGGCGAACCCTCGTCCGCACCGCCGAAGCCGGGCGGGAAGAGCCGTTCGTCTTCGAGTGGACCGGTTGAGCCACCGGTTGCGCTGGAGCTTGCGGAACGAGTGTGCCCTCGAACGCATGACGCAGCACAGATCTGCGAAGTCGATCCGCCCTCGCGAGCTGCGCGCGGATTGCCCGCTCCGCGTCGTCCGCCACCGTGAGACGACGCTCCACCTCCTCGACGATCCGGCTCTGCTCGTGCTCTGGTGGGAGCGGGAAACGAGATGCCACAAACTTCTCCAGCGTGAGGTGCGCGATGTTCGTCGTGATGCTCGCAGCCTTCGTGAACAAACCCGTCTTCACGTGCGCTCGAAACACTACTTGGGCGAACTCTGCGGATGGCCCGCCCGGCACGGCGCGAAACCGATGCAGCGTCTTCTGGAAGCAGAGACCGTCAACCCCGCCGCGGTAGATCGCGCTCTGTCCGACGAGTTCGGGGCTTTGCCCTTCGCTCACGAGGATGTCGCCCGGCAGGAGGCGGTACTTCTCGAAGTGCACGGCATCGAAATCCATCTGCTCGATATCAGAGAGGTCGAGCGCGTCGTCTTTGATGTTCGCCACTCGCAAGTATGGGCGGGACCACCTCCCCGTCAGGAACTGAGGGGCACGCTGCCGACCCAACAGGACGTCGCCGACCTGCTCCACCGTCGCCCAGCACCACCCCTCCGGCAGTTCGGGCAGCTGGCTCGTGTCAGGAGGCGCGGGCTCCTTGTACCTCGCCTTCCACCGGTCGTCGGTCGGGGCTCGGCCCTTCGCCTTCAGTTTCGCGAGCTCGTCGGCCTCCCAACGGGCACGGCGCTCCTTGAGAATGCGAGCGAGCAGCTTCGTCGCCGGCTCGTAGTCTCGACGCTCCTTGCGAGCCACCTCCGCCTCCGTGGGGACGAGGCGTCCCTCCACGGCGGCCTTGAGCACCGAGGCCCGGTAGCGCTTGAGGTTCGCTTGCACGCGTTCGAGGGCGGCGACCCCGGCGTCGATGCGGGTGAGGTGCTTCTCGATCTCGGCGACGACGCGGACCTGCTGCTGCTCGGGTGCGACTGGCAGCCTGATCTGGCCCAGGACGCTCGCGTTCACTCCGGGTTGGCCAATGCCCCGCTTTCCCGCTTCGACTTGGAGCCAGTAGTCGGGACTCTGGAAGAAGTACCAGACGTAGCGAGGGTCGACCCCGGGGCGGAGACGGACTCTGATCAAGTAGGAGGCGAAGAGCGCGTCCGGAGGCGCTCGCAGTAGGAAGCTCTTCCCCGTGGTTGCGCCGGTCCGAGCGAAGACGATGTCGCCGTCCTCAAGCCGATACTTTGCGGCCTGCTCTGCGGTGGCTGTGCAGGTCGGCACTTGGCGCCAGTCAACGGCGTTGTCCTGGATGTCGGTGATCCGAAGAAAGCGTGGCCCGTGGCCACCTGGCTCCGCGCTCGCGGTGTGGCCGTACTGGATAAGTGACGCGAGAGCTTCGACTGTCGTCGAGAACCACCCGAGTGGAAGCGCTTTCGCTTCGCTCATGCCGCCAGCGCCTCGTTCAGCTCGTCGAGGATCTTCGTCAACTCAGGTCCGAACACGCGCACGGCTCTACCGGCTCCGCCGAGCGTCGTGAAGGGGGCGTATTCGAAGTCCTCGATCGAGACCTCCAGGTTTGCGGCGACGTGGTCGCGGATGGCGACGAGCCACTCGCGCTGCTCGTCAGTGAACCTCTTGCCCCCGCGCTCTTGCTGGAGCAGCCAGGCGTCGAAGCGCTCGTTCACCTTCTCGCCGAAAGGGACGAGCGCAGGCTCGCGCTCCAGCGCGAACCGGACCAGCGAGACGATGTCCGTCAGCAGCCTCTTCGCGCCGGCGCCACGGACCTTGTCCTTCTCTAGCGTCTCGTAGGCTCGCCAGAGCACTTCGGGGGTCCACGAGCGCGGCGGAGACTGCACGACGTCCGCGAGGGCCTGCACGTCTTCATGCTTGAGCCTGCGATTGTAGGGCTGGCTGTAGAGGACCTGGAGGGCGGTGATCTCGTCCTTGTGCTTGTCCAGGAACTGCCGGAAGTCGGTGATGAGCTTCTTCGCGATCAGCTCCTTTTCCTCCGGCGCGAAGCGGGCCTCGAGCACGACGTCCATCGAGGTCGTGTCGATCGTCTGCTCCAGGCTCCTCTTCAGCTCGGTGAGCTGCAGACGGAGCTGTGGGTTCTTGGCGAGCGGAGCCGTCGCATCTTTGATGAGCGCGAGCGCGGCCCGTTTGATCTGCGGCTCGCTTGGCCCCTTGGTCTCGGGCAGCCCCTCCCGCCTTCGCGCTTCCTCCACCTGCACGTCGGGATCGAGAGCCTGGACAAGCGCATGGGCGATCTCGGAGAGGGTCGTGCCGCCCGCGGTCCGCGCAATTGCGTGCTTCTCGGGCTCCCCGAGTCGGCGATCCAGTCGGGCCAGCCGGCCCGCTAGCGAGCGGAGGATGTCGGTGTTCGTGCTGCCAGCCGCGGCAGCCTCGAGCAGCTTCTCGAAGCCAACCGTGCGGCTCCGCTCCAGCGGCATCGAGTCGATGAGGTCGTGGTCATGGAGGCCGACACAGTCGATGAGGACGAAACGGTCCTTCGCTCGCGCGTCCGGCGTGACGACCTTGAGGTCGTTGGCGTTGATGACGCGCACGCCGCGGCCCTTCATCTGCTCGAAGAAATTGCGGCTCCTTACCGCCCGCATGAACATCACGATCTCGAGCGGCTTCACGTCCGTGCCGGTGGCGATCATGTCGACCGTGACGACGACACGCGGGTTGTAGCTGTTCCGGAACGACTGCAGCAGGTCCTCCGGCTTCACGCGGCCGGACTTGTACGTGGTGACCTCCCTTTCCACACCGCTGTCGTCGATGATCTTCTCGACGATGCGTGCCGTGCCGGTCCGATACGTGATCTTCTCGCAGAACTCGTTGCCCCGACCGAACTCTTCGCGCACGACGCGAACGATGTCGTCGGCGTGGCTGTCGTCCTTCGCAAAGATGAGCGTCTTCGGGACCTCCTTCCGGTCGGGGAAGATCTCGGTGAAGAGTCGGTCCTTGAACGTGCGCACGATCGTGCGGATCTGATCCTCGGCGACGACCGTCCGGTCGAGCGCGGCGGCGTCGTATTCCAGATCTTCATCCAGCTGCTCCCACCGCATCGCGCGCGTCTCGCGGTCGCGCTTGCCGACCAGCTCCAGCGGGCCTGCCTCCACCTTGGAACCCTTCGCCGTGATCTGCGTGCGGATCTTGTAGACGTCGTAGTCGACGTTCACGCCGTCGGCGACCGCCTGATCGTGGCGGTACTCCATCACGAGGTTCTTGTTGAAGAAGCCAAAGGTCTGCTTCGCCGGCGTGGCCGTCAGGCCAACCAGGAACGCGTCGAAGTACTCCAGCACTTGCCGAAAGACCGCGTAGATCGTCCTGTGCGCCTCGTCGACGAAGAGGATGTCGAAGGCCTCGACCGGGATCGCCGGGTTGTAGACCACCGGGACCGGCTGCTTCGCCAGCCCAGCCAGGGTGTCGAACATCGAGCCCTCCTCACCGGCGGCGTCGAACTCGGGCTCGCCCTTCAGCATGCTGTAGAGGCGTTGGATCGTCGTGATCACCACGCGCGCCACGGGATCGATCTTGTTCGAGGTGAGCCGTTGCACGTTGTACAGCTCGGTGAACTTTCGGCCGTCATCGGGCGTGACGTACGCCTGGAACTCCTTCTCCGTCTGCTTGCCGAGGTTGTCGCGGTCGACGAGGAACAGCACCCGCTTCGCGTCGCCGAACTTGATCAGCCGGTAGATGGAGGTAATGGCCGTGAAGGTCTTGCCACTTCCGGTCGCCATCTGAATGAGCGCGCGCGGCCGGTCGTCGTGGAAGGACTTCTCCAGGTTTCGTACCGCCCTGAGCTGCGCCGGCCAGAGGTGCGCCGCTTCCAATGACGGGAACGTCTTCAGCCGCATGCGCAGCGAAGCGGGCCGCTGGCTCCACGGGTGAGGCCGACCGTCAACCTCGGGTAGGCCCACCGGCTCCGCCTCGAGCCACTCGGCGAGCGTCTCGGGGCGGTGGAACTGGAAGATGCGTCGGCTCCTCGGATCCGGATCCAGCCCGTTCGTGAAGAACGTCAACACTCCCGTGCTCTGGTAGCGGAAGGGCAGCGGCCGGACCGGGGCCGGCAGATCGAGCGGCACCCCCGCGGCGTACTTCTCGGCCTGCACCTCGACGCCGGTCAGCGTCGTCCCCTCGGCCTTTGCCTCGACGACCCCGAGCACTTGGCCATCCACGTAGAGCAGGTAGTCGGCAAAGCCGTAGCCGGTAAGCAGCTTGAACTCGCGGATCGCGACACCGCGGCCCGCGTGGATGTTCATGTCCTCGCGATCCTGCACGACCCACCCGGCCTCGATTAACGAGGCGTCGATGTTCTTCCGGGCAGCGGCTTCGGGAGCGGTGGCCATTAGGCGACAGTCGCAATCTTCGCTTGAAGTTGGGGGTGCGGTCGACAGGCTTGAGCTCAGTTCAACCCGTGCGCGGGCTGCGCCCCTTCGGGTTCGGCCCCGCGGGGTTGGAAGAGGGCTGGGATCACGTGCGGAAGCAGTCGGCCGCGCGGCTCATGCTCGACGACACGGTGACGGAGTCGACGGAGGTCGCGGCCGTCGATTGGAGAACAAACGGAACCCGATGATCGAGGCGGTGCTCTTCCGGCACGGCGATCAAGGACCGCAAGCTGCTTCGCTCTCTCGGCTTCTTGGCTCGCAAGAGCGCGAGCGCGAGGAGGAGGGTCAACTGCGGTCGCGCGCGGCGAGGAGTTGATCGAACGCCTCCACCAGCGCGCGACCTCGGTTGGCGCCACGCGCCTCGACCGTCGCGAGGAGCGAGCGCGACAGAGCGATCTCTTCGGGGGCGGCCTCGTCCAAGAGCGCGTGGATATCGTCGAGGTCCTGTGGCCTCCGCCGATCGTCGCGGGCCAAGACCTTCATCGCGACGAGGTGAGGGATTCTCGCCACGGGGACGACGACCGAGGGCAGCGCTTCGAGCCGCTCCGCCGCTCTGATGGTCTCGGCCTCGAGGCTCGACGAGCAGAAGAGCAGATCGACCACCGGCCCTTGTGCGCGCGCCAGGGGGGGACGGAGTCGAACGGTGGCGAGCCGCCGCAGCCTCTTCTGCTCCACCGTCGCGAGCACCGCGTAACCGCGTTGGCGCAGGGCGAAGGTCAATTGGCCGGCCTCGACGTCATCCTCGACCAAGACCGCGACGTCGATGTCACGAGTCGTGCGCGGCTCGGCACGTGCACCCACGGCGAGCCCGCCGACCAGCGCCCAAGACGCGCCGAGGTCGTCGAGATCGGAGGCGACACGCGCGAGGGCCAGACCGAGCTGGCTCATGGCTCGGTCGTGAGCTCCGGCGCGGTCTCGACGAAGTCACCCTCTTCGGCGCCGGGGCGCTCCGCGATCCACGCGTCGATGCGGGCTTCGATCTCGCTCTCCGTCGCGTCCGGGTGCGCGCGGCGCAGCTTGAGCCGGAGCATGTCCACGGCATCGTCGAAGAGCTCGAGCGTCAAGCGCAAGCGTTCCGCGACGGCCTCGGGGCTGCGATCTTGCGCCATGCCGAGAAGATAGCAGCACGGGGCATCCTGGCTCGCTGGTGATCGCGTTCCCATGCGAGCCCGGCCGGCGGATCTCGCGAGCCGCGCCGTCTCAGCGAGACTTGGTAGGCTCGCGGCCATGCTCCTTCGCTTTGCCCCCTTCGTCGCCGTCGCCGCGCTCGCCTGCTCGGGCTGCGGAGCGAGGACCTCGCTCGAGGACGCCAGGCGCTGCGACGCTTCGGCCGTCGAGGTGTGCGACGGCGTCGACAACGATTGCGACGGCGAGGTGGACGAGGACATCCCGCCGGTCACGTGCGGCGAGCTCGGCTGCGCCGTCACGGTGCGCTGCGAGGACGGCAAGATGCCCGCGTGCGTTCCGCGCCAGCCCGCGCCGGAAGCCTGCAACCTCGCGGACGACGACTGCGACGGCCAGGTCGACGAGGGCTTCGGCATCGGTCCGCTCGGACCGGCCTCGGTGCTGCGCTCGACCGAGAACGAAACCGGCGCCTGCACGAGCTGCTATTGGGCATTCGACACGGTGATCGCCCCGTCACCGCCCGGCTTCGTCGTTCTCTGGCGGCTCGGCGTCTATGGCGGTGAAGAGCAGCCGAGCTTGTTCGGGCGTCGCGTCGATCGGTTCGGGGCTCCCGTCGGAGCGGTCGTACCGTGGACGTCGGACGTGGTGATGTCGATGCGCCCAGTCCCCGTGATCGCCCCCGGCCCGCCGGGCGGCGTCCCGCTGACGGCCGTCTACCGGAATGGGAGCTCCGAGCAATCGGGCTTCGTGTTCCTCGACGAGACCGGCGCGACGGACTTCGTGCCGACGAACCCCGGCCTCCGCAACTATCCGGCCACGGTCTGGACCGGCGAGCGGTTCGTCACCGCCTGGGAGGAGGACGACACGCTCCGGGTCGCCGTGTCCACGGCCGACGGCGTGGAGGAGCGCCTCGTCGACGTCGACCCCCTCGAGCGGCCCGGGGCCATCACGCTCGGCGTCTTCCCAGGGCGCGTCGGGGTGCTCGTATCGCGTTACCGCGAGCCGGAGACTCGGGATCAGTGGTTCATCGAGCTCGACGCGACCGGGAACGTGATCGCTCCGGCGAAGCAGATCGACGTCGCCTACACGACCTGGCAGCGGCTCGTCGGCACGCCCGAGGGCTGGCTCCACATCCGCCCGAACGGGTTCGAGGAGCCCTCCACGCGTCAGGCGCTCGCCGAGACGGGTGAGCCGCTCGGGCCGGCGACGCCATTCGAGGACGGTCGCCACCTCCAGGACTCGGGGTTGCAGGATCTGTTCGTTCCTTGGCCCGGCAGCGACGAGATCTTCTCGGCTTGGCAGGACCCGAGCGGCGGCGACATGCACGTCGAGGTGCTCGACCCACGAGGGAACGTCCGGCGGGGATGGTCCGGACCGACCGGGAATCCCGACGGGATGTTCGTGGACCCGCACTTCGTCCGGGCCGATGACCGGATCGTCATGGTCTGGCACGGCGGCTCACCGGACTCGACGCCCAACTTCGTCATGACGCAGTCCTTCGGCTGCACGCCCTGAGTGCTGGCTCAGTTCAGCGCCCTGGCCGACTTGCGCGAGAGAGCCGGCAGGTGGTCTTCGCTGCGGCCGTCGACTCGGTCGAGCAGCGCGAATGGGCGGCCGCACGGGCACGAGCCGGCGCGGAGCGCGATGCGATCGGTGATCTCGTACCGGATGAGCGGCATGGTTCGGGAGAAGAGCACCGAGACGAGCACGCGCGAGCCGGGCGTACCCAGCGGAACGGCACGGCCGTCGCGATCGACGACCTCCGGAATGACGAGGTCCTCGAAGAGGTGCTTCTCGTGGAGCGCGCACTCGGCGGCGATGCCGGCTGTCTCCGCCGTGCTGTAGAGATCGTACGGCTCGACGCGGAAGGCCTGCAGGACGTGCAGGCGCGTGGCTCGCGTCAGCACCTCGGCGGTCGTCAGCACGGCGCGAGGGCGAATGCCGAGCCGGCCCGCCAGCGCGAGCTCCGAGAGCGGACGAGCGACGGAGGGGTAGGTGACGAGGACGTCCGGCTGAAAGGGCTCGAGGCGGGCGACCATGGAGCCGAGCGGCTCGTTTGGATCGATCGGCAAGACATGGACGAGCTGCTGCGCCAACCCTGCCGTGACGAGCGCGGTGGTGTGGCTCGGCCGCGGCGACGTGATGAGCGCGATGCGCGTCGGGCGCCCCGGCCGCAATGGCACGCAGGCCCACTCGAGGGCTCGGGCGTAAGACGCCAGCATCGTCGCCCACTCTGCATCGTTCCAGAGCAGCATCGCGGGGCGGCCTGATGCGCCGCCGGTCGTTCCCACGCGGTATCGATCGAGCGCTTTGGCCGCATCGCCTTGCGCACCCTTCCGCATATCGGGGGCGGTCACGACGTCGTCCACGCGGCCGATCAGCTCCTCGCGCGTGATGATGGGTAGCTCGTGGAGCGGTCGGTTCTCCATCCCGCGGTGGCGCCGGGCGTAGAACGGCGAGCGCTCCACGGCGAAATCCCGTAGGTCGCGGAGGGCGCCGGCCTGATGCGCCTCGAGATCGCGACGCGACCAACGGTCGTGCTGGCGTAGCTCTCGGGCCTGGCGAAGAGCTCGAGCAAGGAGGGAGTGTTTCATCGACGCTCCCGAGGATGGCAACGGGCATGCCGTGCGGGGCAGCGTGCCTCCGTCCGCAGCTTCCGCGAAAACCGCCGTGAGCGCCTGCGCACATGAATGCATTGCGCTCGGCGAAATGCCTGCACGCCAAGGTAGAGGCCTGGGATTCAGTCGATCGAATGATCGCGGTCGATCATCAATCGCAGCACTTCTTGCCGCCGGGGTGACCGCAGGTCGCCGGATCGGGATCACATTGGTTGAGCCACACCTCGAGCTCACCCAGCTCGACCTGTTTGCTGCCCTCGTGAAGGGGCGTGCCCTCGAGCGACGTCAGCGCGACGTCGATCAGGAGCTTCGTTCCCTTCGGGAGGTGGGAGGCCGGGTCGGCCGTGCTGCCGGTCAGGTAGGCGATGAGCCCCGCGACCTGTCCGCCTTTGAGCTCGACGACGCGCGTGCCGGGCTCGGCCACGAGCTCCCCGGTATCGGCGAACCGAGCGGTGGTCGTGACGATGACCTCGCGCGGGCATGCGGGGCACACGGCGGCGGCCCACACGTGGTAGCCGCCCTGCGGCCCGGTGATGTGAGGAACGATCTGTCCGTCGACGAGCGGCTCGAAGCAGATCTCGCCCGTGCCCACATCGAACGCGGGAGGATCGACCAGCTCGCCGCATGGCGACGGTCGTTGTTCGTCGCCGCCGGAGCTCGTGCTCGAGACGCTCGCGGAGGTCGACGCGTTCTCGCCGCCTCCCGTGCCGGCTGCGGGGGCCGCTTCGTCGCAGCCCGCGACGAGACTCGCCCACACCCAGACCCAGCGCACACGCATGACGAGGAGAGTACCCCATCGAGGCGCGTGCCGTTGCGTCACATCCTGCCTGGCGTGGACGAAGGGCTCGTGTATCGTAGGACTTCCGATGCCCGGCCGGCGACGCTCTCGACCCTGCTTCCGCCTCATGCGGTGGGTCGTGGCCATTGCGTACCTCGTGGTCGGTGTCTTCGTCTGCCAGTCGGCCGCGCTCGACGTGCTCGGCGGCTCCGACGGCCCGGTCGTCCTCCGCTGCGCGGACGACGTCGGCTCGTCGGGCGACGACTGCGACGACTGCGGGTCGGACTGCCACTCCTGTCTCGGGTGCGCACATCAAGCTCAGCCGGCGCTGGCCGTCTCGCTCGACGTCGCACCCGTTCGGCTCCTCTCGTTCTGCGAGCTGCCTGAGCCCGCGGCCTCCACGGTGATGCGGTCGGTCGACCGCGGGCCGCCGCTGAAGGTTCCCAAGCCCCTCGCGTAGCGCATCCGTCCGGCGTGCTCCGTCGCGCCGATTGATCGTCTCGCCCACTCGAGGTGGCTCATGTCGAAGACCGTCGTGTCGGCCGCGTTCGCCGCGGCCCTGCTGTCGTTTGTCGTGCCGCGAACGTCCGCGGCCGAGGGCTCGGAAGCCGCGGCTTTCCCGGTGAAGACGACCGAGCTCGATTGGAAGGAAACGTTGCGGCGCGCTCGGGAGCGTGGGCCGCTGACGAGCCTCGCCCGCTCGCGAATCGCCGAGGCGGAGGCGAGGCGGGTCGACGCGGAGATCTTCCCGCGCCAGAACCCCGTGCTCGAGGTCGGTGCCGGTCCGCGCCTCATCGGGACCGATCCCGATAGCCCCTACGTCCAGATCGCCCTCTCGCAGCCCATCGATATGGGCGGAGGACGGTCCGCGCGCTTGCGCCTCGCCGAGGCCGGCGTGGCGACAGCTCGCGCCGAGACCGACGCCGATGCTCAGCTCGCGTCGCGCGAAGCGGGAGGGGCCTTCCTGCGTGCGCTCTGGGCGGGAGAGCGCGCGAAGCTCGCCGAGCAGTCGCTCGAGAGCGCCAGGGCCGCGCTCGCGTCGGCCAAGAAGCGGCTCGAGGCGGGGGACGCCACCGCGCTCGAGGTGAACGTGGCACGCAGCGGTCTGGCGCGCGCCGGGGCCGCGCTGCGCGGCTACGAGGCGGAGCGCGAAGCCGCGCTCGGCCTCGTGCGCGTGCTGGCGGGCGTCGACCCGAAGCAGACAATCGAGCTCCGCGGCGACCTCGCGGACCCGCTCCTCGCGGACCGATCGCGGCTCTCCAAGGCCGCGCTGGCGAGGCCCGAGATCCGCGCGCTCGCGGCCGAGGTGGAGGCAGCTCGAGCGCAGGAAGACCTGTCCGACGCGCTCGCGTGGCCGCAGCTCGGGCTCGGCGCCGCTTACCAGCTCGAAGACAAAAACGTCCACACCGTCTTCGGGACGCTCAGCCTCACGCTGCCGATCTTCGAGCGCGCGCAAGGCCTCGGGGCCGAGGCGCGCGCCAGGCTCGCGAGAGCGGAGCGTGCCGAGGCCGCGACCGCGGAGCGCGTCCAGGGTGAGGTGGCGACGGCGCTCGGGGTCTTGCGCAAGCGAGACGCAGCCATTCACGCGTTCGACGAACAAGGCGGCGTGGAGGCGTTTCGCGAGAACATGGCGCTCGCCGGGCGCGGGTACGCGGCGGGGGAGACGAGCCTCAGCGATCTCTTGCTGATGCAACGGGAGCTCGTCGAGACCGAGGCCGACCGCCTGGACCGCCTGCTCGAGCTGCGGGCGACCGAGCTCGAGGCGCTCGCTGCCGCGGGAGCGCTGCGATGAGCGGCCCGAGCCGAGGAAAGCTGTGGGCCGGAGCCGTCGCCCTCGTGGCGGCGACCGCAGGCGCGACGATTGCCATCGATCGCGCGCTCGACCACGCGACCGCTCCTTCCGCGACCAATGGGCAGGGAGCACACGGGGACGAGCACGGAGCCCACGGGGACGACCATGGTGACCACGAGGGCGAAGCCGATCGCGTGGAGCTGACGGCCGAAGGCCGGGTGAACGCCGGGATCGAGGTCGCCGCGGCGGGACCGGGGGAGGTGGACATGACGCTCACCCTCCCTGGACAGGTCACGCTCAATGGCGAAGCGCTCGCTCACGTCACGCCGCGCGTCGGCGGCATCGCGCGCGAGGTGAAGAGCCGGATCGGCGACAAGGTGAAGCGAGGCGACGTGCTCGCGCTCATCGACAGCCGCGAGCTCAGCGAGATCTCGCGTGAAGCGAGGTCGTCGCGCGAGCGCGT
>JAEUKE010000016.1 GCA_016794345.1 Myxococcales bacterium
AGCGGGACCGAGCCCCGCGCCTCGAGCGGCTCCTGCCAATACTCGCGCGACCGGCAAGCGAGCACGAAGCTCGGAATAGGCATGACAGTTTCGTCTTTCTTGTCGAGCGCTGGCGGCGGCTCCTTGCCGTCCATCATTCGGTTATGCCCGGCGAAGCCGATCACGTCGACCTTCAGCGTCCGGTCGGCTTCTCCTTCGCGGAAGGTCACCCGCTCTCCGCGCTCGGCCGCTCGGTAAGCGGCGTCGACCGCGGCGTCGATTCGCTCGCCGTGGACGGCGTCGAGGACGAGGACCACGCCGACGGGTGACTCTCGACCAAACGGTTTGCCCGCGGTCTCGCGGCGGAACACCGCCCTCTCGAGGACGCCCGGCACGTCGCGGCTCGTCGAGACGAGCCGGAAAGCCGAGGCCTTCCGGGAGAAGTGGCGCTTGTGGCCGAACACGGCGCCCCAGTAGAGGTTGTGCTCGAGATCCGCGGGAGCGCCGGCGCGGGTGCTCCCGCAATCGATCTGGGCGTTGTCGCAGAGGGGGACGACGACGTGCACGACGATGACGCCGTCTGCGGCCATGGCGGCCGCCGGCTTCACCTCCTCTGCCCGGGACGCTCGCGGGGCGAGGGAGAGCGAGAGGAAGGCGGCGAGCGCGAGGGTCAGGGCGGAGCTTGGGCGCACGCACGCTCATCGGGCGCGGCCCGAGGATTGTGACCGGGTCTGCTCGCGGGGTCGGGCGTCAGTCCGAGAGCAGCCAGCCGAAGAGCAGACGCTTGGTCGTGGCCCGCGCCATCTCCCCGATGGAGTCCACCAGGGGGACCCCGGTCGGGCAGACCTCGACGCAGTTCTGCGCCTTTCCGCAGTCCGCCACGCCGCCCTCCCCCATGAGCGACTCGGTCCGCGCGGTGCGATCGTTTGCGCCCGACGGGTGGAGGTTCATCAGGCGAGCCTGGTTGATCGCCGCGGCGCCGACGAACGAGCCCGTCTCCTTGTACTCGGGGCACGCCTCCAGGCAGGCACCGCACGCGATGCAGCGCGAGAGCGGGTAACGTTCGGCCTGCTCCTCCTGGGACTGGCGCGGGCCAGGCCCGGCCGCCTGCGTGCCGTCGATCTCGATCCAGGCCTGCACGCGGTCCATCGACGCGAAGAGCCCGCTCCTGTCGACGACGAGATCACGCACCAGGGGGAACTTCCTCATCGGCTCGAGCGTGATGGGCCCGCCGCGCGGCGCGACCTTCTCCACCTGCGCGGAGCACGCCTGCATGACCTTGCCGTTCACGAGCATCGTGCACGCCCCGCAGGCCTCCTCCCCGCATGACGCCTCCCACGCGGGCGGCGCAACGGCCTTGCCATCCACGGTGACCGGCTGCTTGCGCACGAGCTCGAGGCACTGCTGCACCGTCATGCCCGGACCGCGCGCGACGGAGAACGTCTCCCATCGCCTCGACTCCGCCTTGTCTGGGGCGTCCTGGCGGAGGACCTTCAGCGTGACGCGGTCGGCCTTCTTCTGATCAGCCATCGCTCTCGCCTCCGTCCTTCACGGGAGAGGTCTCGGGCCGCAGGTGGCAGGTGTCGATCGTGTCCTCGACCTCCACCCGCTTGCCCGCGCACGCGTAGGCGAAGCCGCGGATGAACGCCGGCGCGCCGTCCTTCCAGCGGACGAGCGTGCTCTTGAGCCACGCGGCGTCGTCGCGCCCAGGCCGCGCCGGTTTGTGGTGCGCGCCGCGCGACTCCGCGCGGTGCTTCGCGCTCGCCGCGATGATCTTGGCGAGCGTCACCGAGCCTCCGAGCGCCCGGAGGAACGGGACGCAGGGGTTCGCTCGCGGCGAGACGTCCGGCGATTTCGCGGCCTTCACGCGCTCGCCGATCTCGTCGAGCCGGCCGAGCAACGCGGTCAGCTTCTCGTCGTCCCGGACGATCGTGCAGTCGCGGTTCATCACGGCGCCGAGCTCCTCCGCGATGGCGTAGGGGCTCTCCGCGTCCTCGGCATCTTGCCCCTGATCGAGGAGGCGTTTGTAGGCTTCCTCGCAGGACTTCTGCGCCTTGTCGAAGATCGACTGGGGCAGATCGAGCGCGCTGCGCTCCATCGCGGCGCGGTAAGCCGAGACGCCGCGCGCAGCGAGGCGACCGCCGAAGGCGCACGAGAGGAGCGAGGCTCCGCCGAGCCGGTTCGCGCCGTGGTACTGGTAGTCCGCTTCGCCCGCGGCATAGAGCCCGGGGATGCTCGTCGCCTGGCTCCGCGGCGAGCGCTCCACGAGGCGACCACCTGCGGTCTTGTCGTAGTCGACCCAGAGCCCGCCCATCGAGTAGTGGACGGCGGGGCCCACCGGGAGCGGCGCCGCGGTCGCGTCGATGCCCGCAAACGTCTCGGCGAGCTCGAGCGCCGCGCCCGCGCGCGAACGGAGACGCTCGGGGTCGACGTGGGTCACGTCGAGGTACACGAGGGGCTGGGCCTTGCCGGCCTTGGGGTCGAGCAGACCGCGCTCCTCTTCGAAGACCACGCGGTGGATCGCTCGCGCGGCTTCGTCGAAGGCCGGGAGGTTGTGGTGGAAGGCGCTCTCGAAGAAATAGTCGCGCTCCTTCTCGGGGATCTCGCGCGGGCTGCGCGCATCCGACTTGTCCTTCGGCACCCAGAGCCTCCCGCCTTCCGCACGCAGCGCATCGGAGATCACGCGCTTCTTGTCGGGGCCCCAGAGCGCCGTCGGGTGCACCTGGATGAACTCGCCGTTGGCGTAGACGGCTCCCTGCTCGACGACCGCAGCCACCGCCGACCCGTTCGAGCTCGCGCTGAAGGCCGAGCCGGCGAACACGCCCCCCGGTCCGCCGGTCGCGAGCAAGACCGCGTCGTAAGGGAAGGCCTTGATGGCCATCGAGCGGAGGTCCTGCGCCACGAGGCCGACGCACGTCCCAGCGTCGTCCGTCACGATCCGCAAGAAGTCCCAGTGCTCGAGCTTCCGGACCAAGCTCTCGCCTGGGATGCGCACGCCGCGGTCGTCGGTCATCGGCTCGAGCGACAGCCGGCGCAGCTGCTCATCGAGCGCGTGGAGCATCTGCTGTCCGGTCGAGGCGCCGGAGAACACCGCCCTCCGCGCGCGTGATCCGGCGAGGGCCCGGCGATCGAGGAGCCCTTCGGGCGTGCGATGGAACGGCACGCCCATTCGATCGAACAACGCCGTGATCTCGGGCGCCGCCTCGATCATGCCCAGGACAGGGGG
Organism: Myxococcales bacterium; assembly: GCA_016794345.1. Taxonomy (GTDB): domain Bacteria; phylum Myxococcota_A; class Polyangia; order Polyangiales; family Polyangiaceae; genus Xiheicaenibacterium; species Xiheicaenibacterium phototrophicum. The sequence goes on from JAEUKE010000016.1 coordinate 3,206, forward strand.
CTGGTGCGCGAGGAAACAACCCGCCGCGATCACCTCTTCGAACAAACGCTGGGCGTCGTCGCGCTCGCGCGAGGCGGGGCCCACCAACATGCCTCCGCGCGCGATCACGCTGTGGGAGCGGCGCACCGGGACGACGCTGAAGACATCGACCGCGACGCGCGCCTCCGCCAGCTCGAGCGCGGCCATCGAGCCGGCGATGCCACCGCCGACCACGGCGACGCGGCGCACCTTCCCGCCCTCGCTCCGGATGCTCGGTCCGCGGGCGCTCATTTCCCCAACCCCGCGGGTTGCCCGGCAGGCACGGCCGTCGTGAGGTCCGAACAGGTCCGCGCGAGGGTCTCGTGCGAGCCGACCGGGACGCCGAAGACGGCGACACGTGACCCGGTGGCGAAGTAGATCGCCGTGTTCGCGCCCAGGAAAAAGAGCAGGAGCCCGCCGAGACCAAACACCGTCGCGCTCAGGCGCTGCGCGTTGCGGGTCACCACGATCCCCCACGAGACGCAGAAGCCCCAGAGACCGTTGGCGAGGTGGAAGACCGTCGCGGCGACCCCGAGGATGTACGCCAGCGCGATGAGCGGCACGCCGCCGTGCGTGGCGGAGAGATCGGCGCAGAGGGCGGGGTAGAGCTCCGCGGGCGAGAGCTGGCCCTGGTACTTGGGCAGCCAATATTGCCCCACGTGCCAGATGATGAAAGCCAGCCCGGCGACGCCGCTCAGTCGTTGCGCAACGTACATCCAGTTCCGGTTGAACGGGTACGCGCCGACGTTCGCCCTCGACTGCAGGGCCAGGAAGACCCCGAACAGCCCGTGGAACGCGAGCGGCAAGAGCACGAGGCCGACCTCGATCAGCGGCAGGTAGGGGATCGCGTTTCGGTCCGCGATGGCCTCGTCGTACCGGGCCTGGCCCCACAGACCGTGTGCCTGCGTCCAGAGGTGCAGGACCACGAAGAGACCGAGCGGAACGACCCCCGAGAGCGAATGGAGCTTGCGCAGGATGAACCTGCGCCGGTCGGCCGAGCTAGCTCTCTTCGCCACGTGTTTCCGTTGCGGCAAGCGCCTCGATCGCCGCGGGGACGAGCGTTACGAGACGAAGGGGGCGTGGTCAAGCGTGGTAGAAGCTCCGCCAACGGCCGCCCCAGGGCCGCGAAAAAGAGTGCAGTTACGAATTCTTATCGCTTGACGCAAACCTTCCAGACGGCATGCTCTGATGCTCTGTGGTCCCTGCGAGCGCGCCGCCGCGCCACCTCTTGATCGAACCGCCTGGACGCGTCCGGGCCGCGAGCGCGACTCACGACACGCCGATCGGCGCCGCCGTGGAGGACGTGCTCGGCATCGACTGGCCGACGCTGGAAGCGCTCGCGCGGACGACGCAGCGCGCGGACGCGGTCGGTGGGCGCGTGCGCCTCGAGCCACTGCTCGGTGAGCACGGCTCCATCACCGCGGTGCTCGCGACCGACGAGGGCCCGGCGAGCCCGATGGTCATCACGACCGCGCCGCCGAGCAGCTCGCGGTTCGGGCGTGATCTCGCGGGGCTGGTGGGCCGCGATCCCGCGACGCGCGCGGCCGTCGATCTCGCGCTCCGGTTCGCGCGAACGAACCTCCCCGTCATGATCACGGCGGAAGAAGGATCGGGGGTGGACGTCCTCGCACGGGCGATGCACGCGGCGAGCGGGCAGGCCACCGGGCCGTTCGTGCACGTGCCGCTCGGCACGATCGTGAAGAGCGCCGTCGAGCAGATCTTGTTCTTCGGCCACCCGCACTCCTCGGCGCACGGCATGCTCTTCGTCGAAGACGTGCAAGAGCTCGGGCTGGAGCAAGGGCGCCGCCTCGCCCAGTCGATCGATCGCGGTTCGCTGGCCGAGACACATTTCGTCTGCAGCGCGCCTCCCGACGTGAGGGATCGCGTCACCCGAGGCGAGATCGCGCGCGAGCTCCTCGCCCTCGTGCGAGGCACGACGGTCGCGTTGCCTCCGCTGCGTGAGCGCGAGGACTTCTCCTCCCTCGTCACCCGCGCGCTCGAAGACCTGGGCCGCGAGGGCGGCCGCGTGACCCCGGCGGCGCTCGCCGCGCTCGAAGCGTACGGCTGGCCTCGCAACCACGCCGAGCTCTGGGCGTGCCTCGAGCACGCCGCCGTCGTCGCCGGCGGCGATCGGGAGATCGATCTGGAGCACCTCCCCCACGGCGTCTTCCAGCGGCAGCCCGAGCAGAGCAGCGGCGGGCTTCGCCGCTCCGCGGAGCGCGCGGCGCTCGAAGAGGCGCTGCGGAGCTGCGCCGGAAACGTGAGCGCGGCGGCGAAGCGGCTGGGGGTCGCGCGCAGCACGCTCTACCGACTGCTCAAGCGCCACGGGATGGATCGGTGAGGCGCGCGGCCCTGCTCACGATCGCCCTCGTGAGCTGCGGCGGCGCTTCGGGCCCAGTGCCCAAGCCTGATCTCGGGATGAACGTGATCGCGCAGCGCGATCTCGCGCACATGCGCGACACGTGGGAGCGATCCGATCGGGAAGGCCGCTCGGCCCTGGAGGACCCGCTGCGTCAACACGTCGCGCGTTACCCGCGCGACCCTTCGACTCGGGTCGCCCGCGTGATGCTCGCGCTCATCGCGCTCGAGAAGGGCGACATCGATCGAGCAGCCACGCTCGCCGGGCCGCTCGCGGCCGGCCATGACGGCGCCACGAAGGACGCGGCCGTGGTCGTCGTGGGCGCCACGCTCCGCCACCGTGGGCGGGCGGCCGAAGCGCTCGCCCGCCTGCGGCCGCTCTTCCAGAAGCTCATCGATCCCGTCGCTCGCAACACGCTGAACCGCGAGCTCGTGCTCGCCGCGGTCGAGACCGGGAAATACGCCGACGCGTCCCGTTTCTTGCAGGCCTACGTCCGCCAGGCCAAGCGCGAGGATCGCCAGCAGGCGCTCTCCGAGGCCGCGGCGCTCGTCGACAGGATCCCGGCGCCCTCTCTGCTCGGCGTCCTCGCGCGCGAGCAAGCCGCGGATGAGCCCGACCTCGGGTTCCTCGACCTCTTGGCCGACGCCCTCGCCCGCTACGTGACCGACAAGGAAGACGTCGCGCTGGCCAAGCGCCTCCTGGAGATCGCCGGCCCGCTCCTCGGGGACCGGGCCGACGGCGTCGCCCGGATCGCGGCGCGAGGCGCGGCGGTGCGGCTCGAGCGGAACACGCTCGGCCTCGTCTTGCCCATCCGCAACGAGGAGCTTCGTCGACGGGGCGTCGAGGTCGCGGCCGGGCTGGCGCTCGCGCTGGGCCTGCCGGGCGGGAAGGCGAGGCTCGTGACCCGCGACGACGGCGGCGACGCGGCCACCATCGACGACGCGCTGGCGCTGCTCAACGCCGACGGGGCGGCGGTGATCGTCGCCGGGTTCGACACGAAGGAGGCCGACGTCGCGAGCGCGTACGCCGAGCGCACCGGCCTCCCGGTGGTCCTCCTGAGGCCGCCGAGCAAGCCGATCAAACATGACGGTCCTGTCTTCGTCTTGGGTGAGATGCCCGGGGAGTCGCGCGCGCTCCTCGCCCGCGAGCTGGCCGAGAGCGGGCACGACAAGGTCGCGGTCCTCGTCGCCGACCGCGACGGGACCGACAAGACGGTCGCCCAGCCGAACGTCGTGGGAGTCCAGCAGTGTGGGGCGTCGCTCGATTTCGTGAAGACGGCCGGCGCCAACGCGCTCGTCGTCGACGGCCACCCGACCTGCGCGGCGGAGGCCGCGGCGGCGGGAGGCATCGCGCTCGGCTTCGGCCTCGACGCGGGCGCCGCCGGCGCGCGTGGGCTCTACGCCGGCGCGGGCATCTTCCCCTCCCCGCTCGACGCGAGCGACGACCCGCTCCTACGCGCGTGGCAGAAGCTGGACCGAGGAGCCCCGACCTGGTGGACGGGGCTCGGTCACGACGCGGGCGTCCTCGTGAAGGACGCGATCCTGAAGCTGCCGGCGGACTCGGAGGATGGCGAGGACCGCGCCGCCGCCGCTCGCCGAAAAGCGGCCGCCACCGAGGCGGTCGCGCGCGCCACGGGCATGCTCTGGACGACCGAGGCCAAGGGCTTCGGTGGTAAGCGCGCGATCACGAGGACCGTCACCGTGATCGATCGGGGAGCCTCGCGCTCTCGCCGCGCACCGCCCACGCCCAGGCGATGAGCACGAGCTGCAACGGCAGCCTCGCCCAGAGCGCCCATGTGGGCATGGGGCTGGCCGGGTCGAGCTGGATGTCGTTCACGGCCATGTTCACGTTGGCGGGGAAGACCGCCAGGAAGAGCGCGATGAGACCAAACGCCGCGAGCCTCGTGGTCTTCTCCCAGGTGAGCAGGATCCCGAGGCCGATCTCGGCCGCGCCGCTCAGGTAGACCCACAGCTGAGGAGCCGGCAGCGCCGCCGGGACGATGCGCACGAACGGGGCGGGGTTCGCGAAATGGAGCACGCCGATGACGACCATCCCCGTGGCGAGCAGGACACGCAGGACCCTGCGCCACCGCGCCGGGCCGGGCTGCGCGTCGCTCAAGGGCCGACCCCGACGCCGACGCCGATCCCCACGCCGACGCTGGGCCCCGCGGGTACGCGCTCGCCCGTTCGCTCGCCCTCGTCCTCGAAGTAGAGGACGTAGCTGACGAGCAGGCAGGCCTGCTGCGCAAACGGAGAAGGACCGCAGCCGACCCAACCGCCGACCGAGACGGGGCCCATCTCTGCGTCGTGTTTGACGACGGCGCCGGAGGGCGTGAACGACAGCCAAGCGTGCGCCTTGCCGGGGAGGGCCGCGTTCGCCGCGCCGACGATGCCCAGGAGCTCGTTGTCGACGCCGACCAGGCGGCCGTCCGGGTCGAGCATGGCGATGGGCCGTTTGTATCTGTCGTACACGCGGCCGACCCGATCGAGGTGGAGCTCGACGTCGCCGTCCACGCGGACCTCGGCGTAGTCCCACCCGAGCGGGCGGATCTCCACCGGATCGCCGTCGTACGTCCAC
>JAEUKE010000027.1 GCA_016794345.1 Myxococcales bacterium
GCGTCCGTCCCGCACCCGTAGGCCAGGGCGACCAGGCCGCAGGCGGCGCCGAGCACGGCGAAGGTGCGGCGCGCGGACGAGGCAGACGGGTGCATGGGGAGCCGGTAGCACGCGCCGTTTTGGCCAGGCAAATTTGCGGAGCAGGAAGAACCGAGCCGCTCCGCCGCTCGCCGCGAGAAAGGTCATTTTCGGCTGGGTCCGGGGTGCTGGGTGCGCTAGACGGAGCCTGACCCGTGGCCTCCCCCACGACCCCTCCGTCCCGCATCACACCTCGCCGAACCGCCTGGGCGCTGGCCTGCGCCTCGCTCGTCTCCGGGCTCGTCGCTCTCCCCCAGCTCGGCTGCTCGGGCGAAGACAACGTCGACGACAACCGCTTCGTCCAGACGGGCGTTGTCGTCGATCCGGCGGAGTTCCTCGGCGATCTTCCGTGTGCGGACATCGACGGCGCCCCGAAGTCGTACGTGGCCACCGTGGTGGAGCTGGCGGACGAGACGGAGGGCGAGCGCCGGCTTGGCCCGGCCAACCCGGTGAGCTGCGGCACGCCCGTCGCCTTCCTCGACATCCGCGGCGGCAAGCGTTACGGCGCCGAGATCTCGGTCTTCGACGTCCCCGCAGACCAGGCCGCGGGGCAGACGCCCGCCTGGACGACCACGTGTGGCCTCACCGGCGCCGGCGCGGCGGAGATCGTCGCAGGCCGGCAGACCCGCATCCGCGGCTGCTCGCCCATCGCGGGCCCCGGCACGGCCACGACGAGCGTCGTGGTGGACGCGACGAGCGCGGCCGGGTCGCTCGGGTGCGCGTCGGACGGCGGCCAGATCGGCGACATCAAGATCGTCCCGGTGGAGCCGGCGGACGCCTCGCTCCCCACCGTCACGATCGCCTGCGGCCAGCCTCCGGTCGTCTACGGCGCGGACATCGTGCCCGGCGCGCTCTACTCCTTCCGCCTCGAAGGGACCGGCGCGGACGACAGCCTCTACGGCGCGCGCTGCACGACCGTCGCCCGCGAAGGCCTCGGCATCGTGGCGAGCTGCACGCTTTTCGTCGAGACGGGGTCGCTCGCCTTCCCCATCCCGACCGTCGCGGAGGACGCGGGCCTCGTCTGTGGAGACTCCATCTCTCGCGCGCGCATCGGCGCGACCGGCGCCGACGTCTCGGTGCCCGGCGCCTCCGTGCCCTGCGACGCGCCGGCGTTTGCGTCGTCGCTGCCGCCGGGCACCTACTCCGGCTCGATCGGGCTCTACGCCGGCCCGGACCTCGTCGCCTCGTACAGCTGTGCGGGCGAGGTCCTGCCGGGCGTCACGACCGAGCTCACGTGTATCCCGAACTGACCTAGGCCATGGAAGAACCGAACCAGACGACGGGCAAGATCCCGGTCAGCATCCAGGACGAGCTTCGCACCAGCTACCTGGACTACGCGATGAGCGTCATCATCGGGCGCGCCATCCCGGACGTGCGCGACGGCCTCAAGCCCGTGCACCGCCGCATCCTGCACTCGATGAACGAGCAGAGCATCGGCCCGGGCGGCGCGCACAAGAAGTGCGCGCGTGTCGTCGGCGACGTGCTCGGCAAATACCACCCCCACGGCGACGCGTCCGTCTACGACGCGCTCGTGCGCATGGCGCAGGACTTCAGCCTGCGCTACCCGCTCATCGACGGCCAGGGGAACTTCGGCTCGGTCGACGGCGACTCGCCGGCCGCCATGCGTTACACGGAGTCGCGCCTCTCGCGCGTCGCGGTCGAGCTCCTCGCCGACATCGACAAAGAGACAGTCGAGTTTTCGCCCAACTACGACGACTCCGAGCTCGAGCCCACGGTCCTGCCCGCGAAGTTCCCGCAGCTGCTGGTGAACGGCGCCGGCGGCATCGCGGTCGGCATGGCGACGAACATCCCGCCCCACAACCTCGGCGAGGTGATCGAAGCCACGATCGCCATCATCAAGAACCCCGAGGTCGGCATCGACGATCTGATGCACCTCTGCCCCGGCCCCGACTTCCCGACCGGCGGCATCATCTACGGCAAGGTCGGGATCGAGCTCGCCTACAAGACGGGCCGCGGAGCCATCGTCGTGCGCGGCAAGTCGCACGTCGAGAAGATGCAGAAGGGCGATCGCGAGCAGATCGTCATCACGGAGATCCCCTACCAGGTCAACAAGGCGCGCCTGGTCCTCAAGATCGCCGAGTGCATCCGCGACAAGAAGATCGAGGGCATCAGCGAGGTCCGCGACGAGAGCGACCGCGAGGGCATGCGCGTCGTCATCGAGCTGAAGCGGGACGTCTTCCCGCAGGTCATCCTGAACCAGCTCTACCGCCTGACCGATCTGCAAAGCACGTTCGGCGTCATCAACCTCTCGATCGCCAACGGCCGACCGGAGGTGCTCACCTTCAAGCAGACGCTCGAGCACTTCATCGAGCACCGGCGCGAGGTCGTCACGCGCCGCACCCGCTACGAGCTCCGCCAGGCGGAGGCCCAGCTCGAGCTCGTCGAGGGCCTCGGCGTCGCCACGAGCGACATCGATCGCATCGTCGAGACGATCCGCAAGTCGAAGGACCCGGAGGAGGCGCGCGGCGCCCTCATGGCCCTGCCGCTCCGCGGCCTCGGAGAGCTCCTCCGGCGCGCGGGTCGGCCCGAGCACGAGGCCGTGGAGGCCGACAAACGCGGCGACTACTTCCTCAGCGAGCGCCAGGCCAAGGCCATCCTCGACATGCGCCTCGCCCGGCTCACCGGCCTCGAGCGCGACAAGCTCGCCGGCGAGTACGGCGAGCTCATGAAGGAGATCGAGCGGCTGCGCGCCATCCTCGCCTCCCCCGAGCTCCTCATGAGCGTCATCGTGATGGAGCTCGAGGAGATCAAGCAGAAGTACGCCGACCCGCGCCGCACCGAGATCGTCCCCAACGAGGCCGAGATCCAGGTCGAGGATCTCATCCAAGAAGAGGACATGGTCGTCACGATCTCGCACGCCGGCTACGTGAAGCGCACGCCGGTCAGCGAGTACCGCGCGCAGCGACGCGGCGGCAAAGGCAAGATCGGGATGGAGGCCCGCGACGAGGACTGGATCAGCCAGCTCTTCGTGGCGAGCACGCACACCTTCGTCTTCTTCTTCAGCGACAAGGGCAAGGTCTTCGTCAAGAAGGTCTACGAGATCCCGAGCGCGCCGAGGAACGCGAAGGGCCGCGCGATGGTGAACTTCGTCGGCCTCGAGCAGGGCGAGAAGGTGGCGGCCATCACGCCGGTGCCCGGCTTCGAGCCCGGCAAGTTCGTCGTCACGCTCACCAAGCGCGGCGTCATCAAGAAGACCGAGCTGTCGGAGTACGAGAACTACCGAGAGAAGGGCATCATCGGCGTCAAGATCGAGGACGGCGATCAGCTCCACTCGGCGGCCATCACCGACAGCACGCGTGAGCTCGTCATCGCGACGCGCACCGGTATGTCCATCCGCTTCGACGAGAAAGAGGTCCGCGCGACAGGCCGCTCCACCGTGGGCGTCAAGGGCGTGGAGCTGGCGGAGGGCGACGAGGTCGTCGGCCTCTGTGTCGCGTCGAGCGGGGAAGACCGCGTGCTCGCCGTGTGCGAGCGCGGCTACGGCAAGCAGACGAAGCTCGACGAGTTCCGCCTGCAGAGCCGCGGCGGCAAGGGCGTCATCCTCATCGACGCGAGCGACCGCAACGGGCCCGTCGTGGGCGTCGCCATCATCGGACGCGACCACGAGGTGATGCTCGTCACCGATCAGGGCCAGATGCTGCGGATCCGCGCCTCGGACATCCGGGAAACGGGCCGCAACGCGCAGGGCGTCCGCCTCATGACCGTCGCGGAGGGCGAGCGCATCGTCGCCATCGAGGTCTTCGACACGAGCGACGAGCCGGGCGCGACCGCGTCGACGCCGCCCCCGTCCACGTCCTCCGATCCGCCGTCCGAGGGCTCCGATCCGCCGTCCGAGGGCTCCGATCCGCCGTCCGAGGGCGCAGCGCCCGACGAGAGCGCCAACGGCGCGGCCGAGGTCGAACCGGGCAGCGACGACGGTACGCCGTCGGCCTGAGCCGCAGCGCTCAGCTCGGCTGGCCGCCTCGCGCGGCCGGCCGCACGCCGAGCTCCCGCCTTACGGCTTCCAGATCGCGCTCCCACAGGTCCTCGAAGCGGACGACCGGGAGGAACGCCGCGGACGCGCCGCGCTCGAACGCGTCGTAGACGATCCTCGCGGAGCCCGGCGCCTTGAGCAGGGTCCCGAAGACGGCGATGAGCCACGCGCTCGGCAGCCGCACCTGGGCGTAGGTGAAGGCCTGCAGCGCGATCTCCCCAGGGACGTCCGGCGCATACCCCGTGAGGACGTGCCAGATATCGTGTGTCTGGCGGAGGCGCTGCGCGACCCACCGAGGCACGGGAGGCAGGCCCGGCGGCGGCTGGAATAGATCCGGGTCGAGCCCGTTGTCGTCGAGGTAGCGGACGTACGCGCCGCCGAGCGTCGTCGCGGGGAGCGCGCGGAGCCGATCCCAGTCGACGGAGCGCGAGTCGATCGTCGGCCGCTCGGCGAGGAGGCCCAGCCCTCGCTCGTCCGCCGCGATTCGACCTAGAAGGCCTGGCAAACGCGACGCGTTCACCGCGATGCCGAGGAAAAAAACCTCGACGGTGTCATCCGGGTCCCGGAGCAGCCGCCGGAGCGCGCCGGCCGAGACCCGCAGCTTCTCCAGCCCGCTCCCCGTGAGCGCGATCTCGATCGCGCGCCGCTCGTCCATCCAGCCCGCGCTCTTGCCAGTCTCTGCCGAAGCGTCCATGGCGACCTCCCTATTGTCAACCGAGACAATAGGCCTACCCCAACATATTGTCAAGAGAGCCAATAGCGCTGAGACCATCGGTGATTGTCAGGCTTGCCAAAAAGGAGTTCCATCGGCGGCGCTTGAAGAAACGTGAGCCTGCCACTCGCGTGCGCGTCCGGCGGTCGCCGGAAGAAGCGAGGGAGACCATCCTCCGCGCCGCGCGTGATCTCCTCCGCGAGAGCACACCGGACGAGATCGGCCTGAAGGACGTGGCCGCGAAGGCCGGCGTGAGCCACGCGCTCGTCACGCACTACTTCGGCAGCATCGACACGCTCGTCGACGCGGCGCTCGAAGCGTACGCCGAGCAGAACCGGCGCGAGCTCGCCAAGTTGATGCTGGAGCGCGCCGGCGAGGGCCCGCGCGCCTGGCTCGCCCACGTCTTCGCCTGGGTCATGCGCCCCGAGGCCCCCCGCCTCCTCGCCTGGTCCTTCCTCTCGGGAAAGATCGCGCGGAGCGATTTCTTCTCGCGCCGCACGCGCGGCATGAAAAACGTCGCCGACCTCGTCGAGGCCCGCTTCAAAGACGAGCTGGATCTGAGCCGCGAGGACGTGGAGTTCGTCTTGCTCCTCGTGATGAGCGCGACGTTCGGCTACGCGATCGGCCGCTCGGGGTTCTGGGCGGGTCTGGGTGTGGACCGCCCCGGCAAGGCGGAGGACAACATGTTCGAGCGCAAGCTCGCCGATCTTGTCGAGCTGCTCATCCGCGAGCGCCGCCGGCGCTGAGCGCAGGTTCGACGCGACCGGCGGAACATCCGGAGGGGTGGCGCGTTCCCTCCTCCGATGGCCAACCCTCAGGCGGGCCCGTCGCCGCTCCGGCTCCTCGGCGCGTCGGTCGGCGCCCTCGTCTCCGCAGGCGGACTGCTGGCGTACGTGACGGACTCGATCTCCGTGACCGCGCTGGTCCTGGCCGGGGCGCTCGGCTCGTCGGCCCTCTTCCTCCGCCGCAGGAGCTTGCCCGCCCAGCTCCTGAGCCGCGCCCTGTGGGGCGCCGGCGCGATCCTCGGCGGGACCAGCTTCGCGCTCGGCGACGGGCCGGGCGCCGCCGCGAGCTTCGCAGGCTCCGCGCTCGCGCTGGTGTTGCTCTCCGGCCACGGCCTGCGACACGAGGAGACACCGGGCTTCCAGCCGGCTCGCTACCGCGTCCCCCTGCTCCTCTCGCTGATCCTGTCCGCCACCTCGGCCCTGCTCTTCGGGCTGTTCTCGATGGCGGCATTCGAAGTCGTGGGAGTCTGGTCGCTGAACCTCGGAACGATCCTCGCGCTCACGGCCGGGGCGGTGGGTCTCGCGCGCATGAAGACCTGGGGTCTTCTGCTACTCGCAGGCGCCAACGGGTTGATCGTGGCGCAAGCTGCCGGCGGGAACGTGCTCCTCCCGATGCCCCTGCAGGCCTGGGTCACGTTGCTCGCGAGCGCGAGCCTCGTTGGGCTCGCGCCGATGCTCGCGCACGCCTTCACGCACCTGCGCCGCACTCCCCCGACGTCCACCGAGCGGGTCCGCGTCGCGACCCCGCTCGCGCGGGATGCGCCCTTCGACGCGGCGACCCGTGAGCTCGAAGCACGACGCCGCCGCGGAGCACCGCCTGCGCGTCGCCACCGCGCCGCTCCGGAGGTAACGAGCCGCGATCGATCGCTGCGCGCCCCCGCCCGCGTCGGGGCTCGAGGCAACCGATCACGTTTGAGGCTCCGGCGCCCGACCCTGATAGGATGCGCCGGCCGATGTCCCAAGCCGCCCAGCCCGCCGAGAACGAGCCCGGGTTCCTCCACAACGTGGGGACGAGCTTCCTCGACATCGCGGGCACCGCCGGCGGTATCGGCGTCTTGGGCTTCAAGGTCCTCTGGCGCATCGTCACCTTCCGCTTCGACGGCCTCGAGCTCCTGCGGAACCTCGAGCGCATGGGCGTCCGATCGATCCCGATCGTCATCGTGACCGCCCTCTTCACGGGCGCGATCATGGTCTTGCAGGCCGCCCCGCTCGTGCAGCGATTCGGCGCGCACGGCCTGCTCGGCTGGGGCGCCGGGTTCGGCACGCTGCGCGAGATCGCGCCGCTGCTCACGGCGCTCATGATCAACGGCCGAGTCGGCGCGAACAACACGGCCGAGCTCGGGACGATGGTGGTGACCGAGCAGATCGACGCGCTCCGCGTGCTCGCCATCGACCCCATCTCCTTCCTCGTCGCGCCGCGCACGATCGCGATCGTGACGACGCTGTTCTTGTCCACGGTCTTCGCCGACGCGCTCGCGCTCCTCGGTGCCGCCTACGCCGGCTGGGGTCTGCTCGGCGTCGCGCCCAAGGTCTTCTACAACGGGCTCACGAGCGGCCTGCTCGGCATCGGCGACGTCTTCAACGGCCTCGTGAAATCGGTCGTATTCGGCATCGTCATGGCGCTGGCCAGCTGCCACTACGGCCTCACGGTCAAGGGCGGCGCCCCGGGCGTCGGCCGCGCCGTCAACGCGACCGTCGTCGCCTCGGCGGCCGGGATCTTCATCCTCGACTACTTCGTCTCCTTTACCCTGCCATGAGCGCCGCCGAGTCCCACGAGCAGCCGCCCGACAGCCTCGCCGCGCGCGAGCGCGAGCGGTCGTTCGTCGCGCAGATCGGCTTCGGGAGCATCGGGCTCTTCCGGACCGGAGCGGAGCTCTATTCGGTCTTCGTCCGCACGCTCTACTACTGCTGGTTCGGGCGCTCCGAGCCGGGCGCGATCGTCCGGCAGATGTACGAGATCGGCAACAAGAGCATCTTCTTCATCACCGTGGTGATGGGCTTCATCGGGATGATCCTCGTCTACCAGGCGGGCCTCCAGACCCTGCGCGTCTTGCCCGATCTGTCGATGCTCGGCGCGACGTTCCTGGAGCTCCTGGTGCGGGACCTCGCGGCCTCGATCGGCTCGCTCATGCTCGCGACGCGGGTCGGCGCCGGCATCGCGGCGGAGGTCGGCTCGATGGTGGTGACCGAGCAGGTCGACGCGCTGAAGATGAGCGCCGCCGATCCGATCGACTACCTGATCAAGCCGCGCTTCCTCGCGAGCGTGGTCATGACCACCGTGCTCATCGTCTGGGCCGCCGGCGTGGCCACGTTGGCCGGCCTGCTCACGGGCTGGGCCATGTTCGATCTGCAGCCGCGGACGTTCTTCAACCTCGCCCTGGTGGACGCCGGCGATCTCACGATCGGACTCGCCAAATGCGTGGCCTACGGCGCCGCCATCCCGGTCGTCTCTGCGCACTCGGGCCTCACGACCCACGGCGGCTCCGAGGGCGTCGGCTGGGCGACGACGCGCGCCGTCGTGAACAGCTCGCTGGCGGTCATCATCCTGAACATGTTCATCAGCGCCGCGGGGCTCGCGGTCTTCCCCTGACCGACGCGAGCCGCTTGATTCCATCGGGGCCGTTCGATATCCCCTGGGACTGGTGCGAAGCTCCCGGCCCCTCCTCGCCTTCGTCGCTCTCGGCCTCGCCGCCTGCCAGGACCCGCTCGTGGGCCGCTGGGAGGCCGACAACGAGAAGGTGTTCCTCGTGATCGAGGCCGGCGACACGGCGCAATACGAGGGCGAGGGTCGTGTCTACCTCTGCCCGGTCGACTCACGCGACGGCTGCCGCCTCTGCTCGTTCACGTTCGAGATCGAGGCCAAGGGCGGCGACACCTACGCGTTCGACGGGGAGTTCGTCGGCAAGTGCGACGACTTCGGCGAGTTCGAGGACTTCGAGTGCGATCTGGTCGAAGGCGATCTGGAGTGCGAGCTGCCCGGCGGGGTCGAGGCAGAGTACGAGCGCCAAGAAGAAACGTCGGAGTAGCGCGCCGCGCGGCGCGCGCGCCGGGAGGGTGAATGAAGGAGATCGACAAGATCGTGGGGCTGCTCGAGCACGAGGCCCTCGAGCGCAAGGTGGCCGCGGCCATCGTGCTCGGGGAGCTCGGCGCCAAAGGCCCCGAGGTGGTCGGCGGTCTGGGGAAGCTGCTCGGCTCTGGCGTCTCGGTCCTCCAGCGCCACGCCCTCGACGCGCTCGCCCGGATCGGCGCCAAGAAGTCGCTCCCCGCCATCTTCCCCCTGCTCACGTCCAGCGCTGCAGAGGTGCGCGAAGCCGCGAGCCGCGCGGTCGCCAGCGTCGGCGAGGACGCGCTCCCGATCGTGAAGGAGCGCATGGCCACCGCCACGCCGGAGGAGCGCCGCGCCCTCGACGGCGTGCTCGCCGAGATCGGCGGCAAGGACGCGTTTGGTGCCCTCCTGAAGGGCCTCGCGTCGAGCGACGCCGACGCGGCGAAGGCCGCCGCGCTCGCCGTGCGCGCCCACGTGAAAGGCGCCGAGACGCGGGAGAAGAAGACGTACGCGACGGCGACCCTCAAGTTCCTCGAGACGCTCGAGAAGAAAGACCCGCCCTCCCCCAGCGCCGTCGCGGCTACGCTCAAGCTGCTCGGCTTCCTGGAGGACAAGCGCGCGGTGCCCGTGCTCGCCGACAGAGGCCGCGACCCGGCCGTGCCCGACGCCGTCCGCATGGAGGCCATCCTGGCCCTGCGCTTCTGCATGAAAGAGCCGACGCCGGAGGCGGTCGAGGCGCTCGCCATCGCGGCGAACGCGGGCGACCGCACGCTCTCCCAGGCGGCGCTCCATACGCTCGGCAGCCTCACGCTCGCCGGCGAGGCCGTGAAGAAGATCGGCCCGCTCGCGAGCCACCCCGACGCCGATCGCGCCATCTTCGCGATCGAGCTCGTCGCCCGCCAGAAGGGCCCGGAGGCGACGCACATCCTGGTGCGCGCGCTCTCTGCGCGCGACAAACGCGTGGCCGAGGCAGCCGCCAAGGGCCTCGGCGGCCGGGAGGACGCGACGACGGCCCTCGCCAAGGCGCTGCTCGAGGCCGAGAGCGCCGACCGCGCCTGGGCCATCCGGACGGTGCTGCGCCCGCAGGCCAAGAGGATCTCGGCCGCCCTCAAGAAGCAGATCGTTGAGACCGCGCTCTCCCGCGTGAAGGAGCTCGACCGCGGGTTCGAGGCCCACCTCGACATCGCGCGCGAAGCCGATCCCGACACGATCGCCGAAGGCCTCCGCGACATCGCGCAGAAGGCGAAGAAGGGCGGCAAGGACCCGGAGAAGGCGCACGCGGTCCTCAGCATCCTGTGCAAGAGCGACAAGTCGACCGACGAGGATCGCTTCGCCCTCGCCGTGCTGGACCTGCACAAGAGCGCCAAGGATACCGCCGCGAGCGCGCGCGCGGCGGATGAGGCGCTCCTCCGGTTCGGGAAGCTGCTCGAGGGCGGGTTCGACGTGCTCTCCGCGCTGAAGAAGGACAAGTCGCTCGAGCTCGACGAGCTCTATTACCTGGGCTTCCACTTCTCCGAGCGCCGTCAACCCATCGGCGAGGAGATCCTCGGCGTGGTGGTCGAGCGCGGCGGCCGGACGAAGGTGGGCAAGATGGCCAAGAACAAGCTCAAGCTCGCCGGGCCCGCCTGACGATGCAGGGCCGTCTCGAGCGGGGCCGCCCCCGCTCGAGATGCGGCGGCGCTACTCGAACGGCCCCTCGGCCCGACCGTTGATGAACTGCTGGATGACCTCGTCGCTGGCGACCTTGAAGTCATCCGGGTCGCCGAGCAGCCGGACGTAGCCCTGGTAGAGCATGACAATCCTGTCAGCAATCGTGAAGATACTGACCAGGTCGTGGCTGACCACGATGCTCGTCACGCCGACGGTGTCGCTGAGCTCGCGGATGAGCTTGTCCACCCGCCGAGCGCTCACCGGATCGAGGCTCGTCGTGGGCTCGTCGAAGAGAACGTATTTCGGGTCGAGCGTGAGGGCCCTGGCGATGGCGACGCGCTTGCGCATGCCGTCGCCGAGCTCCGGCGGGTAGCGATCCGCGAAGTCGTGCATGTGGACCTGCTGCAGGCGCTTGTAGGCCTCCCCCAGCGCGTCCTTCATCTTCATCTTCTTGTGTTTGCGGAGCGGGAGCGCCACGTTCTCCACACACGTCATCGAGTCGAAGAGCGTGGAGTGCTGGAACACCATCGCGCACTTCTCGCGCACGGCGTACATCCGCTCCTCGTCGAACTTGCTGATCTCCTCGCCGTCGAGCCAGATCTCCCCTTCGTCCGGGTAGAGCAGGCCGACGAGGTGCTTGATGAGCACGCTCTTGCCGACGCCCGAGCCGCCGATGATGAAGAAGACCTCGCCGTCCTGGACGTCGAAGCTGACACCCTTGAGGACCGTCTTCGGCCCGAACGACTTCTTGATGCCTCGGAAGGAAATCAATGCCGGCTCGTTGCTTGGGCCTAGCCTACAGGGCCCGTCTGCAGGTTACATAGGGCCCGCATGGCGAGCTCTCGGTCGATCGAGGTCAAGGTCGGCATCCTCATCCTGACGGCGCTGGGTCTCCTGGCCGCGTTCATCCTGGTGATGGGCGGCATCAACTTCCAGCCCACCTATTCCCTCTTCGTCCGGTTTGACAACCCCGGCGGACTGCAGACCGGCGCGCCCGTGAAGATCGCGGGCGTGAAGGTCGGCAAGATCGAGGACATCGAGTTCCGCGGCGGCAAGGTGGACAAAGACGGAAAGCGCGAGCGCCTGGTGCGGCTCAAGGTCTCGGTGGAGAAGCGCTACCAGGAGTCCATCACGGACAACTCCGTCTTCTACGTCACGACCCAGGGCGTGCTCGGCGAGCAGTTCCTCGCCATCGAGCCGGGGTCCGCCGACCAGCCGGTCATCCCGGAGAACGGCGAGAAAGACGGCCTGGATCCGCCGCGCCTCGACATGCTCCTCTCCGAGGGCTACGAGCTGCTGCACTCCGCGGTGAGCGCCGTCCGCGACAACCGCAAGGAGATCGACGAGACGTTCACCGCCCTGCGCATGACGCTGAAGGGGACCGGGACCTTCTTCGCCAACAACCAGGACAAGATCGACAGGATCGTCGACAACGTCGAGCAGGCCACGGTCGAGGGCAACGACCTCATCAAGGGTGCCAACGACAAATACGTCAAGAACCCGCAGGTCGACCGCATCGTCAACAACGTGGACGCGGTCTCCTCACGCCTGGCGACCGACACGCCCGGGCTCCTGGCCGACGCCAAGACGACGATGACGAACGCCAAGCGCCTCTCGGAGACCGTCGGGAGCGAGGAGCAGCAGGCGAAGATCAAGAAGGCGGTGGACGACGCCTCCTCCGTGCTGGCCAAGGCCAACACCGCCGCGACCGACGCCCAATACGTGGTCTCCCAGATGCGCAAGGGCCGCGGGACGGTCGGCGCCCTCCTGATGGACGAGCAGCTCTTCGACGACCTCCAGGAGATGGTGCGGGACCTGAAGCACAACCCCTGGAAGTTCTTCTGGCGAGAGTGATGTGTGTGTAACCCCTGACGGGGTTTCAAAAACCTGTTTGTTCAACCCCTGACGGGGTTGATATGGTCCGGCCCCCATGGCGAAGGTCATCAAGGCGCACATCACGGGCACGGTCTGGAAGATCGAGGTCAAGGTCGGCGACAGCGTGGAAGAAGGCACGGTCGTTGCCATCCTCGAGTCGATGAAGATGGAGATGCCGGTCGAGTCGGAAGACTCGGGCACGGTCAAGGAAATTCACGTCAAGGAGAGCCAGCCGGTCTCCGAGGGTGACCCCATCTGCACCCTGGACTGAACCCGCCGACGCCTGGCCGCGTGCGCACGTCAAACGTTGCGCTCTAGGCGAACATATTGGAATATTGCAATCACGCTCGCTCGTGGGGCGCGTGAGTTTGTTGGAAGGAGCCAAGCGCGATGTCGGAGCAGAAAGAAAGCTCGGTCCTTTTCTCCCTCAAGGAGCTGATGAGCCTGGAGGAAGACCGGATTCGTACCGAGGAGGCCGACAAAGCCGCGCGATCGCGCGCCGAAGAAGAGGCACGGCTCGCAGCCGAGCGCGCCGCGCGTGATGCGGAAGAGGCGCGCATCCGCGCCGAAGAGGAACGTCGCCGCGCGGAGGAGCAGCGTGCTCGCGAAGAGTCTGCGCGCCTCGAGGCGATCCGCCAGGCGGAGGTCGAGCGCGCTCGACTCGACGCCGAGCAGCAGGCCCGCATGCAGGCCATGGCCGCGCAGCAGCAGCACGAGCGCCAGCTGGCCGCGATCAAGACCGACGACCAGAAGAAGAAGCTGCGCAACCTCCTCATCGGTGGCTCGGTCGCGGCCGTGCTCATCCTGGGCGCTGGCGGGTTTGCCTTCTACCAAAACCACCAGAAGAACGTCCAAGAGATCGCCCAGAAAGAGGCCGAGGCTCGCAAGAACAAAGAAGAGCTCGAGAAGCTCCAGAAGGAGCTGGCCGATCAGGACAGCAAGGTGAAGGGCCTGCAGGGCGCCCTCGCCAACGCGAAGGACGAGACCGAGAAGGCGAAGATCCAGGCGCAGCTCGATGCCGCCAAGGCCGCCCAGGAAGAGACGAAGAAGAGCATCGGCAAAGTGGGTGGCGGCGGCGGCAAGGCCGGCGGCGACACCGGCGGGGCCGCGAAGCCGGCCTGCAACTGCAAGCCGACCGACCCGCTCTGTGACTGCCTGTGAACCCTTTCGAGCGGGGCCCCAACCCCGCTCGATTTTCTCCTGAGCCTTTCCGAGCGGGGCCCCAACCCCGCTCGATTTTCTCCTGAGCCTTTCCGAGCGGGGCCCGACCGTGACCGACCTGCCGAAGGGTGCCGATCGCCTCGCGGTCGCGCTCGACCTCCCCGATCTGGATGACGCGCTCCGCCTGGCGGAGCGCGTCGCCCCATTTGCGGGTGTCATGAAGGTCGGCCTCGAGCTGTTCGTCCGGTACGGGCCGCGCGCGGTGACGGAGGTTCGCGAGCGCACGAAGCGAAGGGTCTTCCTCGATCTCAAGCTGCACGACATCCCCGAGACGGTGGAGCGCGCGGTGACGAGCGCGAAGGCTTCGGGCGCCAGCCTGCTCACCGTTCACGCGGGCGGAGGTCGAACGATGCTCGAGGCCGCGACGCGCGCAGCGGGCGCAGACCTGCAGATCCTGGCGGTGACCGTCCTCACGTCGCTGGACGCCCGCGACCTGGCTGAGCTCGGCGCGGGTGAGTCCGTCGAGGTCCACGCCAAGCGTTTGTTCGATTGCGCGTGGGCCGCGGGCGTTCGCGGCTTCATCACGTCCGCCGCCGAAGTCGCGTCCCTCCGGAGCCGTCAGCCCACGAGCTACCTGGTGACGCCAGGCATCCGCCCGACCGGCGGTGCCGCGGGCGATCAGAAGCGAATCGCGACACCCGCGAGCGCGGTCGCCGCCGGCAGCGACCTGCTCGTGGTCGGACGCCCGATTCGCGACGCCGCCGATCCGGCGCTGGCAGCCCGGGAGATCGCCGCCGAGATCGCCTTGGCCTCGGGTCCCGCGTGAGCCGCCTCGTCTACGGGATCCAGCCCGTTCGTGAGCTCCTTCGGGCGCGCGGAGGGCGAGGCGTGCGGGTCTACGTGCAGGACCAACAGGACAGCCGCCGAGCGGAAGGCGTCGCGAAGCTCGCCCGGGACACCGGCGCCGAGGTCGTCGCCGCGTCCCGGGCGGAGCTCGACAAGCGCACCCGGCAGGGCATGCACCAGGGCGTCGTGGCCGAGGGGCCCGACCTCGTCATCCTCGACGGCCACGCGCTCTTCGATCGGCTCGACGCGGAGAAGGCGCCGGCGGTGGTCGTGCTCGACGGGGTTGTCGATCCCCACAACTTCGGCGCCGTGATCCGGAGCGCGGTCGCGCTCGGGGCGCCCTTCGTCGTCTGGGGCGAGCACGCGTCCGCTCCCCTCACCCCGGTGACGTTCCGTGCGTCTGCCGGCGCGGTCGAGCACGCGACGTTGGCGCGGGTCCGGTCGCTGCCCGGGGCCATCCGCGAGCTGGCGGAGCGCGGCTTCACCGTCGTGCTGCTCGATCCTGACGGAGATGTCGTCCTCCACGAAGTGGACCTCACCGGCCCATGTGCGATCATCGTGGGCGCGGAAGACAAGGGAGCGAAGCCCGCCGTTCGAAAGGCCGCGACCCACCGCGCCCGTCTGGACATGGCCGGGCCGGTGCAATCCCTGAACGCGTCGGTCGCCTCGGCGGTCGCCGTCTACGAGCTGAGTCGGCAGCGATATTCCGCCAAAAATTCAGCAACTTAAAGAAGACCTCTCAGGTTGTTTCGAGCTGACCTGATGGAACCTGAACAGGCGGCGAGAAGGTCGACAGGTCGGTTCCATTCAATGGATCGACGACGATCCGGGTGAGCCGATCGAGTTCGGTTGCCGTTTTCGCTACTTACGCGGCATCACGAAGGCAGCGATCGAACCATCGGCCGTTCGCGTGAGGTGTTTCCTCAGGTTCGGTCGAGGATTCGGAGAAAGGTCTGTCGCGCCGCGGACATGTCGGCGGCGTTCGATGTCTCGCCTAAGCTGACGCGAACCGCCGACGCAGCGCGCGCCTTTCCGAGCATCGCGGTGATGACCGGCGACGGCTCCGCCGTTCCGGCGCTGCACGCCGAGCCGCTCGAGACGTGGACCCCGTCCAGATCGAGCGCCGCGCAGAGCTCCGGCCCACGCCACCCGGAGAAGGACAGATTCGTCACGTGAGGTGCGCGCGGCTCGCCTCCGTTCCGGAGCGCTCCTGCCGCGACGAGGGACGCCTCGAGCTCGTCGCGGAGCGAACGGAGCGCGGCGTATCGCTCGGGCCCCGACCGCGCCCGCGTCGCCGCGGCGCCGAACCCTGCGAGCCCGACCGGGTCCTGCGTACCGGGGCGAACGCCCTTCTCCTGCTCTCCGCCTCGGAGGACGGGGTGGACGCGAACCCCGAGCCTGGTGGCGAGCGCGCCCACACCTTTGGGCCCGCGGAGCTTGTGGCTGGCGACGCTCACCGTGTCGGCTCCGGCCCAGGTCGAGGCCGGCAAGCGCCCGGCGGCCTGGACGGCGTCGCAGTGGAGGAGCACACGCGCCCCGCTCCACCGCTTCAATAAGTCCGCGACCTCGAGGACGGGTTGGATCACGCCCGTCTCGTGGTTGACCGCTTGGAGCGCGACGAGCCGAGCGGAGTCGCCGAGATCCCGCAGGGCGAGCTCGACGGCGCCCGGCTCGATGCGGCCGGCTTCGGTCGGGATCACCCACGCGACGCGGACACCCGTCGCCGCGAGGGCCTCCGCCGTCCGGACGACCGACGGATGCTCGAGGCGGCTCGTGACCAGGCCGCCCGCGCCGTCGCGAAAGAGGGACTGGAGCACGAGGTTGTTCGCTTCGGTCCCGCCGGAGGTGAAGATGACGTCACGTGGATCGAATCCGAGGAGGTCGCCGACGGCTCGCCGGGCGTCCTCGACGTGGGCCCGGGCGGCTCGGCCTGCGCCGTGAACGCTCGCCGGGTTGGCCCAGCCGTCCTGCATGGCGGCGAGCATCGCCTCCCGCGCCTCGTCCGCGAGCGGCGTCGTCGCGTTCCAATCGAGGTAGACCGTCCGCGTCACGAGCCTCAGGCCCCTTCGGCCGCGAGCTCTGCCGGCGCCCTCACGGCGACGCTGAGGTAAAACGCGGCGCCGCCGAGCACGATCCCCTCGATGCGCTCCGCCGACGGAGACTCGGCGCGGACGTCGCCACCGAGCCCACGGCTGGTGCGGCGGGCGATGGCGAGGCCGACCCCCACCCCACCGTGCTCGCGCGTGACCGATCCGTCGATCTGGTAGAAAGGCTCGAAGACGCGCTCGAGCTTGTCCTTCGGGATGCCCGGGCCGGTGTCCGCGACACACAGCTCGTAGCCCGAGCTTCGCTTGGTCACGCGAACGCCGATCGTCCCGCCGGCGGGGGTGAACTTCGCAGCGTTCTCGAGGAGGTGGACCATGGCGCGCTGGAGCCGGTCGGGATCCCCGAACGCGGGCAGCGGGCCGCGGACCATCTCTTCCACGAGCGTCTGTCTCCGCTCGTCGAGCTTGTCGGCAACCTGCGCGACCGCGCGCCGCGTCGTGTCGAGGAAGTCGTAGTCCTTGTGCTCGAAGCGCATGCGCCCGGTCTCGAGCCCCGTCACGTCGACCAGGTTGTCGAGGATGCCGCGGAGGCGCTTCACGCACCCGTCCATCGACATGAGGGCCTTCTGCTGTCCCTTGGTGACGGGGCCGAGCTCCTCGTCGATGAGCAGCTTCAGGTAGCCGACCACGGGCGTCAGGGGCGTCGCGAGCTCGTGCGTGACGTTCCGGTAGAACTCGGTCCGTGCGGCGGCGAGCTCGCGCAGCCGCGCGTTCGCGCTCGAGAGCTCCGCGATCTTCTCCTCGAGGCGGCCCACGATGCGCTGGCTCTGCTCGCGGAGCAGCGTGTCCTCCAGGTCGGCAGACGAGGGCATCTCGCGGACCCCGCGGAGGTACCGGCCGACCACACTCGCGAACGTTCGTGCTTCGATCGGCTTCTGGATGAAGCCGTTGCAGCCCACGGCGAGGCTCGTGTCCCGATCGCCCTCGGCCGTGATGGCGACGATCGGGACGCCCGACAGCGTCGGCTCTCCGCGCAGACGCAGGGTGACCTCGTAGCCGTCGAGCCCCGGGATGTTCAGGTCGACGAGCACAAGGTCGGGCTTGCTGGAATACGCGAGCCTGACCCCCTCCAGCCCGTCCACGGCGTCGACGACCTCGTACCCGGCGGCCGTGAGGAGCTTTCGGACGAGAAGTCGATTGGCTGCGTCGTCCTCGATGTGCAGGATGCGGGGCATGTGGGCGAGCGGGTCGCGGGCGATCCCTAACGTACCCTCGTTTCTCGCCAAGGGGAGCGCGACGCTGCATCGGCACGTCAAAGGGCCTGCCCTCGCCTCCTCGGCGGGCGCGCTCGCGTGGGTCGCGTTCCCCCCCTCCGGGCCCCTCCTCGGCCCGGGCCTGGCTCTTCTGGCGCTGATCCCCCTCTTCCTCGCGCTGCGCGGCGCCCCGCCAGCGCGAGCCTTCGGCCTCGGCTTCGTCTGCGGCGCGACGATGACGGGCCTCGGCTTCGCGTTCCTCGGGCGCGCCGCCTCGCTCCACGGGCACGTTTCCCCGCTCCTCGTCGGCGTCGGGTTTGCCGCGCTGACCGCCTATCACGCGCTCTTCGTGGCGATCCCGTGCGCGGCCGCGGCCCTCCTCGCGCGGCGGGTGCCCGTCGCGGTCGGGCTGCCGGTCCTTCTGACCCTCGCGGAGGTGGTCCTGCCCGCGCCGCTCCCCTGGGCGTTCGGGGCGAGCTTGCTCGACGCTCGCCCGCTCGCGCCCGCGGCCGCCGTCCTCGGCGGCTCCGGCCTCTCGCTCGTCGCCTTCCTTGTCGCCGGGGCAGCGAGCGAGCAACTCGGCTCGCGGCGAGACGCCGCGGCGCGCGCCTCGCTCCTCGCGTCCGCGCTCGTGCTCGGCTGCGCCGGCGCAGCAAGCATGACATATTCGTCATCTTTTTCGCGAGAGGTGGCCGTGGCGCCGACGATCCGAGTCGGGGCCCTGCATTTCCCGGCGAGCGAGGCCGGCACGACGCGCCGCCCCACCGCGCTCGCCGCCCGCGCCGCCGAGCTCGGCGCTCGGGGCGCCGAGCTCGTGGTCGGGCCGGAGACTGCGCTGCCGGGCGCGTGGCCCGAGTCGAGCCTCGCGGACGGCGCGGGCTGGGCGTTCGACGCGCCGGGCGCCGTGCTCCTGGCGGGCGCGGTCGTGCGCGGGGACGAGCGGCTCACGAACAGCGCGATCGTCGTGGACCGAGGCGGCGCGGTCGTGGGCCGGTACGACAAGCGCTTTCTCCTGCCGCTTGCGGAGGCGTGGCCCCTGCCCGAGGGTCTTCGCTCGCTCTCGCCGCGCTCGGGGGCGTTTGCGCCCGGCCGGCGCTCACCCACGTTCGAGGTGGCCGGCGCCGTGGTGGGCACCACGATCTGCCTCGAGGACACCCTCAGAGGCGCGTGGCCGACCGAGGGCACACCAGCAGCGGAGCTCTTCGTCAACCTCACGAACGACTCCTGGTTCGCGGGGACCAGCGAGCCCTTCGCGCACCTCGCGATGGCCAGGCTCCGCGCGATCGAACACGGGCGCTACCTCGTGCGCTCGACGGCCGGCGGCGTCACCTCGATCGTCGATCCGCTCGGGGCGGTGACCGCTCGCGTGGATCCGGACCGCGAGGGTGAGGTGCTAGCGGACGTGCCGCGCCTGGGCGCGCGCACACCGTTCGCGCGCTACGGCCACGCGCCGCTCGCGCTCCTGTGCGCGCTCGCCGTCGCGGTCGCGACGGCGACCGATCGCCGTCTCAGCCGGGGAGCTTCAGCGCCTTCTTGAAGCGCTTCGCGTCGGCGAACATGTCGACGTTGGTGAAGACGTACGTCGCGTGCTCGTGGCTCGCCTCGCGGGCGATCTCCGCGAGCCGCTCGATGGCAGGGTCCTCGTAGCGCGACTTGTGCCCCGCCGGCCCGTGGAGCCTGTAGTAGGCCTCCTTCAGCTTCGAGGTCCCCGCGAGCAGCGGGTCGCGCGCGGAGAGCGCTCCGGCCTCGTTCGCGAGCTCGTCCGACTCGTCCGGGTCCCACCCCGTGCCGGGCTCGAAGACCACGCGTCCGAAGCGCTTCTTCACGCCGACGAGGAAGTCCTTCAGCATGGCCTTGTTCGTCTTTGTCGGCGTGAACTCGGGGGGGCCGACGAAGACGGCCGTCTGCGCGTTGAGCTCGGCGCCGATGCCCTCGAGGGTCTTGAGCGCCGTCTCGATGACCTTGCCGTCGCGGAAGCCTTCCTGGCCGATCTCGCGCGGACCGAGCAGCGCGAACTTGAAGTCGGCCGGAGCTTCTCGACGCCATCGCCGAACGGTTCCAGGGCCGGGCGTCGAGACGTGCGTCTCTTGCACCTCGACGAACATGAACTCCTTGAAGTAGCGCGTGGCCGGAACCGGAAAGCCCGCGCAACCGACTGTAATCATGGGGGCCGAACCTTACTCCAGCCAGCGGCTGCCGACAAACGCCCCGAGCTCACAAGAGCTCAGGCCTGGCGCCGGGCGCGTTTCTCTCTCGCTTCTGCCGCGCGAAGCCGCGTCTTGTCGTGCTTGCGGACGAGCCGCGCGAGCCGCGCGCTCTGCTTGGTCGGCTCCTCCGCGGTCCCCTCCGCGACGACGGCGATCGCGCGCTCGTACGCGCGGGCGTGGTGCTCGTAGAGCTTCGCGAGCTCGTGCCGGATGGAGTCGCAGAGCGGCAGAGCGGCGTCGCCCGAGGCGCGCGCGAGCTCGAGGGCGGCCTCGTACTCGAGGAGCGCGGCGGCCTTGTCGCCGCGGGCCTTCGCCACCTCCGCGCGGGCCTGGTGGCCCACCGCGCCCGCGCCGCGCGCGACGCTGGTCTCGGCGAACACGCGCGCGCGGTCGAGGTCGTTGCCGCGACGGGCGACGCGCGCGGCGGCGGAGAAGTCTGTCGGCGCCAGGGCCGGTCCGCCATCCGACCAGTGCTCGAGCGGCTCGCCGTAGAGGCCAACCAACGCGAACATGCTCACGACGTCGAGCGAGTTGTGCTCCACGACCGGGGCAAGGCACGACTCGTCGTTCGTGCGCAGGTAGTGCCCGTAGATCGCGGCGATGTCGGCGCCGGCGACGTCGCCGACGCGCTCGCGGCCGAGGATCTGGGCCTCCAGGCTCTGGAGCGAGCAGCTCGCGAGGCGGTGTTTGTGCAGGCGCCTCGCCACGTGCACCAGATCGAGGTGCGGCGGCTCGGCGAGCCGCCGCACCCGGTTGAGCACCGCGCGGGTGCGCAAGAGCGGCATGTCGAAGGCCTTGCCGTTGAACGTGACGACCATCGATGCGGCTTCGAGCCTCCGCCGCAGGTGCTCGAGGATGGGCGCCTCGTCGCCGAGCCCTTTGAGCAACAACTGTTCGACGACGAAGCGCCCCTCGCCCTCGTCGAAGAAGCCGAGGCCGAGGAGGAACGGCACGGTGCCGGCGCCGCCCGAGAGACCCGTCGTCTCGGTGTCGAGGTAGAGCGCACGCGCCGGGTCACAGGCCGAGAGCGCGGGGTCGAGCGCGAGCAGCGCGAGCAGCGCCGGATCCGCCGTCTTTGCGCTCCACACCGGCACCGCGCCGACACGATGACCATGCGGCGTCGGCTTCAGGAGGCGGTCGAGCGGGCCGTGCTCCGTGTCCTCACGGATGAAAGGCCAGCCGCTCGCCGCCAGGTCCAGCGGGGGCGGCTCGACCGGCGCAGCCGGCGGAGGGGGCCGGCCGAGCGGGCTCCGGGCCAGCACCTGCGCGATGCGATCGCGCAGCTCGTCGAGCGACGGCCGAGCCGCGGTCTCCCCCGAGCGGGCCACGATTTCCCCCGAGCGGGGCTGGGGCCCCGCTCGGAACGGCTCGGGAAAAGAAGACGCGGGCCCCGCTCGGAACGCCTCGGAAGAAGAAAGCGGCGGCAAGCGGGCGAGCTTCTTCCCGAAGGACACCCCAACCTGATGCCACGTTCACTGCGCAAACGTCAAGATACCGTCTCGAGGAGCCGGTCGACCACCTCGTCCGTCCGCTGGATCAACGCCTCCAGCGAGCCCGCGTTCTCGATGACGTAGTCGGCCACGCGGAGCTTGTCCTCGAGGGGGAGCTGCGACTGGACGCGCGCGCGCGCTGCGGCTTCGTCCAGGCCGTCGCGCTCCATCGTGCGGCGCACCTGGACCTCCTCGGGCGCGGCGACGACGACGACCGGCCGCAGCGCGTCCTGCAAGCCGCTCTCGACGAGGAGCGGCACCTCGTAGCAGACGAGCTTCGCGCCGCGCGCGCCGTGGTCCATGAACCGCTGGGCAGCCAGGGACGCCACGGTCGGGTGGACGATCGCGTTCAGGCGGCGGCGCGCCTCCTCGTCGCCGAAGACACGCGCGCCGAGCGCCTTTCGGTCGAGGTCTCCGTTCGCGTCGAGCACCTCTCGACCAAAGGCCGCCACGATCGCCTCGAGCCCAGGCGTGCCTCGGGCGACCGCCTCGCGCGCGAGCTCGTCCGCGTAGACGACCGGGATCCCCCGCGCTTCGAAGCGCTTGGCCACCGTCGACTTGCCCGAAGCGATGCCGCCCGTGAGCCCAAAGACCCGCATGCTCAGCCGATCCCCAGCTGCTCGGTCGTCGAGAGCTTCGCGCCGGCGCGGGCCATCTCGTCGAGCGCGCGAGCCGTCCCCTCCGCCGTGATCCCGGCGATGGCGTCGGTGAGCACCGTCGTCGCGATGCCGCGCTCGCGAAGACCGAGCACCGCAGCTCTCACGCAGTAGTCGGTCGCGACGCCGAACACGACGGCCTCGAGGGGCGAGCCCGATCGGCTGGCGAGCGCCTCGAGCAGCGGCGCCGCGTTGGGGTTCGCGAAGAGGCTGTACACCTCCTTCTCGAAGTACACGCCCTCCGCCTCGCCGCCTACCAGCTCCGCCGCGAGCGCCTCGACGTCCAACCCCGGCACGTTCGGGACGAAGCGAAAGCGCGACGGCAGCGTCCCCTCCACCTTCAACCATCCCCATGTCCCCTTCACGCAGTGGTCCGGGAACCCCGGCGCTTCTCCGCCCGGCCCCTTCCGACCGCTCGACGCGAACTCCCAGGCATCGAACGCGTGCGAGTCGACGCTGCCGACGAGCGGCATACGCCGGGCGCGAGCGCTCGCGACGACCCTGCGAATCACGTCGTTGGGCGATCCGGGCACGCGCAGCGCGCCGTCGGGCTCACAGAAGTCGTTTTGCACGTCGACGTCGACGAAGATCAATCGCTGCTCTCCTCGCTCGGTCACGCGCCGTCGGCGACGAACCGCCGGCGCACCTCGTCGGTCACGATGCGGAGCCGCGCCGACGGCTCCACCGGGTAACGATCCTCGTTCGTCTGCGGAGGCGCAAGGTCACGGATCACGGCCGGGAGCGCCGCCAGTGACGCAGCCGACCGCGCGCGGATCTCGTCGAGGCTGGACACCGGCGCTCTTCGGCTCCCACCTACGAGGACGGGCGCGAGCAGCGCGTGCGCGAGCTGCCCTCCGGCGAGCGTCGGCGGGCCCTCGTCGTCGAGGGCGAGCACGTCTCGATCGAAGCGCCCATCGGCGTCGGTGATCCGATACGTCTGGTGGACGCCGGCGAATGATCCTTTCCCCTCCGAGAACTTCGCCATGGGTCGGCGTTCGCGGCCGTCGTCGAGCTCGACGAGCTTGTAGACCCCGCCGAGCGACGGCGCGTCGACCGAGCAGACCAGCTCGGTCCCGACGCCGAAGGTGTCGATGGGCGCGCCCGACGCGACCAGCGCGGCGATCGAGTGCTCGTTGAGATCGCCGGAGGCGAGGATCTTCGCCTGCCCCGCGCCCTCCGCGTCGAGGATGCCTCTCACCTCGCGGGCGAGCGCTCCCAGATCGCCGGAGTCGAGGCGAACCCCTCGCAGCCGCTCGCGGCATACGCGCGCGGCGCGCATGGCGCCTCGCGGCGTATTGTACGTGTCGATGAGCAGGATCGTCGAGCTCGGGAACACCTCGAAGTAACCGCGGAAGGCCTCCTCCTCGGTCGCGTGGGCCATCGTCCACATGTGCGCCGCGGTGCCGAGCACCGGGATCCCGAAGCGACGCGCGGCCTCGACGTTGCTCGTCCCGACGAACCCTGCCGCGTACGCGGCGCGGGCCGCGTCCACCGCGGCGTCTGCGTGGGTGCGGCGCGTCCCGAACTCGACGCAGGCGCGACCGCCCGCAGCCAGCACCACCCGCGCGGCCTTCGAGCCGACCATCGTGAGGTGGTTCACGAGCGAGAGGGCGAACGTCTCGACGATCTGCGCCTCGATGATCGGTGCCCGCACGCGGAGCCATGGCTCGTTCTCGAAGACGACGGTCCCCTCGGGGATCGACCACAGGTCGCCCGTGAACCGAAAGTCCCTCAGATACGCCTGGAACGCCGGCGTCATCGCGCTCTTCAGCGGGGGCAGCTCCGCGAGGAAGGCGATGTCCTCGGCGGTGAACCGCAGGGCTTCGAGGTGCCGGGCGACGTCGTCCAGGCCGAGCGCCAGCAGGAACCTGCGCGGCTTGGGCAGCCGCCGCACGAAGAGCTCGCAGGTGGCCACGTGCGCCTGCATGCCGCGGTGGAAATACCCAGCGGCCATCGTCAGCTGATAGAGGTCGGTGGCCAGCGCGCTGCCGAGAGTGGAGGGCAAGGGACAAACAACGCTACCAGAGTCCCGGCGGGAGCCGAGGCTCGACTCGCCCCGTGCACGGGACTAGACCGTCGGCATGGCGCAGATCATCGACGGCAAGGCGATCGCGAAGAAGGTCCGGGACGAGGTGGCGACGGCCGCGGCCCGCTTCACCGCCGAGCGCGGCAGGCAGCCTGGCCTCGAGGTCGTGCTCGTGGGGGAGGATCCGGCGAGCGTCGTCTACACCCGCAACAAGGAGAAGGCGGCGCTCGAGTCCGGCGTGCGCGGCAAGCTGCACAAGCTCCCCGCCTCCACCTCCGAAGCCGAGCTCCTCGCGCTGATCGATCGGCTGAACCGCGACGACACCGTCGACGGCATCCTCGTGCAGCTCCCCTTGCCGAAGCCGATCCGTGACCAAGCGGTGCTCGACGCCATCGATCCCCGAAAGGACGTGGACGGCTTCCACCCGACAAACGCAGGGCTCCTGGCGGTCGGCCGCGGCGGGCTGGTCCCCTGCACGCCGAGCGGCGTGATGCGCCTCCTCGCCGAGAACGGGACGAAGCTCGAAGGAGCCCGCGCGGTCGTCGTCGGCCGCAGCAACATCGTCGGCAAGCCGATGGCGCAGCTCCTCTTGGCGGCGAACGCGACGGTGACCATCGCGCACTCGAAGACGCGAGACCTCGCCGCCGTCTGCCGCGAAGCGGACGTCCTCGTGGCGGCGGTCGGACGCGCCAAGATGATCAAGCGCGACTGGGTGAAGGCGGGCGCCGTGGTGATCGACGTCGGGATGAACCGCGACGAGGTCGGCAAGCTCTGCGGCGATGTCGACTACGCGGACGTGTTCGAGGTCGCCGAGGCGATCACCCCCGTCCCCGGCGGCGTCGGGCCGATGACCATCGCGTGTCTGCTCGAGAACACGATGAAGGCCGCGGCGGCACGCGCCGGCGGCTGAGCCGAGCTCCGTCAGCGGAAGTAACGCTCGTCGATCCGGCGTTTGTAGGCCATGAGGGCGGAGTTCCCCTCGACGAAGGCCTTGGGCTTCGTCGACACCGGGAACGCCACCTGGGCCGTGAGGAACGCGTAGGTGGTCGCGTCGAAGCTCGTCGGCTCCGAGCCGAAGAGGTAGTCCTTGTCACCGAGGGAGACAGCGACCGCCTCGAAATCCATCACCATCATGTCGAGCTTCTGCTCCTCGGTGTAGCGGCCGACGCCTTGCGCGTGGAGCGCCTTGACCTGCGCGCGCCGGATCATCTCGATGACGGGGCCACCGATGAACGCGGGCAAGAGCGGCAAGAAGTAGGGCTTGTAGGCCGCCCAGCCGCGGTCGTCCGCCCACCGCTGGTGGACGGCGAGGAAATACGTCCCCTCCTCCAGCATGCGGCGGAGCGAGTGGCCGCGCGCCCACTCCTCTTTGCCGAGGCGCGCGTCGAGCGGGTCACCGTAGCGCCTCTTCAGGTGCTCGATGGCGGCCTGGGAGTCGGGGATGATGGTGCCGTCATCTTCGATCCAGGGGACCTTCCCGCGCGGTGCCTTGCGGGGGTCGCCGAACTTCGACTCGAAGGGGACCCCGGCCATCCGCAGGTAACACTCGAGCTTCATGCAGAACGGGCTGACGCTCGGCTCGCCCCAGCCCCCCGGGATCTGGAAGAGGGTGACCACGCGCCTGGACTACCAGATCGACGTTCGGCCGCAATCGACCCCGGACCTCGAAGCCACGCCCGCGGGCTCGACCGTGGCGACGCTGGACGGCGGCGCGTATGCTCCCTGTGTGTCCGAGCCCGATCGTGACCTGAAGACCCTCGCCGGGGCGGCGACCCTTCCGGTCTTCCCTGCGGAGCCGACTCCTCCGCCGGCCCCGCGCCCCGGCGTCGCCGAGCTCGCAGCAGAGAGCGTCCTCGCTGGTCGCTACCAGGTGGAGACGTTGATCGGTCGCGGCGGCATGGGCGCCGTCTACGTCGCGAAGGATCGACTGCTGGGCGTACGCATCGCGCTGAAGGTCCTCGAGCTCGGCCTGGGCGACCACGGCGACGCGGTGGAGGCGCTGCGCGCCGAGGTCCGACTGGCCCGCAAGGTGACGCACCCGAACGTCGTCCGGATCCACGACCTCGTCGAAACTGACGGCACCGTCTTTTTGACCATGGAGCTCTGCGAAGGCACCGACCTCCGCAGGGTGCTCCTCCAGGAGGGCGGCTGGCTCTCCGCCGAGCGGGCCGCGCGCGTCGCGCAGGCGCTCGCCGGCGCCCTCGACGCTGCGCACGCCGTCGGCGTCGTCCACCGCGACATCAAGCCCGAGAACATCCTCGTCGATCCGAGCGGTCGCGTGCTCCTGAGCGACTTCGGTATCGCGCTCGCGAACGACCCTGCGGCTGCTTCTCCCACGGGCAAGAAGGTGCTCGGCACGCCGGCGTACATGGCCCCGGAGCAGGTCGAGCGCGCCACAGTCGGCCCCGCGGCGGATGTCTTCTCCCTGGGCGTCGTGTTGTTCGAGATGCTCGCGGGCGAGCTGCCTTACGACGGCGAGTCCGCCGTCCAGATGGCGGTCGCGCGCCTCGAGAGCCCCCCGAAGGACCTGCGCGCGGACCGCTCGATCCCCGAGGCCCTGGCCCAGCTCGCGCGGCGTTGCCTCACGAGGGAAGCGAGCGAGCGCCCTTCCGCGGCGGAGGTCGCGGCCGATCTCGAGCGCTTCCTCGAAGGGCGCGCCAGCGTGAGCTCGGCCGTGCCGACCCCGACCGGGGGGTACACGTTCCCCGACGCCCCGCGCGGCCGCGCGCTCGCCTGCCCGCCGTTCGTCTACCGCGGACCGGCCGAGCACGAGTACCTCGGTGAGGCCCTCGCCTCCGAGCTCGTCGACGTCCTCTCACGGACGCGCAACCTGCGTGTCCTCTCGAGCGGAGCCACGGCGAAGCTCGAGACCCGCGATCCTCGGACCATCTGCGCCGCGCTCGGGATCGACTACGTGGTCGACGGCTCGGTCCATGTCGCGGACGGACAGATGAGGATCGCGGTCCGCCTCGCCGACGCCACCGGTACGCAGCTCTTCGCCGACCGCTTCGATCTCGGCTGGGTCGACGTCTTCGATGTCCAGGAGCGGGCCGGCAAGCTCGTCTCCGAGGCGCTCCGCCTCGAGCTCACGGCCCGGAGCACGCCTTCGAACGTCCCCGAAGAGGCCATCTTGCTCTACCTGCGCGCGCGCCGCGCGCAGAAGTCGTTCGTGTTCGCCGAGACGCCCCGCGTGGTGCAGCTCCTCGAGCGCGCCCTCACGCTCGCGCCGACCTTCGTCCCCGCCGCGGCCGCGTACGCCAACGCCGCCGTGCAGATGTGGTTCCTGCCCCAGGGCGCGACCACCATCCGAGACTGGCGCGCCGTGGCCGAGCAGAGCGTCGGCTACGCGCTCCGGTACGCGCCCGATCTGGCCGAGACACACGTCGCCGCGGCGCGGTTCGCGTCACACAGCGGCGATCTGCTGTCTGCCATCCGATCGTTCCGGCGCGCGCTGGAGATCGCGCCCACGAGCGCGGAGGCGCACACCTTGATCGGCCAGCTCGAGTGCGAGACGGGCCGGCTCGAGTCCGGTCTCGCGCGGCTGCGGATGGCCAAGGAGCTCGAGCCGGCGAGCGGAGCCTACTCCTACGAGGCCGGCCGCGCCGCGTCGTTTGCGGGCGACGACGCCGGCTTCCGCCGTCGATACCTCGAGACGAAGCAGACGAACGCCGGCCTCGTTGCCGCACACATGGCGCTCCGTCACGCCCTGTGGTGGCGAGACGACGCGCTCCTGCAGGAGGCCGTCGAGACGAGCTCGGGCTCGAGCATCGCGGCGCTGTTCAAGGCCGTCGCGCGCTCGGCGCGTGGAGAGGCGCCGGCCAAGAGCGCGCTGGACGTCCTCTCGCTCGCGATGGGCTACGTGAACCCGCGCTTCGCCGGGCTCCTGCGGCAGATCGGGGTCGAGGTCCTCCTCCGCCAGAGCCTGCTCCCGGAGGCTGTCTTCGCGCTGCAGGAGGCCCACCGCACCGTCCTCTACGACGTCGCCTGGCTCGAGCGTTGTCCTCTCCTCGTCCCCATCCGCGGCACGCGGATCTTCCAGAGCATCCTGGCGGAGGTGCGGTTTCGCGCCGAGGAGGTCTGGGCGAAGTAGTCGCTCAGTCGACAAAGACGCGCGCCCTGGTGTCAGGCGGCGGCGACCCCTGCCGGGCGCGACAGGCGACGATGCAGGAGGACCGCTCCGGCGATCAGCGCGAGGCCGATGAGCTGGGACGTCGAGAGGCCGGCGGCGGCGCCGCGGTCGTCCGCGCGCAAGAGCTCCAAGAGGAACCGCGCGACGGCGTAGAGCACGACGAAGCCGACGAAGACCTGGCCGTCGTACTTCTTCCGGCCGTGGAGGTAGAAGAGGAGGAAGGCCGCGATGCCGATCGAGACGGCCGCCTCGTAGATCTGGGTCGGGTGGACGGGGAGCGACCACGCCCGGGAGCTCTTGAGGAGGCCCAGCTTGAACTGCGAGTCCGACGCGGGGCTCGACGGCGGAAACGAGATGCCAAACGCCGAGTCCGTGCGCTGTCCGAAGCAGCAACCGGAGAGGAAACAACCCATCCGGCCGAAGCCGAGCCCGAGCGGGATGGTGAAGCCGGCCATGTCCGCCGCCTTCCAGAACGGGAACTGGTCGCGCTTGAGCAGGAACCACGCGCCCACGGAGGCGAACAAGAAGCCGCCGTAATAGGCGTAGCCCGGGTTCCAGAACTTCGCCCACGCGAGGCAGTCCTTGGCGACCGGGTGGCAGACGCCGAGCGCCGCGTCCCAGACGGCATGCTCCTTTCCGCGGGCGATGCAGGCGCCGCGATCGATCTTCCAGTCGACCTTGGACGGGTCCACGCAGAGGTTCACGTAGTCCCAGAAGTAGCCGTCCGCGATGACGTGCAGGAGCTTGCCGCCGATGACGCCGAGGAGCAGCGCGGCGAGCCCGAGATCGACGATGACGTCGGGGTCTTGCCCGATCCGCCGCGCCCAGGCCGCGCCCGATGCGGTCGCGAACAGGAAGCCCGTGAGCAGGAGGACCGAGTAGCCGTAGACCGAGACGTCGAAGATCTTGAACAGCTCGCTCCGCATGGGGCTGTCAGTCCCTCGCGGGCGCGCTCACGGGCGAGCGCCCCCGGGTCGGCTTCTTGGCGGGCGTGAACCAATCGATGGCCATGAGGATGACACCCGCCACGATCCAGATGTCCGCCACGTTGAAGGTGGGCCAGTGGCTCGCCTTGTTGTTCTTCACGAAGAACGCGTCGATGAAATCGATCACGTGCTGGTGGCGGATTCGATCGACGAGGTTGCCGAGCGCGCCGGCGAGCACCAGCGGAAGCGCCCACTTGAGCGCCCACTGGCGAGGCTCGAGCTTGCGGTAGAGGCCGACGATGAACACGACGGCGAGCGCGCTGATGATGAAGAAAAACGGCAGGCGGACGTAGTCGGGCTGCTCACCCAGGACACCCCAAGCGCCGCCCTTGTTCTTCGCCAGATCGAAGTGCAGCGCGTATTTCGTGCTGCCGAGGTTGATGCCCTCGATCACCTTGATCGGCTCGGCCTTCGGATCGGCGAGTCGGTTGGCCGCCCACTCCTTCGTGACGAGGTCGGCGGCGAGCATGATCGCCGAGACGATCCCGAGGAACTTGTAGTCGGGCTTCGGCGCCTCGGCCGGCTCCACGGCGACCTTCTTCTCGGCCGCCTCGGACGACTTGGTTTCGCTCGAGTCCTCTCCGGCGGACTCGCCCCGCGGCTGATCGGACGTGGGGGCGTCGCTCTCGGGCTTTTCCTCTTCGGTCACGGCCGAAGACGCTTACACCCAACCGGTCGCCCGAGCAAAGGCTGCGGCGCCTGTCGCTCAGGAAGCTCCCGCTTCCGGGGCAGCCTCGGCCGGCTTGGCCGGCTCGTCTTTCCGGCGCCCGAAGAAGAGGGTGAGGCCCATCAGCACCACGCCGACGACGATCCAGATGTCCGCGACGTTGAAGGTCGGCCAGTGCAGATCGCGGCCCGGGCGCTTGACGAAGACGTGGAGGAAGTCCACCACGAACCCGTGGCGGATGCGGTCGACCAGGTTGCCGATCGCGCCGCCGAGCGCGAGGGGAAGGCCCCATTTCATCGCCCAGTCGCGCTTGTCGATCTTCCCGTAGACGTTCGTGATGAACACGCTCGCAGCCGTCGAGACGAAGAGGAAGAAGGGCCGGCGGTAGATCTCGGGCAGGCTGCGGAGCATGCTCCACGCGCCGCCGGGGTTCTGCGCGTACTGCAGATCGAAGAGGTTCGGGATGACCGTGATCGTCCGCTGCGCCGAGCGTACGGTGTCGTAGTCCGTGAGGGCGTACGAGGCCCACTCCTTCGAGCCGAGGTCGAGCGCCGCGCTGACGAAGGCGACGACGGCGAAGAAGACGTACGACGGCGGGTCGTGCCGGTGGCTCGGGACCGACACGTCGCTCTGGGGCTCGCTCCGCTCCTCGTCGCTCACGTCCTCGCGGTATAGCCCAGCGTGCCCTTGCCCGTGCCCCCGGCCGTGGTCTGCGCCGGATAATTCTTCCCGCATGGTGCGCATCCGTTTAGTATCGGCGCGTGCCCCCTCCCCCTTGGAAGCTCGAAACCGGGCTCGCGTCCGTCCTCGACAAGTGGGTCGCCTCCGGCGCCGTTCGGTCCTGCCTCACGGCGGACCGCACGGTCGGAGAGAAGCCGGGCGCCTTCGCGCCCTTCCCGGAAGATCTCCACGCGTCGGTGGTGAAGGCCCTGCATGCGCAGGGCGTCGAGCGGCTCTACGAGCATCAGGCGCGCGCGCTCCGGGCCGCACGCTCGGGCAAACACACGGTCGTCGCCACGCCCACCGCGAGCGGCAAGAGCCTCTGCTTCAACCTTCCCGTGCTCGACGCGCTCGCGCGTGAGCCGGACGCGTGCGCCATCTACCTCTACCCGACCAA
Organism: Myxococcales bacterium; assembly: GCA_016794345.1. Classification (GTDB taxonomy): domain Bacteria; phylum Myxococcota_A; class Polyangia; order Polyangiales; family Polyangiaceae; genus Xiheicaenibacterium; species Xiheicaenibacterium phototrophicum. The sequence goes on from JAEUKE010000027.1 coordinate 30,724, forward strand.
GGCGCTCTCCCGCGATCAGGAGGCGAGCGTGCAGGAGCTCGCGCGGGCCTCCGGCCTCAGCATCCCGGCCGTCGTCTACGACGGCGACACCCCCGGGGACGCGCGGCGCGCCGCGCGCGAGCGCACGAGCATCGTGATGACCAACCCCGACATGCTCCACGCAGGCGTCCTGCCGCACCACGCCAGCTGGGCTCGTGTGATGTCGAAGCTCCGCTACGTGGTGGTGGACGAGCTGCACACCTACCGCGGCGTCTTCGGCTCACACGTCGCGCACGTCCTCGCCCGGCTCAAGCGCGCGGCCGAGTTCCACGGCTCGAAGCCGACGTTCATCGCCGCCACCGCCACCATCGGCAACCCGCGCACACATGCGGCGCGTCTCTTCGGCGAGCCCGAGGACAACGTCGAGCTCGTGGCGGAGTCGGGCGCCCCGCAAGGCGAGCGCCGCGTCTTCGTCTACAACCCGCCCGTCGTGAACGCGGAGCTCGGCATCCGGGCGAGCTACCTGAAGAGCGCCGTCCGGCTCACGGCCGATCTGCTCCGCGCGCGCGTGCCCACGATCGTGTTCGGGCCGTCGCGCAACTCGGTCGAGATCATGCTCAAGTACCTGCGCGACGCGCTCTCCGGCCAGATCCCGGAGGAGGCCATCATGGCCTACCGCGGCGGCTACCTCCCGGACACGCGCCGGCGCATCGAGCGCGGCCTCCGCGAGGGCGAGATCCTCGGGGTCGTCGCGACCAACGCGCTCGAGCTCGGCATCGACATCGGCGATCTCGACGCGGTCGTCTGCGCGAGCTACCCGGGCTCGGTCGCCGGCACCTGGCAGCGCTTCGGACGCGCGGGGCGGCGCGGCAAGCTCTCCGCCGCCATCCTCGTGGCCGCGAGCCACGCGCTCGACCAGTTCCTCGCGCAGACCCCGGACCTCCTGCTCGACGGCGCGGTGGAGGAGGCACGTATCGATCCCACGAACACCGAGATCCTCATCCAGCACCTGAAGTGCGCCGCGTTCGAGCTTCCCTTCTTGGCCGGCGAGACCTACGGCGGGCTCGAGTCGGAGGAGACACGTCAGGCGCTCGATTTCCTCGCCAACCACGGCGTGGTGCACGAGCGCGGCGGCCGCTACCACTGGGCGACGGACAAGTACCCCGCCAACCACGTGAGCCTGCGCAGCGTCGGTTGGGACAACACCGTCATCATCGACAAGGCAAACGGCAAGACGCTGGCCGAGCTCGACTGGCGCGCAACGCCCACCATGTTGCACGAGCAGGCCATCTACCAACACGACGGCGAGCAGTACCAGGTGGAGCGGCTCGATCACGAGAACCACAAGGCCTATGTCACGAAGGTGGAGCCGGACTACTTCACGACCGCGATGACCAACCGCAAGGTCACGCCGCTCGACACCGCAAACGAGAGCCAGCTCTTCCGCGGCACCGGTGTCCTGGGGGAGGTCAGCGTCGTGGAGAAGGTGGTCGGCTTCAAGAAGATCAAGTTCTTCACGCACGAAAACGCCGGCTACGGCGAGGTGCGCCTGCCCGACATCCAGATGCACACCACGAGCTTCTGGTGGATCGTGCCGGCCAACCTCTGCCTCGACGCGGGACTCTCGCGCGGCGCCGCGATCGACGGCCTCCGCGGCATCCTCCGCGCGCTCGAGACGGTGGCCACCGTCGCGCTCATGTGTGACCCGCGCGACATCGGCCAGTCCCTGGAGGACGGCTGCCTCGGCACGTCGGACGTCGCGAGCGAAGCAGCCCTCGCCTCCCCTTCGGCGGAGGGGCCGACGTACGGCTTCGACCCCACGCTCTTCCTCTTCGACAACGTGCCCGGCGGCATCGGCCTCGCGCCGCGCATCCACGAGGAAGCGCCCGAGCTCCTCACGCGCGTCCGCACGCTGCTCGCGCGGTGCAGCTGCGCCTTCGGCTGCCCGCTCTGCGTGGGCGCGGTGGAGCCGCCCATGCCCGGCGCTCCGGCCCGCCCCGCCGAGACGAACCGCAAGCGGTCGAGCCTCACCCTGCTCGAGCGCCT
>JAEUKE010000051.1 GCA_016794345.1 Myxococcales bacterium
GGCAGCTCGAGGAAGCGACCGGGCATGACCACGCCCGCGTTGTTCACGAGCATGTCGGCGGGCTTGTCGTCCATCTGTGCGCCGACGACGCGGTCGACCTGCTCCTGATCCGCGACGTCGAGCGCGATCGTGTCGACGCGCGCTCCGGGGACGCGGCGGAGGATCGACTGCTTCGCCTCGTCCAGCACGCTCTGGCGGCGGGCGACGAGGACGGGCTCCGCCCCGAGGCCCGCGACCTTGAGGGCGAATGCGAGGCCGATGCCGCTCGACCCGCCGGTGATGATGACGCGCTTGCCCGAGAAATAGTCGACCGCCCGCATGAGGCGGCTTTACGCAGAGACCACCGTGGAAGCAACCTCCGACCGGGTGGCGGCCGCCGCTTCTTTCTCGGTGCCGACGTACGGCTCGCGGGTGCCCATGATCCAGTCGAACAGGGGCCAGGTGACGCACCAGTTCTTGTCCTGGTTCGGGCCCATGTGGTGGTCGACGTGCCAGGGGACCCATTTGCGGCCCCAGGCCGGGTCCAGGTGGGACTTCTTGTGGACGTGGTAATACGCCGCGGCGGAGAGCCAGCCGGCCGCGACGAACCCCGGCGAGATGGCGAGCAGCGGCGTGGACAGGATGGGGCCCACACTGACCCCGAGCAGCTCCTTGAGCTTGGACGGGGTCTTCAGGATGGGCTTCTCGTACATGGGGTCGTAGCCGCCCGACTTCCGCACGTGTCTGTGGTGCTCGTGCCAGTGGAAGGACCAGAAGCTGCCCTTCTTCCGCCCCATCTCGTGCAGGACGTACTTGTGCACGAACCACTCTGCTGCGTTTGCGGACACGAGACCGATGGCGAAGCCGAGCATGGGGGCACCCTTTCGGAAAGTGACCAACTAGTCACCCAATTTCTGAGGCATGCTCGGTCTCGTGTCAAGCTCGAAGGTGACTGAAGAGTCACGAACCGATACCGAGGCCGAGATCGAGATCGACGGCGAGCCCTCGCGCGCCTCACGCCCGCCGTCCGGCAAACGCGCCGAGAACCGGCGCATGCGGACCGAGGCGCTGCAGCGCGCCGCACTGGGGCTGTTTCTCCAGTACGGGGTCGAGGCCGTCACCATCGATCAGATCGTAGACGGTGCGCGGACGGCGAAGGGAAGCTTCTATCGCTATTTCCGCGACAAGACCGATCTCGTCGCGTCCCTCGTCGACCCCCTGCGCGAAGAGGTGCGGGCCGCGATCGACCGCTGCGCGAGCACGCTCGCCGCGACGGCTCGTGGCGGTGACGTCGCGAAGCCTTACGAGTCGCTCGCGCAAGACCTGATTCGCAGCGTGCTGCAGCACCCGGACGTGGTGCGCCTCTATCTCCACGAGTCGCGCGGGCCAAAGAACGGAGCACGCGCGCCGATCGTCGAGCTCGCCGAAGACGTCCTGGAGGGCGCGACGCGCCTCTCCAACGTCGCGCACGAGCGCGGCCTCGTGCGCGGCCTCGTCGGGAGGCTGAGCGCGATCGTCGTCGTCGGCGCGTCGGAGCTCATCATCGCCCGGCTCTTCGCCGGCGACGACGTCGGCCCCGTGCTGGAGATGCCGGGCGAGCTCGTCTCGCTCGTGCTCGACGGCGTGCGGGCGCCGCGCACGGCCGTCCTCGCGGAGGCGGCCCCGAAGGTGCGTGCGTCGCCGGGCTCGAGCGGAGCCAAGCCCGCGGGCGCGAAGGCGAAGAAGGCGCGCGGCGTCACGAAGCGAAGTGTGCGCCGTCGCTGACGTAGACGCCGCCGCGACGCGGCGGCTCGAGCACGAGGCGGCGGGTGAGGTCGCGATAGCCGACGCCGGGCTCGGTCGCGCGGCCCCAGGCCGCGACGCCCACGACGGTGACGAGCTCGCCCTGCTCGAGCACGCCCTCGACGTACCGTAGGCGCCCCGGATCCTGGAGCAGACGGCTGCCCGCGTCGCCCGCCTGGAAGAGGAACTGCTCGAGCTCGAACCTCGTCTCGTGGTCGAGATCCGCGCTCGCCCAGTGATGGTCGATGACGACGTCCACGAGCAGCTTGTCGGGCTCGACGAGCGCCCGGCCGGTCTCGTCGGCGACGACGAGGCTCGTCGAGCGGACCTGCTCGACCTTCCGACGGAAGCCGTGTTTCGTGCGCACCTCGACGGCGGCCTCGTAGTGGGCGCAGGCCCGGCCGCTGAACGGGGCGACGAGCGGCTCGGTCTCGTATTCGACGCGGCCGACGACCTTGATGAGCTCCCCCGCGCTGGCCTCGGCGATGCGGGTCCGCGGGAGGCGCTCGGCGAGCTTGCGCGAGCGACCGCGCGCGGTGAGGAGGGTCACCGCCGGCCCCGCGATCGAGGCGCTCAGGCCGGCGAGGCCGACCGAGATGAGCCAGAGACCCAGCGTGCTCATGGGCGACCAGACGAGGGTAGCGCATGACGAGCGCGGCGGCCTCCGGTTACCGTCGGGCGATGGTGACCGCGAGGACGAGCGAGAGCGACCCGATACGCGTGGGTTGGATCGTCGGCCGCGAGGGCGTGCCCGGGGGTGGCTCGGGAGCCGTCGGGCTGACGTTTGCGCCCGGCAAACGCGGCGCGTCCGAGCTCGGAGAGCCATGGGAACGCGATCTCGTGAGCGACCTCCGGGCGCTCGTCGCGCAGGGCGCGTCGATGCTGGTCTCGCTCGTGGAAGATCACGAGCTCTCCGCGCTGCAGATCCCCGGCCTCGTCTCGGTCGCGAGAACGCACCGCCTCGTCGTGGAGCGGTTTCCCATCGAGGACGGCGGCACGCCGCCGGACCTGGCCGGCGTGAGGGGGCTCGTCGATCTCGTGCTCGACCACGTCTACGCGGACGGTACCGTCATTATCCACTGCCGAGGCGGGCTCGGTCGCGCGGGCACCATCGGCGGCTGTGTGCTCGTCGCGCTCGGGCACGGGCTGGAGGAGACGTTCGCGATTCTCCAGCGCGCGCGCGGCCCGAGCTGCCCAGAGAACGAGGCGCAGCGCGCCTTCATTCGGGCCTTCGCTGATCACCTGCGCCGGCGTCCGCGCCCGGCGGCGCGCTCGGGGACGGAGGGCCTCGATGCGCGCGACCCGCGATCGAGGTTCCTGGGCGCGACGCTCGGCGCAGCCATCGGCGACGCGATGGGCCACCCCACCGAGTTCATCCGGTCGCTCGACGAG
>JAEUKE010000063.1 GCA_016794345.1 Myxococcales bacterium
CGCCACTCTCCTCCCAGATCCGTCCTCGCCACGCGGGCCCCTCGTCTCCCCAGCGCCTCGAGCACACCCGCGGACGGATGCCCGAACCGGTTGCGGACGCCACAAGACACGACCGCGTACCGCGGCGACACCGCATCGAGCAGCGCCTCGCCCGAGGACGTCTTGCTGCCGTGGTGGCCGACCTTCAAGAGGTCTGCCCGCAGCGAGCCCGATGCCGCGTCGAGGAGCCGCTTCTCTCCCTCTGCCTCCAGGTCGCCGACGAGCAGCGCCGCCTTCGAGCCGAGCTGGATGCGCAGCACGAACGAGGCGTCGTTCGTCGAGAGCGCCGCGTCCGGTCCGGGGCACGGCGCGACGACGTCGACGCGCGCTCGCCCGAAGAACCGCGGCTCGCCGCAGAGCTCGCCGGGCCTCACCACCGCCGCCCCGCGCGCGCGCGCGTCGGAGAGGATCTTCGCCATGTCCCCGCGGGGGCCGTGCCCGCGCTCGACCTCGCCGGTGTCCCACAGCTCGCCCAGCTCGACCGCCCGGAGGCCCGAGACGAAGCCGCCGTAGTGGTCGGGGTGGGGGTGAGAAATGACAGCAATGTCGACACGTGACCGCCTTCTCGCGCGGAGCACCGGGCCGAGGACGCGCTCGCCTATGTCGAAGCTCGACGCGGGCACGCCGCCTCCGTCGATCAGCATGAAGCGGCCGTCGGGGAGATCGATCGCGATCGAGTCGCCTTGTCCGACGTCGAGCGCGCTGATGCGCAGGATGTCCTTCGGCTTCACGTCGGCGCGCGCGCGGAGCTCGAGCGCGCCGATGGCGACGAGCCCGGCGACCAGGGCGAACGCGCGCGCCCGGCTCCTCTTGCACACGAGCGCCGACACGATCGCCGTGGCACCGGCCGTGATCTCCGCGGCGGTGGGAGGCGGGGCCGGGATGACGAGCCCGGTCTGCTGGGCGATCCGCGCGACGACGAGGACGGCGCGGAGCGCACCGCCCGCGACGAGCGCCGCGCCGCGTTCGATCGGCGGAGCCAGGCCCAACACCGCGTGGGCGAGCGCGAAGGGGAGGGCAAAGGCCTCTCCGAGCGGCGCCGCGACGACGTTCGCCACCACGCCGGCCGCGGGCAGTGAGGGCGAGACGGTGAGGATGATGGGCGCGCAGGCGATGGTGGCGCCGAGCGTGGTCGCCATCGAGCTCGAGAGGGCCGACCAGGCGCGCCGGAGCCGCGACGCCTCGGCGCGCGCCGCGGTACCGACCAGGTCGAGCGGATCGTCCGCTGCGCCGCCGAGGAGGCGGCCTATCGGCTTGGACAGCGTCATGAGTCCGATCGTCGCCGCCGCGGAGAGGGCGAACGAGAGATCGAGCAGCGCCATCGGGTCGACGAGCGTGCCGGCGATGAGCGACGCGGCGAAGCACCGCGACGGCGACGGTCGCCGGCCGAGCGCGCGGGCGGCCGACGCGGCGCTCACCATCGCGGCCGCGCGCAAGACCGAGCCACCCCCACCGGCGAAGTCTGCGTAGAGCCAGGAGAGGCCGATGGCGACGGCGGACGCCAGCCTTCCCGCCTCGAATCGCTGCGCGATGGGCTCGATGCGGACGAGGATGGCGCGGAGCGCGCTCGCGAGAGTGAGCACCGCGATGACGAGGTGGGTGCCGGACACGGCGAGCAGGTGCGAGAGGCCCGTCGTGCGGAAGGCCTCGTCGACCTCGCGGTCCAGATCGGTCTCGCCGAGCACCAGCGCGCGCCCGAGCGCCTTCGCCTCGGGGTGATACGTCGCCTCGATGCGGTCTCGCACGCTCGCGCGTGCGTGATCGACGAGAGCCCCGAGGCCGGCTCCGCGTGACGTGATCTCGGCCGAGCGCACGTGGCCGCTCGCGGGCGCGCCGGTCCGCGCGACGCGGACGAGACGCGGCGAGGTCCCCTCGTTGGCGAACCGCTGCACGAGCGCGATCTCGGCGTCGACGCGGAGGCGGTCTCCCCGCGCGGAGCCTTCGGGAAGGCCGGCGAGCGTCACGCGAAGCGCGGTGGCGTCCGCGTCGCGACACCGGCCCTCGACGACCTCGACCGTGGCCGACGTCTGTCCCCCGCGCACGACCGGCGACGAGACGATCTCGATGTTGAGATCGCACCGCGCCGGCGGCGAGAGCAGGCGTCGCGCTTGCTCGTAGACCACGCTCGCGCGGCCCAACGCGAAGTCGGCCCGGCTCGCCGCGAACACGAAGCAGGCGAAGAGGACGAGCCCGAAGGAGGGCGGCGACCGGCGAGCGACGACGAGCGCACCGATGCATGCGAGCGCTCCGATGAGCGTTGCGGCGGGCGCGATGGGGAACGCCCCCGCCGCGAGGATGACGAAGCCGATGGACAACCAGCGATCCTCCAAGGTCACGCTCGGTCCCTGCGCAAGCCACGTGCCGCGCCCCCTCGCTGGCGGCGCCCGCGAAACCGGCGGGGTTTCGTCCGCTCGGGGTGCACGATTCGGGTGGCGCCGCCGATCGGCGGCCGTGGCGGCGCCACCCTGGTGGCCTCGTCACGTGCACGCGTTTCTGTTAGGCTCGATGGCCTCGGTCGCGCTCGCGGTCGAGCTCTTCGGAGGTTCGTACATGTCGCTTCGCTGGCTTTCTCTGCTGGTCCCGGGGGCGGTTCTCATCGGTTGTGCGGCGCCTCCCGACGACGAGCTCGAGGAGGGGCCGCTGAGCGAGTCCTCCGATGCCATCGCGGGCGGCTACGCGGACTCGACCGACACGGCGGTCGTCGGGATCGTGGCGCTCGAAGGCCAGGGAATCGCGATCTGCAGCGGCTCCCTCCTCGCGCCGAACATGGTCCTCACGGCGCGCCACTGCGTGTCGGACACGCTGAACGACAACAACGGCGTGAACTGCTCCATCACGAGCGCGGGCACGCCGTTCAACGCGACGAACTTCTACGTCACGACGGACCAGTCGATGGACCAGAACGGCACCTGGTATCAGGGCCGAGAGGTCGTGGTCCTCCCGACGGACAACAAGTTCTGCGGCCAGGACCAGGCGATCCTCATCCTCGCCGAGAACATCCCGGCCGAGGCCGCGACGCCCTACATCCCCCGCGTCGACAGCCCGCTCGTGAAGAACGAGGAGTATTACGCGGTCGGCTACGGTGCCACGAACGACTCCGGTAGCGGTTCGGGCCTCCGGCGCCGTCGCGACGACCTGACGGTCTATTGCGCCGAGACCGAGTGTCAGGCCTTCGACCAGTACGTGAAGGTGACCGAGTGGATCGGCGACACCGGCATTTGCTCCGGCGACTCCGGCGGGCCTGCGCTCGATCTGCAGAACCGGGTGGTGGGCGTCACGTCGCGAGGCGGCGCGAACTGCTCGTCGCCGGTCTACGGCTCGGTGCACTCCTGGGGCCAGTGGATCAAGGACACCGCCATCCACGCGGCCGAGCTCGGCGGATACGACGCGCCGAAATGGGCGACCGGGTGGCCGACCGATCCGGCCTACAACGAGCCCGTCGGCGACTCCTGCGACACGGGCTGCCCGATCTGCGTGAACGACGTCTGCACCCGCGCTTGCTCGGACGACTTCGCTCCTTGCGACGAGGGGTACCTCTGCCAGGCGTTCGACGACGGCGCGCAGTACTGCCAGCCGGAGCCCGAGCCCGAGCCGACCAAGAAGAAAAAGAAGAAGCCGTCCGACTCGGCGGACACGGAAGATGCGACCGACGGCGGCTGCAGCGCCGGCGGCCGCGAAGACCCGACGAACCCGGTCCCGTGGCGAGCGGGCGTCTTCGCCCTCGCCGCGCTCGCGTTCCGCTCGCGCCGCCGCGCGCGTCGAACCTTCGACCGTTGAGCGCGCTCACCCGCCGCCGCGCCCTCCACGGCGCGGCGGCCGTGATCCTCGGTTGCTCGAGCCGCGACGGCTCGGCTCCTCTCCGCCCGAGCCGCGTCGTGAGCACGGCGCCGAGCATGACGGAGATCGTCTTCGCGATCGGTCGCGGCAGCGCGCTCGTGGGACGGAGCCGGTTCTGCGACTATCCGCCAGAAGCGGCGGCCGTCCCGGTCGTCGGAGGTTTCTCGGATCCGAGCGTCGAGAAGATCGTCTCCCTCGAGCCGACCCTCGTCTGTGGAGAGCGCGGTCCAGCCGGTCCGGAGCTGCCCGGCAGGCTCGAGTCTCTCGGCATCGCGACGTTTTTTCCCGAGATGGATGACACCACTGCCATCGGCAACGCCTTCGTCGAGCTCGCGCGGCGGCTCGGGGTGACGGAGCAGGGTGAGCGAGCGAGAGGCACGCTCGAGTCGGATATCGATCGTGTCCGCAAGGACGTGGCCTCGCTCTCGAGGCCGCGTGTGCTCTTCGTGTTCGATTGGAAGCCCATCGTCGCCGCAGGTCCGGCGAGCTTCCCCGATCAGCTGCTGCGCATCGCCGGCGGCGTAAACGTCGTCAAGGAGGGCGAGAAGTACCCGCGCCTCGGGGCGGAGGCTGTCTTCGCGCTCGACCCCGACGTGATCGTCGACGGCTCCGGGCACGGCGCCGCCGAGCCGACGGGCCCGAGCGCGTCGCTCGCGTCGCTCCGCGCCGTCAAGGGGGGGCGCGTCCGGGCCCTGGCTTCGGCTGCGGCGCTGCGGCCCGGGCCTCGCCTCGGCGCCGGCATCCAGGAGCTGGCGCGGCTCGTCCATGGAGGCGGGTCGTGATCGCCCGGCCCATGAAGCAGCGCGCGGACGTGCTCCTCTGCGAGCGCGGCCTCGCGCCATCCCGGGCGCGCGCGCAGAGCCTCATCATGGCGGGCGAGGCCTTCGCGGACGACAAGCGCATCGAGAAGCCGGGCATGCTCCTCGGAGCCGACGTGGCGCTCCGGATCGCGCCGCGTCGCCGGTTCGTCTCGCGCGGCGGCGAGAAGCTCGACGGCGCGCTCACCGCGTTTGGCCCGCGTTTCGTCGACCTTGCCGGCGTCGTGGCGCTCGACATCGGGGCGTCGACCGGCGGCTTCACCGACTGCCTGCTCCAGCGAGGGGCCGCCAAGGTGTACGCCGTCGACGTCGGGTACGGTCAGCTCGACGATCGGCTGCGCGCAGATCCACGGGTCGTCTCCCGCGAGCGGACGAACGCCCGGGACCTCGAGCCCGGCGCGTTCGACGAGCCGATCGATCTCGTCGTGGTCGACGCCTCCTTCATCGGGCTCGCCAAGCTCTTGCCGGCGATAACGCGGGTCTTGCCGCGCGCCGGTGAGCTCGTGGCGCTCGTGAAGCCGCAGTTCGAGGCCGGCCGTGCCGAGGTCTCGCGCGGTCGCGGGGTCATCCGTGACGAGGCGGTACGCGAGCAGACGATCGTGTCGGTCAGACGAGCCGTCGCGGAGGCCGGCTTCGAGATCCTCGCCGAGACGGACAGCCCGCTGCCCGGTCCGAAGGGCAACCGGGAGCGATTCCTCTACGCCCGCCACCGGCCGGCGTGACAAAAAGCCCCGAGAAGTGATAGACCGGACGGCCAACGCAAGGGGAATTCCATGTTCGGGCGACGACGCTTTCTCGAGGGTACGGCCGGGCTCGGCGCGACGTTCACGTTCGGCTGCAGCGGCGGCGGCGGGGGCGGCAACGCAAACGAATGGGTCGTCGGCGCTTACCTGAGCCTCACGGGTGAGCAGTCGAAGTTCGGCGAGGACACCAAGCGCGGCATCGAGCTCGCGGTCGAAGAGATCAACGCGAACCCCCCCAAGGGCAAGAAGATCAAGGTGCTCTTCGAGGACGACAAGTCCAAGGTCGAAGAGGCCACGCAGAAGGCACAGCAGCTGATCGACCGCGACAAGGTCGTGGCGCTCCTCGGCGAGATCGCCTCGAGCATCTCGAAGCCCGTCGCCATCATCGCGAACCAGAAGAAGGTCCCGATGATCACCCCGTCGTCCACGCACCCGGACGTGACGAAGACCGGGGACTTCGCGTTCCGCGTCTGCTTCACCGACGACTTCCAGGGCAAGGCCGGCGCGGACTTCTGCGTGAAGTCGCTCGGCAAGAAGAAGGTCGGCCTGATGTACGCCGAGAACGACCTCTACTCGCAGGGGCTCGCCGCGGAGTTCAAGAAGGCGGTCGGTCCGGTCGGCGGCGAGGTCGTCATCGAGAAGAAGTTCACCGACACGGAGACGAACTTCACCACGTACATCAAAGAGGTGAAGGACGCCGGGGTCGAGGTCATCTACTGCCCCATCTACTACAACCAGATGACCCCGCTCTGGCGGCAGGCCAAGGCGGAGGGCCTCACCGGCGAGATGTTCGTCGGCGGCGACGGGTGGAGCGGCGACGACACGCTCCTCAAGGAGCTCGAGGGCGGCTACTTCACGGATCACTACGCGCCCGACGTGCCCTGGGCTCAGGGCAAGAAGTTCGTCGAGTCGTTCAAGAAGAAGTTCAACCAGACGCCGTCCAGCCTCGCGGCCTGCGGCTACGACGCCGCCATGGTCCTGGCGGACGCGATCAAGCGCGCCAAAGAAGACACCGCGAAGGGCATCCGCGACGCCATCGCCGAGACGAAGGACTACGCGGGCGCGACCGGCTCCATCAGCATCAACAAGGACCGCAACGCGGACAAGGCGATCGTCTTCGTGCAGATCAAGGGCGGGACGACCACCTACAAGGCCGCGGTCGGTCCGGGCGCGGAGAAGCTCACCGAAGGCGCCGCGCCCGCCCCCGCGTCCGCTGCGCCGAGCGCGTCCGCTGCACCGGAGGCGAGCGCGTCCGCCGCGACGTCGGCCAGCGCCGCGCCGAGCGCGTCGGCCGCGGCTGCGCCGTCGGCGGCGCCCGCAGCAGGCTCCGCCAACCCCGGCAAGCTCTAGGGAACTCGATGCTCGAGCGTCTCGTCGGCGTCATCGGCACCGGGCTCGCGCAGGGCTCGATGATCGCCCTCGTCGCGCTCGGGTATTCGATGGTCTACGGCATCCTCAAGCTGATCAACTTCGCTCACAGCGAGGTCTTCATGATGAGCGCCTTCGCCGGCTTCTTCATGATCTCGCTGCTCGGCGCGGAGAACGCGCCCATCGTCTCCGGCGTGTTCGGCACGCTGGCGGCGATGGCGATGGCGGGCGCGCTGGGCGCGCTCGTGGAGAAGATCGCGTACGCGCCGCTCCGCGCCCGCAAAGGCGACAGCCGCATCGCGCCGCTGGTCACCGCGCTGGGCATGAGCGTGCTCCTGACCAACCTCGCGCAGCTGCTCTTCACCGCCAAGTACCGGAGCTACCCGCAGATCATCCCGATCGGCCGCACGCGGCTCATCATCGTGCTCACCGCGGTCGTCACCATGGTGGCCCTGCAGGTCCTGGTTCACCGCACCTGGTTCGGCAAGAGCATGCGCGCGCTCAGCATGAATGAGGACGCGGCGCGGCTCATGGGCGTGCGCACCGGGCGCGTCATCTCGCTCACCTTCATGACGGGCTCGGCCCTCGCGGCGCTCGGCGCCGTCCTCTATTGCCTCGATCAGTCGCAGGCCTACCCGATGATGGGTGGCACGATCGGCACGCGCGCCTTCGTGGCGGCCGTCATCGGCGGCATCGGCAGCATCCCCGGCGCGATGTTGGGCGGGCTCTTCATCGGGCTGCTTGGCGAGCTGACGAAGCTCACGCC
>JAEUKE010000082.1 GCA_016794345.1 Myxococcales bacterium
CGCCTCGGCTCGCACCCGCGCCTCTGCCTCTTCGCGGGCCCGCGCCTCCGCTTCGAGCCGTGCCCGCTCCCGTGCCTCCACCTCCGCGCGTAGCCTCGCCTCTTCCTCGGCGCGGGCCCGAGCCTCCGCTTCGAGCCGCGCCCGCTCGCGCGCCTCCTCCTCTGCGCGAAGCCTCGCCTCTTCCTCCGCGCGGGCCCGAGCCTCCGCCTCCACCCGAGCCGCGGCCTCTGCCTCCGCTTGCGCCTTGGCCTCCGCTGCCCGACGCCACGCCTCCCGCTCGGCTCGAAGGCGCGCCTCCTCTTCGGCCAGCAACCGCGCCTCTTCCTCTGCACGCAGGCGCGCTGCTTGCTCGGCCGCCGCACGCTCGGCCGCAAGTCGCTCCTCCTCCTTCGCGCGCGCCGCCGCCTCCGCCTCCGCCTGAGCACGGAGCGCGGCCTGCTGTTGTGCCTCGCGCTCGGCCACCAGGTACGACGGAAGCGCGCTCACCATCGGAGGTGGCGCTACCTGCGCCTGAGGCGCCGGCTCCGTCGCCCAGGGAGATGGAGCGGGCGGGGCGTGGTACGCTGGCGGGACCACGACCGCAGGCGGCGCTGGTGGAAGCGTGACGGGCGGGGCTGCAACGGGAGGCGGCTGGGGCGTCACCGCAGCCGCGCTCGTGTATTGCGCCCACGGCGAGATCGGCATCGCCGACGGCGTCGGCGCGGGCTGCCGAGGCGCCTCCGACTGGAACGGCAGCCCGGGCGCCGGAACGAATGGCAAGGCCGCGGCGGGCGGAACGACGACCTGCGCCTGCAGCCCGGGCGGGGCGAGCGGGGGCTCCGTCGTTGGGGCTCTCCGGACCTCCACGCGCCGAAAGGGCGTGATCGGCTCACGCGCAGGGATGAGCCTCCCCGGGTTGTCCGCCGAGATCTCGGGAGGCGCCGGCCATTGGATGAACCTCCTGCCGCCAGACATGTAGACCTGGCCACTCTACCTTGCCACGTCAGGCGATCGCTACGCGAAGCCGGCGCCGGCCGAAATGCTCCGGCCCCCCGCCGAAGACCCCCGCCAGCGTGTGGCCACACGCCGTGCACCGCCCCTCCGGGTCGAGGCGGTACGCGAGGACCTCGTACCAGTCGCGCTCGATGACCTTCGCGCCACACGCGTCGCAGAGCGTGGTGTCACCCTCGAGATCGTGCACGTTGCCCGTGTACACGTGGCGCAAGCCCGCGGCCTTGGCGATGCGACGCGCGCGCCTCAGCGTCGACGGCGGCGTCGGAGGGACGTCGCGCATCTTGTAGTCCGGGTGGAAGGCGCTGAAATGGAGGGGCGTCTCCGGGCCGAGCTCTTCGGCCACCCAGGCGGAGAGCGCCTCGATCTCGGCGTCGCTGTCATTTTCGCCGGGGACGAGCAGCGTCGTCAGCTCCAACCACGTCTTGGTCTCGGCCTTGATGTAGAGCAGCGTCTCCTTGACGCGCGCGAGCTCGGCGCCGCATACCTTCCGGTAGAAGTCCTCGGTGAAGCCCTTCAGGTCCACGTTGGCTGCGTCGACCTTGGCGAAGAAGTCTCGCCGCGCCTCGTCCCCGATGTAACCGGCGGTGACCGCGACCGTCTTGATTCCCTTCTCGTGGCAGGCGTCCGCGACGTCCATCGCGTACTCGATGAAGATGACGGGGTCGTTGTACGTGAAGGCGACCGACCGCGAGCCGGCCCGGGCAGCCGCTTCGGCGATGGCCTCCGGCGTCGCCGCGTCCGCCAGCGTGTCCATCTCCTTGGATTTGGAGATGTCCCAGTTCTGGCAGAACTTGCAGGTCAGGTTGCACCCGGCCGTGCCGAACGACAGGACGCTCGACCCCGGGAGGAAATGGGCGAGCGGCTTCTTTTCGATCGGATCGACGCAGAACCCGCTCGAGCGCCCGTACGTCGTCGAGACGAGCTCGCCGCCCTCGTTCATCCGGACGAAGCAGAGCCCGCGCTGGCCGTCTCGCAGCGCGCAGGCCCGTGGGCAAGCGTCACAGCGGATTCGCCCGTCGCCGAGGGCGACGCCATAACGAGCAGGATGGTGCCCGGCGTTCATGAGGCGTGCGCCTCCTCCTCTTTGTAGCCAGGCTCCGCGAACGACTCGACCTGGAACGTCTCGAGCCGGACCTTGTCGTCCCAGAGCGCCGGCGGAAGCCCCGCCTTCTCTTTCAACCGGGAGAGGAACTCCTGCGGCTCCGGGAGCGAGCGCCACACCTGCGGGAGGAAGAGGGCGCGCCGCGCGCCGCGCGAGAGGATGACGCCGTCGACGCCGGGCCTGAGCCGCGCGCACGCGTCCGCCTCGCTCGTGACGGGCAGCGGCGCCGGCTTGCCGAGGACGCTCACCTCGAAGCGAACGTCGGCGAGCTCAGCGGACCGCAAGGGGCGCGACCGCGGATCTTCGAAGGCGGCGAGCTTGGCGTTGCGCGCGACAGCATCGCCGAGCGCGCCCTCGGGCTCCACGTTGCCGATGCAGCCGTGGAGCCGCGCGCCGCGACGCACGGTCACGAAGGCCGCCCCCGGCTCGTTCAGCCGACGGCCCCGCGCCACCTCCTCCGCGGGGCCCCCGAGCCGCTCCCCCACGGCCCGGCGAGCGATCTGGAGCAAGGCCTTGCCGTCCTCGGGGGTCACGACGCCTCCATGGGGCGCGTCTCGTAGTAGGCAAACGCGCCGTAGCCGACGACCTCGTCGCGAGAGCCTGCGGTATCCCCGGAGCTCCGCAGGTCCAGCCGCTCGATTGTGAGGCCGCGACGTCGCGCGACCTCGGAGAGGCCGTTGATGACGTGGGCCCCGCAAGCCTGACGTGGGCTCACGGTCTCGGCGTGCTCGATCGCGCGCGCGGTCTCGTCGTCCACCCGCTTCGCGGATTGGTACGGCAAGTAGTGCGAGAGGTCCGAGCTCGCGACGATGCGCGTCTCCTCCCCTCCCCACAGGCGCTCGAGCACCTCCGCCACCTCCTCCGCGTCGGCGTCGCCCACCGCGAGCGGCACCACGCGGAAGCGCGAGAGCACGCGCTGCAAGAACGGAAGATGGACCTCGAGCGAATGCTCGCGTGCGTGCACCGCAGACGACACGGACACCTGAGGCAGGTTCGTCAGGTCGGCCACGAGCTCCAGATCGACCGCGACGTCGCCGAGCGGCGTTCGGAGGACGTCCGCCCCGGGCAGGACGAGCCCCTGCGCTGCGACCCGATGGGTGGGGCCGAGCAAGACGACTCGCGCGGTCCTCGCTACGCCCAATGCCCACGGACGCAGCGCCGCATACGCGCTGCCCGCGATCTCCCCCGAATACGCATACCCCGCGTGAGGCGCGACGATCGCTTTGGGCGAAGTCGAGCGCACGCGGCCGCGCGGGTGCGCGAGGTACGCGTCGACCTCTTGCGCGAGCTGCGCAGGATCTGCGGGATAGAACGTCCCCGCGACCGCTGGGTTTCGAATCATGGACATCGATTCGAGGGGAAGGTTGGGATGCGAGCGCCGCGAAGCAAGGGGCGCGCCGCGCTTTCGACCCGAGCGCGTGCTACTCCGCGGCGGCGGTCGCCGCGTCGTGCTCCGGCTCCGCCGCCTCTTCGCGGTGCCGCCGCGACAGGAGCACGTACACCGCCGGCACCACGTAGAGCGTGAGCAGCAACGAGAACGTGAGGCCCCCGGCGACGGCGATACCCAAAGAACGCCGGCTCCCGGCCGCACCGCCGAGCGACAGCGCAATGGGCACGACCCCGAGGATGGACGCGAAGTTCGTCATCAGGATCGGACGAAACCGCGACACGGCTGCCTCGTAAGCGGCCGTCGTCAGGTCCTTTCCGAGCTTCTTGTGGTGGTTCGCAAACTCCACCACCAGGATGCCGTTCTTCGTCACGAGGCCGACCAACATGACGATGCCGATCTGGCTGAAGACGTTGAGGCTCTGCTGCGCGAGGTAGAGCGTGCCCAGCGCGCCCGCGATCGAGAGCGGCACGGTGACGAGGATGATCACCGGGTCGATGAAGCTCTCGAACTGCGCAGCGAGAACGAGGTAGACGAGCAAGAGCGCGAAGAGGAAGGCGAACGTGGTGCTCGACGAGCTGTCCGCGAAGTCGCGCGACTCACCGGCGAGCGCCGTCTGGAAGCCGCTCGGGAGCACCTCGGAGGCGACCTCCTTCATCGCGCGGATGCCGTCACCCAGGGTGTTGCCGGGCGTGAGGCCCGCCGACACCGTGGCCGCCGGGTAGCGATCGAACCGGTAGAGCGCGGCGGCCGTCGCCCCCTCGCGCTCCTGGAGGAGCGCGTCGAGCGGGATCATCTCGCCGCGCACGCTTCGCACGAACAGGCCCTTGACGTCGCCGGGGTCGTCGCGGTCGGCCTCGCGGAGCTGGCCGACGACCTCGTATTGTTTGCCGTTCATGATGAAGTAGCCGTACCGGACGCCGCCCAGCCCGAGCTGCAGCGTCCGCGCGACGTCGAGCACGGACACACCGAGCTCGGTCGCTCGCTCGCGATTCACCTCGTAGGCGAGCTCAGGCCTGTTCACTTTCAGGTCTGCGTCCACGAAGCGGAGCTCCGGGCGCTTCTGCGCCGCGTCGAGGAACTTCGGCAAGATCTCGATGAGGGCCTTCGAGCTCGGCGCCTTGAGCACGAACTGGAGCGGCTGCCCCGCGAAGCGGCTCCCGATGGTCGGCGGCTGCGCGGGGAATGAACGCACGCCCGAGAACTGGCCGACGCCCTTGGCTATCTGCTGGAAGATCTCCTCCTGCGACCGCGTGCGCTCCTCGCCGTCGAGCAGGTAGACGTTCTGGACGCCCGAGTTCACGCCGCCCGACCCGCCGAACCCGCCGAGGATGGCGTACGTGCGGAACACCTCGGGGACCGAGTCGGTGACCCAGGTATCGATCTGATCGAGCTGGTACTCGGTGAAGGCCGCGCTCGCCCCCTCGGGTGCGCGGACGTTGATGCGGATGTTGGAGCGATCTTCCAGCGGCGCCAGCTCGGTCGGCAGCGTCTTGTAGAGGAAGTAGGTCAGCCCGAAGACGCCGGCCAGGATGGGGACGGCGAGGAAGCGAGCGCGCAGGAAGCCGCGGAGCGTCCAGCCATAGATGCGGTTGACGAGCTGAAAAAACGGCTCGGTCAGGCGATAGACGAGGCCCGGCTCGCCGTGGCGCAGCAAGTACCGGCACATCATGGGCGAGAGCGTGAGCGCGATGAGCCCGCTGATGATGACCGAGCCGACGACGACGACCGCGAACTCGCGGAACAGACGCCCGGTCAGGCCCTGCATGAAGATGATGGGGACGAAGACGATCGCGAGCGAAATCGTCGTCGACACGATCGCAAAGAAGATCTCCTTCGAGCCCTCGATGGCCGCGCGCATCGGGGGGACTCCCGCCTCCACCTTCGTGTAGACGTTCTCGAGGACGACGATCGCGTCGTCGCAGACGAGCCCGATGGAGAGAACGATCCCGACCAGCGTGAGGACGTTGATCGAGAACCCGAGCAGCCAGACGAAGACGAACGACGAGACGATGCTGACGGGGATGGCGATGACGGGGATGAGGGTCGAGCGCCAATCGCGGAGGAAGGCGTAGATGATGAAGGCGACGAGCACGAACGCGATCAAGAGCGTCTCCTCCACCTCCCGGACGCTCTTCCGCACGTACTTCGTGAAGTCGTACCCGATCTCCACCGTGTAATCGTCGGGGATGTCCTTCTTGATGACCTCGAGCCGGCGATAGAACTCGTCCGCGATGGCGATGGCGTTGGTGTTCGGCTGCGGGACGACAGCGACGCCGATCATGCGGCTGCCCTGCGCCTTCAACCCGAAGCGGGTGTTGAGGGGGCCGAGCTCGGCGAAGCCCACGTCTTCGAACCGGATGGGCCTGTTTCCCTCCTCACGGACGGTGATGCGGTTGAACTCCGCGGGGGTCGTCAGGCGCGCGGAGGTCCGGACGCCCAGCTCCGTCGAGCTGCCCTCGATGCGCCCTGACGGGAGATCGACGTTCTGCTGGCCGAGGGAGCGCTGGATGTCTTGCGGCGTGATGCGGTGCGCGGCCATCCGCTCGGCGTCGAGCCAGAGGCGCATCGCGTACCGCTTCTCCCCGAAGATGCGGACGGTGGAGACCCCCGGGATCGTCTGGACCCGCTCCTTGATGAGCGTGTCGGCGACGTTCGACACCTCGAGGATGTCCTTCGTGTCGCTCCGCACGGTCAGGAACACGACCGGCGAGCTGTCGGCGTCCGCCTTCTCGACCACGGGCGGGTCGGCGTCGATCGGGAGGCGGCCCACCGCCCCGGAGACCTTGTCGCGGACGTCGTTTGCGGCCGCCTCCAAATCGACCGAGAGATCGAACTCCAGACGAATGGCGCTCGTCCCGTCGCGGGAGGTGCTCGACATCGTCCGCACGCCGGGGATGCCGGACAGGGCCTGCTCGAGCGGCTCGGTGATCTGGGAGTCGACGACGTCCGGGTTCGCGCCCGGGTAGGTGGTCGTCACGGTGACGACCGGGGGATCGACGGCCGGGTACTCGCGCACGCCGAGGAACGAGAAGCCGACCACGCCGAAGATGACGAGGACGAGCGAGAGCACGGTCGCGAAGACGGGCCGGCGTACCGCTGTCTCGGCGAGGGTCATCCGTCGACCTTGCCGAGCTTGACCGGACCACCCGGCCGGATTCGAAGCAGGTTCGTCGTGAGGATGACGTCTCCGTCAGCCACACCGCGGACGAGCTGCACCTCGGTGTCGGTGCGGACGCCCAGCTCCACCTCCACCAGCTGCGCCTTGCCGTCCGCGAAGCGGTAGACGCCGTGCCCGCCGAGCGACGGGATGACGGCGAACGACGGGACCATCAGGCCGCCCTGCTCGCGGGAGAGCGGAAACTCCACCTTGACGAAGCTGCCGGGCATGAGCTTGCCGTCGGGGTTCGGGGTGACGCCGCGCACGCGAACGCTCCGCGTGCTGGAGTCGACCTCGGGCTGAACCGCGACGACCTTGGCCTCGATGGGCTCCTCTCGCCCCTCGACGCGGAAGGAGAACGAAGCGCCGAGCTGGACGAGCGGCGCGTGGCGCTCGGGCAGCGAGAAGTCGACCTTGAGGGTCGTGTCGTCCTCCAGCGTGATGAGCGTCGTCAGAGGCGAGACCATGGCGCCCTCGCTGATCATCCGCAGGCCGAGCCGCCCGTCGAACGGCGCGCGGATGCTCGTGCGCGAGAGGGTGACGCCGAGCGAGGTCATCTGCGCCGCGATCAGCTCGACGTCGCTCCGCGCGCGCTCGAGATCGGCCTCCGACGAGAGCCCCTCCGCGCGGAGCTTCTTCTGGCGCGCCTCGGTCTCCGCGGCGAGCTTCTTGCGGACGGACAGCTCCGCGAGCTGCGCGTTGAGATCGGCGTCGTCGAGCTTGAAGAGGACGTCGCCCTTCTTCACCCGCGCCCCGTCCTTCGCGGAGACCTTGACCAGCCGGCGCGAGAGCTCGGGCGCGAGCGCGACAGCCTCGTTCGGGACGAGCGTGCCCACAGCGGTCGTCTTGAGCGCGACCGCCCTGCCCTTCAGCCGAACCCCGTCGGCGGTCACCACCTCTGCCGCAGGCTTGCCGGCGGCCGGACCGGACGCCGAAGCGCTCGCCACGGCCGCGTTCCCCATGTGGTGGGGAAAGCGGAACACGACGGCCGCGGCGACGACCGCGACGCCGGCGAGCCCCAGCGCGCTCCAGGTGACGGCCTTCTTCATCGAGGGGAGCAGCAAAATGGCGCGCCTCTGCCCCACAAGCAAGGGTCGTTTGTCCGTCGTGCCCCGTGCGCTGGCGCTCAGCCCTTCACCGCGCCGGCAGTGAGCCCCTGCACCATCTGACGCTGCACGAAGAAGAAGACGAGCACGACGGGCACGCTGAGGAGGAGCGAGCCTGCGGCGAAGACACCCCAGTCCGGATCGAAGCCGCCGACCGACTGCTGCAAGGTGACCGGCAGCGTGTACCGCGTCACGTCGTCGAGGAAGACGCTCGCCATGATGAACTCGTTGTACGCGTTCATGAACGAGAAGAGCGCGGTGATGCCGATGCCCGGCCGGACGAGCGGCAGGAGGATCTTCCAGAAGATCGTCCAGGAGGAGGCGCCGTCGAGCCGCGCCGACTCGTCGAGATCACGCGGCAGCACGTCGAAGTAGCCCTTCAGCATCCAGATGCTGAAGGGCACGCTCGTCGTCGCGTAGATGAGCACGAGCCCGGCGGTCGTCCCGAAGAGCCCCAGCGCATCGAGGAGGAAGAGCAGCGGCACCGCCGTCACGACGGCGGGGAACATCTGCGAGAGCAACATCGCCTTCATGCCGGCCTCGCGGAGCGGGAACGCGAAGCGCGAGAACCCGTACGCGGCGGACAGCGCGAAGATGACACCGACGACGGTGGCCGCGCCCGAGACGAGCAGCGAGTTGCCGAGCTGCAGGAAGAAAATCGGCCGACCGTAAAAGTCCTCCGCGAAGACGAAGTCGTGGAAGCTCTTCCAGCTGATCTCGTCCGGAATCGGGAGCGGCCCGCTCGGCGCGAGCCGCCCGGAGGGCGACACCGCGAGCCGCACCACCCAGAGGATCGGGTAGAGCACGGCCGTCGAGGCGACGAGCAACACGACATGCGTGAGCACGACCTCCGCGAGGCCAGGCCTGACGCCGCTCTCGTCGCGCGAGGCGTCCTTCACGCGGCCTCCGGGTCGAGCCGCTTCGTCACGCGGCCGTAGAGGAGCAGGAAGACGAAGATGAGGACCGAGTAGGCCGCCGCGTAGCCGTAGCGCTGCCCCCGCTCGAAGGCCCAGCGGTAGGCCTCGCTGACGAGGATGTCGGTCTGCGACCCGGGCTCGCCGCCGCTCACGAGGTAGACGACGTTGAACATGTTGAAGGTCCAAACGCTCCCGAGGATGATCGAGGGCAGGAGCGCGGGCCGGATGTGCGGCAGGACGATGTGCACGAAGCGCTGCCAGCGCGAGGCGCCGTCGAGCACGCTCGCCTCCTCGAGCTCACGCGGGATGGCCGAGAGCGCGCCGAGCGTCACGACCATCATGAAGGGGAAGCCGAGCCAGGTGTTCGTGACGAGGTTCGCGAAGAACGCCGTCCCGAAGGAGTCGAACCAGGTCTTGCCGGCGAAGCCAAACGGCGCGAGCAGCGCGTTGATGGCGCCGACCTGGGCGTGGAACATCCCCTTCCACATGAGCGCGGTGATGTAGTTCGGGATGGCCCACGGCAAGATGAGGACGAGCCGGTAGAGCGTCCGGAAGCGCAGGTAAGAAGGCCGCAACAGCAGCGCGAGCACCACGCCGATCGAGACGTGGAGCAAGACGTTGAGCAGCGTCCAGAGGACGGTGACGCCGAGCGAGAAGTAGAACGAGCGCGCCTCGAAGGCGCGCTCGAGCGGCGGCGCGAGGATCTCCCGGAAGTTCTGCGTGCCCACGAAGACGAACTTCCCGGCCTGGTACTCGAAGAGGCTCATCCCCGCGCCCGTCACGATCGGCGCGATGACGAGCACGGCCGAGGCGACGACGCCCGGCGCGAGGTACGGCAGCGCGCTCGCGCCCCAGAACCCGGTCAGGCGCGCTCGTGCGGCCACCGGCGAGGCGGCGTCGGACCGGATCCGGCGAATGACGAGGACCGTGCCGAGCACGAGCAGCGCCGTGAGGAGCACGCCGTAGACGCGCGCGTCACCGCCCTCGAGCCGCTTGTCCGCGATGCGCGAGAGCCCGTAGCGCGCGCCCTCGATCGCCTCGTCCACGTTGCGCCCCGCCACGCTGGCCTTGAGCACGTCGTCGCCCGGGCGCCAGACGGCGCCCATCTTCGTCGTGCTCGGGGTGACGGCGCCGGCCTCGAGCGAGCCGCGCTGGATGGTGACCAGGCGCTGCGCGAGGGAGGTGGCCTCGCTTCCCCCTTCGCGCTCGTACTCCGCGGCCGCGACGGGGGGCAGCGACAGCGCCTGATACCGGGCCTTCTGACCGCGTGGCCCGGAGAGGAAACGCGCGACCGCCTCCGCTTCGTTCGGGTGCGTGGTGCTCGCGGACAAGAACGCCGCCTCGACGGTGACGAAGGACCCTGTGGCTCGTCCCTCCACCTGGAAGAGCGGCGCGACGTCCCACGCCTTCGCCTCCGCGACGGCGCCACCCGGCGTGTACCAGGGTCCGCAGATGATGAGCGCCGCTTGCCTCGCCTCGAAGAGGCGGATCGCCTCGTTGTAGCTCGGGTCGGGGGGCAACGTCCCCTCCGCGCGGAGCTGCCCCGGCAAGCGGAACGATCGCGGGTCGTCGAAGATCGCGAAGCGCTCCTCCGGGCCGTCGAAGATGGATCCGCCGTAGGCGAGGAAAAAGGGCGCGTGGAAGAAGAGGTTCGCCTCGTAGGCGAGCGGATAGGTCCCCGCCGGCAGCGCGCTCCGGAGCGACCTCACCTCCTCCAGCGTCCGCGGCGGGCCGTTCGGCAAGAGCTCGCGGTTGTAGAAGACGAGGAGGCTCTTGTAGGTGAGCGGGAAGGCGTACCTCCGGTCCTCGCGCGAGACGCCCTCGAGGATGCCCTTCAGGTAGTCGGGCTGCGCGTAAGGGAGCGCGGCCGGATCCACGGCGCGAACGACGCCGTCTTGCAGGTACTCGCCGAGCTCGTTGTGCGGCCGGAGGAAGACGTCGGGGCCGCCTCCGCGCGGTACGGTGCGCAGCACCTTGTCCTTGAAGGAGCCCTCGGGCACCGCCAGCGGCTCGACGTAGACGCGGCCGGCGTTCTCCTCGTTGAACTCGCGGAGGAGCGCCTCGAGCGTCGCCTTCTCGGCGCCGCGCTGGGAGTGCCAGAGCACGACACGCACCCCGGCGGGCGCGGGCGCGAGCGCGGTGAAGATCGGGTGCACGACGATCGACAAGAGGGCGACGACCCCCACGATCACGAGCCACAGCCGCCCCTTCACGAGAGACACCTCACCGCGGAAGGGCCTCTCCCGAGTCGGGATCGAACGCGCGAGCGCGCCCCTCGCGGATCGAGAAGCGGACGACGCTGCCCTCGCGGATCGAGAACGCGTCACGCCCCGGGATGCTCGCGGAGAGGAGCGGCGCGCGCGGCGTCTCGGTCGCCGATCCCGGCGCGCCCAGGCTCGCTGGATCCATGCGGAGCCCGGCGACCTCGAGGTGCAGGTAGCCGGTCTCTCCGACCGGCTCCACGCTCTTGACCACGCCGCTGTGGGGTCCCTCGGGCGAGACCACGACGTCCTCCGCGCGCAAGCCGAGGATCGCCGGCCCCGACCGGACCGCGAGCGCCGTCTTCAGCTCGCCGCTGGCGAAGAGCCCCGAGTCGACGTCGCCGCGGATCAACGACATCGACGGCGAGCCGATGAAGCGCGCGACGAAGGTGTTCTTGGGCTCGAGGTAGAGCTCCTCCGGCTTGCCGACCTGCTGCAAGACGCCCTTGTGGAGGACCACGATCCTGTCGGCCATGGTCATGGCCTCGATCTGATCGTGGGTGACGTAGATCGTCGTCTTCTTCAGCTCGCGCTGGAGCGACTTCAGCTCGACGCGAATCTGGGATCGAAGCGCGGCGTCCAGGTTGGAGAGCGGCTCGTCGAAGCAGTAGATCTCGGGCTTGCGGACGAGGCAACGCCCGATGGCGACGCGCTGGCGCTGGCCTCCGGAGAGCTGCTTCGGCAGCCGCTCGAGCAACGGCCCGAGCGAGAGCATGTCGGCGACCCGCCGGACCTCGCGATCCTGGTCGGCCTGCGGGACCTTCTGCACGTAGAGCGGGAACGCGAGGTTCTCCCGGACGGTGAGGTGCGGGTAGAGCGCGTAGCTCTGGAAGACCATGCCCACGCCGCGCTCGTGGGGAGGCAATGCGCTGATCTTCTTCTCGCCCGCGTAGATCGCGCCCTCGGAGAGCGTCTCGAGCCCGGCGACGAGGCGCATGAGCGTGGATTTGCCGCAGCCGCTCGGCCCCACGAGCACCACGAGCTCGCCGGGCTCGGTCCGGAAATGGACGTCCGACAGCACGACCGTGTCGCCAAAGCGCTTGCCGACATGCTCGAAGACGAGGGGCGGAGACTCTCTCTTCACGCGGGCCGACGACGATAGTCGATGCCCGAGCCCGAGGGCGACCGCCGCTGCGGGTCGTGACCACGGAATGAGGTCCTTGACGCGGCCGAATGGTTCGACCAATGTACCAATCGTGTTCGCTCCCGTCCCTCGCGAGTCGGCCGTCAGCGTCTGCGCAACCCACATTCGCTCGGCGATCCTGCGGGGGGACGTGGCGCCTGGGCAGCGCCTTCCGCCCGAGAGAGAGCTCGCCGTGTCGCTCGGCGTCAATCGCGGCACGGTGCGCTCGGCCCTGAGGGAGCTGGAGCTCGGCGGCCTGCTCTCGGTCCTGCAGGGCAGCGGCTACGTCGTGAAGGACTTCCGGGAGAGCGGCGGCCCTGCGCTCGTCCCTGCCCTGGCGGAGCTCGCGAGGGAGACGGGGGACTTCGCCGCGGTCGCGGCCGATCTGCTGCTCGTCCGCCGCGCGCTCGCCGGCGTCGTGATCGAGCGGCTCGCCACGCAGAAGCTCTCGCGCGCCTCGCTCCGCGCCATCGAGGAGGCCGTCGGCGCGTTCGCGGAGCTGGCGACGTCCACGCCGCGTCCCGGGGCCTCCGCGCTCGCGGCGGCCGATCTGCGTGTCATCCGCGCGCTCGTCGCCGCGACCGAGAGCGCCGTGCTCGGGCTCTTCGTCAATCCGATCGCGACCATCCTCGAGCGCCTGCCCGACCTGAGGGAGGCCATCTACGCAGACCCGAGCGACAACGCGGTCGCGTACCGCCTCGTCCTCGAGGCGCTGAAGCAGGGCGCGCTTCCGGCCGGCCTGGCCGCGACCACGCTGGAGCAGCGCGACCAAGCAACCCTGGCCCGCCTGCGCGCCGCGCAGAGGCCTGGCGCGCCCCAGGCACGGAGGACGAAATGAGCTCACGAGATGACAGAACCGACAGGCTTCCCCTCCTCGCCCGCGTCCTCCTGGTGGACGTCGCGGCGGTCTCGCGGGCGCTCGAGCGCCTCGCCCAGAGCAGGGCTTACCCGGCCGTGCCGAACACCTGGCAGATCACCCTCGGCATCCTGCGGATGTGGCACCGCATGGCCTTCCGCAGCGGGACGGTCGGAACCTCGCGGCGCCCGGTCCGCGACACCTGGCGTGCGCGCCTGCTCGTCCCTCGTCCAGTGCGGTTCCCCTTCTTGCTCGCGGAGCGCGCGATCGCACCGCTCGACTTCTCCGGGCTGCTCAGCGCTCGCGAGCGCGTGATCCGGCACCTTCTCGGCGCTCACCACGACGAGAACCAGTTCGCCTACGACCTGGAGATGCTCCAGCACGACCCCGGCGCGCTCGAGGAGCTGGCGGAGCGCGTCCGTGCGGTCACGAGCGGCCGCGACCCACGGGCCGCCTACCTCCGCGACCTCACCGTATTCGAGGGCTACCACGAGGACCTGGAGCTGGCGGTGACCCGCGCGCTCCAGGGGGACTTCGGCCTGACGCCCGCCGACGCACGCGACCCCGACATCAGCTTCGCCGCGTACCTCGCCTGGTGCGCGCGGCAACCAGCCACCCCGGCGGACACCTGGCGCGCCCTGCGCGCCGGTCGGTTCGGCCTCGCGGAGGGCCTCGCGTGACGCCGGATGCCATCACCTCCGCACCGCCGACGGAGCTCCGGCGGCTTCTCGCCAGCGGCCACGCCGTCGATCCGCTCGACCTCGCCGGCTTCGACTACCGCGGCACCTCCCTCGGGCTGCCGGCGCTGGTCGAGAAGCTCACCTGGAAGATCTTTCGCAAGGTGTTCCGACGTACGACTGACGGTACCGTCATTGGACACAACGTCCGCATCGATCAAGGGTCCGGTGAGCCGCTCCGCGACAGGACCGGCGCCCCCGTCACGTTTGGTCCCTACGCCGTGAAGCCGCTCCCGGCGGGGGGCACGCCCTTCGGCTGTCGTGCCGGCGTGTTGCTCGACTACGGCGCGGCGCACCCCCGCCTGCACCCGCTCGGGCTGGTCCGCGATCCGCTGGTGGCGCTCGTGCCCGGCTCGGCGGACCTCCTGCTCGGCGCCACCTACCTCGCCCTGGGCCCCTTGGCGGTGCGCACGCCGAGCTTCTTCCTGCTGGAGCGGATCAACACAGCCCAATGAGAACGTGGCCGTCCTCTCGCGCAGCCACGTTGACCCCCATGCCGCCGCGATGAGACGCTGAGACCATGCGAGCCATTCTTGCGTGCGTGCTCCTCCTCTCGGCTGCCTCGGCCGGCTGCGAAGGCTCGATCGACGACGAAGGCGTGGGCGGCGAAGGGGGCTCGGGGGCGAGCGCGGGGACCAACTCGGGTCCTGCCACCTCCACCGGAAGCCAAGCGACGACCGGAGCCCAGTCGACCACCTCGACCACCGCGGCGACCGGGACATCGACGACGACGGGGCAGACCGGCACGACCGGGACCGGGATGGATCCGTACGCGGCGGCGCGCCAGGCGTGCATCGCCAAGATCAACGAGCTCCGCGCGACGAAGGGCCTGCCCGCGTATGGGCAGTGGACCAGCGGCGAGACGTGCGCCGATCAGCAGGCGACGTCGGACGAGCAGTCGGGCACCGCGCACGGGGCCTTCGGGATGTGCGGCGAGTCGGGCCAGAACGAGTGCCTCGGCGCAGGCGTGGCCGGGATCGAGTCCTGCCTCGAGTCGATGTGGGCCGAGAAGGACCAGCCGGGCTGCGCCGGCTGCGACGCGTGCAACGGCGGCTACGACCCCAACTGCCCCAACTGCGACTTCTACGGTGACCAGACGGGGGACGTCTGCGGTCACTACGTCAACATGAGCGCGCTCTACTTCTCCGAGGCCGCGTGCGGCTTCAGCTCGCTCGGCGGCTGGGACGTGATCAACTTCCACTGAGCTCGGCCCGCCGGGGCTGCCACGGCTCCGCCACAATTTCTCCGCCGACGCTCCCCGCGCCGTGCCGAATGCCCGCCACGCGGCCGGCGTACCAATCGTATGGTGCGCCACCTCGGGGCTCTCAAGCTGGCTGCGGTGCTCGGGATCTCGCTCGCCGCGCTCGCGCTGTTCGCCGTTTGGCTCGACCGCCGGACCGGTCCGCGTGCTCCGTCAGGGACGTTCGACGCGATCGTCGTGCTCGGCTGCCGGGTGAACCCCGGCGGGGCGCCGAGCCACGCCCTCGCCCGGCGCGCCGCGCACGCCGCGCGCTTCTACGCGGAGGGCAAGGCTCCGCTGGTCATCGTCACGGGTGGCATCGGTGACTTCGGCCCGAGCGAGGCGAGCGTGGCCGCGGATGTCCTGGTGGCGCACGGCGTCCCTCGGAGCGCGATCCTCGTCGAAGACGCCTCGACCTCGACCTGGGAGAACGCCACGTTCGCGCGCGAGCGCTTCGGCGCGGGGCGGGTGCTCGTCGTGACCGACGCGTTCCACACCCTACGCTCCGAGCGGATCTTCGAGCGGGTCTTCGGTGAAGCCGTGGCGGTCGGCTCACGATCGCCTTGGCTCGGGCCGCGCGTGTCGGGTGTGGTCCGCGAGGTCGCGGCCGTCGGAATCTACGCCGCGCTCGGTCGGATCGACCTCCTGCGGAGCGAGCCGGAGGGCGCGTGTGAGGAGCCGGCGAGGACGCCCGGCTCCATCCCGCTCGCGCGGCGCTTCCGTGACGCGGCGCTCTGTGACCGACCGCGCACGTGGGCGAGGCTCGCGGCGGACGACACACACGCGCTCGGTCACGTCCGTCCGGTCTGAGCGCGCCCGCGCCCGCCGCTCAGCCGCCCTTGGCCGCGCCGAAGAGCGTCGCGGCTCGCACCATCTCCGAGCCGAGCTTCTTCAGCTGGCGATCCACCACGTCGCTCTTCACGGTGCCGTCCCGTTCGAAGGCGTCGCTCGCGCGGTTCACCGCGACGACGTAGGGCACCGTCCAGCCGCGGAGCGCGCGGACCATGTGCTCCATCGTCGAGATGGCTTGCAGCGCGTGCCCGCCTGCCGCCACCGCGAGGAGCCCGACGGGCTTGTCATGCAGGTAAGGCGGCTCCGCGCCGGAGAGCACCTCGAGCCAGTCGATGGCGTTCTTGAAGAGGCCGCTGATGGTGCCGTGGTAGAGCGGGCTCGACCACACGAGCGCGTCCGCCTGCGCGACGGCGTCCGCGTAGCGCTTCACCGCGTCGGTCACGGGCACGCCGTGCTCGTACATCGGAAGCCCGAGCTGCCCCAGCTCCAGCACGGTCGTCTTCGCGCCTTCCTGGGCGGCGGCTGCGAGCACCGCGCTCAAGGCGGTCAGGCTGCTCGACCGCTGCGCGCTGGTCCCACCGATGCCGACGATACGTTTGCTCACTCTTCGCCTTTTGCCAGACGCCCCGCGCGACCGGAAGCGCGATTCTTCCTGCGCGCCGAAAGCCGCTCGGCGGAGACGATCTGCGTTCGCCAGGACCCGTAGGATCGACCGCGCGCCTCGTAGAGCTCCAGATCGCGCGCGATCGCGCCGTCCACCGTGCCGCCGGGCGCGGATGCGAGCGGGGTGCCCGGAAGCGGCAGGAAGGTGTGCGAATGCACGCGCCCGCCGAGATCCACCAGCTCCTGCATGAGCCGCCGCGTGGCATCACGGTCCTCTTCTTCCTCGCCCGGCAGACCGAAGAGCATGTCGACGTTGGGACGGAAGCCCCACTTCGCGGCCGTCTTCACCGCACGCACCACATCCGCCACGTCGTGTCCGCGCAGCGACGACGCGAGGACGCGCTCCGAGCCCGACTGGCCACCAATGACAATATTGTCATTGTTTACGTAGCGCTTCATCACACGGAGGGCGTCGTCCGTCACGTGCTCCGGGCGCACCTCGGAGGGGAACGTCCCGAAGAAGATCTTCGTCTCGGGGCCCGCCTCCTCCCTCACCCCGGCGAGCAGCGCCTCGATGGCGTCGAGGCTGACCTCGGTCCCAGTCGCCCCGTAGCTGAGCGACGTGGGCGAGAGGAACCGGACGTAAGGAAGCCCCGCCGCTCGCATGGCGCGCACGTGCGCCCGCACGTTCTCGACGCTGCGGTGGCGGAACCGAGCCTTGAAGACGTAGGGCGTCTGACAGAAGCGGCACGCATAAACGCAGCCCCGCGTGATCTCGATGGGGCAGAAGCGCATGTCCCTCGCGTTGTGAGCCGGCCAATCGTCGAGCACCACGCGCTCACCGGGCCCGAGGCTCCGGTAGCTGCCGTGGTCGTCCAGCCAACCGAGCCCGGTCACACGACGCGGATCGGCCCCCTCGGCCAGGGCGAGCACGAGGTCGACGATGGTCCGCTCCCCTTCCCCGAGCGCCACGAGCTCGAAGCCGGCGGCCAGGGTCTCGGCGGGCTCCGCGGTCGCGTGGACGCCGCCCGCCACGTGGAGCACGCGCTCGGTCCTGGGCCGGAGCGCCGCCCGCGCCGAGAGTGCTTCTTCGAGCTCGGTCGAGTAGAACGACCACAAACAGAGGATCGTGTCCGCCGCCAGAAGAGCCCGATCGATAGCGCCGTCGAGGTCGAGTCCCGCTTCCGCGAAATGGAGCGGTACCCCTTCCGTGCGCGGGTCCGCGCGCAGCGCGCCGGTGAGGACACACATCGCGTGGTGCGCTGTCTTCGTGTCGCGGATGACGACGGCGACCGACATGAGGGCCTCATGACTGCTAACACGTCTTGCCCGCACCTCGAACGGTGCAGCGGCTGCCCGGCGATGGGCCTTCGTTACCCGGAGCAGCTCGCGCGAAAGACCGCGCGGCTCGAGCACGCCAGGGGCCGGTACCCCGAGCTCGCCAGAGCCACGCTCGTCGGCGTCGCGCCGGCCGAGCCTGCGCTCGGCTACCGGACCCGCGTGAAGTGGATGGTGGGCGAGCGGGGGGAGCTCGGGCTCTACGCGCGCGGCGAGGACCACGTCGTCGCGGACATCCCCGGCTGCCTCGTCGTCGACCCCGCGATCGGGGACGCCGCGCGCGCGCTGCGGAGCTTCCTCGCGAAGGAAGGCCCCGCGCGGCGCCTGCGCGCGATCGACATCCGCCTCGCGCGCGCGGCGCGCGAGCGCGCGCGCCTCCTCCTCACGCTCGTCTCCGAGCAAGGCGCGCTCGCCGAGCCGGAGGTGGTCGCGCTCGCGAGGGAGATCCAGCTGCGCTGCCCCGCGGTGGCGGGCGTCGCCTGGAACGAGACGCGCAAGAACGCCGTTCAGGTGCTCGGCGCACGAACGAAGCTCCTCGTCGGGGTGAGCGCCCTCCCGGATGACGTAGGCACCTCGACCATCACCGCGACGTTTGGCGCGTTCGTGCAGGCGCACCGCGGTCAGGCGGCGGCGATCGAGCGAGTCGTGGTCGACGCGGCGCGCGCCCTCGGACGCGCGCCGCGCGTGCTCGAGCTTTTCTCGGGGGCCGGCGCCTTCGCCATCGCGCTCGCGCGAGCCGGCGCGACCGTCGACGCGGTGGAGTCACATGAGCCGGCGGTCGCCGAGCTCGATCGGCAAGCCATCGCCGGGATCCGCGCGCACGCCGCGGACGCGGACGCGTTCACACGCGCGGCCGCCCAGCGCGGGGAGAGCTGGGATCTGGTGGTCGTCGACCCTCCACGCCGAGGGCTGCCCCCGGCGCTGCGCGAGGCGATCGCGGCCGTGAGGCCGCGCGCGGCCGTCTACGTGTCGTGTGATCCCGAGACGCTCGCTCGCGATCTCGCCCACCTGGCGCGCGCCGGTCTCGCCACCGTGGAGATCCGCGGGCTGGACATGATCCCACAGACGGACGAGGTCGAGGCCGTCGCAATCCTCGCTCCCGCGCCCGCGCCGGCGCCGCCGCCGCGCGACAAGGGCGACAAGTGGAGCGTCGTCGAGGTCGCCGCCCACGCGCCCGCCGGCAACCTGGCACTACCTCCCTTGGCCGGCGCGTCGGGCCTGGCCCTCGAGCTCGAACGCGGCGCGAGCCGCCCCACCACGAGGTGGAGCGCCCTCGCCCTCGTGAAGGGCGTCGTGCACAAACGCGGCTCGCTCCGCGGTCGCGCCCGCTACGTTCGCCTCGCGGTCGCCTCCGGGCACTCCCTCATCCGCATCGAGGGCAGCACGCCGGCGCAAGCCGCCTCGGACCTCGCGAGCATCGGCCACCCGGTGCTGGGCGACAAACGCTGCGATCCGCCGACGCTGCGCCACTTCTTCGACAAGCACGGGCTCGACAGGCCCTTCTGGCACACGGACGAGCTGGAGATCGAGGGACGCTCACCCGTGACGTCGCCATTGCCCGGCGATCTCGCGCAGGTGCTCGAGAGCCTGGGCGCCGAGTTTCCCGACCCGCGTCAGAAAAGCTGAAGCTCGCCGTCCTTCGGAGCACCGGGGACGCGCCGTTGGACCGCCCCCCGGGCACCTTTACCCCTGGGAGCCGGGGGGCTCGGGAGCGACCTCGAGGAGCTCCGTAAGAAGCGCGCGCGAGCGCGCAGGCTCGTACTTTTCACCTCGCGCAGAGCAACGCGACGAGAGAGACGTTCCCGTCACTTTCCCGCGACGTTCGCGAGGTACCACGCGTAGGTCTGCTCGACGCCCTGGCGAAGGCCGATCTTCGCCTTCCAGCCGAGGCCGTGGAGCCGCGAGACGTCGAGCAGCTTGCGCGGCGTGCCGTCGGGCTTCGACGTGTCCCAGGTGAGGTCGCCGCGGAAGCCGACCACGTCTCGGATCGTCTCCGCGAGCTCGCGGATCGTCACGTCGTCGCCCACGCCGACGTTCACGAGCTCGGGCGACTCGTACGTGCGCATGAGGTGGACACACGCGTCCGCCAGGTCGTCCACGTGCAGGAACTCCCGCCGCGGGCTGCCGCTGCCCCAGACGACCACGCTCGGCTGCCCCGCGGCCTTGGCTTCGTGGAACTTGCGCATGAGCGCCGGGAGCACGTGTGATTTCTGCAGATCGAAGTTGTCGTTCGGGCCGTAGAGGTTGGTCGGCATCAGGCTGATCGCCCGCATGCCGAACTGCTTGTGGTACGCCTTGCACATCTGGATGCCCGCGATCTTGGCGACCGCGTAGGCGTCGTTCGTCGGCTCGAGCGCTCCGGTGAGGAGGTACTCCTCCTTGATCGGCTGCTGCGCGAGCTTCGGGTAGATGCAGGAGCTACCCAGGAACACGAGCTTCTTCACGCCGCTCTTGTGAGCCGCGTCGATGACGTGCGTCTGGATGAGGAGGTTGTCGCGGATGAAGTCCGCCGGGTACGTGTCGTTCGCGAGGATGCCGCCCACCTTGGCGGCGGCGAGGAACACGTACGCGGGCTTCTCGTCCGCGAAGAAGCGGTCCACCGCGAGCCGGTCCGTCAGGTCGAGCTCCGCGCGCGTGCGTGTGACGATGGGGCCGAGCCCCTCCGAATCCAGCCGGCGCACGATGGCGCTCCCGACCAGACCGCGATGCCCTGCGACGAAGACCTTCTCGCCCTTCTGCATGGGCCCGGTCTAGCACGGCGCGGCGGCGGGCTCGGTAGTTCTTGTTCTCGCCGGTGAAGCCTCTCGAGGTACGGTTGACAGCGCATGACCAAGTCTCTCTCCGGCGAGCCGCTCGTCCTGGATGACAGTCCGGCCCGCGGACGGGACCTGCTCGTCGTCGATGGGAACAACCTGGCGCACCGCGCCTTCCACGCATTGCCCGAGGCGATCGCGACGAGCTGGGGCCTCCAGACGAACGCCCTCCTCGGGTTCGCCAACGTGCTCTTCAAGCTCCTCGTCGACTACACGCCGCGGGGCACGGTGGTCGCCTGGGACACGCGCCCGACCGAGCGGCTCGCCGACAAGGCCGACTACAAGGCAGGCCGCAAGCCGATGGCGGACGGCCTCGCGCGGCAGTTCCCCCACTTCGACGAGATCGTCGCGGCGTTCGGCTTTCCCAGCGTCCGGGTCGCCGGCTGGGAGGCTGACGATCTCATCGCCACGCTCGCCGCGCGCGCCGAGGCCTCGGGGCTGACGTCGTGCCTGGTCTCGACCGACCGCGACGCGTTCCAGCTCGTGACCGACAAGACCTGCCTGATGATGACCCCTCGCGGCGTGGGCGACGTCGAGGTCTACACGCCGGAGCGCGTCCGGCAGCGCTACGGCCTCGGTCCGGACGTCATCCCGGATTTCATCGCGCTCAAGGGCGACACCGCCGACAACATCCCGGCGGTGCCCGGCTTCGGCGAGAAGACCGCGGCCCAGCTCCTCGCGCGATACGGGTCGCTCGACGGCGTCATCGAAAACGCGTCGTCGCTGCCGCCGGCCAAGGCCCGCGCGATCACGGAGCACGCCGAGGCGGCGCGTGCGTCGAAGAAGCTCGCCACGCTCCGGCGCGATCTCCCGCTCCCGGCCGAGGCCGAGCCGACCGCGCTGGTGGCGAGCGCGCCCGACCGTTCGCGGATGCGAGCGACCTTCGAGCGATTCGAGTTCAAGCGCATCCTGGAGCGGATGCACCTGCTCGATGCCTCGCTCGCGGCGGCGCCGAATCAGGCGTGAGCGCCGCGGCGGGGCAGCGGCGGCGGGCCTCGCTTGCTCAGCGGGGGCTCGTCGTCTTCGATCAGCTCGAAATCGAGCGGGTCGCGCTTGATCATGAAGGTCTCGATGGCCTTCTTCACCCCCGGCAGCAGCCCGACGAACTCGGCGCCGAACCCGACCGGCTCTCCGTCTTGCCCGGAGAGGACCCACGTGCACCGCCCGATGACCGAGAACTGCCGGCTCCCGAGGGTGAGCTTGAGCCCGATGTCGGTGCCCACCTCCGGGGCGACCGGCAGCTCGATGAAGATCCCGCCGACCGAGACGTCGCGGGTCTTGCCGGCGTAGAAGTTGCTGCCGGAGGTCACGTCGACATCGACCTCGAGGCTCACGCGTGGATGTTTGCGGCGTTCGTTTCCCATGGCAGAGACCTCCCTGACGGAAGGACACTGTCCTTGCTACGGAACGTTTGCGTCGGGGATTAACCCCTCACGCACTCTCTCGTTCACGTCCGAGGCAGCCAGGGCCATCTCGGCAAGGGCGACGCTCCGCTCCAGGTCTCGCACCCAGTCGGCCGGCAGCGCGTGCACCCCGAGCCGGGCGCCCACCAGGGCGCCCACCAGGGTCGCGATGCTGTCGCTGTCGCCGATCGTGTTCGCAGCCTCGAGGATCGCGGCGCGCGCGTCGTCGGGGTGACGGACGAACACGTAGGCGGCCGCGGCGATCGCCTCGTGCGCCGCCCACCCCTCGAGCCGCGCGAGGGTCACCTCGGGCGCCACGCCTCCTCGCGCCTCGGCCACCGCGGTCGCGATCATCGCGCCGGTCTCGGCCGAGTGGCGACCGGCTGCCTCGCCCATCGCGCGAGCGATCACGCCGGGCTCCGCGCCGCCGACGGCCATCGCCGTGCCCACGGCCATCGCGGCGCACGCCGCGAGCGCGATCGGATCGCCGTGTGTGAGCCGCGAGTGCTCCACGGCCCACCGCTCGGCACGCGCGAGGTCGTGCGAGAAGACGAGGCCAAACGGATAAGCGCGCATCACCGAGCCGCAGCCGCCGGCTGTCGGTCCGCCGGCCTCGCGGGCCGGCACCCCGCGCGCGAGGGCCGCGCAGCCTTCCAGACAGGCGCGCCCCGGCGCGCGATGGCCACCTTGTGGGCGGACGGACCAGGCGACGAACGACCGCGCCATCCGGCCGAGCACCCCGTCAAGATCCTCCCCGGCCGCGACGCCGGAGAGGAGCGGGCGCATCACCGCTTCGGCCATCTGCGTGTCGTCGGTGTAGGGGGCGAAGCGCACACCATCCCGCTCATCGAAGAGCGCGTAGCCCTCGACCCCGTTTGGCCCGAAGCGCGCGCGAATCTCGTCGAGCGACCGGATGAACTCGGTGGGGTGGCCCATCGCGTCGCCGATGGCTGCGCCGAGCGTCGCGCCCAGGAACCTCGATCGCGGGTCGCGCGCATCGAGGCCCTCCGTCCCCGAGCGCGCCGCCGGGCGCGGACG
>JAEUKE010000138.1 GCA_016794345.1 Myxococcales bacterium
TACGTTGATATGGAACGACCCTGCAAGGTTCTTCTAATGGGTTCGGTCACATTCTGTTCTCCTGCTGAAGTTGCGGTGAGGTGGGCGAATCAGAGGTCGAGCTGAGCTGTTTCGACGATTGATCACGCTGATATTCGAGGATCGGCCGAAACCGCCTTCATGGTCATGATTCGTCGGGAGCTGCCTCGCACTGGCCTCGTGGGTCTTGCCACATAACGTATTCGAGGATTCTCCGATCCGTCGCTGGCTCGACCCCTGAATCGCTCACCTCACAGTCGTTTCGGCGCACCGGTTAAGCGGCGACTTGCTTTCGTCCTCCGAGGTTGAGGGCCTCGACCTCGCGGCCGATCGCCCAGATGAAGCCGATGAGCTCACGGGCCACCGCGGTGACCACCTTTCCTTTCGGTTTCGTCTTCGCGGTGAGCAGCCGGTAGCGAAGGTGCAAGCGCTCCTGCGCTCGCCAGGCCATTGCAGCGATGGTGGGCGGCAGCGCGCCCTGGAGATCCTTCTGACGCTTTGCGAGCCGAGGGCGGTGGCGGTAGTGCCAGGCGGACTCGACGAGGACGCGGCGAAGGTGTGAGTTTCCGCTCTTGGTGATCGCGCCTCGCCTGTTCTTCTTGCCGCTCGAGTGCTCGGAGGGGACAAGCCCCGTGTAGCTCATCACCTGCGAGGCGTGCGCGAAGCGACCGAAGCAGCCGATCTCGGTGACGAGGGTGACGGCGGTGAGCTTCGCGACGCCGCGCAGACTCTGGAGCGCCTGCACGGTGGCGCGAGTCTTCGGTGGTGCCTTCTCGATGGCCCTGTCGATCGCGGCGTCGTAGAACGCGACGCGCTCGGCCTGCTTGTCGACCTGGATGATCAGATCCAGGAGGACGATATTCTGGTTCTCCTCGGCTGCGGTGTGCTCGAGCGAGGCGCTCGGCATCGCGCTCCATTTTGACTAGCCAGACAGAGTGGACGTCTGAAGTTCCCGAGTCGCTTGACACGGTGTCCTACTCGAGTAGCATTCGAGGGATGGGCCAACCCGCAGCAAAGCTTTCAATCAGTTTGCCCGGCGAACTTGCGGCCGAGGTTCGACGGCGGGTCGGGGCACGGGGCGTCTCCGGCTTCGTAGCGCGCGCGGTCGCCCACGAGCTTGAGCGCGAACAGCTGGGCGCTTTCCTGGCGGAGATGGAACGCGAGCTCGGTCCGATTCCCAAGAAGGATCTCGCGGCCGCGAGACGCGCATGGCCGAAGCGCTGATTCTCGACTCCGAGGCACTCAACGCCATCGCAAATTGGTCCGCGCGGGGTGCCCTCGCCGGTCGCGCTCGAGCGATTCTCGCGTTCGCGCTGGAGCGCCGCGCTCGCGTGCGGGTTCCCGCCCCAGTCCTTGCTGAGGTGTGCCGGGGCCCAAAGTTCGACGCCGCCATCAATCATGCGCTCAAGGCGCGCGGCATCATCGTAGACGACCTGACTGAGAGCATTGCTCGAAACGCGGGCGCGATCCTCGCACGAGCCAAGCTGGCGTCGACGCATGCGGTCGATGCATTCGTCGTGGCGACCGCGGCAGTGTACTCCTCCGCCGTTATCGCCACCGGCGATCCTTCTGACCTTTCCGCGCTAGTTTCCCCCTACAAGCATGTCCGACTGTTCGAGATCTGACTTGGAGGCTGGCCCACGAAATAGCGTTTTCGCGGCGACGTAGCGCGAGTGAGCGCGGCGAGCCGCGCGGAGGCCGTCGCCAAAACGCTGGTTGAACAAACCCGCCTTTCGCGATGATGGGGGCTTGGAGATTTCGCGACGGGTCCCGGTTGTCGCTAGAGGTCGGTCATGAGGCGGTCGACGATGTCCTGGAGGCGCTCCGCGGCGGGCTGCGTGTCGTGCATGTAGAGCTCGGTCGTGCGGAGCGACTTGTGGCCGAGGACCTGCTGAAGGGTGCGAAGCGAGACGCCAGCTTCGAGCAGATGCGTGGCGTAGCTGTGGCGAAGCGTATGCACGGTCGCGTGCTTCTCGAGGGCGATGTCGACCCGCGCAGCGCTGAGCGTCTCCTGCAGGGTCGTCTCGTCGAGCGGGGCGGTCGCGCCGCGGGCGACGAAGAGGAGTCTCGAGGGAGCGGGCCTGGTTGATGCGGCCGGTCACTTCCGTGTGCGAGCCGAAGTGCACCGCGCGGCGTTGCCGTCGGAGCAGCGCTTCGATCATTGCTCGGGTCGAGCGCAGGGCAGCAGGAGTGGGTCAGGCGAGCGCGGCGGTGATCGCGCGCGCGGCGCGGGCGCCCGACTCGATCAACGCAGCGACGTCGAACGGCGCGCCACACGCTTCGCCGACTGCGTACAGGTCTTCGGCGGCGCGGCCTTTGTCGTCGGTCACGACCGCGAAGCCGGACTCGGTCCGCGTGGTCTTGGCGCCGCGTTGCTCCGCGAGCTCGAACGAAGGGGCGGGCGGCGTGGCGACCGCGACGACCCCGCAGGTGATTCGTTCGCCGCTCTTCAGCTTCACGGCCTCGACGCGCGAGCTGCCCTCGATCGCCTCGACCTCGGACTCCGAGACGCGGCGCAGCGCGCGCGCGCCGAGCGCGCGCTCCGTCGGGGCGGCAAAGGGCCCGCTACCCACGATGACCGCGCCCGCGCTCGGGACGATGCCGCGGTGGGCGAGGGATGCGACGGCGCGCGCCCCCATCACCCCCGGAAGGTCGTTCCCGGCGACGAGGAGCACGCCGTCGTGCGCGCCGGTCGCCGCGACCGCGATCTTCGGCGTGGCGATGAGCGCGCCCGCCTTGCCGGCTAGCAGCGCGTCGCGATCGTAGAACCCGGCGCAGGTCGTCCGCGAGCGTATCGCGCCGTGGAGCGCCGCGGTCAGCCGCTCCGCTTCTGCCATCGCGTCGGGCCCCGCTGCGTTCGCCGAGCCCCCCGGCGCGTGTCCGTCGTCGACCACGAGGACGCTCACGCCCGCTCGAGAGAGCTCGGCGGCGCACGACAAGCCCGCCAGGCCCGCGCCGACGACGAGCACGTCGCAGTCGATCCGCGCAGCGGGCAAGGGGTCGGCCGGGCGTTCGGGCAGCTTGCCGATCCCGGCCATCTGACGCGCGAAGGTCTGCATCACGTTCTGCACGCCGGGGATCCCGGCCATCAGGTGGTGGTGGTCGATCCCTTTCGGAAAGAACCAATCCGTCATGCGGAGGAGATCGACCTTGCGCGAGCCGAGGACGTTCTGCGCCTCCACCACCTCGCCGCCGTGAGCGTCCGCGAGGCAAGTCATCACGTTGGGCACGCCGTCGACCCGCGCGAGGCAGCCGTCGCAGTCGCCCCGCAGGCACGCGGGGCCACGCGGCCGGTGGAGCTTCGGGCTCCGCGCGAGGGTGCCTTCTCCGGCGGCCAGGAGGGCGACGGCGAGCGGCTCTCCGCGCTCGGCCTCGATCTCGCGGCCATCGATGGTGAAGCTCACCCGATCGCGCACCTTCGCCCGTCGTTCGAACACGCGCGAAGCGTACCATGGTACCCTCGGGCCTCGGTGCGCCTCGGAGTCCTCGGCCCTGCTCGTTCGGATCTCGTCACCCTCGCGAGATCTGCCCAGCTCCTCCTCGACTCCGCCGGCGTCGAGAAGGTCCTCTACCTCGGGCCGGACGACGCGCTCGACCGCGTCGTGTCGGCCTGGGCGAGCGAGCTCGTCGGCGGCAACCCGAGCTCGGAGCTCGTGTTCCAGCGCGCCGCGGCTGCGTGTGCGAAGGCCGCGCCGGAGGCGATCGAGACGTTCGTCGCGGCCGAGCGCGCGCGCCAGCGGCTGAGCGTCCTCACCAGCGTGCCGCGCCCGCCCGGCCGCACGATCGAGCTGTTCGACGGACGGATCGCCCTCCTGCTCTACGACAAGGCCACGCTGGACGAGGACGACATCGCGGGGGCCACGCTCCTCGTGTTCGGCCGAGCGGATGGTCCGGTCCTGCACCCCATCGGCTCCCGGCTCTTCTTCTCACCCGGCCCGCTCCGCGGGGAGGACGCACCCGCGCCGGACGCGCACGGCATCGCGGTGATCGACGACCAGGGCGGGGGGATCCGCATCGACCTGCTCGACTCGACAGGCGCCATCGCGCGGACGGAGCGCGTCGACTCTCGCCTTCGCGGCGCCAAGATGAAGATCCAGGCAGGGGAGAAGGGCGACCCCGGCGGACCGCAGAGCACGTGACGACCGTCGGCGTCTTCGGTGGCAGCTTCAACCCGCCGCACGTCGCGCACGTCCTCGCGGCGGCGTACGCGCTCTCGATCCAGGCGGTCGAGCGCGTGCTCATCGTCCCCGTGTACCGGCACCCGTTCGCCAAGGAGCTGGCGCCCTTCGAAGACCGGCTCGCGATGTGTGAGCTGGCCTTCTCTCTGTTCGAGGGAGTCGCGGTCAGCGCCGTGGAGCGCGAGCTCGGCGGCGAGAGCCTCACGCTGCGGACGCTCGAGCATTTGAAAGTAACGAATCCGTCATGGTCATTGCGGCTCATCATCGGGTCGGACGTCGTGCCCGATCTGCCCAAGTGGCACCGCTGGGACCTCATCGAGGCCATCGCGCCTCCGCTGATCCTCGATCGCGCGGGGGCCGGGGCGCGCCCGGACCGCGTGCTCTTGCCCGAGGTGTCGAGCAGCGAGGTGCGCGCGCTCTTCGCGCGCGGTGGCCGGGAGGAGCTCGAGCGCCTCGTCCCGAGGAGCGTGCTCGCGTACGCCGAGTCCTCGGGGCTCTACCGCGGGTCATGAGGCGGCTGGTCGTCGTCGGGCGAGGCAAGGTGGGGCGGGCGCTCGCCGCGGCCGCGCGCGCTCGCCGGCTGCGTGTCGTCTCCCACGCGGCGCGCGCGTTGCCCGAGCTCATCGGTCCGTGTGATCTCGTCGTCCTGGCCTCGCGCGATCCGGATCTGCCCAGGCTCGTGCCGCTCGTCGCCGCAGCGCTCCGCGCCCCGACGGCCGTCGTGCACTGCTCCGGCGCGCTCTCGGCGGAGGTGCTCGGCGCGCTCCGCAGCGGAGGCCACGCCGTGGGCGCCATGCACCCGCTCGCGAGCTTCGCGACCGCGCGCCAGCCGCCTGCTCTCGAAGGCGTGGCGCTCGTCGTCTCCGGCGACGCGCCCGCGCGGCGAATGGCGCGGCGGCTCGGGCGCAAGCTGGGGATGTGCTGCTTCGAGCCCGCGCGGCTCGACCCGGCCGCGTACCACGCGGCCGCGGCGATCGTCGCGAACGGATCGGCGGCGCTGGCCGCCGCGGCGGAGGCGCTGCTCACACGAGCGGGCTTCGATCCCTCCGTTCACGGCAGGCTCCTCGGTCCGCTCCTCGGGAGCGTGGGCGAGAACATCACCCGCCTGGGCCCACGAGCCGCCCTCAGCGGTCCGGTCCGGCGGGGCGACGTGGCCACGATCGAGCGGCACCTCGCGGTCGTCGGGCCCTCCGGCTCGGGCGCGGGCTCGACGAATTTGTCGAGTCTTTACCGAGCCCTCGCGCTCGCCCAGCTCCCGGTCGCGGAGGCGATGGGCGAGGCACCCGAAGGGGCGCTCGCCCGGATCCGCGCTCTCGTGGAGGACCCTTGAGCATCTTTGAGGCGGACCGCTCCACGTCCTGCGTTGCCGCGAGACCTGAGGTCATGTAGCAACGATGTAGGCTTCAATGCTTGCTCGTCGCCCCGTCTCCGAGCCGCCTCCGCCGGCGTCATCCGACGCCGAGAGCGCGAGCCTCCCGGCGGCGTCGGGGCTGAGCGGCCTCGAAGCGCGGCTCTCGCAGGGCGACCGTCGGCTCCTCGTCGTGACCGCTCCGGTCGCGGCGCTCGAGGCGATCGCTGCACACGTCGAGCGCCGGTTCATCCTGGCGGGCAGCCGCGTCGTCCGCACGACCTCGGGCCGAGGCGGCGAGGGGTTCCGCCTCGCAATCGCGCAGCTCCGCGGCCGCGCCGGCGAGACGCTCTCCGCGCGCGACGCCGCGGCAGAGCTGGTCGCCCGCACCTCGTCTCCGGTCGCCCCGCAGCGCGTCGTCGTGGTCGAGCCTTCGACGAGCCGGTACGCGCGCGCCGTCGCGGCGGAGCTCGACACCTGCGATCAGTCCGGAGCCGGGCCCTCCGTCGTCTGGGTGACGACGCCCGCCTCCGAAGCCGAAGGCCCGCTCGGGCTCTCGGACGTCGTCGAGATGAGCGGGCAGCTCGCTTCGGACGAGGTGGAGGCGTGGTGGTCGGCCGCATCCGCCTCGGTCGTCCCTCAGCTGCGCTCCATCGACGCCCTGGATGAGTGGTGGCGGAGCGCACAGCGCGACCAGGCGCCCCGGTGCGCGCCCCACGGACGCGCAGCGGACCTCGCCAGCGCGCTCGCGGTCGTCGGTCGCCCCTGGCCCGAGGACAAGGTCACAGAGCTCGTCGCGGATGCTGACCGTTCTGTTGCTCTCGCCCTCGCGTCGGAGCTCGTGTCGCTCGGGGCCGCGGAGGTGCGCGCGCACGGCGCCGAGCGCACGCTCGTCGCGGTCGGTGCAGCGGAGGGCGAGCCCAGCCCGGAGGTCGCCGGGCGCGTGGTCTCCGCGCTGACCAAGGTCTTCTCGGACGACCCGTGGGCGCTCTTCCGCGCGGCGGAGCTCTGCTTCCTGGTCGGCGACGGAGAGCGCGGGGACTTGCTCGCTCAGCGCGCGATCTCGGACGTAGTCGATGCTGACGCGCGCGCGGACTTCTGGGCGCGCCTCCTGGCCGCTCGAATCGAGAAGGTGGCGACCGCTTCGCGCCTCCTCGGCTACGTCTCGTTGGGGCTCTTCACGGGCGACATCGAGATCGCGCTCCGCTTTGCGCGCGACGCCGCGTCGCTCGAGCCGGAGAGCGCGGAGGTTCTTCTCGCGCTGGGCCAGTGCCACGCGAAGCTCGGCGACGGTCCGGCTGCGTTGGTCACCCTGCAACGCGCCGCCGAGCGCACGGCCGACGTGGTGGTTCTCGCCCGCATCGACGTCGAGGTTGCCGAGATCAAATACCGCGGCGGGAACCTAGCCGAGGCCGGCGCCGCAGCCGAAGCGGCGGTCGCACGCCTCACCCGTGCGACGCCGGCCTCGACGGAGGTCTATCTCGAAGCGCGCAACGTGCTTGGCAAGGTGCTCCTCGCTCGCGGGGCGTTCGCCGACGCAGAGCTGCACTTCGCTGCGGACGGGTGCGAGGCCTCGCTGGCGAAGCTCGGCGTCGCCGAGCTGAAAGCACGCGTGAACCGCGCCATCAGCGTGCTGTACCTGGGCCGTCGTGCCGAGGCGCAGGCGCTGCTCGAGACGGGCCTCGAAGAGGCAGAGCGTCAGGGCGAGGCGGTCCGCACGGGTCACGCGCTTCTCAACCTTGCAGTCATCGCCACGCTCGACCATCGCTACGCAGACGCACTCGAGATAACCGAGCGTGCGGCGAAGGGTGTTCTTCGGGTGGGTGACCGGCTGGCGTTCGCACGCTGCGCGGCCAACCTCGCAGATCTGCGCCTGCGGCTGGGCCTCGTGGCCGAGGCCGAGCAGGCGCTCCGCTTCGGCGCCCGTGGGTTCAAGGGGCCGGTCCCGGGCTTCCAGGCCGCACAGTTCTCGATCACGATGGCACGAATCCACCTGGAGCGTGGGGATACCGCGCTCGCGCAGCAGGTGATCCTCCGGGCGCTCTCCGAGGTAGGTGCCAACATCATCTCGAGCCCCCGCGTGCGCGAGTCGGAAGAGGGCACCGCGCGTGGGCCAGGGCGCGAGATCGTCAACCAAGCATTCCGCGTCGCGGCACGCATTGCGCTGGAGGACGGCGACACGGTTCGGGCTCGAGTCCTCGCCGAGAACGCCGACCAAGAGGGCGGCGGCGCGCGTGCGCTGGCGGACCTAGCAGTCATCCGCGCCATGCTCGGTCGCTCGCTCGGTGAGCCCTTTGCTGAGGTGGCGCACAAGGCGCTCGAGGCTGCGCGCGAGGCAGACGATATCGAGCTCTTGCGCGAGGCACACGTCCTCTTGCACCACGCGGCGATGGCCTCGGGGGACCTCGCCGCGGCGCGCCACCACCTCCAGGCCGCCATCTCCTACCGCGACCGCGTCGCATCGGACCTGCCCGAGCCGCTCCGCCTCTCGTTCCTCGCGCGCCGGGACATCGCCGCGCTCGACCGCGAGATGTCGGCGTTCGTGACCTTCGCCCGC
Organism: Myxococcales bacterium; assembly: GCA_016794345.1. Lineage (GTDB taxonomy): Bacteria > Myxococcota_A > Polyangia > Polyangiales > Polyangiaceae > Xiheicaenibacterium > Xiheicaenibacterium phototrophicum. The sequence continues at coordinate 8,102 of JAEUKE010000138.1, forward strand.
GCGGCGGAGGAGGCGAAGCCTGTCATCTCTGCCGCACTGCTTTCGCAGTCAGACAGGCCGACCCGCATCGTTGCGCCGTCGTACGCAGCGGGCGCTCGGTCTCTCGAGCGGGGAATCGTCGGCGAAGACCTCGCGATCCGCGCGCTCCTGAAGGCCATCGGTAAGGTAGGCCCGTCGGACGCGACCGTGCTCGTCCACGGCGAGAGCGGCACCGGCAAGGAGCTCGTGGCCGAAGCGCTCCACGAGTCCAGCGCGCGCCGCACAGGCCCCCTCGTGAAGGTGAACTGCGCGGCCCTCGTCGAGACGCTCCTCCTCAGCGAGCTCTTCGGGCACGAGAAAGGCTCGTTCACGGGCGCCGCCGCCCGACGGCGCGGTCGCTTCGAGGCGGCGGAAGGCGGCACGCTGTTCCTCGACGAGATCGGCGACATCTCCCCGCGCACGCAGGTGGCCCTGCTCCGCGTCCTGCAAGAGAAGACCTTCGAGCGCGTCGGCGGGACCACGCCCATCCGCGCGAACGTCCGCGTCGTGTGCGCCACGCACCGGAACCTCAAGGCGCTCGTCGCCAAAGGCGAGTTCCGGGAGGACCTCTACTACCGCCTCGCTGGCGTCGTCCTCGAGGTGCCTGCGCTCCGGTCGCGTCTCGGGGACCTCGGCGCGATCGCCGACGCCATCCTCGCCCGCATCGCGATGGAGCGGGGTGGGGCTGTCAAGAAGCTGTCGTCGCGCTGCTTGGCCGCCCTCAAGACCTACGCGTGGCCCGGAAACGTCCGTGAGCTCGAGAACGCCCTGCGGGCGGCCTCCCTCTTCGCCGACGCGGACGTGCTCGAGCCGGAGGACTTCGCGGACAACGTCGACGCTCTGCGTTCCCTGGGCTCGTCGATCGACACCTTGCGGGCGTTCCCTGCCGGGGACGCCCCGACCGCTTCGGTCGCGCCGTCGTCGAGCGCGTTTGCTGTTCCGCCGCCGCCCGATTCTTTCGCGCAGGGCATGTCGTTTGCACAGCCGGACTCCGTGGCCGGCCGATCGTCAATTCCTGCACCGAACCCCTCGGAAGTCGCGTACGCGCAGGTGCGTTCGGGTACCAGCCTCCACGACATGAAGCGGATCATCGAGCGCGAGTGCATCGCGCGGGCGCTCGGTGAGGCTGGTGGAAATATCACGCGCGCTGCAGCCCTTCTGGGTATGAAGCGGCCACGCCTGTCTCAGCTCGTGAAGCAGTACGGTCTCGGCTCGGGTGCAGCCGAGGGCGACTGTGATGATGGTGACGAGGTCTCGGAGGAAGAGTCATGAATCGCAAGCTCCTTCAGTTGTTCCAGGCGTCGATGATCGCGGTCTTGCTGCCGCTCACCGGGTGTCTGGCGGAAGATCCCGAAGACACCGACGAAGAGGTCGCTTCCGTCGAGGACGAGCTCGCGGTCGAGGTCGTCTCGGACGAAGAGGGGACGGCGGGCGAGGAGTCCGAGGGCTTGGAAGAGGCCGTGGTGGACGGCGCAACCGGCCTCACGCTGCCCGAGGTCGACTTCGTTGCCTTCGGCGAGACGCTGCCTGGCGGCGATCGCATGGCGGAGCCGATCCCCTTCCCCACCGATGATCCTCCGAAGGGCCACGGCATGCTGCCGAGCGACCCGAGCGATCCGGCGCCCAATCAGAACTGAGACCACTTTCTCCTCGCACCCGACGAGACCCGCCCACCGGCGGGTTTTGTCGTTTGTGGACCACCCGGTCGCCTGACGATGCTCCGCACGCGCGACGCGAGTACGCTTCGCGGGAGCCTTGCTGTACGAGCTCCGGACCCGGACCGCGGTCGTGTGCGGCGCCCTCGCGCTGGCGATCGCCTTCTCTGCGCTCTTGCGCGGCCAGCCGCGTCGCATCAACCTCCTCTTTGCGGGCTTCGCAGGCGCGCTCGGGCTCTGGTACCTGGCGCAGTCGTTCCTCGGCTTCTTCCAGGCTCCGATCTGGGGGCGTTTCACCGGCGTGCTCTCGGTGCTGCTGCCGCAGTTCGCCCTCAACCTCTTCGAGGGGGTCGTGCCGCACGAAGCGGGAAAGCCATCCCGCCTGCTCCAGCTGTCCTGGCTGGCGACAGCCCCGCTGCTCGCGCTCCAGCTGTCGCCTTGGTACTCGACCACGCCCGTCCGAACGGTCGTGTTCTGTTACGTGTTCGCCCTCATCACGCTGGGGCTGTGGTCCCTCGGGCAACGCGGAGCGAGCAGCGCGTCGCGCGCGACCCAGCGGCGCGTGCGGTTCCTGGTCGTCATCGGCGCGCTGGCGGGCTTCGCGACGGTCGTCGATTTCTTGTGGCTCGTGGGCGTGCGCGCCCCGCCGGTGGGCGCCGTGCTCTCGGTCGTGTTCCTCTTCGGCCTCTCGCAGGCCCTCGAGAGCGAGCGGCTGCTCGATCTGTCCGAGATGCTCGGGCGTCTGATGGTCGCGGCCGCCGTCGCGTTCCTCATCGCGTTCATCTTCTACGTGCTGCTCACGTTCCTCGGCGGCTTCAGCACGATGTACCTGAACGCCGTGCTCGCGGCGACGGTCGTCCTCGTCGTGTTCGACCCGCTCCGCGCGCGCGTGGAGGAGCAGATTCAAAGGCTCTTCTTCCGGGAGCGCTTCGACCTCGAAGGCTCGCTGGTGGACGCACGCAAGCGGCTCGTGCACACGCTCGTGGTCGGCGAGATGGGCGACATCGTCATGAGCGCGATCGAGCGCTCGCGCCGCGCCACCTCGGCGGGCCTCTTCATGCTCGATCACGAGGGCGCGGGCTTCGACCAGATCGGGTCGCTCGGCGAGGGGGTCCCGCAGCGCATCGAGGTCGCGACCGCGCGCGTCTTGCTGGAGCGGCTCGAGCAGGGCAGCGTCCTGCTCGAAGACGTCGAGCGCGAGGTGCGCGAGAAGAGCCGGCGCGGGGATCGCTACGAGGCGGGCGAGGCGATGCTCTCGGCGGGGCAGCTCCTCGGCAGCCTGAAGACGGGCGTGCTCGTCGCGGTCCGCGACGAGCGGCGCGAGATCGTCGGCCTCGTGGCCCTCGCCGATCGCCGCGTGCGCGACGCCTTCTCGCCGGAGGAGGTGAGCCTGCTCGAGCAGCTCGCGACGCAGATGAGCGTCGTCATCGAGAACTCCCGCGTCTACCAGCAGATGAAGGACAAGGACCGGCTCGCGCTGCTCGGGCAGATGGCCGCCGGGCTCGCGCACGAGATCCGCAACCCGCTCGGGGCCATCAAGGGCGCGGCCCAGCTCCTCGCCGATCCGCCTCCCGAGGGCCCAGCGGACGAGCCGCCCGCCAAGGAGTTCATCGGGATCATCCTCGAAGAGGTCGAGCGCCTGAACCGCGTCGTCGGCAACGTGCTCGATCTGGCGCGACCCAGCGACAAAAGCGTCCTGCCGGTCGACGTGAACGGCGTGGTCCGGCGAACCCTCCAGGTGCTATCCGCCGAGCAGTCGCAAGACCAGGTGGAGCTCACGCCCACGCTCGCGCCCGACCTCCCGCGCGCGGCGATCGATCCCGAGCAGCTCCGCCAGGTGCTGATGAACCTGATCCGGAACGCGATGCAGGCGGTCCAGGGCAACGGGAAGGTGAACGTGTCGACGCGCGTGCGCTTCGGCCGCGGCACGCGGCCGGGCAACACGAAGGCCGAGCCGGAGGCGTTCGTCGAGATCACGGTGGCCGACACCGGCCCGGGCATCTCGCGCACGGTGCTCGAAAAGCTCTTTTTGCCCTTCTTCACCACCAAGGAGAAGGGCACCGGGCTCGGGCTCGCCATCAGCCAGCGAATCGTTCAGGGCGCCGGAGGGCGCATCGAGGTGCGCTCCTACGAAGGGAAGGGGAGCACGTTCTCCGTCGTCCTGCCGGCCGCGACCGAGCTCGGCACGCCGACGCCGGGGCCGACCGCCGCGCAGCTCGCCGAGGTGGACGAGGAGCAGGCGGCGAGCAGCAGGCAGCTGGGCTAAGCTCTCGGTCCCATGCGCGCAGCCCTGATCCTCTCGCTCGTCCTCGTCCCCGCCTGCTTCAAGCCGCTCGACGCTCCGCTCGCGGAGATCCCCAAGCTCGGCAGCATCGAGGAGGTCATGCGTGCGAACGAGACGGTCGCCGGCCCCCAGTGGAAGATGGAGGGCGCGACGTCTTACACCGACGAAGACTGGGCGAAGGCGAAGGATGCGTCCGCGCGCCTCGCGGCGCTCGCCGAGCGCTCGAAGGAGTTCTCGCGCGGCGACGCCTTCAACAAGTGGGCGGACACGATGGGCGAGCAAGCCAAGGCGCTCGGCGCCGCCGCGGAAGCGAAAGACGCGGCCGCCGCCGGCAAGGCCATCGGCGGCATGAAGGGCGCGTGTAAGGGGTGCCACTCCGAAACCCGCTAGGGAAGCTGGCGTCCGTTTTTCGCCGATGGCGTCGCGATCTCGGCGTCGAGCGTGCTCGCGTACGGTCGTACGCTCCGCGCGACTCGCCACCGACCTCGCTCGCTCTCGACGAAAAACCGTCAGCCACCATCCAAACAGCTGGAAGCTGGCGGATTTTGGGCGAGACCGAGTGATGCCAAGGCGCGGGCGAGGAGCGCGCGGAACGTACTTCCTGTACGTGAGCACGCACCGCAGACCGCAACGCCGGCAGCGCGAAGGTATCGCGCAAAAGGCGCCGGCTTCCTAGTCGTTCTGCATCAACCCGCGTATGCGCCCGTCCGCGTCGATGCGGACGCCGAGGGCGGCCGGCTCGCGGGGTAGGCCGGGCATCGTCATCATCTCGCCCGTGACGGCGACGGCGAAGCCTGCGCCTGCGGAGAGGCGGATCTCGCGGACGGTGACGTCGAAGCCCTCGGGCCGTCCGAGCAACGCCGGATCGTCGGAGAGCGAGTACTGCGTCTTGGCCATGCAGACGTAGGGAGGCGCAGCCTTCTGGACGCGCGCCAGATCCTTCTCGGCGCGGGGCGTCAGGGAGATGCCGCGCGCGCCGTAGTAGGTCTTCGCGATCTTCTCGATCTTCGTGCGAACCGGATCGGTGACGTCGTAGCTGTACCGCGCCTCGGGCGGGGACGCGTCTGTCGCGCGGCCGGCCTCCACGACGCCGCGCGCGAGCTCGAGCGCGCCTTCACCGCCGCGCGCGAAGCCCTCGCTCACGAAGGCCTGCACGCCGTGTTTGGCGCAGGCCTTCTGGACGATCGCGAGCTCCGCGTCGGTGTCGTCGGGGAAGCGGTTGATGGCGACGACGGCGCGTGAGCCGAGGCCCGCGATCGTCTCGAGGTGCTTCGCGAGGTGGGTGAGCCCGGCCTCGAGCTTCTCGGCGTTCGGCTCCTTCGCCGACTTCACCGGCACGCCGCCGTGCATCTTCAGGGCGCGGAGCGTGGCGACGAGCACGATGACGCGCGGCCAGATGCCCATCTCGCGGCACTTGATGTCGAGGAACTTCTCGCCGCCGAGATCGAACCCGAAGCCCGCCTCGGTCACGGTCCAGTCCGCGAGGGCCATGCCCAGCCGGGTCGACACGACCGACGAGCAGCCGTGTGCGATGTTCGCGAACGGGCCCGCGTGGACGAGCGCGGGGCCGCCCTCCATCGTCTGCACGAGGTTCGGCAGGAGCGCGTCCTTGAGGAGCGCGGTCATGGCGTTGGCCGCGCCCAGATCGCCCGCGGTCACGCTCTCGCCGCTCTCCGTCTGCCCGACCACGATGCGGGCGAGGCGCGCCGTCAGGTCGGGCTGGTCCTTCGCGAGCGCGAGGATGGCCATCACCTCGCTCGCGGCGGTGATGTCGAACCGGTCTTGCCGCGGGACGCCGTCGGCCTTTCGACCGAGCCCGAGCACCACGTTGCGGAGCGCGCGGTCGTTCATGTCGAGCGAGCGCGGCCAGCCGATCTGGCGCGCGTCCAGCCGGCCCTTGTCGCCGAACGTGGTGCCGAAGTGGACCGCGTTGTCGGCCATGGCGGCGAGGAGGTTGTGCGCCGAGGTGATGGCGTGGATGTCGCCGGTGAAGTGCAGGTTGATGTCGTCGGCGGGGAACAGGCTCGTCTTGCCGCCGCCGGTGCCGCCGCCCTTCACGCCGAAGACGGGGCCGAGCGAGGGCTCGCGCAGGCAGACGACGACCCGCTCGCCGAGGCGGCGCAGGGCCATGGCCAGCCCGATCGACGTGGTCGTCTTGCCCTCGCCGGCGGGCGTGGGGTTGATCGCCGAGACGAGCACAAGCCGCCGCGCCGAGTCGCGTGTCACGGCGTCGCCCAGCGCGCGCTCGATCTTCGCGCGGTTGCGACCCCAGGGGAGCACGTCGGCGGGCGCGAGGCCCAGCTCCTCCGCCACGTCCTGAATCGGCCTGGTTGTCAGCGTCGGCGTCATGGCCGCGCATTCTATCCGCCCCCTCCGCGAAGGGGAGGGGGATGGGGGGAGGAAATCACGAGGACGGCCTCTCCGTTCGGACGAGCGGCGTGGCCTGGGCTCGGCGTCGCTCGATTCTCGGCGTGGCTCTCGGCTCGACCTACTCGATCTGCACGTAGTTCTGCGCCAGGAGCTTCAGCAGAATCTGCGCGGTATCGAGGTCCGTCGCGGGGCTCTTGTTGAGGATCGTCGCGACGTGGCCGAAGTTGATCGCCAGCTGCAGCACGTCCAGCTCGCTCGCGCTGAGCGCGCGCAGCGGCGACTGCAGCGGGTGGACGAGGAGCACCCGTGCGTCGAGATCGGGGAGGCGGTGGCGGAGGTTGTTGAGCTCGTCGATCTGACGCAGCCCCTCCATCAAGACCTCTTGCACGCTCGCCTCGATCTCGCCCTCGATTGGCGAGTCGTCGTAGGGCTCGAGCGAGAAGGTGCCGGTCGTCCACGTCAGGATGCGGTAGATGCTCTTGAGCGGCGGGACCTCTTCGAGATCGTTGATCGACGCGAAGACGATCGTCCCTTTGCGCATCACCAGCTTGCCGATGTCCTCGTCCGACTGGACGACGAGGATGCCGCTCTTCTTGGAGGTGCCGAGCAGCTGCAGCAGGTCGGGCAGGGGGATCTCGTCGATCGCGCCCGACATCGTCTTGCCGGCGCCGCTCCGGTTCACGTCCTGCGTGGGGCGGCGCGCCGAGCCGTTTGCGGCCTCGTCGCGAACGACGACCTTGAGGATGCTCGTCCCGATGAGGACGCGATCGCCTTCCTTCAGGTGCGATCGCTTGATCTTCTCGCCGTTGACGAACGTGCCGTTCGTCGAGCCCAGATCTTCGATCGTGATGTCGGAGTCGGAGCAGGCGATGCGCGCGTGGCGGCGCGAGACCATGTCCTCGACGAGAACCATGTCGAGATCGCTCGAGCGGCCGACGATGATCTCCTTGTTTTCCCCGAGCGGAAATTCGCCGCCCTGGTACTTCCCCGAGATGAAGCGCAGAGCGAGCTGGCTCAGGGGAACCCTGGGAGGCTGATGATCCATTGTCGGAGCGTTCAAGGGGGATACCTCGGGCCCTTGTGAGAAGGGACCACGAGCGGCGGAACGAGAGTAGTTTCTTCGAGCGAGTCCGGTCAAGTTGGGCGGGTCGCCAGGGCTGTGGTAGCGGCAGCCATGGCCGAACCTGGCGATCCCTTGGGCCTCCACCGGGTCATCCCGGACCCGGACCCCTCCGTCCCCCTCCCGCTGCCCCAGCGGGCCCAACGCCTCGACAACGACCCCCAGAAGCGCTTCGACTCCGAGATCGAGGTCGCCGTCGAGACCCTGAACATCGATGCTGCGAGCTTCCGGCAGATGGAAGAGGCGAGCGGCGGCGACCCCACCAAGGTGGGCGAGCTGGTCCTGGAGACGGTCCGCCGCCGGGGCAAGCAGCATAACCCCGTGACCGGGTCAGGGGGGATGCTGCTCGGAAAGGTGATCTGGGTCGGCGAGCTCGTCCAGGACAGGGGCGTCGGCCCGGGCGATCGGGTCATGACGCTCGCGTCGCTGTCGCTGACCCCCCTCCACCTGCGCGCCATCAAGGCGGTCCGACCGGCGAGCGCCCAGGTCGACGTGGAAGGCACGGCGTTCCTCTTCGCCACCGCCCCGTTCGCGAAGATGCCGACGGACCTCTCGCCCCGCCTCGCCCTCGCCGCCCTCGACGTCGCCGGCGCTGCGCCCCAGGTGGCCCGCCTCACAAAGCCAGGCGACACCGTCCTGGTGCTCGGCGCGGGCGGCAAGAGCGGCATCCTCTGCGCGGTCGAGGCTCGCCGTCGCGTCGGGCCTCGGGGCAAGGTCATCGGTCTGGAGACGCACGCACCCTACGCTCGCGATCTCGTCGCGCTCGGCGTGTGCGACGCCGTCCTCGAGGTCGACGCGCGCGACGTCGTGACCGTGCGCGACCGCGTCGCCGAGCTCACCGAGGGCGACGGCGCCGATCTCACCCTGTCGTGCGTCAACGTCCCGGGCTGCGAGATGGCCGCCATCTGCGCCACGAAGGACCGCGGCAAGGTCTACTTCTTCGCCATGAGCACCTCGTTCACCGCGTGCGCGCTCGGCGCCGAAGGCATCGGCGCGGACGTGGACCTTTACATCGGCAACGGCTTCTGTGCCGGTCACGCCGACCACACGCTCGACCTGCTCCGCAGCGACGACCGCGTGCGCTCGCTGTTTCTCGAGCGCTACGGCTGAGCGCGATCCGGGGCGGACAAGCGCTCGCGCAGACGCAGGCGTCGAGCCGTGAGCGCCGCGTCCTCTGTCTGGGCGAGCGCGTCCAGGGCGGCCACGATCCGGGGCCGGTCGACATGGGATCCCTCTTGCTCCGCGCGCCTCAGCGCTAGCTCGCAGTCCTCGAGATCGCGCTCGCTGAGGCGTCCCACCTTGAGCAGGATGAAGAGCGTCGTGTTTGGTCGATAGACCGTCGCTCGGGGGCCGGCGCGAAGAACCGAGAGCTCGGTCTCCCATCCGTCGATCCGGCGTACGAAGAAATCCGCGGCAGAGTTCACGGCTTCGATCGGCAAGCCGAGATCGAACGCGAGGTCCATCAGCGCAAACCGCTCGGCTTGTGTGCCCTCCATCCCGACCAGGTCCACGTCCTCCGTCGTTCGGCCGGGCTCGAGCTCGAGCGCGACAAGCGAGCCCCCGACGAGGAGCCAGCTACCCTCCAGGCGTTCGGCGACGGCCTTGACGATCGCTTCGATCTGGCTCCGGTCGAGCAGCCCGGTGGTCACGCTGCTACGATACGTCTCGTGGACGAGACCCGCGAGATCCTGGAGCGTGCCGGGGTGCCCGTCGGCGCGCCGCGGCCCCCTCCCACCGCCTTGCCCGACGCTGCCGCGCTCCGGCTCGCGGTGCGCGACTCGATGCACCGACCGGAGGTCTGCCCGACCGAAGCGCTCCTCGCCTGGCTGTCCGGCTTTGCGCATCACTGGCCCGAGGGCTTCGCACGCGTGCTGGGTGAAGGTGGCCACACGGCGATCGGGGTGCTGGCCGCGCGCCCCGTCGACCGGAACAAGTACCTGAAGCTCCGCCGCATCGCGATCGAGAACCTCGCGCGCTGCGTGTGAGCGCAGTGCCGGTGCGCGCCGTGGAAGTGCCGGTGTTGGCTCGGGTTTCGAGCGGCGCGCCGGGTTGGGCGGCGCATGCGTCTTTCTGCATCCGGTGAAATCGCCAATCGCTCCGCGGCCCTTGGTGACCGCAAGGGCGATCGATCCGATTGCACCGGTCCCGCGAGCGTCTGCTCCGGTCTTGCGAGCGTTTGCAACGGTCCTGCAAGCGTCTCGCTGCGCCAAACAGCAGCTCGAAGCGACGCCGTCTTCGCCGAATCTACTTGCGACTGGAGTCGACGTGCTGCCGCACTGACCATCGCCGGGCTGGACCGGGGAGACCGACCAGCCTCCGCGCCGCAGGCGCTGCCGTGCGGCACCGGAGCTTCCTGGCTGATCGATCTGTCAGCCACGAACGGCTCGAGTGTGCGTGGCTGACAATCCTGTCGGCTACGAAGTTGTGGCTGACAAAATTGTCAGCTTGCAGCAGCTGGGTCGCCGGCTTTCGTCGTTGTGTTGACCTCCAACGAGCGGTAAGGTCATTCAAGAGGGTGGGAGCAGACGGGCGGCGCATTGCCGGTTGTCCTGTCGAACACCCGGGGAGCGCGTCATGAAACGAGTGCTAGCGTGCGCATGCGTCGCGTTGTGGGCCGCGGGGATGACTGCCTGTCTCGCGGGCGACAGCGAAGAGGAGGAAACCGATGATGAAGAATACGGGAGCGTGCAGCAGGCCGTAGGAGAAGGCGGGCTGTGCGGCCCGCCCTTCTGGGGAAGCTGCAACGCGGGGCTGTCGTGTTGCGGTGACGATGACGCGCTCCGTCGCTGCTACAACCTGCAGACGTCTGACTTGCATTGCGGGACCTGCGGCAACGACTGCACGGTCGGCTCGCCGCCTTATCCGTTCACACACTACGACTGCATCCTTGGCGTTTGCCATCCCGTCATCTGAACGACGGAAGTAGGGACAAAAACGGCGAGCCCCCGGGACCTTGCGGTCACGGGGGCTCGAGCCGTCTCAGGCGCCTACGACGGGATCAGTCGTAGATGCCCTTCATGCTCGCGTCCGCCATGCGGAAGTCGCGCATGGCCTGGCGCATGAAGGCGGGGACCGAGTTGTAGCGCTGCAGCGCGTCGCAGTAGTGGTTCGACGTGCAGGTGCAGCCGCTGTTGTCGGTCGGCGTGCAGGTCGGGTTGAAGTCGAAGTCGTTGATGAGCGGGTCGTACTTCACGACCGGCTTGCCAGCGACCACGGTCGGCAAACACCAGTGCGAGTAGCCGTCCGCACCGGCGACATCGGTGCACTCGAACGCGCGGGACGCGAGCTCGTTGGCGTACTCGAGCACGCGGGCGCCGACGCCGCGCTGGACGGTCTTGCCGAAGATGTCTTCGGTTCCGAACGTCTTCGCGATGTAGATGCGTCCGTCGGGCGTGTGCAGCTCGATCCGGTTGTCGAAGCCCGGGTCGTTGTCCGCGCCGAGCTCCCAGATTCCCATCATGTCGACCCACTGCGTGCGGGCGTTTTCGGGCAAGTAGAGGAGCGTCTGCGCGATCAGCCACTTGTGCTCTTCCCAGCCGACCTGCGGATCGACGATCGCCGTGTTGGCAGGGATGAACGGGTTGAGGTCGTGCGGGATCGGCGCCAGGTTGCCGTCGACCTCGCACACGGTGCCCGAGGGGCAGCCGTAGCTGGTGCACAGCGTCGCCGTCGGGCCGGGGAAGCAGACCTCGGGCGTCGGCGTCCACCAGGAGACCCAGCCGATGCCTTGGCTCGGGTAACCCTCGGCGTCGGTCTGCGGCGCGCCGCTCGCCGATGCGGCGATACGGGTGCCCTTGACGTAGTCGTCGAGCGTGAGCTGGTTCGCGAGGAACCTGCGGTACCCATCCGGGAACAGGTCGGCCATCGAGACCGCGCGCTGGCGAGGATCGATGAAGTCACCCAGCGAGTCGCTGATGAAGTTGTCGACGCTCTCCGTGAGGAGGTACGGCGCGTAGACCTTGTCGTAATACGACCCCACGTTCATCGTGTAGTCGCGGTCGAACTCGCCCTGGTCCTCCGACAGGCGGTTCTCGACGAGCTTGCCGCCGGGCACGACCTGGCCGAAGTACCCGCTGCCGCCGTCGAAGATGGCGACGTCGGGGTTGCCGGGGTCCGCGAGGGCGGCGTCGTGCGCTCGCAGGATGCGGTCGTACGGGTTCGACGGGTCATCGGCCTGGTAGAAGCCGTGTGCGCCGGTCTGCGGCCGCGTGAACTGCCTCGTGAAGTGGTCGAACGCGATGCCCGAGGCGAGGATGTTCTCCGGGAACAGGAGGTTCACGAAGCCCGGCCAGAGGGAGTCGTAGTCGTAGCCAATCTCGAGGAAGAACTGGCGGTAGATGTTCGAGAAGAGCCCGAGACCCTTCGCGCCGTCGCGCATCTTCTCGTTGTACCGGCCGAGGATACGGCCGGACTGCGTCCGAACGCTGAAGGTGGTGCGGCCCCTTCGGTAGTTGTCGAAGATGTGCCGCGCCTCCTGCTCGGTGATGAGGAAGTTGAAGAGCTCGTACGGGTCCGCGCCGGCGTCGTGGCGGTACACCGAGAGGTTGCCGAGGTCGGCCCAGCTGTCCGTCGCGAACCCGTAGGGAACACGAAGCTTGCCGGTTGCCTTCTCGACGGCCTTGCCGCCTGTCCCGTAGAAGCCTGCCGCCCCAGTCTCGCTGCTGGTTGCTGGGCGCAGGCTGTCGTAGGCGACGTAGTCGACGGTCGGGGTCTTGCACTTGGTCGCGGTGCCGTTCTGCGAGACGATGAGCCCGTCCATCAGCGAGTCCCACGTGCCGAGCGCGGCGTCGTCCCAGCTCACCGGCTTGTAGATCTCCGGGTCGACCTGGGTGCAGCCGTTGATGAGCTCGAGCTGATCGTTCAGCTGCGAGTAGTGGATGGTGTCGGCGGACGGCTGACCTTGGAGCGAGAGGTACTCGTCCCCGACGAACTGGTAGCCGACGATGCCGCCGAAGGTGTCGGTGATGTTGAGGAGCGTCGCGCGCGTCTGCGTGTTGCTCACGCCGTACTTCGCGCCGTCGTTGAAGACGCTCATGACGTCGCCGTAGAAGAAGCGTGCGGCGGCGAAGTCGTAAGCGCCGAGGCCGATCATGTCCTGGGTGAGCTCACCCGGGTAGTCCATGACGGTGGACTGCTGGAACATCCAGATCAGGTTGGAGAGCTCGGTCTCGGTCGGCGGGTCGAAGTAACGCGGACCCACGCACTCCTCCCCGGTGGCGGAGACGTCCGTGCACTTCTCCGTGACCGTGCCGTTCTTCGTGCGGAGCTGCCAGTACTGCGGCCGGAAGCCGAACGCGTAGTAGGAGCTGACGAAGTTGTGGCGCAGGCCGATGGAGTGACCCATCTCGTGTGCGATGACCGCGTAGTTGTAGCGCTGCGCGATGTACTTGCGCATCGCCTCCTGGCGCGGGTACCGGTCCGCCTTGCTGGCGCCCGGTGTCCACGGACCGAACTTGCGCTCCATGACCTTCGTCAGGTCGGCGAGCGTGTTCGGCGCGGGGGCCATGAGCTGTTCCGACGAGAGGATGCAGGCGCCGCGGGCCGCGAGGCCGAGCTCACGAGCGCGCTCGAAGTCCCGGCGAACGCTGGGGTTGAGGTTGCGGAGGACTGAGGCGGAGGCGAGGACGCTGCTTCCGACCTGGCCAGCCGCGAGCTCCGTGCCGGCACCCTGGATCTCGGCCTTGTTCATCCCGGCGAGCTGCATCATCGGCTTGGTGATGAGCGCAGCTTCGGTCGGGGTGTTCTGGCCCGCGAGGCGGCGCGCTTCGATGTACGGGCGATCGACCGACTGGACCTCGCCGCTCGCCACCGTGCTGGCCAGCTTCTTGTTGAAGTACTGGCGCGCCTGCGCGATCGCTTCGGGGTTCTGCTTGACGATGTCGTCGAGCTTGCGCGGGTTGTTCGCGATCTCCTCCGCGTCGAAGTTCGGCGTGCCGTTGGCGAGCGAGCGGCCGTCGAACATGCCGAGCTTGCGGCGCTCGACGGTGGCGCGGTCCATCGTGCCGAGCGAGCCCTTGCCGCTCGCGGCCTGGGCAGCGGCCGCCCAGTCCTTCACGTAGGTGCCGTCCGTGATCTCCTCGACCGGGATCTCACCGGCGATGTAGCCGAGCGTGTCGACGAGGCCCTGCGAGGCCAGGTCGTTCACGTGGGCCCAGACGTTGATGCTCGCGTGGACCTTCTCGCCCGTTCGCGGGTCGTCCGAGTCCGCCATGATGCCCCAGGGCGACGGCGTCTGCGGGTTGCGGATGATGTTGACCTGGTGATAACGGAGGTCGCCGATGCGGACGGTGAAGCCGTTGTCGCAGGTCGCGAGCAGCTCCTGATCGACCTTCTCGGGGTGGTCGAAGCGGAGCTCGAACTGCTCGTCGCACTCCGCCGCGGTGACGCCTTCCGGCAGCACCTTGCGCGTGTCCTTCGCCTTCACCTCTTCGGGCATCAGGCGCTGGATGTCCGCGACGCAGAGCGGTGAGTCGTCGAACTGGACGGGGCTGTGGCAGAGCGTCACCATCTCGCGCTGCTTGGCGATCTCGATGACGCCGGCCGAGTAGCCGCGAGCGCCGCCGATGGAGTCGATCTCGCCGTTGCACTTCTCGATGCGGCTCTTCGACCAGGGCTCGCCCTTGACGCGGTCGGCCCAGGCGCCCTTCGCCTTCTTGCAGTCGTCACCCTCGCGCGAGAGCTCGATGGCGTCCTGGTTCTCGTCCTGCTGGCCGCGGTACATGGGGTACTCGGCTTCGCAGGTCGCGACGTCGCCCGTCATCTTCACGCACTCGGCGTATTTGGCGGTGACGACGGCCGTACGCATGGCGATGTCCCACTCGTGGGTCGCCCACTCGGTGCTCTCGAAGTACTCCGGCTGCGAGCCCTTCGTGAAGTGCCACACGACGGGGACCTCCTTGCGGTCCCGGTAGGGCAGCGTGCACTTCTGCTCGAAGCGATCGCACTGCGAGCCGTTGCCGACGAGCGCGCACTCGTCAGCCGTGCCGTCCCCGTCCTCGTCGCGGTTGGGGTCCGCGCCCGGGGGCGTGGTCTCGGACGTGAAGCAGGCGACCTCGCACTGGCCGGGGAACTTCTCGCTCGCCGTCAGGCCCTCGCCGCACTTCTCACCCTTCTTGTAGTAGTGGTGCTTCTCCCAGATGTTGTAGCGCGCCGCGAGGCGGTACCACTGGTTGTCGGTGATGCCGTAGTTGCGGGCGTAGCCGAACCGCTCACCGTAGAAGATGCCGAAGGAGCGGAAGCGGTTTCCGTCCCAGTCGGCGGGCTGGTAGTCGCTCGGCTCGGCCCGGCGGAAGCTCATGCGGAGCGTGAGCTCGGTCGGGTTGCAGTTGCCGAACGGCTGGCTGCCGCCGAACACGTCGTTCGGGAGGTAGCAGGCCGGGAAGGTGTTGATGCCCCAGCCCAGGTGCGAAAGATCGATGAGGCCGGGCGTCGCGAAGACCTTCGTCGTGATGTCGAAGTAGCCCTCGGACGTCGCGAAGTGCGGCGCGTCGGGGTGGTTCGGATCGTTCACGTAATACGAGAGGGGCTCGTACGTGACGCCGCCGTAGACGCCGACGAGCGAGAGCGTGTCGAAGTCGTAGGCGTCCGTGTTGAGGTTGCGGGACCAGTCGACGCGGAAGTAGTCGCGCTGGTTCCACGGGCGGTCCGACGTGTTCTCGACGATGACGTTCGTCTCTTCGCCGGTCGACGGGTTGTAGTCCCGGCGGATGTCGAAGTGCCCGAGGATGGGGAAGGCGTACGCGACCTGCCCGTCGATCGAGCTCTCGCTGTCGCCGTGGTTGTCCGCGTTGATGATGCGGTTGTAGACGATGCGGCCGACAAGCATGTCCTCCGTGATCTCCCACTTGATCACCGAGGTGGGCTGCGCATACGTCGACGTGAAGAGGCCGTCTTGTGCGGCGCCGTAGCCGACGTCGGTGATGGCCGCGCGCGCGTAGAACGCCGGGTCATCTCCCGTGTCGACGTAGTCCGCCCCGACGAAGAAGGACTTCGCGAGGGCGTTGGGTTGCACGCGGTTGATGGGCTCGCGCTCTTCGGCGCACCCCACTGCTCCGGTGGCAGCCAGGCTGAGCAAGCTCAGCCCGACCAGGCGTGCCCAACCCGCACCCTGAATGGTGCGAATCAGACCTCTCATCTGTCTCATCGGTCGTCCTCCTTCACTGCCGTCGCCGAGGGACCGAAGCGCCAGGATAGGGGCTTCGGTCCGAAGTCGAAGAATCCGAAAACTTGCGTGCGCGTCCGCAGGGGCGTCAGTTCCCTGTCGATCCGAAACGGGATCGACGGGAATAGAGCAAGGCCTATGCCGAACGCGTTAGCTCTTGAAACACTTCGATATCTAGATTCCTGAAGCCCAGCCGATCGCAGCCGCTGTTAGCTTCTTGTCGTGCCGCCCGAGTAGGGGGACCACGAAGGATCGCGCGCCCGGGAGGCACCAGTCCCACCGAGCCGGAGCCGCTCGTACCACAGGCGCCCCATCGATGGAACGCCACTGTCACGGGCCGATCGGGCCGTTCGTCGGGGGGGGCGAGGTCGAGTCGACTCCGGCCATCCGTCCGACTAGGGTCGCAGCCATCATGGCTGCGCGCCCCGCCGCTCTCTTGGCCCTCGCTGGGCTGTCGCTCTTCCTCGTGCCCCTCTTCGGCTGCCCCGCCAACCAGTGTTTCCTGAAGATCTGCACCGGCGGAGACTGCCGCTGCTCCATCTCCTCCTGTACGGAGGGTGCGGGCTACGACATCAAGCAGAACAAGTGCCGGTGTCTTCGGGGCTACTACGACATCGGCGGCCAGTGCCTGACGCAGCAGCAGGCGACGCAGTATTGCGGTCCCGGCTACGCGTGGTTCGGCAACGCCTCGACCGGCGTCGGCGGGTGCCAGAAGCTCCAGTGCAGGCCGGGGGACAAGCTCGACGAGAAGACCGGGTGGTGCATCCCGAAGGATCAGCTCGCCCAGCAGGCCGGCGTGCAGCTCGGTCAGGGGCAGACGCTCGGGTGTCCCGCGGGCCAGGTGCTCGTGGTCGACGGCGGCAAGAGCGCCTGCGTCCCCGCGGCGCAGTCGTGTGCGAAGGACGAGGTCTGGAACGGCCAGGCCTGCCAGAAGACCGGGCAGTGCCCCACGGGCCAGCAGCTCGATCCGGCGCTCGGGCGTTGCGTTCCTTACGCCAAGGGCGGCGGGGACGACGAGCTCGTCGTCGACGTGCAGACCTGGACCATGTCGACCTACGGCCAGCCGAACGGCGCAGGTAACCCGGCGTTCTGCGCTTCGTTCGCCAAGAAGCCGCTCTCGTTCGGGGTCTCGCCGGGGGTCACCGCCACCGTCCGCGTCTCGATCCAGCTGGCGTTCCCGGGCAACGAGGTCGCGAAGGGGCAGGCGCAGTCGGTCGCCGTCTTCGACGCGAGCGGCAATCCGGTCCCGCCTTCGGGCGCCGAGGCGGTGCAGACCGCGGTGATGTCGTCGTTCGTGCCGCTGGTCGGCGGCGGCGGCCGCGCGAGCGCGCCGAGCGCCGCGACCACCGTCAAATGCACCGTGACGAACGCCAGCGCGCCGGTCGTCGTCCCCGAGACGGGCGGCGTGTGAGGTGGCTGGTGTTTTTCGCCGATAGCTTCGCGATCTCGGCGTCGAGCGTGCTCGCGTACAGTCGTACGCTCCGCGCGACTCGCCACCGACCTCGCTCGCTCTCGACGAAAACCATCCAGCCACCTGCCTGAAGCTTGGGGGGGAGAAGTCGAAGCTCAGAAGATGGCTTCGCGATCTCGGCGCCCTGCGTGCTCGCGTACAGTCGTACGCTCCGCGCGACTCGCCACCGACCTCGCTCGCTCTCGACGAAAACATCCAGCCACCTGCCTGGAGCTCGGGGGGAGAAGCATCCAGCCACCTGCGGCAGCTCAGGGGGGCTCCACCTTCGCTCCGCCCGCCTACTTGCCCTTCGTGAGCACGCTCTGGATCACGCTCGCCTCGACCTCCTTGAGACCGCGGCAGGCGATGACGACAGAACCGTCATGCTCGAAGTTCGTCGCTTTGGGGGCGATCTTCGCGAAAGACACGGTGAGCCGCGAGCCGTCGAAGTAGGCGCGCAGCTCGCGCCCGTCGACCGCCGTCCACACCTCCTGGCAGGTGTTGCGCGACTTCGGGTCGAACACGGACCCGCGAGGCGGCTGGGGTCGGATCTTGTCCTCCACCTTGTAGACGCCGTCGCTGACGGCGCGCAGCACGAAGCGGGCCTCTCCGTCGCGGTAGTCGCTCGGCTCGAGCTGCTTGGCGTCGACGATCCGGAACTCGACGGTGTAGCCGATCTTCACGGCTTCGAACTCGGTGCCGCCCTCGGAGCGCCACTTGCCAGCGATCGCGTCGAGCGGGTCGACGGCGGGTTTTGTGGAGGCCGTCGCGGACGCCGTCGGCGCGGTCGTGCCGGGCGCGTCGGCGGTCGACGCGCTCGCGCCTTGGGTGTTCTTCGTGCGGGGCTTCGGCTCGTCCCCTTGGACGAGCGCGTAGACGCCGAGCCCGCCGAGCGCCAGCGCCGCGACCCCCACGACCGCGTAGATCCACGCGCGGCTCGCGCCGCCCTCGCCGGGCCTCGTCACGCTCGTGCCGGCCGAGGTGTGCTGGGAAGGTCGCGCCGCGGAGGCCACGGGCTGCTCGGCGGGGAGCTGCGTCGGCAGGCGCGTGACGCCGGCCGGCAGCTGCGTCGCTTGCGCGGGGAGGTGCGCGTCGAGCACGGACAAGAACTCCTCCGCGCTCCCGAACCGATCGTCCCGGCTCTTGGCGCACGCGCGCGCGAGGATGTCGTCGACCCAGGCAGGGACGTCCGACCTCGCGTCCGTGACCTTCGGGAGCGGCTCCTCCACGTGTTTTCGCATGAGCTCGTAGGACGAGTCCGCCTCGAAGGGCACGTGCCCGGTCAGGAGCTCGAAGAAGAGGATGCCCAGCGAGTAGATGTCGACGCGTTTGTCGAGGTCCTTTCGGCCCTGGACCTGCTCGGGTGACATGTACCAGAGCGAGCCGATGACGCCCTTCGTCTTGCCTTGCCCGGCTCGCGCCTGCTCCTCCGGCTTGGCGATGCCGAAGTCGGTCACCTTGGCCACGCCGTCTTTCTTGCGGACGAGCACGTTCGCGGGCTTGAGGTCGCGGTGGATCACGCCCTCGCGGTGCGCCGCGGCCACGCCGTGCAAGACCTGACGGAAGATGTCGGTCGCGATCGTGAAGGCGACGTGCCGCTTCTCGGCGGTGTGGCGCTTGATCGTCCGGTCGAGGCTCTCGCCGTCGATGTACTGCATGACGAGCCAGAGCCCCGTCGAGTCCTCGATGATGGCCTTGAGCTGGACGACGTTCGGGTGATCGATCTGCGCCAGCACCCGCCCCTCGGCGAGCGTGCGATCGCGCACGTCCTTGCGGTGGGCGAGCTCGGGTCGGACGGCCTTGAGCACCACGTACGAGCGGGTGTGGATGTCCTCCGCCAGGTAGACGACCCCCATGCCGCCTTCGCCGAGGACGCGATCGATCTTGTACTTGTTGTCGATCAGCGTGCCGGAAGCGAAGCGCTCCGCGCCCGGCGACGAGGGCTTCTTCGCCGTGCCCTGCGCTCCCGAGCCGAACGCGTCCGGCGACGGCTCGCCGGGCGCGGTCGAGGTGATGGTCTTGGGCGCGTCCGCGGCCAGGACGAGGTGCGCGCCGCAGCTCGTGCAGAACTCGGCGTCAGCGACCGAGAGGGCCCCCCCACACTTCGGGCAGCGCGAGCTCGCGCCGCCCATCGTCAGGTCCAGTGGCCAGCGCGGAGGGCGGCCGAATCGATCGTCTTGATGCGCGGCGCCAGCGTCTCGCGGAAGGTCCGCTCGTCGTCGTCGTCCATCAGGGCGTCGCCGAAGCCCGACGCGACCTCCATCGACGCCGCGAGGATGCGGAGGAACTGCTGCAGGCTCGAGGCGCAGAGCTCGGGCTTGAGCTGATCGGTCCCGGTCATCGTCGTGAACAGGGGACAGTCGCCCTCGGCGTCCAGCTTGGAGATGTCGAGGAAGTAGGGATCGCCGAGGAGCGCGCTCCGGGCGACGATGATCCAGCTCTTCCGCCAGCCCGGCATGGGCTCGGCGCCCTCCGCCGGGATCGCGTAGCCGACCTGCTCCTCCGCGAGCTTGGCGGCCGGGATGAACCGCACCCGCTCCACGGGGGTTACCGTCTCTACGTCGACCGGATCGGCCGCCGCGAGAAAGGAGCGGTATCGAGCCGGAACCTTGAGGGTCTTCCGCAGGTTTTCGATCTGGGTTGGTTCGGCCTTGTCGAACCGAACCGAGATTTTCCGCTGATCGAAGGCACTCTTCAGCGCCGAGACCGCCTCGGCAAGATCGCTATCCACCGAAGAAATCCTCGTGCACGTGGGTCGAGAATCGCTAGCCCGAAGCCTCGTGGGTAGAACCCCGGGGTACTCCGAAGCGGGGGGTCGCTCGGAGGGGCGTGTGGCAAACCGACTCGGGGGGCCTGGACCACCCGAGGGCGACTGGCATACCCCCTTTTTTGTCGGGCCGCAGCCTTTTGTTGCGGTGCCGACTTACCCTCGGCGCTTCTTCCGCTTTCGCCTCGGGTTGTGGTGGTGAACGAGCGCCCGATAATCGATGGGTACCGCCTGGGCGGCGGTCGAGGGCGGCGGCGCATCCTCCTTCCGGATGGCGTCGAGCATGGCCACGAGCTCGCTCGCGGCCGGCGCGCGGCGCATGGCCACGAGTCGCTCGAGCGCGGCGCCGAGCTCGTCGATGCGGGTCCGGCGCAGGTGGCCCCGCCGGCAGAGGTCGATGTAGCTGCGGGAGAGGGACGAGCGCTCGAAGTTCTGGACGATGACGAGGTCCGTCGCGACCGCGAGCACGCTCTCCGGCGGGATGCGGTGGTCTTCGTAGAGGACGAACGCGGCCTGGAGGTAGTTGTAAAACGGCACCACCCGCGCGCCGTAGGGGCGAAACTCGGACGGAGAGGACTGGCGATCGAGGTGGATGAGGACGCGCTCGACCACCTCTCCCTTCTGGATGTACTTCGCGAAGCGGACCGAGTCTCGGATCGAGTCCTCGTACGCGCCGCCCTCCCGCAAGACGTCGGCGAGCACCGTCTCGTCCACCGCGCCGCGACAGATGTCCGCGTAGAGGCAATAGACGAACGCGTCCGCCTCGGCGTCGTCGCCGAGCAGCACCTCGTTCACGAGCCGGCCGGCGCCGTCCTCCTGAGCGCCCATCTCGCAGCGGCGCAAGAGGAGGGCAGGGAGCTTGTAGCCGAGCTGACCCCGCAGCGCGCGGAAGCGCAGCCGGAGGAGGTTCTCCAGGTTGGGCTTCAGCGTGAGCGAGGCATAGCGAACGCCGTCGAGCTTCAGCTTCTCCTCGATGCGCGAGCGGAGCTGCTCCGGGCTTCCCGAGAGGATGTGTGTCTCGACGCCCGCGCGCCCCAGCTCGCGCAGCAAGGCGGCCGCGCCCGGCACGGTGCGCTTCTGGTCGGGGCGCTCGATCGCGGTGCGCAGCAGGTCGCGGACGGTGTCGAAGTCCGTCCGCAGGTAGGTCTTGTCGAGGTCCCAGCGCGCGATGAACCGCCGCGGCTCGAGCTCGCCCGGGGCCGAGCTCAGCGGACCGAGCGTCATGCGAGCATCCACTCGCGGCGGACGCGCTCGAGCGAGTCGACCAGATCGACGAGGAGCTCTTCCTTCGCGAGGTTGATCGCTTCGCGGAGGTACTTGCGCGCCTCGCCGCCGCGAGCGCGCTCCTTGGCGGTGAAGGCGAGCGCGCCGAGGACCTGCACGCGGTCGGGGCCGCTCGGGCCCGCCATGTCCAAGGCCTCGAGGAGCACGCCGTTTGCGTCGGCGTAGTCGCCGGCGCGCGCGAGCGCCTCGCCGAGCTTGCGGCTGAAGATGAGCACGGCCCGCACCGGATCGTCGATGTCGCCGCGGAAGAGCTCGCGACGCGCCACGTCCAGGGCGCGGCGCAGCGCGATCACGCTGCCCGACAGATCCCCTCGCATCGCCGCGCGGTTCGCCACCGTCTCGAGGAGCATGAGCGCCTCGAACGAGTTTTGCGCGTGGTAGGCGTGCATCGCGAGGACCTCGGTCGGGATCTCGCCGGAGTGCCCGCGCGCGCCGTCGGACCACGACGCGTGGCGGAGCTCGTCCGAGCTCGCCTTCTCGTGCAGCTCCCGCCGTACGCCGGCCGGGATCGTCGCGAGGACGACGTCGCGGATGAGCGGGTGCGCGGTCGACATGCGCCCCTCCACGACCTCGATCATGCCGGCCGTCCGCAGCTCGTCCACCGCGGCGTCCGGGTCGGTCACGCTCACGACGTTGAGCAGGAGATCGGGCGGGCCGTCGTCGCCGATGACGGCGATCGCCTGCAGCACGCGTCGCGCGTCGCTGTTCAGGCGCTCGATCCGCTGGGCGACGAGATCGCCGAGGCGCGGAGGAGGCGACTTGCCGCCCTCCTGCGCGAAGCGGATGTATTGCTCGACGTACATCGGCGAGACCGTCCGCGACTTGCCGTCCCCGTTCTGGCCCATGCCCTTGCCCAAGCTGGCGAACGCGGCCAGCGGCAGACCCGTGAGGTGGCGCTCCGGGCCGCCCCAGCCCGGATCGAAGTCGGGCGGGTGGGTGCCGACGAGGAGGATGCCGACGAGCGGCGGCTCCTGGATGACGTCGCAGAAGGCGTTGCGGCTCGCGCCGTCGATCGCGTGCAGGTCGTCGATGGCGAGGATGACGCGGTTCTTCTGCGCGCTGCGCGAAGCGCGGGCCATCGCCCAGCGGAGCGCCTCCGCGGCCACGAAGCGCCGGTCGCTGATCGTCATCTCGCCGGGGCCGGTCTCCCAGGCGAACGGCGGCGGCTCGGCCCGAGCGGAGGTGCGGCCAAAGATCTCTTCGAGGCCGCGACGGGCCTCCGGGGTCGCGCTCGTCCAATCGTTGGTGGTCCCACCATCCGAGGGGAGCCTGGCGAGGCCGATGATGGCGGCGCGAAGCGCCCAGTAGCCGACCTCCGCGCCCCACGGGTCGGGGCCCGACTCCACGACCAGGTCGCCCGACTCGTTTGCGTTCTTCAGGAACTGGCGGAGCAGGCGGGTCTTGCCGACGCCGTGATCCCCGACGAGCCGCGCGGTGGCGACCCACGATCCGACCTCGAACCGGCAGAGGTCGAGCCAGTCGATGTCGTCCTCCCGGCCGGTGAAGGGCAGGGGCAGGCTGGGCTGCGCAGCGGCGGGCTGGCCGATCGCGGGGGTGCGGACCGTGGAGGCCGTTCGCACGCGCGCGCCGCAGTCGCCGCAGAACTTCTGTCCGGCCGGGACGCTCGCGCCACACGAGGTGCAGCTCAGGCTCTCCGCCGTCCACACGTGGGCCGGGCTCGAGGTGCGGTCGGCGAGCATGACGAGCGCCGACTTCAGGGCGTTGGCGAACTCGTCCGCCGACTGGTACCGCTCGTTGGCGCTCTTCGCGAGCGCCTTGAGCGTGATGTCCGTCACGATCTGCGGGATGTCGCGATCCGGCGCGACGCGCGACGGATCGGGCGGCGGCTGCGACAGGTGCATCAGCACGACCTGCGTCGGGGACTCCGCCTCGAAGGGGAGGCGGCCCGTCAGCAGCTGAAACAGGATGACGCCACACGCGTAGAGATCGCTTCGCGCATCGATCGGATCGCCGCGGCCCTGCTCCGGCGCCATGTAGTCGGGCGTGCCGCAGACCAGGCCCGGGCTCGTGATGTTCGTGCCCACGTCGCGGATCTTCGCCAGGCCGAAGTCCACCACCTTCACGAAGTCCCCGCCCGACCGCATGGGCTCGAGCACGATGTTCTCGGGCTTCAGATCGCGGTGGATGATGTCGAGGTGGTGCGCTTCGTCGAGGGCAGCGAGCACCTGCACCATCACGTCGACGATGCGCGAGATGGGCAGGAGGCCGTCTTCGTAGACGACGCGCGCGAGGTCGCGGCCCCGCAGGAACTCCATCACCAGGTAGAGCTGCCCCCCGTTGCGGCCGAAGTCGATGACGCCGACCGAGTTCGGATGGTTCAGGCGCGATGCCGCGCGGGCCTCCGTGATGAAGCGGGCCGACGCGCTCTCGTCGCCCAGGAGGTGCGGGTGGATGATCTTGACGGCGACGGTCCGACCGAGCGCCTTCTGCTCTGCGCGGTAGACGCGCCCCATCCCGCCCACGCCGACGAGCTCCTGGATGACGTAGCCGCCAGGGAGCGTGGACCCGATCAGCGGGTCTTCATTGCCCTTGACGATCTCCCCGATGGGGAAACCGCAGACCGGGCAGAATTTGTGCGTGGGCTCGCATGCGTTCTCGCAGTGCGGGCATACGACATCCGACACGCAGCCAAGCTAGCACTGTGCGGCGGCCGAGAAGGGGAAGAAATACAGAGCCGTCGCGGGAAGCAAACCCGGCCGGGGGGGGCTGCGGGTCTCTGGCGGGAGCCGTGGTCCTACCTTGCCGCCCCCGACGCAAACAGTGACTCGATGGTCTCGGTCGACAGCCCGGCGTCCGCGAGGATGGCTCGCGTGTGCTGGCCATGCCCGGGCGGGGGCGCAAACGTGACGTCTCGCGGGGTGACCGGGGTGCGCACCTGCGGGCGACCGTCGATCTCGAAGAACACGTCGCGAGCCGCGAGGTGGGCGTCGTGCCAGGCCTCGGCCGGGGAGAGGACCGGCTCGACGAGGCAGTCTTTGCCTTCCGCCCACGAGATCCACTCGGCTTGTGTCTTCTGCTTGAAGACCGCCGCCACCTTCGCCTTCGTTTCGGCCTGGTGCGGGCCCACGAGCAAGTCGCCGAGGCTGGGCTCCAGGCCCGCGTGCGCGGCGAACGCCATCCAGAATTTCGGCTCGAGCGCCGCGAGGGCGACAGCCCGGCCATCTTTCGTCTCGTAGACCTGGTACGGCGCGATGCCGCCGGTCAGGGTCTCGTCGCCCCGGTCGCCGGGCTGGCCGGCGACGGCCGCGGCGAAGCTCGTTGTCGCGAACGGAATGGTTCCCTCGCTCATCGCGATGTCGAGCCACGCGCCCTCGCCGGTGTGATCACGATGGCGAAGCGCCGCGAGGATGCCGATGACGGACCACATGCCGCCGCTCACGTCCGCGAGCTGAAAGCCGGGGACCTGGGGTGGGGCGGCCCTTGGGCCTTGCGCGCCGAGCACACCCGACCGCGCGAGGTAGTTGAGGTCGTGACCCGCGCGCTGGGCGAGCGGACCGGCCTGCCCGTAGCCGGTGAGCGAGCACACGACGAGCCGCGGGAAGTCCTTCCGGAGCGCCTGGGGATCGAGCCCCAGCCGCCGGAGCACGCCGGGTCGGAACTGCTCGAAGAGCACGTCGTAGGTGCCGAGCATCGCGCGGAGCGCGTCGCGCCCCTCCGGGCGCTTCAGATCCAAGATCGCGCTGCGCTTGCCTCGATTCAGCTGGGAGAAGGCGGCATTTTCGCCGTCTTTCAGCTGCGGCGGCAAGTGGCGCAGGTAGTCGCCCTGCCCCGGCTCCTCGATCTTGTCCACGGTCGCGCCGAGGTCCGCGAGGACGAGCGTCGCGAAGGGGCCCGGCAAGAGCCGCGAGAGATCGAGGACCCGGATGTCAGAGAGAGGCTGCAAGCTTACTGAAGCTGGAAGAGCTTCTTGAGCTTCATCGCGAGCATCTGGTTGCCCGCGACCTTGAGCTTGCCCGAGAAGAACAGCGACATCCCGTTCGCGTCGGGGTTCTCGTGGAGCTTCTGGAAGTCCTCCGAGCTGATCGTGAGGGTGCAGTCCGCGCCGCCGGGGTTGCCGGCCGCCGCGCTGGGGCCGCTCGGGGTCAGGTCGATGAACCACTCGCCGCCACCGTCGCCGGTGATGTTGAACTGGTACTTCGCGCCGATCTCCTTGGCCGCGTCGGCGTTCTTGGCGAGAGCTGCGGGGATCTTGTTATTGAACAGGTCCTGAATGTCGACAGCCATGTTTTGCTCCTCGAGGGGGGAGAGGGGTATCGCCGAACCGTTCGGGTTGCAATGCCCGATCCGCACGGGCTCGGCGCGCGGCTCGCCTCACGACCGGGCCTGACAGACGGAGACGAAAGCGCGCCGCTCAGGTCGCGAGGCGCGTGCGACGTGACTGTTCGGAAGAGGGGCGGGGCGAATCGTCGAGCGCCGCGCGGATGGGCACGACGAAGAGCCCGTCGATGGCGATGCGGCTCTCGATCGCGGGGGGATCGGCCGCGGCGGCTTGGACCAGCCGCTGATCCCGCTGGGCGAGCTTGTCGAGCGCAACACGTGCGCCCTCGGTCGCCGGGCCGCGCAGGGTGGTCTCGAACAGGCTCGGCGTCATGAGGGCGACGAGCACGATCTCGTGCGGGCCCTGGCGGACCCACGTGCCCTGGTAGAGGTTGATCGCGTGGCCGAACGGCTCCTGAAAGACGATGGCGCGCCACTCGAGCGGTCGCGACAGGTCGAAGCGCGTGCCGCGGACGAGCAAGGTCGTTCCCTCGAGCTCGAGCGGGTTGCCGCGTTGATCGGAGAGCACGATGCGGGACGAGCTCCCCGGGTCGAGCGCCACGAGCGAGCCGTAGAGCTTCTTGAACGCGTCGGGCGGGAGGCAGACAGGCTTGCCGTCGGGGCCTGTGGCGTCGAGGGCGGACTCGTCGCTCCCGAGCACGGAGGAGCGCGCGAACAGATCGGCGAAGTCGCGCTTGTCTTCTTCGGTGAGGCGCGTTCCGACGAGGAAGGTCCCCTGCCCGGAGGTGATGGCGAGGGCGAGCTTGTCGCGGGTCGCGTTGGAGAGGAGCGTCGCCCCGAAGCGCTGTGACCCATCGAGGAGCGGGAGCGGGGCCTCGTCGCGCCGGACGACCGGCGGCGGCAGGCCCGGGACCGCTCGACGGACCAGCTCGTAGGTGAGGCCGGTCGAGTCGAGGACGAGCGCGCGCGGGGCGCGGGGCGTGTCGCGCGTCCCGGTCTGCAGGGCTCGGGCGCGGTAACGGAAGAGCACGAGCGCGCCGCCGAGGGCGAGGGCGAGCGGGAGCAGCGACCTCAGCCAGACGCTCCGAAGCGTCGCGACGGCGACGAGCGCGGCGAGGAAGAAGGCCACGGCCAGCCACGGGAAACGGGAGCGCGGTGCGCCGGGCCGTGTCTCGGCCGGATCGATGACGCCGAACGACACGCGGTCGGGCGCCGACCCGCTGGCGCTCGACTCCAACCCGAAGGCGTCGCCCTCGGTTCCAGGTTCGGTTCTGGTTCGGTGAGACGCGCCGTCGGCCATGACACCCCGAGCGACCTCAGGGAGGTTAGCACCGCGCGTGGCCGCGCGTCACTGCTCGAGTCAGGACCGGAGGACGCGGGCCCGATGCTGTAGGACCCAGGGCGACAACGACTCCAACGAGGGCGTCGAGGCGAAGCGCGGCTCGCGGGAGTCCCGGTGTACGGCGAGGGCGATCGCCGCGGCGAGCCCGGCCTCGTCCTCCTCGCGCACGTGTGCGTATCCGAGCAGGTCGGCCTTGTGGCGCTCGAGGAAGCCCGTGTCGTATCGGCCCGCCGCGAACTCCGGGTGCGCCAGGAGCTTCTGGTGGAACGCCAGGTTCGTGCGGATCCCGGTGACGACGTATTCGGAGAGCGCGCGCTGCATCCGCGCGAGGGCGGCGGCGCGTGTCGGTCCCCAGGCGGTGAGCTTGGAGATGAGGGGGTCGTAGTGGCTCGGCACCTCGGCCCCGGCGTAATACCCGCCGTCGTCGCGGACCCACGGGCCCTTCGGGGCGCGAAGCGCCTCGATGAGCCCGGGGCTGGGCAAGAAGCCGGTCTGCGGATCCTCCGCGTAGACGCGGCACTCGATCGCGGCACCGCGGCGGGTGATGCTCCGCTGGTCGTAGGCGCAGTTCTCGCCGTTTGCGACGCGCACCATCTCGGCGACGAGGTCGAAGCCGGTGATCCACTCCGTCACGGGGTGCTCGACCTGCAGGCGCGTGTTCATCTCGAGGAAGTAGAAGCTGCCGTCCTCCCCGAGCAGGAACTCGAACGTCCCCGCGGAGAAGTAGCCCACGGCGAGCGCGCCCTTGACCGCGACCTCACCCATCTTCGCGATGAGCTCGGGGGACGCGACCGGGCAGGGCGTCTCTTCGACCACCTTCTGGTGGCGCCGCTGGATCGAGCAGTCGCGCTCGAAGAGGTGGATCATGTTGCCGTGGCGATCCCCGAGCACCTGGATCTCCACGTGGCGCGGGTTCACGATGGCCTTCTCGATGTAGACGGTGCCGTCTTTGAAGGCGCGCTCGGCCTCGCTGCGCGCGCGCTCGAGGGCGCCCGCCATTTCCTCGGGGTGGTGGACGAGGCGCATGCCCTTGCCGCCGCCGCCGAAGGCCGCCTTGAGCAGCACCGGGTACCCGACGCGCTCGGCGGTCGCGAGCGCCTCCTCCACCGTGGCCGCGCTCCCGCCCGGCGTGATGGGCACGCCGGCCTCGGCCATCTTCGCGCGAGCCCCTGTCTTCGAGCCCATGCTCCGCATCGCGCTCGCGGGCGGGCCGATGAAGGTGATGCCGGCTCGGTCGCAGGCCTCCGCGAAATCGGCGTTCTCGCTCAGGAACCCGTACCCCGGGTGGATGGCGTCGGCGCCGGCCTTCTTCGCCGCGCCGATGACCTTGTCGATGTCGAGGTAGCTCTCCCGCGCGGCGGCCGCGCCGATGCCGTAGGCTTCGTCCGCCATGCGGACGTGGAGCGCGTTGCGATCGGCCTCGCTGAAGACGGCCACGGAGCGGATCCCCAGCTCGTTCAGCGAGCGCAGGATCCGAACGGCGATCTCTCCACGGTTGGCGATGAGGACCTTCTTGATCACGGACGCACCTTGCCACGTGTCGGCCCGGACCAGAAGGACTGACCGTCTCGGCTGCCCGCCCAATGCTGTGGCGTGCTCTCCCGCCCTTTCACCCCCCCGGCCCCCCTCGCGTGGCGAGGGGGGAGCGAGGAATTCGTGACCGAAGCGGCTCCTTCGGACAAGCCCGAGCGCGTCCTCTCGGTCGGCGAGCTCGACCGGGGGCTGAAGCTCCTCCTCGAGCGACGCACGGAGGGTGTGCTCGTCGGCGGCGAGGTCACCGCGCTCAAGGAGCACCCGAGCGGGCACGCCTATTTCACGCTGCGAGACGAGCGCGGTGACGCATCGATCGACTGCGTGCTCTACCGGTCCGGCCCCGTCCGCGCGCGGAAGCTCCTCGCGGACGGAGCCCGGATCGTGGTCAAGGGCCGCGTGAGCTTCTACGCGCCGCGCGGCCGCGTGCAGTTCATCGTGGAGAGCGCGCGCCCCGCGGGGAAAGGCGCGCTGCTCGAGGCGCTCGAGAAGCTGAAGCAGAAGCTCTTGGCCGAGGGCCTCTTCGCGGCCGAGCGCAAGCGCCCGCTCCCCCGCGAGCCGCGGGTCATCGGCGTGGTCACGAGCGCGCAAGGCGCCGCCCTCGCGGACATCGTCCGCGTCGCCTTCCGGCGCGGGCCGGCCCGCCTCGTGCTCGCCGCGGCGCCGGTGCAGGGGCAGGGCGCGGGCGCGCTGCTCGCACGCGCGCTCCGCCTCGTCACCAAGCACCCCGAGGTGGACGTCGTGATCCTGGGGCGCGGCGGCGGGTCGACCGACGACCTCATGGCCTTCAACGAAGAGGACCTCGTGCGCGCGGTCGCGAGCTCGCCGGTGCCCGTCGTCGCGGCAGTCGGCCACGAGATCGATCAGACCCTCGTCGATCTCGCGGCGGACGTGCGCGC
This sequence comes from Myxococcales bacterium, assembly GCA_016794345.1. Taxonomy (GTDB): domain Bacteria; phylum Myxococcota_A; class Polyangia; order Polyangiales; family Polyangiaceae; genus Xiheicaenibacterium; species Xiheicaenibacterium phototrophicum. Next base: position 37,221 of record JAEUKE010000138.1, read on the forward strand.
GGCGACGCCCTCTCAGGCGGCGGAGCTCGTGGTGCCCGACGCGCGCGCGCGGACCGCCGTCCTCGGACACCTCGTGCAGCGGCTCACGCGCGCCGCCCGCCGCGTCGTCGCCGATCGGCAGCAGCGCGTCGACGACGCGGACGCCGATCTGCGGCGGCTGGCGCGCGGCGCGCTCGGCGATCGCCGCGTGTCGCTCGCCAAGCTCGAGCGCCGCCTGGCCGCGCGGCATCCGTCGGCGGTCCTCGTCGCCGCGCGCGCGGCGCTCGGACCGCTGGACCGACGGCTCGCCCGAGCAGGCCGGGCGATCCTCGGCGAGGCCCGCGACGAGCTCCGGTCGCTCGACACGCGGCTCTCCCCGGCCATGCGCGCGCGGGTCGCGCGAGCCCGGGTCGCGCTCGCGGCGAACGCGGCGTCGCTCGACGCGCTCTCGCCGCTCGCCGTCCTCACGCGTGGCTACGCGCTCGTGCGCACGAAAGACGGCCGGCTGGTCCGCGCGGCCCGGTCCGTCGCGAAGGACGACGCGCTCGAGATCCGCGTGGCCGACGGCGCGATCGACGTGGTGGTACTGGGGACGAGGGAGAGCTGACCCTCAGCGGCAGGTCGAGGCCAGGGTGAAGTAGAAGGTCGCGCCGCGACCCTCCGCCGCGTCCGCCCAGAGCCTGCCCCCGTGCCGCCTCACCACGCGCGCCGCCGTGGCGAGCCCGATCCCGGTCCCCTCGAACTGCCCGCGCGCGTGGAGGCGCTGGAACGGCTGGAAGAGCTTCGACGCCAGGCTCATGTCGAAGCCTGCACCGTCGTCTCTCACGAAATACCGGATCTCGTCGCCCTGCTCGGCGCCGACCTCGATGTGGGCGAGGGGCTTCTTGCTCGTGAACTTCCAGGCGTTGCCGATCAGGTTCTCGAGCAGGATGAGCAGGAGCTTCGGATCGCCGCACGTCGAGAGCCCGGGCTCGATCGTCACCTCGACCTTGCGTGCCGTGTCGGCCTCCCGGAGCCGTTTGACCACCGACGACGCGAGCGCGGACAGATCCACGTTCGGCTGTTGCCTGAGCTCGGTGGTGGTCGTCCGGCTGAGCATGAGCAGGTCGTCGATGAGCTCGCCCATCCGGCGTGCCGCGTCGCGAACCCGCTCCAGGTTCCCCTTCACGTCGGCCGGGACGTCCTCGCCGAGATCCTCGAGCGCGATCAGCGTGAAGCCGTCGACCGCGCGCAAGGGCGCCCGCAGATCGTGGGCCACCGAATAGCTGAAGGTCTCGAGCTCCTTGTTGGCGGTCTCGAGCTCCTCGTTGGCTCGCCGCAGCGCTCCCATGATGCGCCGCCGGTCCGTGTCGTCGACGACGGTCGATCGCGACGAGACGAACGTCCCCGTGGCGTCGCGGATCGCCGTGGCGGAGATCAGCACGGGGAACACGGTGCCGTCACGGCGCACGAGCTCCATCTCCAGCCCCTCGATCGACCCCGCCTGCTTGAATCGGGCGAACGCCTCCGCGAAGAAGTGCCGGCTCGCCTCGCTGATGTGCTCGACGAACGAGGCGCCGATGACCTCCTCGCGCGCCCGGTCAAGCCAGCGCAGCTCGGTCTCGTTGATGCGCAGGAAGCGGCCTTCCCCGTCGAGCGAGTGGTACCCGCACGGCGCGTGGTCGTAGAGGTCTTCGATCTCCTTGTGAGCCATTTCGATGGCCCGCTCGGCCTCGCGTCGCTCGGTCACGTCGCGCACGATGGCGATCGTGAGCGCCTCGGCGCCGCGGACCATCGGGCTCAAGGTGATCTCGAGGGGGAACTCGGTGCCGTCCTGGCGGGTACCGACGAGCTTGAGCCCGGTCCCCATCGGGCGCGGCCGCGGGGACTTCGTGTACGACTCGCGAAGGTGGGTGTGCCCGGCGCGGAATCGGGCGGGCATGAGCGACTCCACCCGGGCGCCGCGCAGCGCGCCGCGCTCGTAGCCGAAGAGGTCCTCCGCGCGCTGGTTCGCGAGCACGATCCGCCCGTCGTCCGCGACGGTCAGGATCCCGTCGGGGGAGGCGTCGAACAGCGCTTGGAAGAGGCCTTCTTGGCTCACGGCGGTCGGGGGGGGCTGGAGAGCGGGGGAGAATGCCACGGGTGGCGCAGGCCACAAGGTGGTTGCGACGGGGGAGGGGCGGTATCGTCGGCGCGGTGAACTCGCAGCTGCTCTTGCCGCTCCTCGGGATCGCCGCGCTCGCGGGCGCGTGCACCGGCAGCCCGGCCCCGCCGCCCGTCGCCAAGCCGCGGCCCGCGGCCGTCGACGTCTGCGAGGGGTCCAAGCCTCCCTGGCGCACCTACGAGGGGCCGCTCGCGGGCGTGCGCTGCGAGCAGGAGCAGTTCAGCCGCATGGCCACCATCGCCGAGCACCTGGACGTGAGGTGCGACTACTGCCACGTCCCGAAGGACGCGTCGGGCAAGCGCTTCGATTTCCCGATGATGACGGAGAAGAAGGAGCAGGCGCTCTGGATGCACCGGACCTTCTTCACGGGCCTCAAGCGACGCGATGGAAAGCCCGCCGAGTGTCGCAACTGTCACGTCGACAAACAGGGCAAGCCCGCCGCGAAGTTCCTCGGCACCCCGCGCGACGAGGCCTGGGCGGTCGAGTGGATGACCACGAGGCTGACCAACGACTTCGTCCAGCTGGACGGCTCGAAGCTGAAATGTCGCAGCTGCCACGAAGCGACCTGGGGCACCCCGGGCTTCCAGCGGAAGGTGATCGGCCGCGAGCTGCCGTTTTCGCCGCCGGCCGCTGCCTCGGCATCACCCAGCGCTCCGGCGCCGGCCGACCCTCCGCCGGCGGCGCCGAACCCGAGCGCGGCGCCGAGCGTTGTCCCGCCGCCCTGAGCCCGTGTTACGACACCGGTCGCATGGCACGCCTCTTCGTCGACGAGGCCGTGGTTTCGCGCTGCCGTGAGCTGGCATCCGCGATCGCGGCCGACGTCCAGACAACAATCGACGCGCACACGACCGTGGGCGTCGAACGCACGGTCGCCCGCGCCTACGGCGTGAGCGGTGCGGATCCCGAAGGCACTCCTCTCGCGAACGCGCTCGTCGATCGCATCCACAAGGGCGGCGGCACGGGGCACGGTGTCGCGCGGTATCTGGGCGCCGCCCTCGCCGATGGCGCAGCGGACATCCAAGGGGCGGCCGAGCGGCTCGCCTACGGCGAAAGCCTGCCCGACGTGGCCCAGATCGCCTCGCGGGAAGCCGCGGCCCGCGCCCTCGCACCGTTCACCGAGGCGGCGATCGCCCGCATCGACGACTCGCGCGACGCTCGCGAGGCCGCGAAGGTGAAGCGCGCCGTCGGCGAGTCGCCGCTGAAGTACGTCATCGTCGCGACCGGCAACATCCACGACGACGCGGTGCAGGCCAAGGCGGCCGGCTTCGCCGGGGCGGACATCGTCGCGGTCATCCGCGCCACGGCCCAGTCGCTCCTCGACTACGTCCCCGAGGGACCCACCACGGAGGGCTTCGGGGGCACGTACGCGACCCAGGCGAATTTTCGCATCATCCGGCAGGCGCTCGACGAGATCGCCCACGAGACCGGCCGCTACGTCGCCCAGACGAACTACTCGAGCGGCCTCTGCATGAGCGAGATCGCGTGGATGGCCGCGGTGGAGCGCCTCGACATGCTCCTCAACGACGCGATGTACGGCATCCTCTTCCGCGACATCAACATGGTCCGCACCTTCGTGGACCAGTACTTCTCGCGTCGGATCGTGGCGAGGAGCGGCATCGTCATCAACACGGGGGAGGACAACTACCTCACCACGGCGGACGCCGTGGAGCGCGCCCACACCGTGCTCGCCTCCCAGTTCATCAACGAGGCGTTTGCGCTACGCGCGGGGCTGCGCGAGGAGCAGATGGGCCTCGGGCACGCCTACGAGATCGATCCCTGGATCGAGGACAGCTTCCTCCTCGAGCTCGCGCAGGCGCAGCTGGTCCGCCAGGTGTTCCCGAAGCACCCCATCAAATGGATGCCCCCGACGAAGTTCAAGACCGGGGACATCCTCCACAGCCACATCCACGACGCGATGTTCAACCTGGTCGGCGTGACGACCAACCAATCCATCGAGCTGCTCGGCATGTTCAGCGAGGCCATTCACACCCCGCTCCTCATGGACCGGTATCTGGCGCTGAAGGGGGCCAGATACATCTTCGGGGCGGCGCGCCATTTCGGAGACGAGATCGAGTTCAAGCCCGACGGCAAGATCGCCCGCCGCGCGACCGAGGTGCTCGAGAAGGCGGAGCACCTGCTGGTGGAGGTGGCGGACCAGGGCATCTGGGAGGCCATCGGCCACGGTGTATTCGCCGACGTGAAGCGCACGCGCACGGGCGGGAAAGGCTTCCAGGGCGTGGTGGCGCGCGACCCGGGCTACCTGAACCCGATCCTCGACAGGCTCGAGGGGAGGGTGGCGTCGTGAGCGCCCAGAAGCTCCTCCGCGCTTATGGTGACCGCGAAGGGGACGGGATGGTTCAGATGTCGTTCACCCTCGCCATTCTCCCGGGCGACCGGGCGCGGGAGGCCGCGAAGCGATTCGCCGAGTCCCACGGCCTGAAGAGCCCGCTCGTCGTCGCGATGGAGCAGGCATCGCCGGAGCACACCTATTTCGTCGTCTATGGTCACTCGGTCCACGCGGTCGACGTGGCCGCCATCCACGTGGAGGAGCTCGGGCCCCACGAGATGGACCGCGACGAGATCGAGGCGGCGGCCGTGGAGCTCGGTCGCAAGGTCGTGGTCGTCGGCGCCTGCACCGGGAGCGACGCGCACACGGTCGGGATCGACGCGGTCATCAACTACAAGGGCTTCAAGGGTGACAAGGGCCTCGAGAGCTACAAGTGCTTCGACGCCCACAACCTGGGCGCGCAGGTGGAGAACGAGGAGCTCGCGCGGCGCGCCAGGGCGCTCGGCGCCGACGCCATCCTCGTGTCTCAGGTGATCACGCAGCGGGATTGCCACAAGGAGAACGCGCGCGCGTTCGTGGAGCTCCTCGAGCGTGAATGCTGGCGAGACAAGGTGGTGCTCCTGCTCGGCGGCCCGCGGATCGACAACAAGCTCGCGCGCGAGCTCGGCTTCGACGCCGGCTTCGGCCCCGGGACCGTCCCCAGCCAGGTGGCGGCCTACGTCATGCGAAACGTCGTGGAGCGACACCTCAGGCAGGCGCCGCGCGCCGACGAGCGCTGAGAACATGACGGCCGAGACCCAGGCCACGAACGAGGCGGACCCCGAGCACGTCTGGCTCCGCACCGTCTACCAGAAGGGGGCGCGCCAGCTCACCACGCGCGCCGTCCTCTCCGGGATGGTCATCGGCGGGGTGATGTGCCTGAGCAACCTCTACGTCGTCCTGAAGACGGGCTGGAGCATGGGCGTCACCGTGACGGCCTGCATTCTCGCCTACGCGACCTTTCGTCTCCTCTCGGCGCTGCGATTGACGAACGCCCATTTCGGGATCCTGGAGAACAACGCCATGAGCTCGGTGGCCTCGGCCGCGGGCTACATGACGGGCGGCGGCAACATGGCGGCCGTCCCCGCGCTTTTTCTGCTGACGGGCTCGCTCCCGTCGGGGGTCTGGCTCGTCCTCTGGTTCTCGGTCATCGCGGCGCTGGGGGTCTTCGCTGCCATTCCGATCAAACGCCAGCTCATCAACGTCGAGGCGCTGCCGTTCCCCACGGGGACGGCGACGGCCGAGACGCTTCGGTCGCTCCACGTGACCCAGGGCGAGGGCAGCGAAGAGGGCAAGAGCAAGGCGCGTTTCCTCTTCGGCGCCGCCGGCCTCGGGGCCGTGGTGGCCGTGCTCCGCGACGCGAAGGCCGCGTTCATTCCCTTCAACCTGCCCAAGGCCATCCATTTTCCGTTCTCATGGGGTGGGTACGCCGCGAAGGACTGGTCGATCGCCCTCGACGGGAGCCTCATCCTCGTCGGAGCCGGCGGCATCATCGGCTTTCGTACCTGCTTCTGGATGCTGGTCGGCGGCGTCGGTTGTTATGGCGGGCTCGCGCCGTACCTCGTCCAATCCGGAATCGTCGCGAAGGTCGAATACAAGTCGATCGTGAACGCGACCTTGTGGCCGGCCGCGGCGCTCATGCTCGCGCACGGGCTGACTGCCTTTGCCTTTCAATGGCAGAGCGTCGCGCGGAGCTTCGCGGGCCTCGCCGCGCTATTCCGAAAGAAGAGCGCGGCGGCGGTCGATCCCCTCGACGAAGTGGAGTGTCCGGCCTGGTGGTTTCCCGGCGGGTTCCTCCTGCTCGGCCCCGTCGTCGTCCTCCTCATGTCGGTGCTCTTCGGCATCCCGTGGTGGGCGGCGATCATCGCGTTGCCGCTGAGCGTGGTCATGGGCGTCGTCGCCTCGCGCGTGACGGGAGAGACCGACGTGACGCCGACGAAGGCGCTCGGGCCCGCGACGCAGCTTCTTTATGGCGCCGTCCTGCCCGGTCATCTGCCGGCGAACATCATGGGCGCCAACGTCACGGGCGGCGTGGGGCTGCACGCGGCCGACCTGCTCACCGATCTGAAGAGCGGGTACCTGCTCGGCGCCAACCCGAGGCAGCAGTTCATCGCGCAGCTCTTCGGGGTCCTCGCGGGCGCCATCGTCGTCGTCCCTGCGTTCAACTTGCTCGTACCCGAGGCGAGTGTCCTCGGCAGCGACGAGTTCCCGGCGCCGGCGGTCCAGGTCTGGGCCGGCGTGTCCAAGATCCTCGTGGACGGCGTCGCGTCGCTCCACCCCACGGTCCGCCTCCTCACCTTGATCGGCGCGTGTGTCGGCCTCGGGCTGGCGCTCGCCGAGCGCTCGGTGCCCAAGCAGTACGCGCGCTACGTGCCCTCCGCGCCCGGTCTCGGCATCGCGCTCGTCGTTCCCGGCGCGAACGCCGTCTCGATGTTCCTGGGCGCGGCGCTCGGCGAGATCACGCGGCTCCACGACAAGAGCCTAGGGGCTCGCAGCGTCGTCTCGGTCTCGAGCGGGCTCATCGCGGGCGAGAGCCTGATGGGCATCGTCGTCAAGGCGCTCATCGTCGCCGGCGTGCTCGCGAAGTGAGGCGGCAGCGCGGCGGCGCCGCGCGGTGCAGGCGTCAGGATGCGGTCGCCGTGAGGCGCGAGTAGGCGGCCGCGAGCCGCGCCACGATCGCGTTTTTGTGCCGGCGCTCCGCCTCGTCACCGGCTCGGTCGGGATGGTGCTGGTGGACGAGCCTCCGGAAGGCCTGCCGGATCTCGTCCTTGGACGCCTGGGAGCCGAGCCCGAGGAGGGCGAGATCGTTCTCTCGCCGCGGACCTTCCGCTGGCGGTCCGGAGCGGCGGCGCGGCCGGCCGTAGAGGAACTCGCTGGCCTCGAGCGGGCGGACCGTGCGCGCTGCGCGGCTCAGGCTCGCGAGGACCGTACCCTCCATCGCGGTCGCGTGGAACCGAAGGCTGGCCTCACCCAGCGAGAAGAGGCGGTCGACGCGAGCCTTCGTCTGCCTTCGCACGCCCTCCGCGATCGACGACTGCGGCGCCACGACGAGCTCCTGGAGCAGCTCGCCGAGCAGGCGCGTGTCGCCTCCCGCTTGTCTCTCGATCGCCGCGTTCACGGCTCGAGCAGGGAGCGCGCCCGACTCGGAGAGGACCTCGCCGAGCCGCGGGCCATCGGACAGGACCGCAGCCGGCAGGCCGCCGACGAGGTGGACGTGGTGCGTGGTGCCGACTCGTCGGCCCTTGGACTCGATCAAGGACAGCGTCCCGCTGACTCCCGCGCGCAAGAGGCCTCCGAGGACGTCGCCCAAGGCCCAGAGCTCGATCTTGCCCGGCAGGAGCATGCCGATCCCCTACCGCGCGCCGCCGAGGTCGGAAAAGAAACGGGCCGCGGGGGCCCGGTGGGCACCAGGCGTGGATCAGGAGATCACCAGGGTCGAGGACCCAGGCCGCGTGGGAGCGACTCGTAACTCGTTGAAATGACTGAATCGAGCGCTGTGTCCTACATTGGCATCTTCGGTGCTTAATCGCCCGGCACGATGCCGACTCGCTTCTCTGCCGTCCTGCTCCTGGTCGCGCCCCTCGCCTCGGTGGGCTGCGCGACGAGCGACCCGATCCCGGTCGGTAACCCCGACGGGTCCGACCCCGAGTCGGAGAGCGAGATCTGCTTGCTCCACAACTGCACCGAAGACGCGCACTGCGGCGGCTGCAGCGACGGAAGGACGACGTGCCTCGCCGAGGAGCGCCGCTGCGTGGCGTGCAACGCCGAGACGGGGACCGGCTGTCCCGAAGGCGAATATTGCTCGAGCTGGGGCAACTGCGTGCCCGACGGCGTCGTCTGTCCGACCGACGACCACGGCACCCCGCAGATCTCGTGCTCGCAGAACAGCGACTGCGTCGCGTGTGATCCGATGCACCAGGTCTGCGACACGAGCATCGGTGCCTGCGTCGCTTGCACGACCGACGACACGAGCGCGTGTCAGTCCACCGACAAGTGCATCGACAACTCTTGCTCGGCCAACTGCCCCGGCACCTGCACGACGGACGCCGACTGCGGGACGTGCGGCGGCCCCGGCCACGAGGCTCACGCATGCAACGCCCACCACTGCGCGGAGTGCTCGCCGACGGTCCCGTGCCCCAACGGCCAGACCTGCTCGCCGCAGGGCACCTGCGTCGAGGAGTGCGGCAACGACGGCCAGGGGACTTGCACGTCGGACGCCGACTGCGGCGGTTGCGGCGCGGAGAACACGAAGTGCCACAAGCCGATCAACTCCAGCCACGGCGAGTGTGGCCCGCAGGCGAACGGTTGCTCCGATCTCGGCTCGAACGTCGCCGTGCTCCCGTCTCCCTACGATCAGGTCACGAACCTCTGCTCGAACAACGGGGACTGCGCGGGCGTCGGCATCACGTTCAACGTCGGCGAGCTCCTTCGTGACCTGACCGGCATCGACTCCATCGGCGACGCGAACGTCTCCTATCCGATGGCCGCGTGCGCCGACATCAGCATCGGCGAGACGAGCTGCGGCGTGTGTGTGCCCTGCCAGGTCGACAGCGACTGCCAGGACATCGACATCGATCAGTTCGCGCTCGAGGCCTTCGGGCCGCTCGGTAGCCTCGCCGCGGCGCTCCTCCTCGACGAGGTGTTCGGCCCCAACGAGCACCAGATCAACATGTATTGCGAGCAGGTGGGCGCGGGCTACGGCGTCTGCGCGCCTTGCCCGGGCCTCATCTACGAGTGCGGTGTCGGAGAGGGCGGCGGCGGTGGCGGCGGCGGCTCCTGCGACCACGGCACGTGTGAGATCGGCGGGCCCCTCGACGCGAGCTGCGGCTCCTGCGAGGCCGACGTCTGCGCGGTCGACGCGTACTGCTGCACGACGAGCTGGGATGACGTCTGCGTCAGCGAGGTCGACCAATATTGCTCGACCGGCTGCGGCGGCGGCGGTGGTGGGGGCGGAGGCGGCGGCGGCGGCGGCGGCAACTGCCACGACGAGTGCGTCCAGGGCGCGGCGCTCGACCCGAGCTGCTCGGCCTGCGTCTCGGCCATCTGCGCACAGGACGACTACTGCTGCACGACCGACTGGGACGACGTCTGCGTCAGCTACGTCGACTCGCTCTGCTCGCCGGGCTGCTGAGCACGGCCCGGCGCGCACTCGTAGTTCGGGACGCGAGGCCCGAGCTGTGGCAAGACCACGGCAATCGATGAAGCGTCTCCTCGTGACCGCCGCGTTGCCCTACGCCAACGGGCACATTCACCTCGGCCACCTGGTCGAATACACGCAGACCGACATCTTCGTCCGCGCGTGGCGCATGCGCGGACGCGAGGTGGCGTACATCTGCGCGGACGACACCCACGGCACCGCCGTGATGATGCGGGCCCGCCAGGAGAAGCGCTCGGAGGAGGCCGTCATCGAGGAGATGAGCGCGGCCCACCAGCGGGACTTCGCGGGTTTTTCGATCTCCTTCGACCACTACGGCAGCACCCACTCGCCGGAGAACAAGGCGTTCGCCGACCACATCTGGAAGAGCTTCCGGGAGCGCGGGCTCATCCGCAGCGCGAGCGTCCGTCAGCTCTTCGATCCCGTCGAGAAGATGTTCCTCGCGGACCGGTTCGTGAAGGGGAGCTGTCCGGTCTGCAAGTCACCCGACCAATACGGTGACAACTGCGACAAGTGTGGCTCCACGTACGATGCGACCGAGCTCATCGACCCGAAGAGCACGCTCTCGGGCGCGAAGCCCGAGCTCGCTGAGGCGGAGCATCACCTCGTCTCGATCGAGAGCGAGCGGCCGTGGCTCACCGAGTGGACGCAGGTCGAAGGCCGGATGCCGAAGGAGATCGCCAACTACCTGATGGGCTTCTTCCTCGGCAAGCCGCTCCTCGACTGGGACGTCTCGCGTCCGGCGCCCTACTTCGGCTTCCCCATCCCGGACGCGCCCGGTCATTTCTTCTACGTCTGGTTCGACGCGCCCATCGGCTACATCGCCTCGACCAAGCAGTGGTGCGACCGCACCGGGCGCAGGTTCGACGACTACTGGCGCTCGGAGGAGACGGAGATCGTCCACGTCATCGGCAAGGACATCGTGAAGTTCCACACGCTGTTCTGGCCGGTCATGCTCAAGGTCGCCGGCTTCACGTTGCCTTCGCGCGTGCAGGTGCACGGCTTCCTCACCGTGAACGGCGAGAAGATGTCGAAGAGCAAGGGCACGTTCGTGCTCGGCTCGAAGTACCTCGAGCACCTCGATCCGGCGTACCTCCGCTACTACTACGCGAGCAAGCTCGGCCCGAAGGTCGACGACATCGACCTCAACCTGGAGGAGCTCGCCGCCCGCGTGAACGGCGAGCTCGTGAACAAGGTCGTGAACCTCGCGAGCCGGTCGTCGCGGTTCCTGGCCAAGACCGGGTTCGCCGCTTCCTACCCGGAGGACGGCGGGCTCTTCGATGAGGGCGCGCGCGCCCACGACGAGATCGTCGCCGCCTACGAGAGCTGGGACTTCGCGCGGGTGACGCGCGTCGCGATGGCGCTCGCGGATCGCGCCAACGAGTTCGTCGATCGCGCGCAGCCGTGGGCGCTCGTGAAGACGCCCGGAAAAGAGGCGGAGGTGGTGGCGGCCTGCTCGATCGCCCTCAACCTGTTCCGCCAGATCGTCATCTACCTCGCGCCGATCCTCCCCAAGCTCGCGGAGGACTGCGCGGCGCTGCTCGGTGCACCGCTCGATCGGTTCGAGGCCGCGAAGAAGCCGCTCGCCGGTACGCCGGTGGGCACGTACCAGCACCTCATGAAACGCGTGGAGCCGGAGAAGGTCCAGAAGATGATCGACGAGAGCAAACCCGCCGAGACGACGACGACGCCGACGCTCCCCGCGCCGGCGTCGACACCGAGCACGGCAGCTGTGGAAGACAGCGGCGAGCCGCTCGCCAAGGAGCCGATCGCGGCGACGTGCACGATCGACGACTTCACGAAGGTCGATCTGCGGGTCGCGCGGATCGTGTCGGCGGAGGCCGTGCCCGAGGCGAAGAAGCTCCTGAAGCTCACCGTGTCCCTCGGCGGCGAAGCGCGCCGCACGGTGTTCGCGGGCATCAAGGCCTACTACAAGCCGGAGGACCTCGTCGGTCGCCTCGTCATCATCTGCGCCAACCTGGCGCCGAGGCAGATGAAGTTCGGGCTCAGCGAGGGCATGGTGCTCGCTGCCGGCGCGGAGGGCGAGGCGTTTGTGCTCAGCCCCGACAGCGGCGCCAAGCCGGGGCAGCGGGTGCACTGATGGGCCTGCTCGACGGCGCGGTCGCGATCATCACGGGAGCCGGCGGCGGGATCGGCCGCGCGGAGGCGTTGCTCTTCGCGAAGGAAGGGGCCCGAGTCGTCGTGAACGACGTGGGCGTGACGCGCGACGGCTCCGGGGCAGGGGAGCCGACGGCGTCGGCCGTGGTGGCGGAGATCGAGCAAGCGGGCGGTCAGGCGGTCGCGAGCACCGACCCTGTCCACACGCCGGAAGGGGCGCAGGCCATCGTTCGCACCGCCGTCGACCGCTTCGGCCGCGTGGACGTGCTCGTGAACAACGCGGGCATCCTGCGCGACAAGACGCTCCTCAAGATGGATCTGGACACGTGGCGGTCGGTGCTCGACGTCCACCTGACCGGGACGTTCCTCTGCACGCAAGCCGCAGCCAAACAGATGGTCGCGCAGGGCGGCGGGGGCCGCATCGTCAACACGACGAGCGTCTCGGGGATGCTGGGGAATTTCGGCCAGGCCAACTACGCCGCCGCCAAGGCCGGCATCTACGGGCTGTCGCGCACCGCCGCGATCGAGCTGCAGAAACATCGCATCTACGTCAACGCGCTCGCCCCGATCGCCAAGACGCGCATGACCGAAGACCTGCCGATGTTCCAGCACTTGAGCGGGGTCACGCCCGAGCACGTCGCGCCAGCGGCGCTCTTCCTTGCCTCGTCGCTCGCCGGCGAGAAGACGGGCCTCGTCCTCGCCGTGTCCGGGGCGCAGATGTATGCGTTCAAAGTTGTGCAAACCGCGGGCCGGTTCAAAGAAGGCGACGAGGCGTGGACGCCACAGGAGATCGCCGACAGCTGGGACGCGATCGTCAAGGGCTGACGGGCCGGCGCGCGTTGCTGGGCCCCCCTCCGGGTGATAGCGTGAAGCTCCGGTAGGCGGCTCGCGCCGAGGCGCGATGCGGAAGTAGATGACCCGCGAGCTCCACGTCCCCCTTCTTCTTTGGATCTGCGCAGGGCTGGTGCTCCACCTGCTCGGGGGCTCGGGCGTCGTCGGCATGACGGTCGTCGAGGAGAAGAAGGCGGAAGAGCGCGCAGCCATCCGGGAGATGGTCTGGGACGTGCGCCGCGAGCTCGGGGTGATCCAGATCGACGTGGAAGGCGGGAGCGCGGAGGATATCCAGCCGCCGCCGATGGAGGGCGAGGAGGACGAGTCGCTCGTCTCGTTCGCCATCCGCCTCCTCACCACGGAGGACGGCGCGGAGGTCGAGGCGCTCGATGCGGCCGAAGAGCTCGATCCGTGGAAGGCGTGGCTCGCGAGCATGATCCTCCAGCCGAAGGAGCCCGAGCCGGACCCGGAGAAGCAGGAGCTGCCCAAGCCCGAGCCTCCCCCTGCCGAGGAGCAGGCGAAGGCCGAGCCCGACAAGCCCAAGGCGGAGCCGGTGCCCGAGAAGCCCGCGCCCAACAAAGACAAGGCGCTCGACGCGCGCATCGTCAAAGACAAGCGCATCGCGATCGACCAGGTCGCCAAGAACGCGGACAACAAGGACAACCCCAACGCGCCGCGCGTCGCGGAGCATGCGAACACCGTCGACGAAGAGACGCAGGCGAAGATCCGCTCGCAGGACCAGAAGTCGAAGGACCCGTCGCCTGGATCCAACATGCGTGGCCCGGCCGATCAGGAGGGCAACGCCGAGCGCGACAAGGTTGGCTCGGCCGAGGAGCGTCCCGGTGATCCCACGCGTGCGCCCGGTGAGTCGTCGCCGACCAACTCCGACAGCCAACACGCGAAGCCCGCCGCGAAGAGCCCCGGCGAGTCGCTCCGGAGCGGAGGCGCGCCCGGCCCGAACGAGAGCCCCGGCGGAGGCGCGCGGGGCTCCTCCGAGCCGTCGCAAGCGTTGCCGGGGCTGGCAGGTGGCCAGGGCCCGGCTTCGCCGGAGGTCCACGAGGCCGAAAACGGCGGCTGGACGATGAACCCCTCCGCCCCAGGCGGCCAGGGCACCACCGGCAAGAAGGGCAAGCCCTCGGTCTCGCGACCGGGCGCACCGGCCGCGAAGCCCTGGCAGATGGGCCTCGGCATGCCTGGCACTCCCGGCGGGCCGCCGAGCCTCTCGTGGAACGGCTTCGAGAAGTCCGTGAGCGAGGAGCAGCTCCGCAAGGAGCGTGAGGCCACGGGCCAGGCGATCCGCGCCCAGCACAAGGGCCGCTTCGACACGTCGAAGTTCGCGCGCTTCCTGCCCGACATCGAGAACTACGACCCCTCGGTGAAGCTGGGCAACCAGACGTCGCTGAACGCCGCGCAGTCCGCGTTCGCGAAGTACCTGCACGACATCCACAACCGGATTCACCCGATCTTCGCCGACGAGTTCTTGAACAACCTGGAAGGCCTGCCCATCGGACACCCGCTCCGGGACGACACCCTCGTCGCGCACGTGGAGATCGTCCTCGCCAAGGACGACGGGAGGTTGGTCCGACGAGGCATCACGACTCGCAGTGGCTCGACCGTGTTCGACGGGGCGGCGCTCGACGCGGTGGAGCGCGCCGGTCCATACGGCAAAGCGCCGGACGCCATCGTGTCCAAGAACGGGTTCGTCTATCTCCACTGGGAGTTCCACCGGAACCTGTTCGACGCCTGCTCGACGCGGAACGCCCACCCGTTCCTGGTCAAGGACACGGCGCCGCCGAAGCCGAACGTCTCCGTCAAGAAGCGCAAGAAGCCCACGAAGAAGCCCGGGGATGAGGCCCCGCAGCCGCAAGGGCCTCTCGTTCCGCTGCGAAGGAAGTAGACTGGACCGCCCGCCACACGGGCGGGAACGACGCGCGGACGGCACCTTGCAGGAGAACGACACGAAAGCGGCGGCGCAGGCGAAGCCGAGTGACGCCACCCACGGCTTCTCGAGCTGGCTCTGGCCGATCGCGATCTTCGCTGTCGTCGCGTCGCTGTCGTCGCGGGCCCTCTTGCCGGGGCTGCGGGGCTCGGTCGTCGGCATCAGCGCGCTCATCGACGCCGCGGACTCCGCCCTGGGCATCGTCGCGCAGCTGACGGCAATCCTCCTCTTGTCGACGCTCGTCTGGCTCACCGTGCAGGTCGTGCGCGCGCGCGCACCTCTTTTCCTCAAGCTCCTCACGGTCTTCTTCGTCGGCCTCGCGTTCTTCGGGACGTTCGGCGCGATGGTGACGTCTCGATCGCCCGACTTCGTCATGGCGGTAGCGTGTTTCGCGACGTGTGCGCTCGCGATCCTCATGGGGCTCTACGCGTTCCGCGTTCCGGAGGTGGGCTTCGTCGCCGCGGCCCCGATACTCATCGGTGTCGCGTCGCTCGTGCGCGCGATCGGCGCCCTCGTCTCCGATACCGCGGCCGCGCTCCGCGCCAACATGGACTCGATCGTCGGCGCGTTCCACTTCGCCACGGTCCTGGCCACGGTCTCGTTCGGGCTCGTGGTCCTCGCGCTCGGCGTGGTCGTCGCCTGGCTCCTCGTTCGCGCGAGCCAGGCCGGACGCGCGGTGGTCGCCGTGCTCGTGCTCCTCGCCGTCCTCGGCGCGGTGCTGGCCGCCGCCCCGGCGGACGATCTCGACCCCACGGTGGTCGTCGTCATTCGGCGTGGCGTCCACGCGCTCCTCACCCGTCCCGCCCCGCTGCTGCCGCCTGGCATGCCGATGGCGCTCGTCCTCGGGGCTCCGCTCGTCGCCATCGCGGCGCTGTCGGTCCGGGCTGCCCCGCCGGTGCTTCGCGCCGCGGTGGCCCTCGCGGTGCTCGCGGCCGACGCGGCGGACGTCCCCATCCTGGGCCTCGCGCTCGGCTGCGGCGCGGTGGGGCTGGGCGCGTTCGCTACCGACCCCCGTGGCGTGGCTCGGTTGCTCGCCCGAGCGGACGCCGCTCGTGGCCAAGGCGCCGAGCCCCGGGCGGAAGCCGGTGCGGAGCCGTCCTTGCCCCGACAACCAAGCTAGGCTAGTGCCTTGCTACGCAGCGGAGGCGCCCCTAGGCCTTCCACTCGAGCGAGCCCATGTTGTCCGAAGCCCGCGCCGTGTCCTCCCAGCGATTCTGGACTACCGCCCGTGACGTCGTGGCCCTCACAAAGCCGCGCATCACGTCGATGGTGCTCTTCACGACCCTCGGCGGCTACTGGCTCGCCTGCACCGCGTTCGGGATGTCGCTCGACGTCGCCGTCCTCATCCCGCTCCTCGGCGGAACCGGCCTCGTGGTGGCCGGCGCGAACGCGCTCAACATGTACCTCGAGCGCGACACGGACGCGCTCATGGCCCGCACGCGCAAGCGCCCCCTGCCCACGGGCCGCCTCTCGGCGGACGTCGCGCTCGCGGTCGGCGTCTTCTGCGCCGCGGTCTCCATTCCCTGGCTCACGTTCGGCGTTCACCCCGTCACGGCCCTGCTCGCGGCTGTCGCGATCGCGAGCTACGTCGGTGCGTACACCCCGCTCAAGCGGCGCTCTCCGGCGGCCCTCCTCGTCGGCGCGGTCCCGGGCGCCATCCCGCCGCTGCTCGGCTGGTCGGCGGCGCGCGGCACGCTGGACGGCCCCGGTTGGGTGCTCTTCGCGATCCTCTTTTTCTGGCAGGTCCCTCATTTCCTGGCGATCGCGACCTTCCGCAAGGCGGACTACAAGGCAGCGGGCCTCAAGGTCACGCCGGTCGTGCACGGCGATCGCCTCACCCGCCACCACGTGGTTCGCTACCTTGCAGCGCTCGTCCTGGTGAGCCTCCTCCTCGTGCCCTACGGCATCGGCGGCGACACCTACATGTTCGCGGCCCTCGTCCTGGGCGGCCTCTTCTTCGGCGTGGGTGCTTGGGGCTTGCGGCGCACGGCGGGGCCGCGCTGGGCGCGCGCTCTCTTCGTCACCTCGATGGTCTACCTGACGGGCCTCTTCGTCGCGTTGACCGTCGGATGCGGGGTCTAGCTCGAATGACCGCCCGCTGGGCGCGCGTCCTCGCCACGCTCGGACCGGCGGCGCTCGCTTCGTCCCTCTGCGCCTGCGACTCGTCCGGCAACAGCGGCTCTTCCCCCGTCGCCTTCGTCTCGGCGGAGCCGGTCAACTATGACTACGCCCTGCCCGACTTCCAGATGGTGGACCAGCAGGGCAACAAGGTCACGCGCGCGGACCTGACCGGCAAGGTGCTCGTCGTCGACTTCTTCTTCACGACGTGCCCGACGATCTGTCCGCGGCTGACCACGCGGATGGCCGTGCTCGGCAAGGAGCTGACCTCCGACACGGAGGTCCGCCTCGTCTCCATCACGGTCGACCCCGAGAACGACACGCCGGAGAAGCTCGCCGCGTACCGCGCCAAGTACGGCGCGAAGCCCGATCAATGGGTGTTCCTCACCGGCGAGCCCGACCACGTCCGCGACACCGTCCTCAAGGGCTTCAAGATGGCCGTGCGCCGCGTGAGCGACGCCAACATCGACCACGCCGAGAAGTTCGTGCTGGTCGACAAGCAGATGCACGTGCGCGGGGTCTTCGACACCGATGACGCGTCTCTCGCCGCGCTCGCGAAGCAAGCGCGAGAGCTCGCCGCGATCAAGGCACGCTGATCGCGAGGCGCTTCATCATCTTCTGCAGGCCGAAGCGCGAGAGGCCCAGGAGCTGCGCCGCCTTGGTCTGGTTGCCGTGTGTCTTCGAGAGGGCCTCGCGGACGAGCTCGGCCTCCAGGTGATCGACCCGGCGTTTGACGTCCAGCCCGAGGTCCTCTTCCGGCGGGCGCGCGGCGCTGCCGACGTCGGGCGACAGATGCTCGACGTCGATCACGCCCTCCGAGAGCACGATGGCGCGCCGTATCTCGTTCTCGAGCTGCCGCACGTTGCCGGGCCAGGCGTAAGCGGCGAGGCGCCGCATGGCGGGCGCGGTGATCTCCACGCCCTGGCCCGCGGCGTGTTTGTCCACGAATCGTTTGACGAGCAACGGAACGTCGTCGCGCCGCTCGCGCAGCGCCGGCACGCGCAGCGTGACGATGCTCATCCGGTAGTAGAGGTCCTCGCGAAACTCCTTGCGCGCGACCATGGCCTCGAGATCGCGGTGCGTCGCCGCGAGGATCCGTACGTCCACCTTCCGCGAGCGCTCGGACCCGACCGGCCGGACGATCCCCTCCTCGAGGATCCTGAGCAGCTTGGCTTGCATCCCCAGGCTCATCTCACCGACCTCGTCGAGGAACAGCGTGCCGCCGTCCGCCGCCTCGAAGAGGCCCACGCGTGTTCGATCGGCGCCGGTGAAGGCCCCGCGCACGTGGCCGAACAGCGTGGACTCGAGCAGCGTCTCGGGGATTGCGCCGCAGTTCTCCGACACGAACGGGTGGCCGCGGCGCGGGCTCGCCTCGTGGATGGCCCGCGCGAAGAGCTCCTTCCCGCTGCCCGACTCGCCCACGAGGAGCACCGGGATGTCGGCTGTCGCGACGCGGTCGGCGATGGAGAGCGCGCGGACGAAGGGCTCGCTCTCCCCGATGATCGCGTCGAACGCAGGACGGAGCCCGCGTGGCTGCGACACCTTCCCGAGCTCGGTCTCGAGCACGGTGAGGCGGACGTCGCGCTCGGCCAGCGATCGCTCGAGGACGCGCCGCGCGCGCTCCGACCGCCGCACGTCTTTTTCGGCCTGCACCTGGCCCATCGCGGCGGCGATCATGCCGGAGGCGAGCGACGCGAGCGTCCGGACCCACGACAGCTCGCGTTCGCCGAACGCGCCTCGACGCACGCGGTCGTCGAGGTACACGACGCCGATGGGCTCGCCGCGCGCGAAGAGGGGCACCGCGAGAACGCTCCGGAGGCGCAGCGCGTGGACGCTCCGGTGCACGTCGGGGAGCTCGCCCGCTGCGTCCACCGCGACGACGGGGCCGCGCTCGTCGAGGGCACGCTGCGCGAGCGAGCGTGAGAGGGCGAGCTGCTCACCGCGCAGGTCGTGCCGCGCGAGGTTGCGCGCCGCGCGCGGCGCGAGCGTGCCGTTCGGCAGACGGAGCAGGAAGAGCCCGCGCTCCACGCCCGTCCACACGACGAGCGCGTCGAGCACCTGCCGCATCAGATCGCCGAGGTCCTCGTTGCCGGCCAGCGATCGGACGAGGTGCTCGAGACGCGCGATCTGGTCGCTGTCGTAGAGGCTCGCGCCGCTCCCGTCGGGCGCCGCGCGGTCGAGCCACGGAAGCGCGTAAACGGCGTCGGCGAGCGCACCGGCATTGCTCGCGAGCGCCTGGCTCGCGCGCCGCGCTGCGCCTTGCAGGCGCAGCGCGGCGTCGCCCAGGCCGAGGCTCGCGGCCAGCCTCGCGCCTGCGGCGAGGGCAGGGCCGCGCGCCGAGAGCTCACATCGGACGTCGGCGAGCACCACGAGCGCTTCGACCGGGCGCTCCCCGCGGCTCGGCGCGCGCCCGTCGAGGACGGCCTCCGCGCGCGCCCCCCACCACTCGAACCGAGACGCCGGGGGCAGATCGACGCTGACGCCGAGATCGTCGAGCCGCGTGATCTCGCTCCCGTCGAGGAGCCCGATCGCGAGCGCGCGGGCGGCGGCACGGAGCGTGTCGGCTCGCGTGTCCCCCGGCAGATCCGCGACCAGGGCGCGGGCCTCGGCGACCACCGCCGCGCGCGCCGCGACGTCGCGGACGTCCGCCATGGCGAAGAGCGCGTAGAGCGCGGCCTGACGGTCGCCGGCGTCGCTTGCGGCCGAGAGGGCGCGGGCCGCGGCGCTCTCGGCCTCGACGGCCATGCGCGCCGTGGCGAACGCCGCGGCGCGCGCGAGCAGCGCGCGCGCCGCGAAGCGAGGACGGCCGAGCGCTTCCCAGAGCAGCGCCGCGCGTTCACCGAGGACCGTCGCTTGCTCGAGGTAGCCCTCGTCGACCGCCGTCGCAGCGGCACCCGTCAGGTAGGTCGCCTCCTCGACGGTCGCTCCGGCGCGCGCGGCTTCGTCGACCGCGATCGTGAAGGCGCGACGTGCCTCTCTGGGATCGGTCGCCGCGAGCACGTAGGCGCGCGCGCCGACGAGGCGGGCGCGCGACTCGGCGTCCGTCGCGAGCGCGACGCCTGTCTCGAGCAGCGAGCGCGCCTGCTCGTGGCGACCGAGCGCGGCGTGCGCCAGCGCGCCGACCTCGCAGGTCTGCGCCGCGTCGAAGGGCGCGGCGCGCGCGAGCGCTGCTTCGTGGTCGCCCGCGTCGAAGAGCAGACGCGCGAGGACCGCCCGTGCTCTCGCGGCCGAGAGCGCGTCTCCCGTGGCGTCCGCGCGCCCCAGCGCCAGCTGGGCGTCTTCTTCGGCGCCGCGCGAGTCACCCGCGCGCCTGCGAATGTCCGCGACGAGCGCGCGCGCCGGTGCGTCGTCCGAGGGGCAGCGGCTCGCGAGCGCGAGGGCTCGGCCCGGCTCGCCGCGGACGGCGAGGGCGCGCGCGGCGGCGAGGGCGAGCGGGACGGGAGGCGAGGGCGCGCGCTCGACCTCGTCGACCGCAGCGTCGGACGGCGGCGCGGCGGCGAGCGCGAGCGCGAGCGCGGCCGCGCGCGCCGCCGCGGTCGGCTCGTGCTCACCCGCGGCTGCCCCGCCTGCACCGCTCGCAAACACGTACCCGCCGCCGCCCGCGAGGCGACTCGCGAGCGAAGGGGGCTCGCTCTCCAGCGCCCGCGTGAGATCACGATAAGTCCAGGCGAGGGGAGGCCCGGCCTCGGCGAGGAGGACGAGCGCGTCGGCGAGCCGCTCCTCTCCGGCCTGGACGACACCTGCGAGAGGCCAGCCGGCCGCGCGTGGCCCGACGAGCGCGACGAGCCAGCGGGCGAGATCCGTCGCGTCGAGCGGAGCGAGCGGGACCGCGCGCGCGAGGGCGGTACGCTCGCGCCTGCCTACCGAAGCCAGCGCCGGCGACCACGCGAGGATCTCCGCGAGCCAGCGGGCCGTTGCCGGCGGCGCCACACCGCCGGCGTGGAGGGCGGCGCGCCGCAAGCGGGCGTACCCCGCGCGGACGAGGGCGGCGTCGTGGCTCGAGCGGTGCTCGGTAGTCATGACGAAACCGTCATGACTTCCGAGCGCCGCTCGAGCTCGCTCGGCGACCCAGCGTGAGCTGGGTCGCGCGTGCGGTTGCGGCGCGAGCAACGCGGCGGCGAGCGCCGCGACGGCGCCCGGGAGCGTGGCGCGGCGCGCGGCGGCGAGCAGATCGGCCTCCGCCTTCAGCTCCGGTCGCGCGATCTCCGCGACGAGCAGGCCGAGCGCGAGCAGGTCGCGCGCCTCGGCCGTGCCGAGATCCGCGTCGCCGCGGGCGAGGTACCGCGGCGTGGCGCCGCGAATGGTGGCGTCGAACCGCGAGGTCGCGAGGCCGAGATCGATCACCGTCGCGTCGCCGTCGGCCCGCAGGAGGACGTTCGAAGCGGACAGATCGCCGTGGGCGAAGCCCGCCGTGTGCAGCATCGCGAGGCTCCCGGCCACGCTCGCGGCGACGCGGAGCGCGGCGGCCTCTCCCGAGACGGACGACGCCGCGAGGGGCGTCCCTTGCACCCACTCGACCGCGATCGCGGGCCGGGCGTGCGGTGTGCTCTCCGCGACCGGCGCGGCCGACTTCTCGTCGCCGCCCAGGAGCACCCACCCCGCCCAGAGCGCGCGCGGCAGCGAGGGGCTCGCCGCGAGCAAGAGAGCCTCGAGCTCGTGGGCGAGCGCCGCGCCACACGACGCATCCAGGCCGATCTTCAAGGCGACGAAGCCGTCTCCTTGGCGAGCGCGGTAGACCTCGCCGACCGCGCCTCGGCCGGCCGTCGCGACGAGCTCGAAGGGCCGTTCGGGATCGAGCGGCGTGGGCAGGCTGCTCCGCGTCGAAGCACCCCCCGATGCAGGCGCCGCAGCGCTCACCGTCAACAGAGGATGCGGGGAGGACACCCTTGAATTAGAGCGGAACACGGCGGGGTAGCCAACGCCGTTGGCTCCCTGCGCGCCCTTCGGAGGGACGCTCTCCGTTTTGCGCCGAGCGGCAGCGTTTGCGCGCCGGCCTGTCTTCCTGAAGTGGCCGCGCGACGCGCTTGCACGCGGCGGAGGAGGTCCTCGCGCGTTGGGGCTCCGTCTCGAGCGGCTGGTCCCTGGCGGATTTCAGCCTCCCGTGGCCACCAGCGGTCATGACGGTTCCGTCAAAACGATGACGCAGCCCTCGTCCTCATCCGCTGCGAAATCAAACACCTCGAGTTGGCTCGGCCGATGCTAGGGGCCCGGACGTGGTCTCCATGAAGCACCGCGCGCTCATCGTCGGGGTCGTTCTGGTCGGCGCGGGGTTTGCGGTGTGGCTCACCAGGCCGGTTGCGCAGGCGACCGGCGAGCGGCTCTCGACCGCCGTCGGCACGAAGCCGAAGAACCCGATCGCGCACCGTTCACGCCCGCACCTCGATCACAGCGCGTTCTTCAAAGAGCCGATGACGAGCGGCCCCGAGGTGACCCGAAAGTGCCTCTCGTGTCACCCCGACGCCAGCAAAGAGGTCATGCAGACCGCGCACTGGTCGTGGCTCTCCGGCGACGCGGAGCGCGACGGCGAGACCGTGCGCTTCGGCAAGAAGAACCTCATCAACAACTTCTGCATCAGCGTCATCGGCAACTGGGAGTCGTGCACGAAGTGTCACGCGGGCTACGGCTGGAAGGACGAATCCTTCGATTTCTCGAACGGTGAGAACGTGGACTGCCTCGTCTGTCACGACGGCTCCGGGACGTACACGAAGGACAAGGCCGGTCAGCCGTCCGCGACCGCGAACCTCGGGGCGGTGGCCGCGAGCGTGCGAGCACCGAAGCGGGAGAACTG
Source organism: Myxococcales bacterium (assembly GCA_016794345.1). Lineage (GTDB taxonomy): Bacteria > Myxococcota_A > Polyangia > Polyangiales > Polyangiaceae > Xiheicaenibacterium > Xiheicaenibacterium phototrophicum. The sequence continues at coordinate 59,618 of JAEUKE010000138.1, forward strand.
CGGCGCTTGTCACTTCAACGGCGGCGGCGGCATGGGCGTCAAACACGGCGATCTGGACGACTCGCTGCTCAACGCCAACGCTGACGTCGACGTGCACATGGGCAAGCTCGAGTTCCAGTGCATCGATTGCCACGAGACCCACGGCCACCAGGTGCCGGGCAAGCTGAACGCGACCTACACCGAGGCGACGAACGCAAAGCGGTTCGACTGCGTGACCTGCCACGAGGGGCCGCCGCACGCCGACGCGATGCTCAACAAACACACTGACCGCGTCGCGTGCCAGACCTGCCACATCCCCGAGTTTGCCCGGAAGTACCCGACCAAGATGACGTGGGACTGGTCGAAGGCCGGTGACGCGAGCCGGAAGGACTCCGCTCACGAGTACCTGAAGATCAAGGGCGAGTTCACGTACGAGGGCGACGTTCGCCCCGACTACGCTTGGTACAACGGGAAGATGGATCGCTACCTCCTGGGCGATCCGGTCACCTCGGACGATCAGCCAATCAACCGGCCGCTCGGCGGTCGCGACGATCACACGGCCAAGATCTTCCCCTTCAAGATCCACCGCTCGAGGCAGATCTACGACCCGATCAACAAGGTCCTCATCCCGCCGGTCACCAGCGGAAAGGGCGGCTACTGGACCGAGTTCGACTGGGCGTTCGCCGCCGAGAAGGGGATGGAGAACGTGGGCCTGCCCTACAGCGGGGAGTACGGCTTCACGCAGACGCACATGTATTGGCCGATCAACCACATGGTCGCGCCATCGAAGGAGTCGGTGCAGTGCAAGGAGTGTCACGGCTCTGCGGCCTCGCGCCTCGACTGGCAAGCGCTCGGCTACCCGCGTGACCCTGCCGGAGGAGTACGTCATGAAAACTGAGTCGGCCAAGGGCTATCTGAACCCCTACGTCGCGGGAGTCCTGCTCGGCGTGGTGCTGTTCGCGGCATTCGCCATCACGCACTCGGGGCTTGGCGCCTCCGGCGCGATCAGCCGAATCGAGGCGGCGTCGGTGGACACGGTCGCCCCGTCACATGTCGATCGCGTGGGCTACCTGGCCGCGATGGCTGGAGGCGATCGCAACGCGCTCGACCACGCGAGCGTCGTGATGTTGCTCGGCACGCTCCTCGGCGGCGCCGCGTCGGCCATCTGGCACCGCCGGTTCAAGCTCGAGATCTTCAAAGGTGATCACGTCACCAAGTGGCGGCGGCTCGCGCTTGCGCTCCTCGGCGGGGCCATCATGGGCTACGGCGCGCGCCTCGCGCGAGGCTGCACGTCGGGCCAAGCGCTGAGCGGCGGCGCGGTCCTCTCGCTCGGGAGCTGGGCCTTCATGTTCTCGGTCTTCGCCGGCGCCTACGCGCTGGCCTGGTTCGTCCGTCGTCTCTGGAACTGAGGAGGACTTCCATGCTTCCGCTCGACCTCGGCTCTGGCAAGCTCGGCCCCTACCTCGCCTCGCTCCTCCTCGGGTTCGCGTTCGGCTTCGTCCTCGAGCTCGCCGGCTTCGGCAACTCCAAGAAGCTCGCCGCCCAGTTCTACTTCCGCGACATGACGGTGCTGAAGGTGATGTTCACCGGCATCCTCACCGCTTGCCTCCTCGTCTTCTTCTCGGCGGCGATCGGCATCCTCGACTTCTCGAAGATCTTCGTGAACCAGACCTACCTCTGGCCGGGGATCATCGGCGGGCTGGTCATGGGCGTTGGCTTCGTGATCGGCGGCTACTGCCCCGGGACATCCGCGGTCTCGGCCGCGAGCCTGAAGCTCGACGGCCTGTTCTTCCTGGGCGGCACGGTCGTGGGCGCCGGCGTCTTCGGTGAGACGGTCGACTCGTACGAGCGCTTCTGGAACTCGTCTTACACCGAGCGCCTGCTGCTCTCGGACTGGCTCGGCTGGTCCATCGGCGCGACCGTCTTGGGCGTCACGCTGCTCGCGCTCGCGATGTTCTACGGTGCCGAGAAGACCGAGTGGGCGCTCGCCCACCCCGGGCAGAAGATCGTTTGGGCGCCGACCAATCGCCGGTACGTGGCGGGCGCTGCGGTCGCGCTCTCGGCGGCGCTGGCCGTGTGGGGCCTCGGTGAGCCGTCTCCCGAGGAGAAGTGGGCGCGCCTCGGGGTGCAATACCAGCCGCTCCTCGACAACCGCGAGGTGCACGTGCACCCGCTCGAATACGTGAAGACCTGGAACGACTCGGCGGTGAAGCTGATCACGCTCGACCTGCGCAGCCCCGAAGCCTTCGAGGCGTTCCACCTGTCGGGCGCGCAGAACGTCACCTACGAAGGCCTGGGCGACAAGGAGCTGCTCTTTTCGCTCAACCAGCTGCCCGCCAATGGCGTCGTGATCCTCGTGAGCGACGACGAGGCTGCCGCGGTGCGCGCGTGGAAGCGGCTCAAGGTCTCGGGGGTCACGAACCTGTACCTGCTCGACCGCGCCATGACGGAGTGGTCACCCTTCTTCGAGCCCGTGAGCCACGGCCCACACTTCGATCTCACGCGCCCGCCGACGAGCGTGCTGGACGCCTTCCCGAAGGACGCATTCGTGCCGCGTATCAAGCTGAAGACGTCGCGCCGTGCAGCGGGTGTCTGCAGTTGATCCGAGGTCGAGGAGAGACGATGGCCACCCGAGGTCGAGTCAGGAAGACGTGGGGCGCGCTCGCGTCGGTCGCGGTGCTCGCGCTCGTTCCGCCTGCGTCGGCCGACGAGGGCGCGGCCTGCCTGCAATGCCACCAGGATCAGGTGAGCGCACACGCGTACGACGCCTCGGTGCACACCGATCTGGCGTGCACCGCGTGTCACAAGGCCGACCCCCAAGCCACGCCGCCGTCCGGCCGCAACCAGAAATGCTCGGCGGCGTTCGTCACCACCCAATGCAGCCAGTGCCACGCGGAGCAGTCGGCGAAACACGACGCGAGCGTCCACGGGAGCGAGCGGTCCACGACCGGCTGCGTCGGGTGCCACAGCGATATCCACTCGCTGCAATCGCACAAGGGCGACAAGCTGCGGCACGCCGAGACCTGCAGCGGCTGCCACTCGCGCCAGCAGGCCTTCTTCGACTCGGTCCACTACCTCGCGCTCGAGCAGGGCAACGCGGACGCCCCCGCTTGCACCGACTGTCATGGCACGCACGACGTCGCCAGGGTGGACAACGACTCCAAGGGCCGCGAGTTCCACACCCGTGCGTGCCTGACTTGCCACGACGACGCCGAGAAGATGAAGCGGAGCGACGTCACGCCGATCGCCGGCAAGACGTTCTTCGAGGGCTTCCACGGCAAGAACGTAAGCCTCGGCTACCCGGAGAAGGTGGCCGGCTGCGCCGACTGCCACGGGTCGCACCAGGTCCTCGCCGCCGAGGACCCGGCATCCAAGGTTAACGCCAAGAACCTCCCGGACACGTGTGGCCAGTGTCACGCGGGCGCGAGCGCGTCGTTCACCCGATACAACCCACACGCCGACGATCGCGATCGCAGCGAGAACGCGACGCTCTACTGGACGCGGATCGCGATGACCACGCTCCTCGTCGTGACGTTCCTCTTCTTCTGGGTGCACTCGGTCCTGTGGGCGCTGCGGTCGTTCATCGAGCGCCGCGCGAAGCTCGCCACTGGCCTCGTGCTGCACCCGCCCGCCAAGCGCACGTACCGGCGGTTCACGCCGACGCAGATCGCGCTGCACATGGTCGTGGTCGTGAGCTTCCTCACGCTGGCGTTCACCGGGCTACCGCTGAAGTTCGCGGGCACCGGGTGGGGGCGCTCGCTCATGAGCACCATCGGCGGGCCCCAGATCGCGCGCCACCTGCACCACAGCGCCGCCGTCGTCACGTTCGGCTACTTCTCCGTCGCGCTGGTGATGAGCTTCCGGTTCCTCTTCCGGCCCGCTCGGCCCGGCGGCACGTGGTGGTCGCGGCTCGTCGGGCCGGACTCGCTGCTCCCGGTCAAACGCGACTGGACCGACATGAAGGCGATGTTCCGCTGGTTCTTCTTCAAAGGACCCAAGCCGACCTTCGAGCGCTGGACCTATTGGGAGAAGTTCGACTTCCTCGCTGTCTTCTGGGGCATGTTCGCGATCGGCCTGAGCGGTCTCTTGCTCTGGTTCCCGGAGGCAGCGGCCCACGTCGTTCCGGGGTGGATGTTCAACGTCGCGACGATCGTCCACTCCGATGAGGCCTTGCTCGCCACCGGCTTCATCTTCACGGTCCACTTCTTCAACACACACTTCCGGCCCGAGAAGTTTCCGATGGACACGGTCATCTTCGACGGGCGCGTGAGCGACCACGAGATGTCGGAGGAGCGCGGCGATCAGCTGGCTCGCCTTCGAGCCGAGGGACGTCTCGAGGAGCTCGTGGTCGAGAGCCCGACCTCGCTGGGCTGGTCGCTCTTCTACCGCGCGTTTGGCTTTGGCGCCGTCGCGCTCGGGCTATCGCTCGCCGTCGCGATGGGCTGGGCGCTGATGACGGGGCACTGATGACGAACCGCCGATGACGAAACATCGATGAGGGAGCGCCGCGCGTGGGCGCGGCGCAGGACGCTTCACTCGCCGCCCTGGCAGCTCCGGATCCACGTCGTGATCTGGCGTACGGTCGCCTCGTCAGGGCGGTTCTCGCGGACGTTGTCGGGCGGCATCGGCATCCCGGTGATCAGACCTTGCCGGAGGCGCTCGGTCTCGCCGGGCGCGAGCGTGGCCGCGTCGACCTCCGTCGCGGCGAGCATCTTGTAGACGAGGTAGCTGTTGCCTGGGTCGCCCGGGGAGAGCACGGGCATCCCCGCGCCGAGCTTGGCGGGCGTCTTCGCGCCGAGCTGGTTTCCGGTCGCGCCGACGCTGCCGCCGTGTGCAGCGCGGGTCCCCGTTGCGAGCGCGCGATCGAGCGAGTCGAGCTCCAGCCCTGCGGGCGGCTCGTTGGCGGGCGCGTCGGGGGTCGCCTCGGGACGGCGGATGTGACAGCTCGCGCAGACGCCGAACGACGTCGCCGTCTGCTCGCAGGTCGCGTCGTCGACAACGGGCGGCAGCTGGGGCTCGAGGCCTCCCGGATCGACGACCTGGAAAAACAGCTCCCGGCGCTCCTCCAGCCGAGCGCCGTCGAACGCGCGAAAGCCAGCGCCCTCGCCCTCGCCCTGCGCCCGGTAGACGGTGAGGTAGTGGGTCGCGGCGGGCAAGAGCGACGGAGTCTGCCCCGGGTCCACGTAGTACGTCACGACGCGCCCGGCCGGGTCGTAGGTCACGTTCAGGAGGACGCCGCCCTCGCAGTCCTCCGCGCTCTCGACGGGGTTGGGGTCGCTGCGTAGGCAGACCGCCTGCCGCGTCGCGGTGCGCGGATCGAGGTAGCGGTCGAACACGAGCTCGATGCGCGTGTTGGCGAGCGCTTGGCTGGAGCCGTCCGCGGCGACGTCCGACTGCACCGGGCCAGCAGTCGTCACACGCGCGGCGACGAGGTGGAGCGCAGGCCCGGAGCTGGGCTTGGGGTCTGGGCTCTCCACGTCACAGCCCGCGGCAGCCCATACGACTGCAGCCGCGAGGACCGAGGACCGAACAGGCGATGCCCGAGGTGGCCGGCGTGACGGCGTGACGCTCAGGACTCGGCGTAGAGCATCAGCTGCTCTTTCACGACCTTGTCGCTCACGCCCGTCGCGATGTGATCCTTCAGACAGTCCGCCAGAGTGATCAACATCTCGTCCACGCCCTTGTCCTCGATGAGCTTCGCAAGAAGTGCGCGCGCTTCTTTCCCATCGTCCTCGCGGAGAAAGCCCCGCACTGTCTCGAGCGAAATCTCGCCCTGAAAGTCCAGGTACATGTTCTCGAGGAGGTACCGCACGAGCTCCTTCACGCTTGTTCTCCTTCGGGCAAGGCCGACAATGGCTATACGGCGAGCCACCCAGGTCAGGCAAGCAATTCGCACCCGACGGCGTGGAAAAAACCGAGGGCGCGCGGGTCATTGGCACTTTCTCAGGCCCGCGTCGCCGGGACCATGGCAGACGAGACAGGGGCGCGGGTTGCGGGCGAACGGCTGGCTGCAGCGCTCGGAAAAGCCGCTCGGGTGGGGGTTCACGCCCGCGCCGCCCGCGACGCCTTTGGTGGCGTGGCAGGTCGCACAGTCTCGCTCGGCGTGGCAGGAAACACAGGTGTTCAGGTTCCGCTCCGCCTCCCAGGCGTGGTGGTCGGCGCCGCGAGGGGCGTAGGTCCACGTGGCGGGCGGAGGATGGAAGCGGGCGCCCGTCGGCCGGTTGCCGACCGGTCCGTCGCGCGCGACGCCGACGCGGCGGTGGCAGTCACCGCAGAACTGCGTCTCTTGATGGCAGCTCGTGCACCGGGGGTTGTCGAGGCGCGCGGCCGTCTGGTGCATGGTGATCCAATCGTTCGGGTGCACCCGCCGGTCGCGAATGCGCCCGTCGTGGCAGGCCGCGCAGTCTTCCTCCTGGTGGCAGCTCGCGCAGTACTGGCTGTCGGTCCCGGCGACAGACTTGTGTCGCTCGATCCAGTCGGGCGTGTGGCCGGACAGGTGGAGCCAGTCCGGGGGAAGGAGCTGACCGGTCGCGAACTCCACCATCATCTTTCCTGACTGTTCTGTCAGATGACAGGTGGTGCACTCGCCGCGCGCCTCTCCCCGCGCGGGCACCGGCAGGCCGTGGCAGCCGAAGCAGCCCGCCATTCGCGGGAGCTGCTCGCGCGTGGCGAGCTCGAGCTCTTCGATCCTGCCGTGACACTGGGCGCAGCCGACGTTTCGATCGAGGTGTTTCTTGTGGTTGAAGCGGAGGTTGGGCGGGGGCAAGACGAAGCGCGCGACGCGCCCCGTCGCTCCGGCGTTGTCGCCGAGGTGGCAGTAGCTGCACTGCCCGCTCTCCTCCTTGCCCGCCACGACGCGGTTGAGATCCGCGTGGCTGACGTCGTGGCAGGCGTCACACGTCTTCTCGGGCGCGGGCAGCAGGCGGTCGGTCGCCTCCTCGCTCCCGTGTGCGGGGTGACAGCTCTTGCAGGAGAGCTTGAGCTCCTTGACGTGTTTCTTGTGGTTGAAGCGGAGCGCCAGCGTCTGGGGCGGGAAGATCTCGTCGCTCGGGACGGGGCTCACGTCCGCTCCCGGCGGCATCCACGCGAGCGGGACCGGCTCGCCGTCGGGCAGGGGCGTGAGACCGGAGCGCTGTTTGGGAGCGGCCGCGGGGAGCTTCGGCGACGCGGGAGCCTCGTCGGCTTCCGCTGCCGGCAGCCACACGCCGAGCGCCACGGCGAGCGCGAGCGCGCCGAGCAGGAGGGCGAGAGAGGCGAGGGGGCGGGGGAGGCGGCTCGGCAACGTCTTCACCTGACCCAGAGGATGTCGAGGCGCGCGAGCACGCGGAACCGCTGGCCGACGCGCGCGTTGATGTCGTGCTCCCACTCGGCGCCGAGCCGCGTGATGTCGATCGGCTTGTACCCGCCCCCGACGACGTAGCCGAAGCTCGTCGTGTGGTCGTTTTCGGCGCGCGGATCGGTGAAGTCGTACACCGAGAAGCGGCCGCCGAGCGCGTAGCGTCCCCCGTCGAAGAGCTTCTCGCCGCCGGCGTCGCCGCCGACCCGGTGCCCGCGCGCGCCGGCCTGGACCATGCTGCGGAGCTCCACCGAGCCCAGCGTGCTCCGGTAACGCGCGGCGAGCTGTCCGAGGCCGTCCACCTCGTAGACGGTGGGTCGGTTCTCGTCCGCGCTCGTCACGTCTGCGAGGCGTGTCCCGGAGGGCCCAGCGTTGATGGGATCGACCTTCGTCGGATCGACGACGGCGGTCTCGAAGCAGTCCTTCGGGAGGTTGAGCGCGCGGCACTGGATGCCTCCGAGCTCCTCCGGATCGCCCTCGGTCGCCCAGAGCCGCGCGCCGCCCGAGGCCGCGAGATCGATCTCCTTCGTGAAGCGGACGGCGACGCGCCCGGTCGCCGTGGTCGAAGGCTCGTGTGTGAACCAGTTGAAGATCGAGTCCGCGTCGAAGGTCGGCCTGTAGTGATCGGCGTCGGCGCCGATCGTGACCTTGTCCCCTGCGTAGACCTCGACCCCGCCGTACGCGGTCGCGAAGGTCTCGTTGTAGAGGTCGTAGGAGAGGCCGCCTTTGAGGCCGCCGAGATCGGGCTTGTTGACGTAGCCGGCCCAGCCGACGCGCTCGCTCGAGAGGCGCAGACCGTCGACGGTCGGGTAGCCGCCGCCGGCCGGCACGGGGAACTGGCTCGTGAACGCCTCCCCGGTGTTGTAGACGCGCCGGTAGGAGAGCCGCGCGTGAACCCAGCTCGGCCCCGCGCTCTCGAGCGCAGCGCCGAAGGCGGGCGCGACCGCGGCGAACTGGTACGACGGGTAGTCGCTCGAGCGCGGACCCTCCGCCTCGTCGAAGCCCGCGCGCGCGCCACGCCAGACACCCTGGCTCTCGTAGCGGCTCGTCGAGAGCGGCAGCCCTCCGCGCTGCTCCAGCCCGCCGTAGGCCTCGACGTCGAGATAAAAGGGCGTCGAGACCCTCACGAGGCCGCCGTCGAAAGACCACCAGCCGAGCGCGTCGGTCACGTATTGGCGCCCTGCTTTGAACCCCAACCATCCGTCGGCCAGGTTTTTTCCCTCGATGTACGCGTACATCAGATCGAACCGCGCGATCGCGAGGCCGGGCACGAAGTTGCTCCCGCGCGCGACGTCGAAGCTCGTCTCGGCGTCGGCCTGGTCGGACGGAAGCTGGTTGCCGATGCCAAAATCCGCGTCGACTCTCCCGAGGACCCGCAGGTTGTAGTCGGGCTCGCCGGGCTTCGCGTCCCCCTGCAGGTGATAGAGGCTGAAGCCGACCGTCTGCAAGAGACGTCGGCGCTCGAGGCGGTACCCCCACGGGCTCCCGACGTCGTAGCTCTGCGCGGCGGTCGTGGACGACAGCTCGACGTCCACCGCCGAGGCGGTGCCCGAGTGGGTCAGCCCCGCGAGACCCATCGCGCAGACGAGCGCGCGGGCCTGGATGATGCCCCGACCTCTCACGCGTCCGATGCCCGCTGCGCGCCGAGCTCCGCCGCGACTTGGTCGTCGAAGGTGTCGGCGACCGCGGCGAATTGCGTGCGGAGCTGCCCGAGCTTCACGAGCGCGGCCTCGGGCGTCCGCCGCCCGGCCGCGACGAGTTGGTCCACCATCGCGGGCCGAATGGTCGCGGATGGAGCCTTGCGCTGTCAACGCGCACGGGGCTCAGCGTCGCGAGAACCCCCCGCTCGCGTCGAGGACGTAGTCGTCGAGGTCGACGATCGCCTTCGTCACGGTGGCGATCGAGCCCGCCGGGACCTTCCAGCCCTTCAGGACGAAGCCTTCGCAGACCTTGTTCTTGATGCGCACCGACTCCTCCGCCTCGAGCAGCTTGAGGAGGGGCTCGATGCTCTCCGTGCGGGACTGCGCGAAGGTCGACTGGACGGCGTGGAACCTGACGGTCTCGTTAGCGTCGTCGAAGAAGCGCTCGAGCGCCGTGTGGATGGCGTCGCCCTTCACGTCCTGCAGGGCGGAGACGACCTGGAGCTTGGGCTCGACGTTGCGCGAGTACTCCGTGTCGAACGACTCCGCCAGCCGCAGGAGCTCGTCGCGGTACTCGTCGTCGTCGAGGATGGCGTGCAGGATCCGGAGGGGCCAGGTGAGGACCTCCGCCTTCTGGCAAAACTCCCGGACCGGCTCGAGCATCGGGCGACCCGCCGCCACCACGGCGTCGAAGGCGTTCTCCTTCTCCTCCTGGTCGGTGATGGAGGGGTCGATGGAGAAGGTGAAGCGCTTGAGCAGCGCTTCCGCTGCTTCGGCCGTCTTCATCGCGGCAAGATCGCGGATCGCGTCCCCGCGGTCGTAGGGTTGGGCGCGCTTGTCGGCGACGATCTTCGCGAGCTGCGCGACCTTCTTGTTCGCCGGCTGCTTCTTTGCCTCCGCCGGGGGAGGAGGGGAGGAGCCGCGCTTCAGGAAGTCGAAAAGGCCCATGTCGGCGGCGCCCAGCATGGTGCTGGGCAGACACGATCGCAAGCCCTGCGAAGCAGAACACGTGCCGGCTCGCCCCTCCGTGTCATCGACGGCCCAAATGCACTCGAGCGGGGCTCGCTTCTGCGCGCCCCGCTCGAGCTCCTCCGGGCCGAAGCCCGAACCTGTCCTCTTGCCTCTACTCGGAGACCTGCAGGTCGGGGAACCGGAAGATGAGGTTCACCGTGATCATGCTGTTGAACTTGAACTCCCGGTCGGCGCCGTTGACGGCGTCATCGGGGAACTCGCCGTCGGGGTCGCCGCCGGCGTTGTCGAACCCGCCCGTGTTCCACTCGAACGGCAGCCCGCGGAACTCCGCGCCGAAGCCGAAGATGGAGGTCGGGTAGAAGTTCAGGCCGAGGCCAAATGTCGGGGCGACGGTCACGCGGCTCTCCAGCTTGTAGTTGCCGGAGCACGGATCGAGCGAGTTGCCGTCCGTGTCCTTGCCGCAGTCCGCGCGCTCCTGCAGGCCCACGATGGCCGGGCCCACGAAGATGTTGATGTCCGTGTCGACGAAGAGCGCGCTGAAGAGCGCGATCTTGCCGCGGAACGGGATGAAGTGGAGCTCCGGGGCGGCGACCCACTGCATGCGAGCGAGCTGGTCGTCCGCGAGGTTACCCCGCGTGAGGTTGACCGCGGTGAGGCGGCACTCTTTCTTGTTCGGGTTGCCCGCGCAGTTCCGCTCGTCGATCGCCTTCTCTTGCAGCTGGTCGGCGAGGCCGGTCGTGACCTGGAAGCCGTAGCCGCCCCAGGCCGCGAGACCGAGCCAGTCGAAGAAGTGGTACTGCAGCCGAAGCCCCGGCATGTACGTGCGCTGGTACTCGTCGAGGAGGCTGAACGAGACGTTCGGCGTGACCTCGAACCGACCGTCGCGGTGCAGCCTGAGCTTGCGCACGGCGGGGGCGCCGGCGAGCGGACCGGTGAGCTGGATCTCCTGCGCGCTGGCCTCTTCCTCTCCGGCGAAGAAGGCCGTGGCGGCGACAGTCGTGATCGCGAGCGCGGTGGCAATGGATCGCATCAGGGTTTTCTCCGCAAGCATCGCCGTCACCCTCACTTGGGAAGCCGATACTCCCACGTGGGCGGGAGGAAGAAGGAGAGCCCGATCTGACCCTGCACGTTGTTCGTGAAGCTCAGGTCTTCGCTCAACCAAGTTTCGGGATCCTGCGCTGCCGGACGGCCGTCGGTCCCGACGCCCTGCGCGATGGTCTGGTTCTCGAGCTCGTCGAAGAAGATGTAGTCGCGAAGCTCAGCGGTGAACGCGAACCAGCGGTTGAAGAAGATGCGGAGGCCGAGGCCCACGTTGAACGTGACCTTCGGCTTCCAGTCGAAGGTGCGGTTGTCGGGATCGACGACCGCGATCGGACGCGTCGAGATCGCGCCGACGCCGCCGAGCAGGTAGAGGTCGTAGTGGAAGATGAAGTCGCTGAACCCAGCGAACTTGCCGTACGCAGGCACGTACAGGAAGTTCGCGTTCGCGTTCCACTGGTACTCGGTGATCGACTGCCCGATGCGGCCGGCCCGGCTGGTCTGCCGGTTGAACTCCGAAGGGCTGTTGAAGTAGTAGTTGCCGTTCAGGCCGACACCGATGACGTTCGTGATGTAGAAGTTCGTCTGGAGCCCGATCGCGGTGTGGCTGACGAACTGATCGTTCATCGTCAGACCCACGTACGGGTTCAGCTCGAACCGCAGCCGGCGCAGCGCGTAGATCTGCTGCACGGCGTAGATCTCGATGTCGAGCTCGCGGGCCGCAGCCTTGGGCAGGTCGATGGCTTTGCAGGCGTCCGGGTCGATCGCGCAGAGCTCTTGCAAGCCGCCGCCCGTCGTTCCTTCGCCTTCGCCTTCCGGCTTTTCGCCCTCGCCCTCGCCTTCGCCTTCGGCGGGCGTGCCCTCACCACCGGGCTCACCTTCGCCCGCGGCTTGGTCGCCACCTTCGGCCTTTTTGTCGTCGGCCTTCTTCTCGTCGGCCTTCTTGTCCTCGGCCTTGGCTGGTTGCTTGGGCTGGGCTGCCGCTGTCAGCGGCACCATCATCAGCGCGGCCGCAACGAGTAGCCCCACGCGAGCCTGGTTCATCGCCATCCCTTCCGCTCCGGGGCTCGTCGCCCCTTCCGCTGGGCAGAATGCCCGAGCAGACCAAAGACCAACGACATGCTGAGGTTGCTTCCTCGGCTCGGACCCGCACCGGGGAGGTGTGGGTCGTCAACGACTTCGATATGGCCCAGGTCCCCGCCCACCAGCGCTGCAGGCGTCCTTGTTGATGGCGACGCCAAGGGGGGAGGGGGTTGCTACAGAGTCTTCTAAAGGTTTGATTTTACAGCTGAATTAGGTCAAGCTGAAAGTCGCTCGGACTATATCACGCACGAGTTTGTTGAATCAACTGCGATTATCGATCGCCGACCCTCGCGCAAGACGGCGGGGCGACCCGTGCGGGAGGCCCACCCGGCCCACGAGCCGCCGGGCTCCGGGCAATAGGTGGGCGCTCCGCGGCCCGATTGTCACGCGGCCTTCTCCTCGCTCTCGGTTCCGTTCCCGAGGAGCGCCTCGACGAACTCCTCCGCGTTGAAGTCGCGGAGGTCGTCGGGCCGCTCACCGACGCCGATGTAACGTATCGGAATCTGGTGCTCCGCGCAGATGCCGAGCACCACTCCACCCTTGGCGGTCCCGTCCAGCTTGGTGAGGACGATGCCCGAGAGGGGCAGGGCTTCCTTGAAGAGCGCCGCCTGCTGCGTCGCGTTCTGGCCGTTCGTTGCGTCGAGCACGAGGAGGGTCTCGTGGGGCGCGCCGTCGAGGGCTTTGCCCATCGTCCGGGCAATCTTCTTGAGCTCCTCCATCAGGTTCGTCTTCGTGTGGAGCCGACCGGCGGTGTCCGCCAGCACCACGTCAGCGCCGATCTCCTTCGCCTTCTGGACGGCGTCGAAGAGCACAGCCCCGGCGTTTGCGCCGTCCGCGCCGGTGACGACCTCGCAGCCGGCGCGCTTGCTCCACGCCACGAGCTGCTGGACGGCGGCCGCGCGGAAGGTGTCGCCTGCTGCCAGGACGACCTTCTTGCCTTCCCCCGTGAGCCGCGTCGCGAGCTTGCCGATCGTGGTCGTCTTGCCGCTGCCGTTCACGCCGACGACCATCACCACCGTCGGCGAGGCGCTGAGGGCGATGCCGCCTCCGCCGATGTCCACGACCTCGCGGGCCTTGGCTCGCAGCGCTTCCCAGACCTTGTCTTCGCTCTTGAGGTCGCCCTTCGAGAGCGACTCCTTGATGGAAGAGACCAAGCCTTCGGTCGTCTTGACGCCGACGTCGCTCGTGAGGAGCACTTCTTCGATCTGCTCGACGAGCTGGGGGTCGATCTCCTTCTTCCCGGCGAAGACGGCCTTCAAGCGGCCGAAGAAGCCCTCCGACTCGCGGGCGCGCGTGAGCCCTTTGCGAAGGCCGGCGACATCTTTGGCGCGGCGGCTCAGCGGCGCTTGCGCTTTCGGTGCGGCGCCTCGCGCCGGCTCGACCTCGACCGGGACCTCTTCCTCCTCTTCTTCTTCCTCCTCGGCAGCCGCCGCCGGCGCAGGGGCCGGCTTGGCTTTCTCCGACGGGGGAGGCGGCGGAGGCGTCGCCTTCTCCGGAGCGCGCTTCTCTTCTTTCTTCTCGGGCGCCTTCGCAGCAGCCGACGGCTTGTCCGCCGCCTTCGGCGGAAGCGGACGGCTCTGCTCGGCCTCGGGCAGCGCGGGCTCCTCTTTCTTTCGCAGGAAGAGGAACCAGACCGCGGCGAGCGCGACCACGACGATGACCACAATCAGAATGGGGTCCACGGGGCTCCTTGGTCCGGCCGACTATATGTTCTCAATTTTCGGCTGTCAGCCCTCAGTTGGTCACGGGGCGCCGCCTTCGAGGGAAGCGGGGCGGTCGCGGGCGGAAGGCTCGGCCTGCGCGACCTCTTGTTCCACCGCTCGGGTGACCGCCTCCGGGCCGAAGGCCGCGTGCTCGATCTTCGAGGCCCAGGCCTCGACGTTCGGGGTCCCGTTGCGGGCGGCCACCCGCCGGACGTGCCCGGGGGTGGGCTCTTTCGACGAGTCGAAGGGCATCCCCCGGGACTTGGCCCAACGAACCAAGCGGTCGAGCAGCGCGCGGCGCCGGGTCACGAGGGCGACCCGGAGCACCGAGGGGCTCGGCAGGGGCTGCTCATACGTGGCGTGGAGCTCACCCTCCACGACCAGCCGAGCCTCGCGAGGGGCCTCGACCTCGAGCGCAAACGTTCCTTCCGCGTCGGTCTTGGTCTCGGCCAGGACCCCGCGTCCGGTGAAGGTGGGGACCACGATACGCAGCTCGGCGCCGACGATCGGGAAGCCGTCGTGGGCATCGGTCACCACGCCGCGCCATCCTTTGAGCCCCGACGGTCGATCGAGGACCAAGATCTCGGGCCGGCCCGAAGGCGGAGGAGGCAACACGGAGTCGGTCCGTTCGGCCTTCGGCGCGCGGCGCCACTTCAGCACGATCCAGGCTGCGAGTCCGAGACCGACACCGGCGAGGAGGGCCTGCCGCCACGCGCTGGGGCCCACGATTCGGACATCCACCGTCGCGGGCGGTCCAGGCACGTAGAAGGGCGCGGAAGGAACGTAGCGAAGCGTGATCGGCACGGTCGTCGCCGCGCCGCCCGCAAACGACACGACGACGCGCGCGCGGCCGTCCTCCACCTGACCGGCGCCGATGCTCGCGTCGCCTTGAACGGCCTCGACGATCCCGCCGTCGACTCCGCCGCGGGCGGTGTTCACCTCGACGTCGATCTCGATCCCGCTGTCGGGGTCGCCGCCGACCGACGCCGGCGCTTCGAGCTGGGTCGACGCCACGCGCGTCACGAACGCGCTCGCGCGCGATGAGGCGAGCTGCGGCGAGCCCGCGAACTGCGCGACGAGCTCGCCGAGCCCTGGCCCGCCCAGGCCTTTGGTGGGGACGTCGAAGCGCGCGCGGCCGTCTCCGCCGGTCGTGGTGCGCGCCACCGTCTCGCCGCGCTCGTCCACCAGCGTGATCTCGTGGCCGTCGCGCTTCACGTTGGCGACCAGGCGCGCGGCATCGTCGCGATCGACCTTCAAGGAGACCGTGAACGTGACGCTCTCGCGGTCGAGATCGATCGTGGTCGGAGCCGAGTCGAAGCGCAGCACCGTCTCGGCTCGGTCCTCGCCCTCGGCCGTGGGCGTGATGGCCAGGTCGGTCCCCTCGAAGAGGTTGTTCCCCACGAAGCGCGCGCGGAATCGAAGGCCGGCTGCGCTGCCCGGCTTGCGCACGCAGAAGACGCCGCGATCATCGGTGGTCACGACGTAGGCGTCGCCGTCCGAGCGAACCGTCCCGAAGGCCTCGTCTCCGGGGCAGGCACGCGGAGCGCCCATCCTCTCGACCTTGTCACCCGGCCCGAGGGCTTCGATCCGAATGCCGATCCGACCCATGGACGCGCCGACGTCGTCCACGACCTGCCCACGTAGCGTCACCTCGCCGTTACCTTCGAGCGCGACGAGCTTCGCCGAGCTCCCGCCACGGACGCGCACCTTCACCGCCTCGGCCTCGAGTGTCCAGACCAGGGCGATGAGCGCCATCAGGAAACACAGCGCGGAGCGAGAGGTCGACACCGGTGGTCAACCTATCTCCAGAAATGGTCTGCGTCGACCTCGGTGGGTGGAGTCCGAAGGGGTGGTCAAAGAGGCGACCGATCGCAGCGCCGTTCCGAGTTTCTGCTGCCGGATCTGAAGCGGTGTTTCGGGGCGCCGTCCTACCGATCGTTTCGTGTATGGTGAAAACGATGCCCACGTCGGCGTGCACCCGGGGGTTGCTCCTGGCGATCGTGTGCTTCTGCCTCGTCGTGGGGTGGAGCAAAGACGCGCTCGCCGGGAAGATCGACGACCTCATCAAGCAGCTCAAGTCCGATGACTTCCGCGTCCGGACGCAGGCGGCGCTCGCGCTCGGCGCGTCGCGCGACAAGGCGGCCGTGCCGCCGCTCTGCGGCGCGCTCTCCGACGTGAACAACACCGTGAAGATGGCCGCCGCGGCAGGCCTCGGCAAGCTCGGCTTCGACAGCGGCAAGCCTTGCCTGAAGGACGCGAAGGGCAAGGAGAAGGACGCTGCTGTCATCAGCGCCTTCGACAAGGCGATCGAGAAGATCATCCTCGGAGGCGACCCGCCGCCGCCCGGCGCGAACGCGAAGTACTACCTGGCCATCCAGGTCACGAACAAGACGAAGCGGGGCGCGGTCGAGATCGAAGGCGTCGTGCGCAAGGCGATGCAGGCCAAGTGTTTGGCGACCCCGGCCTGCGCGGTGGCGCCTCGAGCCGAGACGGCCGCGCAGGGCAAGGATGTGGTGAAGAACAAGAAGCTCACCGGCTACCTCCTCATCGCCTCGGTCGAGCCGTTCAACTATTCGGGAGGCAACCTCAGCGTTCAGCTCAAGGTCACGATGTGGACGTACCCGGACAAGGCGCTGAAGGCCGAGTTCGGCCCCAAGCTGAAGCAAGAAGGAACTCCCAGCGAGGATAAGGCGAGCGAAGACGTCCTCATGGGCATGGCGGCGGAGACGGCCGTGGAGTCATTCCTCAAGGTCGCCGCTTCGCTCTGACCTGTTGCCAAGACCGAACGGTCATCTCTCAAAATGACGGTTTTGCCATGATTTCACCCCCCCGTCCCCCCTCGACTCCGTCGAGGGGGGAGTTGCCTCTCCGCTCCTCACCCCCCTCACGAAGTGAGGGGGGCCGGGGGGGTGAATCCACAGGAAGAACGTTCGACTTCGCTGCGCTTCGTCGGACCTCCCTGTACTCCGTCCAGCTCGCTGGACTCCGTACAGTACGGTTCAAGCTAGGAAATAGGCGCCAGTCACCCCACCCTGGTAGGATGGGAGCCCAAAAATGAGCGACGAGGGGAAGAGTCAGCCTGCGCCCCGTTACAAGCGGAGCTTCAAGAACTACCTTCTCGATCCTCATTTCCAGCTCAAATACACGTCCCTCCTCGTCGGCATCGCCGTGGTGCTCTCCGCCGGCCTCGGGCTCCTGCTCTGGCGGGCCAGCAAGGAGATCGGCGAGCAGAGCCAGCTCACGGTCCAGCAGGGAACGGAGACGGTCGAGCAAGGCAAGAAGACCGTCGAGCGCGGCAAAGAGGTCATCGTCCAGTCGGACAAGGTGAACCAGGTCGTCACCTCGACCATGGAGACCTGTTACGCGGACAGCCCGGAGATGCTGGAGACCTTCCGGAAGGACGCCGCGAAGGATCAGGATCGCCTGAAAGACGAGCAGAAGAAGCTCGAGGCGGACGCGAAGTTTCTCGCCGACCGCGCCAAGGATCTCGAGAGCCAGAAGGTGGAGGTGGAGAAGCGCCAAGCCAAGCTCGCCACCGCGCTGGTCCTCGCGCTCCTCGTCCTCGTCTTGGGCATCGGCGTCGCGGGCATCGTCTTCACGCACAAGATCGCCGGCCCCATCTTCAAGATGAAGCGGCTGCTCCGCCAGGTGGGGGAGGGCAAGCTCGTCGTCCGCGAGCGGCTCCGCAAGGGCGACGAGCTCGTGCACTTCTTCGAGGTCTTCGAGCAGATGGTCGAGACCCTGCGCGCCGGTCAGAAGGAAGAGATCGACAAGATCAGCGCCATCATCGAGGAGCTCGAGGGCGGCAAGTCGAGCTCCGGTGCGGAGAAGCTCAAGGAGCTGCGCGCCGAGATGCAGTCCAAGCTCGAGCCCTAGCCCTCTGCTGAAGCTGGCACCGTCATCGTGCTCGATGACGCAGGTGCCGCTCGTTCACCCCCCGGGCCCCCTCGCTGCGCGAGGGGGAGACTCAGAACGCGGCCTTGAGGTGCTCGACGTGGGGCTGGTCGCGGTCGTCGAACGTGACCGCGACCACGTCGAAGCGCATGCGCTCGAGGGTGAGGTCGCTCTTGAAGCGCTTGCGCCAGAGCACCTCGCCGGCCTTCCTCACGCGCGCGCGCTTCTTCCAGTCGAGCGAGTCGAGCGCCTTGATCCACGCGCCCGCGCCGCGGGTCCGCACCTCCACGATCACGACTACGGGCCCGAGGCGGGCGACGATGTCGATCTCGAGGCGGCTGACCCGGACATTCCTCCCGAGGATCACATAGCCGTCATTTAGCAGGGCCGCGACAGCCGCCTCTTCGGCGCGCTTGCCCAGGACGTGTGACGCCGGCAGCTCCCGAAAAACATCACCCCCCTCGCCCCGTGAGGGGGGCTTGGGGGGTGAGGTCGTGGCCATCCGGCTTCGTTCGGTAGAGGCCGCTGGCTCGGCGGTCGGTCAGAACTCGCCGGAGCAGTTCTCGCTGTCGAACGCGCCCACGACCTTGCCGCACTTCAGCTCGGCGTCCGCCACGTTGATCTTGCAGTTGTCGCTCGGCTCCTGCGTGCAGTCGCCGGCCAGGAGGCTGTCGTCCTGCTTGACGCAGTACTTGCCGGCGAGCTGCGGGTCGCCGATGCCCACGTCGGGGCGGACCTCGGCGCAGACGAAGCCGTCCGGGCAGGAGCAGAAGTTGAAGTTGTCGTCCTGCTCCTGGCCTTCCGCGACGCCGCAGCGGCACGAGCAGTAGACGGCGCGAGCGCCCGACCGGCCGCCATCGTCCGCGCACTGACCGCAGACCTGGGCGGCGACCGGCGTGTCGGTGCCGGGGATGCAGCAGTCCTTGTTGGCGTTCGACTCCGCCGAGCCGTTCTCGTCCTGGCAGTTGCCCGGCTTGTGGCAGACGTACTGGGTGCACTGCTTCGTGTCCCCGTCGCACGCGTAGCCGGCGGGGCAAGCCGCGGCGCCGGCGTCCGGGTCGCACTCGCAGAAGCCGCCCTTGTTGCAGGTGCCCTTGAGCCCGCCGCACAGCGACGTGTCGTCGCTGGTGCAGTCGGGGGCGAAGGTGCCCGCCTTCGAGCACTCTTCCCCTTCTCCCGTGCACTCGCTGCCGCCGGGCGTGCACGCCTGCTTGGCGAGCTGGCCGAGCGGGCAGCTGAGGCGGCCCTGGAAGTGGTTCACGAGACAGATGCGGCTCTCGCATTGGAACGATCGAGACTCGATGTTCTCTTGCGTCACCTTGAACCCGGAGAACGCAGCGTTGAACTCGTCCTCCGGCGTGCAGGGATCGCCGATGCCGCCCGTTTGACACGAGGGCACCAGGCCGAGACCAACGACCGACACAACGGCGAACACGCTCTTGAGGATGCGACGAGTCATCGTGGGGCGAGCTCCTTCATTCCGCGAAACGCGCGGCCCGGTTCTGGCTCCGGGGGAAGAACAGGCACAACTGCTCGAGAATGCGAAGGTACTGCAGTAAGGGCGGCGCTCGGCCACCCACGACATGCGTGGGCGCTCGGTGCTGGCGACACTACTCAATCCGCGCGAGAGGGGTCAAGCGCTCCCTGCACGGCGTCGTCCCCCATGGATTCGGCGTTGACAGGCCTTCCGCCCGATGAGTACCATCTGCCGACGCTTCGGCCACTCTTTGAATTTGCTTGTCTTTTCGCGCTGGTAGCCAGTTTTCCTCCGCGCCTTCAGCCCACCTCGAGGGCGCTACGGCTCCGACCCGACCCCTCTTCGGGCTCTTTTGCCGCCTCTGATTCGCGAATTCCGATTGGTGCCTCCCACTCACGTCGCTTGACGATGTTTTCTGTTCACATGCGTCGCATGTGAAAAAGCGAGGAACGACGATGCGCATGCGCTTTGCGAATGTTCTGGCTCGACTGGGCCTTGTGGCAGCCCTCTCCGCGGCGGTCGTTGCCGCGCCCGTTTCCGATGCGGAAGCGCAAGGGAAGGGGGCGCCGGCGAAGGGTGGCGACAAGAAAGGCGGAGGCAAGGGAGAAGTCATCGATCTCGATGACGAGGAAGAAGCCGATCCCAAGAAGGGTGGCAAGAAAGCCGCGGAGGACGAGGGGCCCGTCAGCGCCGGCGAGATGACCGAAGAGGGCGCCCAGGCCAAGCGCCTCTTCGACGGCGGCAAGTGGCAAGAGGCTGCCCTTGCCCTCAAGAAGGTCACCGCGGGCGAGACCGGTGACGACGAGGGCAACAAGCAGATCGCGCAGTATCACCTCGCGATCGCGCTCTACAACCTGAAGTTCTACCAGGCGAGCTACGGCATCTTCAGCCAGATCGCGGAGAAGCCGAACCACCTGAAGTTCAACGAGACGCTCCTCTGGCTCGCGCGCCTCGCGACGCAGCTCCCGGAGCCCGCGGACATCGTCGAGCGCGTCGGCAAGTACGACCAGGACCAGATCGAGCGCTTCAAGAACCCCCAGCAAGAGAACCTCTACTGGCAGCTCAACTACCTGCTCGGCCGCTACAAGTACCGCGCCCGCAGCTACGACGAGGCCATCCAGCTCTTCGAGAAGGTCGACAAGAAGAGCCCCTACTTCGTCCAGGCGAAGTTCTTCGAGGGCATCTCGTACGTGCAGCGCCGCCAGTCGGTGCCGGCCGTGAAGTCGTTCCAGTCGATCATCGACGCGATCGACGCCGGCGTCGAAGGCGTGGAAGACGAGGCCCGCATGAAGGACCTCGCGAACCTCTCGATGGCGCGAACCTTCTACTCGGCCTCCGTCCGGCTCGACGAGTCGAACGTGCCGAAGATCGACCCCAAGAAGCTGTCGGCCGCGGTCAAGTACTGGAACCGCGTCGACGTCGCGAGCGAGTACTGGCTCGACGCGCTCTTCGAGCAGTCGTGGGCGTACTTCATGGCCGGCGACTACCCGCACGCGCTCGGCAACATCCACACGATCGAGTCACCCTACTTCCCGAACTCGTTCTACCCCGAGGCGCAGGTCATCACCTCCGTCATCTACTTCACCGTCTGCCAGTACCAGGACGCGCTCACGGTCGTGGCGCGCATGAAGCAGAAGTACGAGCCCATCCAGAAGGAGCTCGAGGCCATCCTCAACCAGTACAAGGATGACGAGAGCGGGCAGAAGTTCTTCACCTTCCTCAAGGACGTGCGCGACGGCAAGGCGAACCTCAAGCCCAACATCAAGCCGATCGTCGAGAATGCGCTCTCCGATCGCCAGCTCCTCCGCAACATCGAGTACGTCCGCGTCCTCGACAAGGAGGCGGAGCTCTTCAAGAAGATGCCGCCGGGCTTCCAGAGCTCGGATCTCGGCGCCGACATCACCGACTCGCTCGATCTCGCGAAGGAGATCGCGGTCCGGAACGCCGGCACGCTCGCCCGCGACCGCTACCAGCGGTACCTCGACGAGCTCAACGAACACCTCCGCAACGCCCAGAAGATCGTCATCGACGTCGTGAACGCCGAGCGTGGTCGTCTCGAGGAGGCGGTCATCAAGGACAAGATGTCGAAGGAAGAGACCGATGTCCTCGGCATCGTCTCGCCCGACGAGGAGCACGTCCTCTGGCCGTTCGACGGCGAGTACTGGCGTGACGAGCTGGGCTTCTACCGCCAGGTCGTCGTCTCGAAGTGCAAAAAATAGGTCTCGGTGGAGCTGAGACAAGGTTGATTTCGAAGCGCTTTCTCCCCGTGGTCTCCTCACCCCCCGGCCCCCTCTCCGTGCCGGAGAGGGGGTGGGTGAGGAGTCCCGCTCCCTCTGGGAGCGGGGTTGGGGTGAGGGCAGTGTGGCGTGTCGGCCGTGGCGCCAACGCAGCTGTCTTGGCTGCAGCGCCTCGCATATCCAAGACTTCGCGCTTTGCGCGCGTCTGAGGGGACGGAGACGTTAAGGATGAATCAGTCGAACTACGGGACTCGTATCCTCCGTGCTGCGGCGACGCTCGCCGCAGTCGCCACGGTAGGCTTGGGTACGGGAGCGGTGGTCGGCAGCGCGAGCGCCGCCGATCAGTGCATCTCGGCAGAAGCCCAGGCGGCCATGAAGGATTGCCCCGCGGGCACCCTCAAAGCGTCGTCCGGCAAGAAGCCGCAGGTCAGCTTCAAGTCGTCACCTCAGGCCGTCAGCCTGAAGAAGCGGGATGACAAGCTCAAGCCGGAAAACCCCAAGGACATCGCGGCCGCTGCGCAGCGTGACGAGCGCAAGGCCAAGATGCAGAAGAAGTCGAGGCAGCTGCTCGTCACCGAGCTGCAGAACCTCGAGAGCCTCTTCGCCTCGACCAAGAAGAACTCGCCGGACCGCCCGAAGCTCGCGCGGCGTCTGGCCGAGGGCTACGTCGAGCTCGAGGCCGCCGCGTTCCGCGACCAGACCGAGAGCGAAATCCGCTCGGCGGACGCGAAGCGCAAGAAGGACTCGAAGACCGCGACGGACGAGGCCAACAAGGCCCAGAAGGCGAAGGCCGTCGTCGGCACCGCGCGCAAGAGCGCGATCAAGTACTACTCGTTCCTGAAGAGCAACTACTCCAAGTGGTGCCTCCAGCCGAACACGCAGGACCCGACCAAGAGCCAGGGCTGCGGCGACGAGGTGCTCTACTACCTCGCCTACGAGTACGAGCAGGCGAAGGACCTCGACAACGCTCGCAAGGTCTACTTCGAGCTCGTCGACAACTGGAAGACCTCCAAGTACCGCCCGAACGCCTACCTCGCCTTCGGCGAGCTCTTCTTCCAGGAAGCGCAGAGCGACCCGTCGAAGTGGGGCTTCGCGCAGCAGTCCTACGAGGAAGTGACGAAGTACCCGCCGCCGGACAACAAGCTGTACGGCTACGCGCTCTACAAGCTCGGGTACGTCCACTGGAACCAGGGCGACTACGAGAAGGCCGTCGACTCCTTCAAGAAGGTCATCGACTACGGCGTGAAGTTCTCGAACCTGCCGAACTCCACGCAGCTCGCCACCTCGGCCCGCCGCGACATCATCCCGGTGTACGCGCTCTGGGGCGACCCGAAGAAGGCCTACAACTTCTTCAAGCCGATCAGCGGTGACAGCGGCGGCGACAACGACAAGACCTTCAAGATGATGGATGAGCTCGGTATCAACTACCTCGATACCGGCCACTACGACGAAGGCATCGCGCTCTACACGGACCTCATGGGCCGAGACAAGGGCGCGAAGTGGTGCGAGTACCACGGCCACATCGCCGAGGCGACGATGGCCAAGAAGTCCGGCGCCAAGGACGAGATCGTCAAGGTCCTCGGCCGCCAGATGGACGTCTACAAGGAGTTCCTCGGTGGCAGCTCGCCGGCGGACGCGAAGGTCAAGTGCGGCAACATCACCGCCGGCACGCTGGCCGAGACCGCGATGGCGTGGCACCTCGAGGCCGTCGGCTCGGGCGGCGTCCGCGGCACCGGCGACAAGAAGACCATGAAGCTCGCGGCGGACCTCTACGAGAAGGTCACCCAGAACTTCAAGCAAGAGGACTTCGCCAAGTTCACCTTCCCGCGCATCGTGAAGGAGGACTGGCCGGACATCATGAAGATCAAGTACGCCATGGCGGACTTGCTCTACTTCCAGCAGGACTGGGAGCGTTGTGGTCCGGCCTTCGACTCGGTCGTCGCCGAGGACCCGAAGGGCCCGCAGGCCCCCGAGGCCGCCTTCGCCGCCGTGCTCTGCTACCAGAACATCTACACGGAGCGGCACAAGGGCGGCGAGGACAAGAAGGGCACGGGCAACATGCCCGGCGCCGACGACAAGAAGAAGGACCCCAAGGCGAAGCCGGTCAACGCCGACGTCTTCAAGCCGAAGGAGTACTCCGGTGAGCAGAAGGGCATGCTCACGGCCTTCAATCGCTACCTTTGTTACATCCAGCCGGAAAGCGGGAACAAGGAGGCGATGGATCAGTTCGTCGAGGTGAAGTACGCCCGCGCGCGCACGCAGTTCGAGGCGCGCCACTGGGAGGAGGCAGCGCTCGGCTTCCGCGACGTCGCCATCAACCACTCCGACAAGGAAGTCGGCGTCTTCGCCGCGAACCTCTACCTCGAGGCCGCGAACATCCTCGGCACGCGTCTCGAGCCGACCAAGTCGGCTTGTATCGACGACATCGCCAAGGACACGCCGCAGTTCATCAAGCTCTACTGCGAAGGCAACCGCAAGGCGCAGAACGAAGAGCAGTGCTCGGTCTTCTTCCGCGTTCAGCGCGACGTCGAGCGTCTGAGCGCCGAGGCCACGGTCAAGGAGTGCGACGGCGGCGGCGCCAACGCGATCGAGAAGTGCCGCGCCGGCGCGCAGAAGTACCTCGACATCTGGGAGAAGTACGGCAAGGAGCCGTGCGAGAAGAACCAGAAGGATGCCTGCGCACGCAACGAAGAGGTGCTCTACAACGCGGCCCGCGCCTTCCAGGCTGCGCGCCTCCTCGCGAAGAGCATCGCGGTCCGCAAGATCCTGATCAACCCGAAGTACAACCTCCACGAGACCGCGCTCGCCAAGAAGGCGGTGTACGAGATCGGTGGTAACTACCAGGCCATCGCGGTCTACGACGAGGCGGCCGCTTGGTACGAGCGCTTCGCTCAGGAGTCCCCGAAGGACGAGAAGGCGCCGCAGGCCCTCTCCGACGCCATCGTCCTGCGCCTCGGCCTCGGCCAGGAGGACCAGGCGATCAAGGACGAGGACCTCTTCCGTAAGAACTTCTCGAACCGCGCCCAGCAAGCGGCACAGATCGCCTTCGCGATCGGCGCGCACTACACGGACCGCGGCGACTGGGCGAACGCCCGCAAGCGCCTCTCCGGCGCCATCGGGCAGATCGACCGGAACGCGACGGCCGACGTGAAGATCCAGGCGCACGCGCTCCTCGCTCGCGTCTACGACAAGCTCGGCTCCAAGACGCAGGCGCGCGGCGAATACGACAAGGTCCGCGGCTTCTGGAAGGACCCGGCGGCGGGCGTGAAGGAAGTCGAGAAGGCCGGCGGCGCGGAGGAGGGCGAAGCCCAGAAGCTCCGCCGCCTCGCGAAGACCCTCGAGGCGGTCGGTGAGGCGTACTTCTTCTTCGCCGAGGAGAAGAAGGCCGCGGTCGATAAGATCGCCTTCCCCGAGTACAAGGGCTCTGGCGAACGCGCCGAGGTCCAGAAGTTCGTCAAGGAGAAGGTCGCGGACTGGCAGAAGAAGAAGCGCGCCGCGATCGAAGAAGCCGACAAGGAGTACCAGAAGATCCTGGGCCTCCAGCCGGTTGCTCCTCCGCGCTGGGTCATCGCCGCCGGCTCCCGCGTCGGTCAGATGAAGGGCAAGTTCGTCGCCGAGTTCCGCGCGGCGCCCATCCCGAAGGACTGGAAGCAGAACGGCCCGAGCCCGTACGGTGACCTCCTCTGGGAGGAGATCCGCGGGGCTTACTACTCGGCTCTCGACGAGGCGAGCGAGCCCGACAAGCAGGCCGCGAAGGGCGCGTACAAGACGTGCCTCGACCTCTCGGTCAAGTACCAGTACTTCGACGACTTCTCGCGCAGCTGCGAGGCCTGGCTGTCGAAGACCTACCCGGCCGAGTACCACCTCATCGACGAGTTCCGCAGCGCCCCGAACCGCCTCGGCTCGGGTCTGACGGAGCGCGCGGTGCCGCTCAACATGGACGGGACGCCGTGGGCTGGTGAGCAGCCGAAGGCTCCCGAGAAGCCGGCCGACAAGCCGGCCCCCGCGGCCGACAAGCCGGCCGCCGCTGCCGACAAGCCGGGGGCGGCGCCTGCGAAGGCCGCCGCGCCCGCCGCGCCGGCTGGCGGAAGCAAGGAAGACGACGCTCTCAGCAAGGCGAAGAAGAAGTGAGGAGCCTCATCATGAAGACCAGCATCCTCAAGACCAGCCTCCTCGCGGTCACCCTCCTGGCGGCGGCCTGCTCCAGCGCGACGGACGGCCCCAATGGGCCGAACGGCAAGGGCGGCCCGAAGGACGACAAGGGCAACGTCGTCAACAAGGAAGCAGCCGACAAATACGCGCAAGGCCTCGCCGAGCTCGAGCGGCACGACAAGGCCGGCGACTGGAGCGAGGCGACCTGCGCGGCCGTCGCGCAGACCTTCCTCGACTCGGCGGACAAACAAGACAAGTTCTTCGCGCCCGCCATCTACAACGCCGGTGTCGCCTACCACCGCTGCGGCAACGTGGCGGAGGCTCGCAAGTACTACACGCAGGTGCTCGAGAAGGATCAGAAGGCGCACCGCGCCCGCGTCCAGCTCGCGCGCCTCGACCTCGCCGCTTCGAACGACGCAGCGATCGACAAGGCCATGGCCGAGTTCGAGCGCGCGGTCGCCGACAGCGAGTTCCAGAACGTGGAGGCGCTCGTCGAGATCGCGCGCCTCCAAATGAAGCGCAACAGCAACGCCGCCGACAAGGAAGGCGCGAACGACTTCGAGCGCGCGAAGAAGAACCTGCAGCGCGCGCTCGCCGTCGACGACGGCTACATGCCGGCGTTCAACCAGCTCGCCATCTACTACCTCGAGCGCGCGAAGCAGAACGTCGGCAAGAAGCGCACGACGTTCGCCCGCGGCGCCGATCAGCAGAAGGTCGACTCGCAAGCGCTCGACCTGTCGCTCCTCGTCGCGTCGCAAGCGGTCCGCAAGAACCCTGGCTACGCGCCCATCCACAACACCGCAGGTCTTGTGTCGGTGGAAGCGGGCGACTTGAACCGTGCGGTGCAGTCGTTCGGAACGGCCCGCAAGGCCGACCCGGCCTTCTTCGAAGCACACATGAACTACGCCGCCGTGAACATGATGTTCCGCGGGTTCCAGCAGGCGGAGGAGGCGTATCGCGCGGCGATCAAGCTGCGTCCGACCGACTACGACGCCCACCTCGGCCTGGCGCTCGCGCTGCGCGGCCAGATCGACAACGCTCCGGACGGCGACAAGAAGCTGGCCGAGGCGGAGCAGCTCATCGAGAAGGCCAAGACGCTGGACGCCGGTCGTCCGGAGGCGTTCTTCAACCACGCCATCCTGACCCAGGAATACAAGGCGAAGGCAGGCAAGGACGCAAACGCGGCCCTCGAGGCTTCGATCAAGCTCTTCGACGAGTTTGCCAAGAAGGCTCAGGGCAAGGCCGAGTTCGCGGAGGCGGTGGAGGACGTGACCGCCGTCCCGACGAAGGCCGACAAGGACTGCTTGGGCGCGAAGGCCAAGAAGGACAAGGGCTGCAAGCGGGGCCGGATCTTCGACATCAAGGAGATCATCGAGTTCAACAAGCAGTCCGCCGCCGAGCAGAAGAAGATGGAAGAAGAGGCGAAGAACCGCGCGGCCATGGAAGAGGCCGGGGCGGGCGGAGAGGAAGAGAAGAAGTAAGCCCTGCTCATCGAAGCAGAGGCTGAACGAACTTCTCTCGGAACTTTCTCTGAGACCCGCTGTCTGACTCCACGTTGGGTCGAGACAGTTTCCTCGGAGATGGTTTCTTCGCAGCCGCGTCGAGCGGGTCGCGAGCCGGTTTCCCGGCATCGGGCCCGCTCCCGCGGGTGCAGCGTGACGAGTGGCTCGTTGGTTTCGTTGACGGGGCTCGGTCCCCGGCCGTACAATCTCACTGGAAACGCGACGGAGGCTCTGCCTCCTGGAGGTTGTGATGAAGAAGTCGACCCAAAAAGCGGTTCTCGCGGCGCTCATCGTGGGCGCAGGCGTCCTCTCGACCACGGTTGCATTCGCGCAGGACGTGAAGTCCGCCGACGCGGAAGGCGGCTACGGCTACGAGTTCTCGGACGATCCGCTCAATGCGGGTGGCTTCGGCCCCAACGACGCGACGATCCGCGTGCGACCTGGACCGGTGCGGACGACCCTCATTCGTCCCCGCACCTCGTTCGTGCCGGAGATGCTCAAGTCGGTCGAGAACCTCTAGTTTCAAGGACTCGGCGCGTTTTCTTCCAAGCCGCTTCGAGCGGGGCCGAAAGCCCCGCTCGACGGAACAGGGAGGAGCCGCTCAACGCGACAGGCTTCATTGACCTGGCGGAGTCCGCAAGCGCTCAAGGCTCCAGTCAGGGAAGGCTAGGAAGATGGAAGGGAAGCAGAAGACCGCTCTCACGTTCGGGCTCTATCAGAACGATTCGCTGATCCGTCGCGAGACGGTGACGCAGGACATCGTCAAGGTCGGCAAGGACGCGAAGAGCCACCTCCGGGTGGAAGACGAGCTCGCGTCGCGCATGCACGCCGTCATCGAGGTCGCGAGCCCCGAGGACATCACGCTGATCGATCTGGGCAACGAGCCCGGAACGCTCGTGAACGGCGCGCGCGTCAACAAGTGCAAGATCGGCGTCGGCGATCAGATCCAGATCGGCGGAACGAAGATCGTGCTCGAGCGCGCCGAGCCGGTGGCCGTCGCGGCCGCCGCCGCTCCCTCGCAGCCTCCGGCCGCTGCCGCAGCGCCTGCTGCCGCCTCGCCGTTCGGTGGTGCCAATCCCTTCGGCGCGCCGGCGGCTGCGCCTTCTTCCAGCCCGTTTGGTGACGCAAACCCGTTCGGCGCGCCTGCGGCGAACCCGTTTGCTGCCGCCTCGGCGAGCCCGTTCGGCGAGGTCGCGAGCCCGTTTGCTCCGGCCCATGTCGACGAGGTCCCCGCGGACGCGCCGGAAGGCTCCTACACCTACCAGATGATCAAGGCCGCACCCCCCGTTCCGACCGAGGAGGTCGAGAGCGCGGCGACGAGCGTCGAGGTCATGGTCCTCTGGGATCAGTCGGTTCTCCACGTCGCTCACCTCACCCCGCCGCGTTCATTCTACGTCGGCGAGGAAGAGGGGCGGAACGTCGGCTGCGACTACTTCGTTCCTGCCGAGAAGCTCGGCACGACGCGCGCGCCGGTCGTCCTCGCGGACGCGAACACGGTGAACGTCGTCCTGCTGCCCCGCGCGACGGGGACAATCGAGATTGGTGGTCAAACGATGTCGCTGCAGGATGCGATCGCGGGCGGCCGCACGCAGCCCTGCGCGGAGCTCTCGGGCGCTCACCAGATGCCGCTCCCCTCGGGTGGCAAGGCGCGCATCATCCTCGACAACGGCCTCACCTTCCAGGTGCAGACCACCAACGCGGGCCGCGTCGTCGCGGGCCACGTGAAGGTGGAAGGCGCGCCGATCGCGTTCTGGGGCCTCTCGGCCCTCGTCCACGGCGGCCTGCTCGCCGCGATGTTCTTCTTCATGCCGCAGCTCTCGGGCACCGACGAGGGCGACATGGACTCCGATCAGGCCAAGCTCCTCGCGCAGATGCTCCAGGCGGCTGCCGAGAAGGAGCAGGAAGAGAAGGAGACCGAGGTCGTCCAGGAAGAGAACGCCGACAACAAAGAGGGCGGAACGGGGACGCGAGCCAAGGGTGAAGAAGGCTCGATGGGCAACCCGAACACGAAGGCGACGGGCATGCGCTACGGCGTGAAGGGCCCGGCCGACAACGCCGACCCGCACATCGCCCGCCAGGCCGCTCTCCGCGACGCCATGGAGTTCGGCATGATCGGTCTGCTGAACTCGGGCGCTGGCGGCGACCCGGATGCGCCGACTGCTCCCTGGGGTCGCGACGACTCGCTCGGCACCGACTCGCTGTCGGCCCGCGGTAACATGTGGGGCGACTCGATCGGCGACTCCTTCGGCGCGGGTGGTCTCGGTCTCTCGGGTATCGGCGAAGGCGGTGGTGGTCGCGGCGAGGGCATCGGCCTCGGCTCGATCGGCACGCTCGGTCACGGCGCCGGCACCGGCACGGGTCAGGGCTTCGGCTCGGGCTCGGGGCGGCTCGGTGGCTCGCACCGGACGAAGCCGCCGTCGGTGCGCATGGGCGCCACGAGCGTGAGCGGTCGTCTCCCGCCCGAGGTCATCCAGCGTATCGTTCGCCAGAACTTCGGCCGCTTCCGTCTCTGCTACGAGAACGGTCTGCGCAACAACCCGAACCTCACGGGCCGCGTCTCCGTCAGCTTCGTCATCGGTCGTGACGGCTCTGTAGGCAGCGTGAGCGGCGGCGGCGACCTCCCGGACAGCGGCGTCGTCGGGTGCGTGACGAAGGCCTTCTACGGTCTCTCGTTCCCGCAGCCGGAAGGCGGCGTCGTCAAGGTCAGCTACCCGATCATGTTCGCTCCGGGCGGTTGACGGCTCGGCTGGGCTCTCTGCCCGGCCCGTCGTGCAAAAGCCACGTAGCTCGAAACCAGCAGCGCCCGAGTCGCGAGAGCGACCCGGGCGCTTCGTTATTTCCCGGCTCAGTCGGCGAGCGGAGTCGTCCGTGCCGAGGCCGTGAGCTTTCGAGAAGATCGCCTGCTGCACAACGCTGGACTTGGCCGGGCGAAGCCTCCTATTCTCGCCGGGCTTACTCGAACACTTTCGCGTGGCTCTTAAACGCTTTGCCTGTCGCGCTGACGTCTCGCGCGCCCGGCGCGCTCGCCACAGCTGTCCTCACCATCACCTGAAAAAGAGAGAGCGGTCTCGATGACACTTCAGAAGGTCCTGCGTCCTCTGCTCGTGGCCACGTTGCTTGCGTCGACCACGCTCACGGTCGGATGCAACCGCAACCGTCAGGATGCGATCCTCCGCGCCAACGAGGCCGACAAGTTGCGCAAGGCCGATCGCGAAGGCGCGATCGCGAAGCTGGAGGAGGCGACGCGCCTCGACCCGAGCAACCATCACATTTGGTACAAGCTCTCCGCCGTCTACCGCGAGAAGGAAGACTGGCCGAAGATGGCCGAGGCTCTCGGGAACGCGATCGCGGCGGACGAGAAGACCAAAGACGATGGGAACTGGGCCACCTACTACGCGGAGCGCGGCTACGCGCTCGAGCAGCAAGCGAAGAAGGACAAGGCGAAGTACGAGGACGCGAAGGCGCCGTACCTCAAGTGCATCGAGCTCGACGCCAACTACGGCGATTGTTACCACCAGCTCGGCAACGTCTACCTGTGGACGGACGACGAGCAGAAATCCCTCGAGTACTACACGAAGGCGATCGAGCACGATCCGAAGGAGATCCGCTACTACGCGCCGCTCGCCGATCTGTACCTCGCGCTCGGCTACACGAAGGAAGCCGAGGCCGTGCTGAAAGAGGGCAAGGCGCAGGCGGCTCCGAACGACAAGCTGCTCTGGGGCATCCACGTCCGCATGGCCGAGGTCCTCATGGATCGCGGCGACATGCAGAGCGCGGCTACCGAGCTCGAGGCGGCCAAGGCGATCCCGACAGGGGAGGGGCCCGAGTCGATCCTGATCCTCTACAGCTTGGGCGGGGTGTACGCGGAGCTCAACCGCAATCAGGAAGCGAAGGAGCTCTTGAAAGGCTTCTATCTTCGTGCCTGTCGCGGAGCGAAAGCCAAGGACTTCGTGAACGAGTGTGAGGTCGCCAAGACGCGCGTCGTTGCGCTCGGTGGCACCCTGCAGTGACCGTCCTGGTACCGTCTTTCTCGTGCGTGACGCTCTCCGAGTGAGGGCCGAGGAAACATGGATCTAGCGCAGCGGCTGAGTCTTCTCGAATCGGTTCACGACTGGCACACCCTCGCGGAGGAGCTCGAAAAAGCGATCTCCTCCGAGAGCGATGCCAACATCAAGGCGGCGCATCACCTCAAGCTCGGAATGGTGCTAGAGGAGCGGTTCCTGCAGGGTGTGAAGGCCCTGAAGCATTTCCAGGACGCCTACAAACTGAGCCCTTCGCTCGTCGAAGCGCTCGAGCGCGCTCGCGGGATCTACTGGGAGCTCGGCAAGACGCCGATGGTCCAGAAGCTCCTCGACATCGAGCTCCGGACCATCACGGAGGGACCGGAGGCGGTCGCTCTGCTCGTGGAGCTCGGGGACGTGCTCTACGACGCCGGTGACATCGAGCGCGCGACCGCGACATACGCGCGCGCGCTCGGCGTCTCCAACGGTCAGAGCGACGACGCCCGCGCCGGCCTGGCGGACACACAGGTCGACGAGACGTCGTGGACCGGTCACGTGAGCGAGCTGGTCTCGCAGGCCCAGTCGCAGGACGGCCCCGAGGCTTGCCGCACCTATCTCCGGGCAGCGCGGATCGCGCGGCGGTTCGGCGGAGAGGCGGACGGGCTCTTCGCGAAGGCGTACGACGCGAACCCGCTCGATCGTCAGGCCGCAGCCCTCTTCGAGGGCCTGCTCGCCGGCGAACATGCCGCCCAGCTCGAGCAGACGCAGCTCGCTTACCTCGACAGCCTCACGTCGCGCGGCCGAGCCGTCGCCGCGTTCCGTTTCGGCGCTCGTTGGGCGACGCGCCACCAGAGCCTAGAGATCGGCGCGAAGTTCCTGGAAGACGCCCTCGGGCACGATCCTCACCTCGACGCTGCTCTGAGCTTCCTGCGCGACCTCTGGGGAACGCGCGACAGCAACTGGGATCGCGCGCTCGGCATCGCAGAGAAGGCCGCGAGCGCCGGCAATCCGTCCCCGTTCGCCGTCGCCCAGTCGGGCCTCATCGCGTGGCGCCAGCTGGGCAACCTCATGCGCGCGCGCGACTGGTTCGGCAAGCT
This sequence comes from Myxococcales bacterium, assembly GCA_016794345.1. Classification (GTDB taxonomy): domain Bacteria; phylum Myxococcota_A; class Polyangia; order Polyangiales; family Polyangiaceae; genus Xiheicaenibacterium; species Xiheicaenibacterium phototrophicum. The sequence continues at coordinate 91,729 of JAEUKE010000138.1, forward strand.
CATCACCGTCGCGCCCGACCATCCGGCCATCGCCGCTTTCGAGCAGCAGATCGGTGAGCCCATCGGCGCTGCGCCCGCGCAGCCGATCGTCGCGCCGCTCCCGTCCGCAGCTCCGCCGCCCGTGGCGGAGCCGGAAGAGGCTGCCGCGGAGCCCGCTGCCGAAGCGCCGCCAGCGGAGGACACCGAGCTCGCCGCCGAGCCGACCGTCGCCGAAGAGCCCGAGGCTGCGCACGCGGAGCCGGCCGCCGAGCCTGCGCACGCGGACGCCCCCGCGGAGGTCACACACGCAGCCGAGCCCGCACACGCGGCCGAGCCCGCACACGCGGCCGAGCCCGCACACGCGGCCGAGCCCGTTCAGGCCGCGTCGGCGCCCAAGCCTGCGCCCACGCTCGGCGACCCCGCCAAGGTGGCGGAGCTCCGGCAGAAGCTGGAGAAGCTCCAGGCCGCGAAGCGCATGACGGAGTACGTCAAGACGCTCGTGGAGCTGGCGGACGCCGTGGACGACGCCGACGAGAAGGTCGCGCTCTACCTCGAGGCCGCGGACCTCTACACGACCAAGTTCCCGAACGCCGCCGAGGCGGTGAAGTGCTTCGAGCACGTCCTGGCGATCGACGAGAACAACCAGGCGGCGATCGAGCACCTGCGCGCCACGTACGAGAAGCGGCGCGACTGGGAGAAGCTGATCGGCCTCATGCGTCGCGAGGCCGCCGCGCTGCCCTACGGCCCCGATCGCAGCAGCAAGTTCCTCGAGATCGCGCGCCTCGCCAACGAGCGCGTCAAGAAGCCGGAGGTTTGCATCGACCTCTGGAACGAGGTCGTGGAGAGCGATCCCGAGAACCCGGAGGCGCTCGGCGCGCTGGCGGGCCTCTACGAGCGCTCCAAGGAGTGGAGCAAGCTCGCCGAGGTGCTCGAGCGCCAGGCGGATGTCGCGCCCGACGAGGCGACCTACAAGAAGCTCGGTCAGCTCTACGGCGATCGCCTCAACGACGATCAGAAGGCCGTCGACGCGTGGCGGAAGCTCCTCGCGATGAACCCGACCGAGCGCACGGCCCAAGAGGCGCTCAAGAAGAAGTACATCGCGCTCGGGCAGTGGGACGACCTCGAGGTCTTCTACGCCGAGAGCGGCAAGTGGGACGAGTTCATCCGGTTGCTCGAGGCGCAAGAGAGCAAGGAGACCGACGAGAAGGCGAAGATCTCGCTCCTCGTGAAGACGGCTCAGCTCTGGGTCACGCAGAAGGGCAAGCTCGACCGCGCCGCGCGCGCCTACGAGAAGGTCCTCACCCTCGACCCGCAGCACCTCGGCGCCGCCGAGGCGCTGATCCCGATCTACCAACAAGCGAACAACCCGAAGGGGCTCGCCTCGGCGATCGAGGTGAAGCTGAAGCACGACGTCGACGGCGAGGAGCGCCTCACGCTGCTGCGCGAGGTCGCGTCCCTCTACGAGACGCGGCTGAAGGAGCCGCAGCGGGCGTTCGAGCGCTACCTCACCGCGTTCGAGGCTGCGCCGCAGGACCCGCAGTGCGTCGAGGACGTGGAGCGCGCGGCCCGCGCGACCTCCGGCTGGGAGGATCTCGTCGCGGCGTACCGCAACACGATCGCTGGAGCTCAAACGAATCGTGACGCGGAACTCGAGGTGGCCCTGCGGCTGCGCCTCGGCCGCGTCCTGGTGGACGAGGTCCAGCGGATCGACGACGCGCTCGAGCAGTTCCGCGCCGTCTACGACGCGGACGGCGAGAACGACACGGCCATCGCCGCCCTCGAGCGGCTCTACCGGGACACGGGGCGCCACACCGATCTTCTCGGGATCTACGAGAAGAAGCGCGACCTCGCCGAGACCGACGCGCGCCGCGAGATCCTGTTCTCGATCGCGGCCCTCTACGAAAACGAGCTCAAGAACCCGCGCTCGGCCATCGACACCTACCGCCAGGTGCTCGAGGAGAACGACCGCGAGCCGGCCGCGCTCGCCGCGCTCGATCGGCTCTACCGCGAGCTCGAGGATTGGGAGCCCTACGTCGAGATCCTCCGCGCGCGGATCGAGATCGACGTCCCCGAGGCCGCGCTCATCGACCTCAAGTACCGCCTCGGCTCCACGCTCGAGAAGCACCTCAGCGATCCGGCTGGCGCGCTCGAGAATTACCGCGAGATCCTGTTCCTCGATCCGGCGAACGAGCCGGCGCGCCTGGCGCTCGAGCACCTGCTCGAGAACCCGGAGCTGCGGGCGGAGACCGCGGCCATCCTGCAGGAGATCTACGAGGCTCGTGGCGACTGGGCGAAGCTGGTCGGCGCGCTCGAGATCCTCGCAGAGACCGAGACCGACTCGTCGCGGCGTGTGGCCTTGCTCCGCAAGGTCGCGCGCGTGTGCGCCGAGAACCTCGAGGACTCGAGCAAGGCGATCGATGCGCAGGCTCGCGCGCTCAAGGAAGATCCGTCCAGCGCGGACGCACGCCTCGAGCTCGAGCAGCTCGCGGAGCAGGCGGGTGCTTGGGACAAGCTCGACCAGATCCTCTCGCAGATCGCAGAGACGCTCGAGGATCCGCAGCTCGCCCGCGCCTACTGGATGCGCCTCGCGAGCATCCACGAGCGCCTCGGCAAGATCGACGACGCCGCCCAGGGCTACCAGAAGGTGCTCGGGATCGACGCTGCCGACTCGGGCGCGCTCGCCGCGATGGACGCGCTCTACCGGCGCACCGAGCGCTGGGAGGATCTGATCGGCGTCTTCCGGCGCCGGATCGATCTCGAGGAGGACGTGGGCCAGCGCGAGGCGCTCTACGGCCAGATGGCCTCCGTCTACGAAGAGAAGCTCGGCCGTCCCGACGACGCCATCGCGGCTTACCGCGAGGTGCTCGGCCTGGAGCCGACGAGCATGCTCGCGCTCGGCGCTCTCGACGGCCTCTTCAGCCGGCAGGGCAAGTGGGAGGAGCTGGCCGAGAACCTCGAAGCGCAGCTCGGCCTCGCCGAGTCGGAAGAGGACCAGACTCGCCTCATGCTGCGGCTCGCCGATCTACGCGAGACGAAGATGGGTCAGGTGGAGACGGCGATCGACATCCACCGGCAGGTGCTCGAGCGTGAGCCCGACAACGAGGCAGCCCTCGCTTCGCTCGAGCGCCTCGGCCAGCTGCCCGATCACGAGCTGACGATCGCCGATATCCTCGAGCCGCTCTACCGCCAGTCCGGCGATTGGCAGCGCCTCGTGGGCGTCTACGAGGTGCAGGTCCGGCGCAGCGACGATCCGAACCGCCGCGTCGAGCTCCTCCATCAGATCTCCTCGCTCTACGAGGACGCCGGCGGAGACCTCGACTCGGCGTTCAGCACGATGGCGCGCGCGTTGGCCGAGGACCCCACGTCCGACGCGACGAAAGACGGGCTCGACAGGCTCGCCCGCGCCACGGGGCGATTCCAGGAGCTCGCGCGGGTCTACGAGGACCGCGCGGCCGCTCAGATGACCGGCGAGAGCGAGGACCCCGACGCGACGGCGGTGACGGACCCGACCGTGGCCGTCGACCTCTTCACGATGGCGGCCCGTGTCTACGAGGAGGACCTCGGCGCGGTCGACAGCGCCGTCGCCCACTACCGGCGCGTGCTCGACATCGACCCGATGAACCTCTTCGCGGCCGAGTCGCTCGAGCGGATCTTCCGCACGGCCGAGCGCTACGCGGAGCTCTCCGCTGCGCTCTCCAAGAAGGCCGAGATCCTCGAGGCGCTCCCCGAGAAGAAGGCCGCGCTCTTCCAGGCGGCCTCCATCGAGGAGGACGTGCTCGAGAGGCCGGAGGCCGCCACCGGCGTCTACCGCAAGATCCTCGAGCTCGACTCGGAGGACCTCCGCGCGATCGACGCGCTCATCAAGCTCTACCTCTCGCACTCGCGCTGGGCGGACCTGCTCGGCGTCTACACGCAGAAGGCCGACCTCGTCGCCGACCACGACGAGAAGAAGAACATCTACTACCAGGTCGGCGCCGTCTACGAGCGCGAGCTCCGCGACGTGCCCCAGGCCATCGACACCTACAGCCGCATCCTCGAGCTCGATCCGGACGACCTCCAGGCGCTGTCACGCCTCGACGTGCTCTACCAGATGGCCGAGAACTGGCCGGAGCTCCTCACCATCCTCCAGCACGAGTCCGAGCTGGCGGACGACCCGGCGGAGTCGATCAGCTACCAGTATCGAATCGCCGAGCTCTACGAGAAGAAGCTCGACGATCTGCCGCGCGCGATCGAGCTCTACCGCGATCTCCTGCAGCAGATGCCCGACCACGCGCCGACGCTCCAGGCCCTCGAGGGCATCAAGAGCGGCGAGCGCGAGGCGCTCGCGGCCTCGCTCGTCCTCGAGCCCATCTACGACGCCACCGGCGAGTGGAAGCGGCTCGTGAGCGTGCTGGAGGTGCAGGTCAAACACGCGGAGGACGCGTTCTCGAAGATCGAGCTGCTCCACCGGATCGCCCGGCTCGAAGAGGAGATGGTGGGGGACTACGCGGCGGCCTTCCAGGTCTACTCGCGCGCCATCTCGCTCGACGTGACGAACGAGGAGTCGCTCTCGAGCTTCGAGCGCCTCGCGATGGCCGTCGGCCGTTGGGCCGAGGTCGCCGCCCTCTACGACGTCGAGCTCGCCAAGCTCCGCGAGGAGCAGCCCGAGCGCTTCGTCGAGCTCGGCCTCCGGCTCGCGCAGATCTTCGAGACACAGCTCGAGGACGTCGACAACGCCATCCAGCGCTACCGGCTGGTGCTCGAGGTCGATCCCGAGAACGCCCAGGCGATAAGCTCCCTCGACCGGCTGCTCGTCATGACCGAGCGCTGGAGCGAGCTCGTGACCGTGCTCGCGCGCGAGGCGGTCATCGGCGAGACGCCGGACGACATCCTCAACTTCAAGTACCGCCTCGGCCAGGTTCATCAGCACCACCTGAAGGACCTGCCGGCGGCCATCCAGAGCTATCGCGAGGTGCTCGCCGCCGCGCCGGAGCACACGCAGACGCTCGAAGCGCTCGAAGGGCTGTTCTCACAAGGCGTCCATCAGCTGGAGATCGGCGAGATCCTCGAGCCGCTCTACCAGGCGTCGGGCGACTGGGAGAAGCTGTCGAGCGTCCTCGAGGCGGTCCTCGCGCAGAAGAAGGATCGCGAGGAGCGCCTGGCGATGTACTACCGCCTGGCCGAGCTGCAGGAAGAGCGCCTCATCGCGCCCGAAGGCGCGCTGGAGGTCTTCGTCCGCGCGCTCAAGGAGTACCCGACCGACGAGAGGACCCTCGAGGACTGCGAACGGCTCGCCGAGTCGGTGGACGGCGGCTGGGAGTCGCTCGCGAACGCGTACGCCGACGTCCTCGAGCTGCACACGGACAAGCCGACGCAAGCAGCGATCGGCAAGCGACTGGCCCGTGTCTTCGAGGAGTCGCTCGGGGACATCGCCAACGCCGAGAAGACCTACCGATACGTCCTCGGCGTCGAGCCCCTCGACGGCGACGCGCTCGCGCAGCTCGATCGCATCTACACGAGCCTCGAGCAATACCCGGAGCTCGCGCAGGTGCTCGAGCAGCGCCTGCACGCGACGAAGGACCAGGCGGATCTCATCGAGCTCCACCTGCGTTTGGGCGAGGTCTACGAACAGAAGCTCGTGGACGAGAGCGGCGTCGGCCAGCTCGACGACGCGATCCGGATCTACCGCCGGGTGTTCGACGAGCTCGACCCGCCGAACGAGGCGACCAGCGCCGCGCTCGAGCGCATCTACGGGCTCAAGCAGGACTGGAACCAGCTCAAGGTCGTGCTCGAGCGGCAGCTCGAGCACGCGAGCGGCGACTCGGAGGAGGCCGAGATCCGCGCGAAGATGGCGAACCTCCTCGCCCAGAACCTCGGCGACGTGCCGGGCGCGATCGAGACCTGGAAACGTGTGCTCGACCTGCGCGGCGACGACCCGGAGGCGCTCCACGGCCTGGCGAACCTCTACGAGAGCAGCCAGCAGTGGGCGGAGCTGACCGAGGTTCTCGGGCGTCACTACGACATCGCGAACGAAGACAGCGAGCGAGTGGCGGTCCTTCTGCGCCGCGCTCGTCTGTTCGAGAACCCGCTGGGCCGCGACGACGAGGCGCTCGAGGATTACCACCGCATCCTCGAGTTCGAATACGACAACGTCGACGCGCTCTACGCGATCGCCGCAGTCTGGCGCAGGCGCGGGGACGCGCGCGAGATCGCCCAGGCCCTCCACCGCACGATCGACAACGCCGGCGAGAAGCTCCCGCCGGAGAACCTCGTCGCGCTCTACCGAGAGCTCGCGCTCTTGTACCAGGGCACGATCGGTGAGCCCGACGAAGCGATCGACGCGTGGCGCCGACTGCTCGCGGTCGACCCGAACGACTTCGACGCCATGCAGCACCTCGAGGGGCTGCTCCGGACGCAAGAGCGTTGGGAGGAGGTCATCGAGGTCAAGATGGGCCGCGCGAAGGCCCTCGCCGAGCCGGAAGACCGCGTGCGCGAGTACCTCGAGGTGGCGAACCTCTGGGAGCACCGCGTCCAGGACCCCGACAAGGGGACGCCGGCCTACGAGGCCGTCCTCCAGCTCGACAACACGCACGATCAGGCGTTTTTTGCCCTCGAGAAGCTGCACGCGGCGGCGAAGCGCGCCGAGCCGCTGATCGAGCTCTACCTCGCGCGCCTCGACACGCGCGAGGACATTCATGACAAGACCGACATCCTCCGGAAGGTGGCGAAGGTCTTCGAGGAGGAGCTCGACGACAAGGCGCAGGCGTTCGACGCGCTCGTGACCGGCTTCGAGCTCGACGTCGGCGACAACGAGACGGCGAAGTACCTCGAGCGCGTCACGAACCAGACCAACAAGTGGCCGGAGCTCCTGCAGACGGTCAACGGTTGGCTCCAGGCCGAGAAGGAGTCGCAGCGCAAGATCCAGCTCTGCCTTCGTTTGGCCAAGTGGTACGCCGACGACCTCAACCGGCCCGAGTACGCGCAGCCCTACTACCAGCAGGTCCACGCGCTCGATCCGAACAACGTCGCCGTGCTCCGGCAGATGGCGAACTTCTACAAGAAGAGCGGCCGTCACCAGGAGCAGGGCCAGATGCTCCAGCAGGCCTACAACAACGCCCTGACGGACGTCGATCGCAAGGAGACGCTCACCGAGATCGGCGAGGTGCTCCACGTCAACATGGGCCAGGCCGATCAGGGCGTCATCTACTACAAGCGCGCGCTCGAGATCGACCCGCACCACGTCCCGGCGCTCGAGCACCTCGAGCGGATCTACAACGAGCGGGGTCAGACCAACGACCTCGTGGAGGTGCTCGGCGCGAAGGCGAAGGGCCTCACGGACCCCGAGGCGATCGCGCAGACCAAGCTCCGCGCGGCGAGCCTCTACGAGGGCACGCTGGGACAGTCCGAGCGCGCGGCGCAGGTCTACCGCGAGGTCCTCGAGGTCGACGCGGGGAACCTCGCGGCGATGAAGGGCCTCGAGCGAATCTACCAAACCCTCTCCCAGTGGACGGACCTGGTCGGCATCCTCGAGGTGCAGCTCGACGTCGTCACGACGGAGCGCGAGCGCATCGAGGCGCTGATGAAGATCGCTCGCATCCAGGAGGAGCTCTTCGTCAAGCCGGACGTCGCGGCGACCCGCCTCGAGCAGGTCGTGGAGATCGATCCGAACTACGAGCCGGCGTACGAGGGGCTGGAGCGCTGCTACCGCCAGCGGCGGCAGTGGCACGACCTCATCAACTCCCTCGACCGTCACATCAACGCCACGCTCGATCGCCCCAAGAAGATCGAGCTGTGGGAGGCCATGGCCTCGGTCTACGCGACCGAGGTCGAGGACCTCGACCGCGCGATCGACTGCTACCAGAACATCGTCGACATCGAGCCGACTCACATCCCGGCGCTCGATGCCCTGGCGAAGCTCTACGAGAAGCAGAACGACTCGTCGCGAGCGATCGACTTCATGACGCGGGTCGCCGATCTGACGAGCGACGGCCGCCAGAAGGTCGACATGTATTACCGCATCGGCCGCCAGCTCGACGAGAAGCTGGGCGACCGCATGCTCGCGCAGGAGAACTACGAGCGCGCGCTCGATATCGACGGGTCGCACCAGCCGACGTTGGCTGCTCTGCGCGCCATCGCCATCGACGCGGGCGACTGGGATCGCGCGGCTCGTTACCTCGACTCGGAGCAGCTCGTCACGGAGGCGCCGCGCGTCCGGGCGAAGCTCCTCGTCGAGCTCGGAAAGATGCGCGAGGAAGCGCTCGGCGAGCACGACCTCGCGGTGCAGGCGTACGAGCTCGCGCTCCAGTGCGACGACGACAACGAGGACGCGGCCCTGCCGCTCGTCAACGAGTACGTCTCGCGACAGGAGTGGAGCCGCGCGGAGCCGCTCGCCGAGATGCTCGTCCGCAAGGCGGGCAAGCGCGAGCGGGCCGAGCAGCACATGCTGAACAACCTGCTCGGCAAGATCCTCTCCGCGCAGAAGAACTGGCAGGGCGCGCTCAAGGCCTACCACACGGCCAACCAGCTCGACCTGACGGATCAGGAGACGATCCGCGGCCTGGCAGAGGTTTGTTTCGAGCTCGGGGATTGGCCGAGCGCGCTGACGAACTTCCAGAAGGTGCTCACGTCGCTCGAGGAGCACGACTCCGAGCAGCGCGCGTACGTCTACTTCAAGCTCGGCAAGATCAAGCAGGCGCAGGGTCAGCCGAAGCAGGCCATCAACAACTTCGAGAAGGCCCTGCAGGTCGACCCGGCGCACCGCCCGACGCTCGACGCGATGGTGCAGCTCTACGAGCAAGCGAAAGACTGGCCCCAGGTCTGCCACTACAAGCGGATCATTTTGGACAACGTCTTCGATGGCGAGGAGCGGCACCGCACGCTCGTCGAGATCGGCGATATCTGGGCCGACAAGGACCGCGGCAAGACGCCGGTCAAGGCCATCGAGGCGTACGACGAGGCGATCGACATCAAGCCGAGCGATCACGCGGTGCTCCACAAGCAGCTCGCAGCCTGCCAGGCCGCCCAGCAGTGGGAGCGCATGGTGGACACGCTGCAGCGGATCGCCGACATCGACACGCGCGTCGAGGCGAAGATGCGCGCCATCCGCATGATGGCGCAGGTCTACCGCGACTTCCTCGACGACAAGGATCGCGCGGTTGAGCTGTTCAACCAGGTGCTCGATCTCGAGCCGTCCGCGCTCGACGACTTCGAGCGCATCAACAAGATCCTCACGCAGCAGAAGGACTGGAAGCAGCTCGAGCGGGCGTACCGCAAGATGCTGCACCGCCTCGCGAGCATGCAGAAGGACGAGATCGCCGGACAGAAGAAGTCCGCGGTCGAGTTCAACCTGTGGCACGCGCTCGGGCTGATCTATCGCGACCGCCTGCAGGAGAAAGAGAAGGCGATCGAGGCGTTCCGGATGGCGTCGCGCATGAAGCCCGACGACATGACCGAGCACCTCATCCTCTCCGAGCTCTTCGAGGAGGCCGAGCAGGTCGACAACGCCATCGAGGAGTATCAGGCCATCCTGCGGCTCGATCCGATGCGGGTGGACCCGTACCGGAAGCTCTACACGCTGTTCCTCACCAAGCAGACCTACGACGAGGCTTGGTGCCTGGCCTCGGCCCTCGTGTTCCTCAGGCAGGCAGGCGACGAGGAGCGGCAGTTCTTCGAGGACTACCGGCCCCAGGGGCTGCCGGCGGTCAAGTCACGGCTCGACAACGAGTCGTGGCTGCGCCGCCTCACCCACGAGGACGAGAGCCTCTACCTCGGCAAGATCTTCGAGTTCATCACGCCCGCAGCGCTCCGCGCCAAGGTCGATCAGATGAAGCAGAAGAACGAGATGCCGGTGCTCGACGCTCGGTTCAAGCAGGACCCGGCGACGAGCACGGTGACCTTCGCGCGGACGTTCGGTTGGGCCGTGAACGTGCTCGGCCTGCCGATGCCGCAGCTCTACGTCCGGAGCGACGTGCCGGGCGCGCTGAGCCACGTGCCGGTCGAGCCGGCGGCCAGCCTCGCCGGACAGACTGTCCTCTCCGGGTTCACGCCCCAGGACCTGACGTTCATCGTGGGCAAACACGTCTCGTATTACCGCCCCGAGCACTACATCAAGGCGATCTTCCCGACGGTTACGGAGCTGACAGTTCTGTTCTTCGCCGGGATCAAGCTGGTCGCGCCGGAGCAGGGCGTGCCGCCGGAGCTCCTGAACCAGGTGATGGTGACGGCGCAGTCGCTCGGCCGTTACATGCAGCCGGTGCAGGTCGAAGGCCTGAAGCTCGCGGTCAAGAAGTTCTTGGCCGAGGACGGAACGGCCAACATCAAGCGCTGGGCGCAGACCTGCGAGCTCACGAGCGCGCGCGCGGGCTTCCTGCTCTGCGGCGATCTCGAGGTGGCGAAGAAGATCATCGCCGCCGAGCCGCAGCTGCCGGGCGACCTGACGCCGCAGGAGAAGCTGAAGGAGCTGCTCGTCTTCTCGGTGAGCGACGCCTACTTCAAGCTGCGCGCGCAGCTGGGGCTCGCGATCCGCGTCGGGCAGTAGTCGCGCTGCCGCGAAAACCACGCCGAGCGGGGTGAGGGAGCCCCGCTCGACGCCTTTCTCGGGTGGGGATTTCGAACCATGTGCGCAGATGTGGCCCTTGATTTTTGTTCCCGTCGCGGGACCATGGTGATGTGACAGCGCTTACCTCGGTTCGGGTCGTCGAGGGGGAGGCTCGCCTGTTCGGCGAGTTCGACCTCATCGCGAAGCTCGGGCGCGGAGGCATGGCGGAGGCCTTCCTCGCAGCCAAGCGCTCGAAGCCGGCGGAGCTCGTCGTGGTGAAGCGCCTGACGCCGGACTTCGCGGACGACGTCGATCACCGCCTCATGCTCCAGGAAGAGGCGCGCATCATGCCGCTCTTCAGCCACCCGAACGTGGTGCGGACGGTCGAGGTCGGCGAGCAAGAGGGCCAGTCGTACCTGGCGATGGAGTTCCTCGACGGGCTTCCGCTCGACCAGTGCTCGGAGGCGATCACGCCGCTCGGCGAGCAGGCCGCGCTGCACGTCGCGTGTGAGCTGCTCGACGGGTTGCACTACGTACACGAGCTGCGTGACGCGGACGGCGTGCCGCTCGACATCGTCCACCGCGACGTCAGCCCGCACAACGTGTTCGTGACCTACGAGGGGCGCGTGACCCTGGTCGATTTCGGGATCGCGAAGAGCCGCGGTCGCGCGAAGTACACCTCGACGGGAGTCGTGCGCGGCAAGCTCGCGTACATGGCGCCCGAGCAGGCGGTGTGCGACGACGTGGACCGTCGTTCGGACGTGTTCGCCGTCGGCGTCATCCTGTGGGAGCTCCTCCACGAGCGCGCCTACTGGGATGGGCTCAGCGACGTGCAGATCTTGAAGCGGATGACGTTCGGCGATCTGCCCGGCATCGACGAGTCCATCGCGTCGCCTTTGCGCGACGTCCTCGCGAAGTCGCTGGCCGTCAAGCCCGAGGATCGGTACGCGACGGCGCGCGAGATGCGGGCGGAGCTCGTGAAGCTCAAGGCCGGCTCGTTGTCGCGCAAGGATCTGGGCCGCGCCGTGGCCGAGGCCGCCGCCGGATACCGCGAGGCTCTGAAGGCGCTCGTCGATGCGCACCTGGTCTCGGCGCGCGGAACGGAGGGCCTCGTCGGTGTCGATCCGAACGCGGCGTTCGAGCCGAGCCCGGAGCCCTCGAGCCACGAGGCGGAGAGGGCGGCAGCAGCGCCGGCGGCCGACTCCGCCGCGGCGGGGCCGGTCAGCTCGACCGAGCCGACGGAGGAGATCAGGTCGGCCCCGCGTGTCTTCACCGAGACCGGCGGCGCGGCCTCGCTGGATGTGCCCGCCCGCGCCAAGCCGCGGCGTAGCCTGTCGTGGGTTCTCGCCGTGGCGCTGTTCGTCGGCGTGGGCGGCATCGCCGTCTTCGCTGCCTCGCGCGGCGCGGCGCCGAGCGGCGCTGGCGTCGCGGCGCAGCCCGCCCTGCCGGGGCCGGCCGAGAAGAAGCCGGTCGCCGAGTCGGCGCTCGTCTCGTTCGAGCTGGAGGTCGAGCCACGAGGCGCGAAGGCCTTCCTGGACGAGATGGCTATCGCCGAGCTTCCGTTTTCCGCGAAGCTGGACCGAGACGCAAAGGCGCACGCGCTTCGGGTGGAGGCGGCTGGGTACATCTCCCAGTCGAAGATCGTCGTGCTCGACAAGGACGTGAAGATCAAGGTGGCGCTGACGCCGGAGCCCGCGGAGCTGCGTGGCCCCGAGAAGCCGTCGGGGACGGCTCGCCCGGGCAATCGGCTTCCGCCTCCTGTGACCGCACAGCCGCAGCCCAGCGCCAAGCCGAGCTCCTCCGTCGCGGACAAGAGCCCTCCGTGGGGCACCAAGAAGCCGCAGCAGAAGTGACATTTTCCCCCTGATCGCGGGGTAGGGTAGAGTTCGCTCGCGTTGCTGTCGCGCTCGGTCCACCCTCTCTGCTTCGGCATTCTGTCGCTCCTCGCGCTCGCGCGCGATGCGTCGGCGCAGCCCTGCGGCGAGAGGCCGGCCGCGACCGAGCCGACCCCCGACGCGGTCGCCGCCAACGACCTCGCGCTGAAGATGGTCGACGAGTCGCGCTACGTGGAGGCGCTCGCGCTCTTCCAGAAGGCGTACGACCTGAGCCCCAGCTACGTCATCCTGTTCAACATCGGCAGAATGTCCGCGCTCACGAACGACCCGGCCCGCGCCATCCAGGCCTACGAGTGCCACGTGGTCGAGGGGGGGCCGGACGTCTCCCCGGAGCGAAGGGCGGAGGTCGCGGCCGAGGTCGCGCGCCTCATGCTCGACGTCGGGCAGGTGCGGGTCGAGGTCGACGAGGCGGGGGCCACGATCGAGGTGGATGGCAGGCGTGTCGGCAAGTCTCCGCTCGACGTCGCCGTGCCGCTCAACCCCGGCCGGCACCGCGTCGTCGCGCGCGGCAGCCGAGCGGAGACGCGAGAGATCGAGGTGCAGAAGGGCGGGAGCATCGTCGTGACCTTCGAGCTCGAGCCCCCTCCGCCACCCGCCGCGGGCTTTCAGTTCCCGGGGGCAGCGGTCGGGACGGCCTGGGTCGTCACAGGGCTGGTGTCGGTCTCGGCGGCCATCACCGGCTCGCTGGCGCTCATCGGGAGCGCGGATCTCGACGACGACGTCTACCTCGGGCCCATCCGCAGGCCGCCGGAGGACTCGCAGATCGCGGCCAAGGCGGAGCGGACGCGCGCGCTCGCGATCTCGACCGACGTGCTCATCGCGATCGGCGCGATCAGCGGTGCCGCGGCGATCTCCTTCAGCATCGTCAACGCCGTGAACGAGCCCGACGAGCCCGAGAAGAAGACCTCCGTCCGCCTGAGCGCGGCGCCCACCGCGGTGATGCTGGAAGGGAGCTTCTGGTGAGGCGGCCTTCGATCATCCTCGCGCTCACCGCGCTGATGGCGTGCCAGAGCCTTGTGGACGTCGATCTGGGAGCGGGCATCGGCGCGCCGTGTGGGACGAACGACGAATGTCAGGGGTCGAGCTGCCTCGACGGGATCTGCACCGTGCGGTGCGCAGACGACGCGGGCTGCCCCGGTGGAACGGTCTGCTCGCGTGAGATCTGCGAGCTTCCGCTCCGCGTCGGCTACGTCTATCCGTTCCCCGTCTCGCAAGACGAGCTCGCGCAGTCGGTGGATCTCGGGCGGATCGGGGTCGAGGCCGAGCTCGCTTACGTCAGCTCCGTCGCGGTCGAGAACAAGCCGCTCGCGGCCGAAGCGACCGACGCCGCGCTCGATCTCGTGGCGCAGGGAAGCTCGGTGATCGTCGCGACGTCGTCGGGGCAGGCGCAGGCGTTTGCGGCGCTCTCGGCGGCGAACCCCGAGCTCAACGTGCTCGTGCTCGACTCGCCCGTCGCCTCGGCCGACCTCACGTCGGTCGCGCCGCGGATGTACCAGGCTTATTACCTGGCCGGCTTCGCGGCGGCGCGGAAGTCCGCGACGCGCCGGCTCGGGATGATCGGGTCGGTGCCCACGCCATCGGTCATCGCGCGCATCAACGCGTTCGCCCTCGGCGCCCGCCGCGCGCTCGAGCCTCAGTCGCTGCAAGCGACGATCGAGGTCCGCTGGATGGGCGACTGGCACGACACCGGCGCGCCGGTCGAGAACGAGACGAAGGAGGTGCGGGACACGCGCGACCTCCTCCTCGCCGGCGCGGATGTCGTCGCGCACACGCTCGACAACAACATCCCGCTCACGTCGATGCGTTACATCATCGACAAGGACCAGTCCGACGCGATCACGAGCGGCTTCGCCGTCGCGGCGAACCTCGCGGCAGGCTGCGAGGGGGCGGCCTCGCCGGAGTGCATCGGATCGGCCTACTACAGCTGGACGCCGATCCTGAGCGCGGCGTTTCAGATCATCCAGCGCGAAGAGGAGCTGGGCGGGTTCCTTCGAATGGGGATCGCAGTCAGCGAGGCCGAGAGCGCGGTGGGGTTCCGCGTCGGTGCGGCTGCGCCTGCCGGCGTCGATACCGAGATCGACGCGATCCGCGCGGAGCTGTTGAACGAGGAGGGAGTCGGGCCGATCTTCGACGGGCCGATCGTGTCCGTCCGCTGCTCTCAGCTGAACGACAACCAGACGCCCTGCGTCGCCGAGGGCGAGCGCCTCTCCGAGGAAGGGCTCGCCCGCATGTGCTGGTACATCGACGATGTGGGGCTGGTCGAGCGGCAAGGCGGGACCGACCTGCCGGCGGTCGTGCCCGCGGGCTGCGAGGCGTCGCTGCCGCCGGTCGACTGAGGCCGCGCCGCTGCTCAGGACGAGACGAGCTGGACCAGCGTGCCGAGGTCGCGGGAGGCCGCATCTTCGAAGAGGACACGAGCGAGCGCGACGTCCTGGACGGCGAGGCCCGTCGAGTCGAAGACCGTGATCGCCTGGGCGGATCGAGCCGGCTTCTTCGTGCCGATGATGATCTCTCCGAGCGTCGCGAAGACCTGATCCTCGCGCAGGGCGCCGGTCGAGAGCGGCACGTTGATCTCGCCGGAGTGCGTCGCCTGGTGGTGCTCGTCGATCACGATGATCGCTTGCTGAAGGATGGCGGCGTCGAGCTCCTGCTTTCCGGGGGCGTCGGCACCCATGGCGTTGATGTGCGTCCCGGGGCGCACCCAGGCCCGCTCGACCGCGCGCGTGCGTCCCGGCGTCGACGCGCAGACGATGTCGCAGCCCGCGGCCTCCTCGGCCGAAACGACGCGGCCGCCCCAGGCGCTGGCGAAGGACTCGGCGGCTCGCGGATCGATGTCCGCCGCGAGGACCTCGAGAGCATCGCCGTAGATCACGCGGTGGGCGTCGAGCATGTAGCGAGCCTGCACGCCGCTGCCGATGAAGCCGATCGTTCGGGCGCCGGGCTTGGCGAGGTGCTTGGAGGCGACGGCGGCCGCGGCGCCGGTCCGCGCGGCGGTGAGCACGGTCGCGTCGAGGACGGCGAGGGGGAGCGCGGTGGCGGGGTCGGAGAGGATGTAGACGCCCATGACGGAGGGCAGCCCGTGGCGCTTCGGGTTGTCCGGGTGCGAGTTCACCCACTTCACGCCGGCCGCAGGCGGCGCGCCGTCGTGACCTTCGACGTACGAGGGCATGGCGCGGAAGTCGCCCGCGTGCTGCTCGAGGGAGAGGTAGACCTTGGCCGGCATCTGCGCGAGGCCGCGCGCGTGGTCGGCGAACGCGCGCTCGACGGCGGCGACGGCCTTCTCCATGGAGAGGAGGGAGCGGACGTCGGAGGCGGAGAGGATTCGGGTGCGGGTGTCTCGGTCGCTTGTCATGCGGGCGGCGAGCTTACCCTCAGCGCTCGCGTTTGTTGACCTCGTGGCCGGGTCGCGGTGGCGACGGCGAGGCAGGAGCGCGCGCGCCACGTCGTCTCGGGGCGCCTCGAACACGGCGGCGATGGCGCGGATGGCCTCTTCGGTGCGGCGGCCCACGCCCGGTGCGTGCACGCCTGCGCGGGCCGCGAGCAGCGCGCTCGGCGCGCCCGCCGCCAGGTCGTCCGATGTGCCGTCGCCCCCGAGCCGGAGCAGGAGGTGATACGCCGCGAGCCACGCCATCCATGGTTCGCGGCCGCCGCGCTCGGCTGCGGTCCGCAGCGCGGCCGCTCGAGCGCGGATCTCCGCTTCCGCCATCGTCTCGAGCTCGCGCAGCGCGCCGGGGAATCGCGATGCCAGGTCGCGCAGCTGCGCGCGCGGGGCCACCGGCCCTCCGGCTCCGCGCTCCATCCGCAGCCGCGCGAGCGCCTCGTATTTGGCTGCAAGCGCCTCGAGCCCTCGCGACGACGGCCAGTCGCCCGGTGTCACAGCTCGCCCGTGGGGAAGGCGATGACGCGGTCGATCTCGGGCTGGCCGGCGGCGAGCATGACGAGCCTGTCGAAGCCGAGCGCGTTGCCGGCCGCGGGCGGCATGCCCCCGGCCAGCGCTTCGAGGAAGCGCTCGTCGATCGGGTACACGGGCAGCCCGAGATCGGCGCGCTCGCGCTGATCTCGCTCGAAACGCAGGCGCTGCTCGGCGGGGTCGCAGAGCTCCCCGAATCCGTTGCAGAGCTCGAGCGACGCGGCGTACACCTCGAAGCGCTCCGCGTAGCGGTCGTCGTCCGGGCAGAGCCGAGCGAGCGAGGCCATCTCGCGCGGGTAACGCTCGAGCACGACGGGCCGGCGGCGCGCCGCCAGGGCCGGCTCGACGCGGTCGACCAGGTACCGGAAGAAGGTCTCCGGGTCGGTGCGTGCCATCTCGAGCATCGCGGATTCCTCCACGCCTGCGTGATCCTGGAACGCCTTCGTCACCGTGATCCGCTCGAACGGGCGCGACCAGTCGAGCGCCGGCGTCTGGGCCGTGCCGAGGCCGTCGACGACCGCGCCGACGAGGGCCTCGGTGTCGGCGATCACGTCGTCCACCTCCGCGAAGCCTCGGTACCACTCGAGCATGGTGAACTCCGCGTTGTGGTGCCGGCCCGACTCGTCACGCCTGAAACAGGGCGCGAGCTGGAAGCAGCGCGGGACGCCCCCGACCAGGAGCCGCTTCATCTGGTACTCGGGTGAGGTCGAGAGGAACCGCTCGCCCGCCGGCGTGAGCACACCGAAGGCGCCCAGGTGGAGATCCAGCCCGGGGCTCGGGACGAGCACGGGCGTCGTCACCTCGAGGAACCTCTGCTCCGCGAAATAGGCGCGCACGATCGCTGTCGCGGCCTGCCGGAGCTCGAGGAGGCGCGCCACGCCGCTCTCCGCGAAGCGCAAGGTGTCGCGCGGGTTCGTCGCTCGCGGTTGAGCGAACGCGCGGACGACGCGAGCGCCTCGCAGCGTGTGTCCCCCGTCTGCTCGCTCCAGCTTCCCCTGAGCGACCACCAGGCTCGCCTCGGGCACGTCGCCCCCGATGTCGGTCACGACGGCGCCGAGCGCGTCGTAGAGGTGGAGCACCGGAGCTTCTTGCCCGACCCATCGTGCGCGGCCGCCCACCGAGACGACGCTTCCGTCGGTCGCGAAGGGAAGGTCGCTCGGCGCGAGGATGCCGCGCATCGTGAGGCTCGAGGCGGGTTAGTTGCCGCCGGCCCCGCCCCCGCCCGCGGACATGCCGCCGCCGGAGGTGGTGCCGCCGCCCATGCCGCCGCCGCCCGAGCTGGACGTCGTGCTGCCGCCGCTGCCGCCCATGCCGCCGCCGCCCGAGCTGGACGTGGTCGTGCCGCCGCCCATGCCGCCGCCGGTCGTGACGCCCGTGGTGCCGCCGCCGGTGCCGGTGGCCGTGGTGCCGCCCTTCGTGCAATCCGGCGAGTTGCTCGTCCCCGAAGCAGGGCAACAGATGTCGGCGTTGCCTCCGAGCTCACGCGAGCTGGTGCAGACGAGGCCCTCTTCGCAGTCGTCGTTGCCGTTGTCCACGTTGCACCGCTGGCCTTCTCCCTGGCTGGAGCAGGCAAAGGGCGCCGAGGCGAGCACGACCAACGAGAGACCAAGGAGGGCAGCCGGGATCCGCACGGGCATTCTCCTACACGAGTTTGGACGGAGGGCGTAGCCTGGAGTGCACCAGCCCTCGACAGAGTGGCGGGCAATCCGCCGGTTGGGTACGCTGTTGCCTCGATGGGCGGTCCTGCCACGTTGATGCCCGAAGTGGAGGCCGAGCGTTGGGCTTCCGAGCTCGAATCCTTCGCCGACGATCGCGAGAAGCGCATCGACCTGCGGGCTGCCCGCCTCGCGCGCGAAGCGCGGCAGCTCGCCGCCTCGATCCGGGACGTCGGCAGGGAGATCCGTGACGCACGGCTGACCGACGACGTGGCCTCCACCGGGATCTTGCTGGAGAACCTGGGGTCGTTGCGGAAGCGCGCGCTCGACATGCTCGGCACCGCGCGCTGACGCCTCGGTCCCAGTCCCATGACGCTGGAAGAGCTCGGATTCGGAGAGGCGGAGCAGCTCGCTCTCGAACGAGGGGGCTGGGCGCGCGCGGATTGTGCTCGCGTCATCCGCGCCGAGCGAGGGCAAGTGGTCGTGCTCGGCGAGCAAGGCGAAAAGATGCTCGTCATCCCGGGCTCGCTCAAAGGGGCCGACGTCGCGCCCACGACGGGAGACTGGATCGTCGGCTCCCCGCGCGGGGCCGTCGAGGCGGTCCTGCCGCGCAGGACGCGGTTCGTCCGGCGCGCGGCGGGGCTGCGGACCGAGGCGCAGGTCGTCGCCGCGAACGTCGATATCGCGTTTGTCCTCACGGGGCTCGACGGCGACTTCAATCTGCGGCGCATCGAGCGTTACCTCACGCTGGTCGGTGAGAGCGGCGCGAAGGCCGTCGTCCTGCTCACCAAGGCGGCGCAGGCCGAAGACCGCGAGCTTCGCCTCGCGCAGGCCCGCACCGTGGCCCCCTCCGCGGACGTCCACGCCATCGACGTCGTCGACGGAATCGAGCCCGACGCACCTCGGGCCTACCTGGGCCCCGGCATCACCGCTGCGGTGCTGGGGTCCTCGGGCGTCGGCAAATCGACCCTCGTCAACTACCTGATGGGCCAGACCGTCGCGAAGACGAACGAGGTGCGCGAGCACGACGACCGCGGCAAACACACGACCTCACGACGAGAGCTGTTCCTGTTGCCGGGGGGCGGGGCCATCATCGACACGCCGGGCATGCGCGAGCTCTCGGTGTGGGGCGACGCCGCGTCGCTCGACGTCTCGTTCCCCGACGTCGCGAGGCTCGCGGCGTGTTGTCGCTTCCGCGATTGCCGCCACGTCCGCGAGCCCGGGTGTGAGGTGCGCGCGGCCATCGCGCGCGGCGAGCTCACCGAGGAGCGCCTGGCGAGCTACGTGAACCTCTCGGAGGAGATCGCCGCGACCGAAAGAGCTCGGCTCGAGAAGGAGCGCCGGCGTCGACGCTGAGCGCCCGCCGTCCGGGCTAGCTCTCCTTCTTCTGCTCGATCGCGTTCGCGAAGAGGCTCATGTAGCTGACGGCGCTCGTCAGCGAGAACACGAGCGATGCGTAGACGAGGATCCGGCCGATGTGCACGAGGTCGACGACGCCGAAGTCGTAGAAGAGGCCGTGCACCCGGTACGGGTAGCCGAGGATGAGGCAGATGATGCCGATCATCTGCAGGGCGGTCTTCGACTTGCCGCCTTCGCCGGCTGCGATCACGAGGCCCTCGCTCGACGCGATGGACCGGAGCGCGGTGATGGTGATCTCGCGGCTGATGAGCAGCGCGACGGCCCAGGCGGGGATGCGCCCCATCGCGGTGAGCCACACCAGGGTGGCCGCGACGATCAGCTTGTCCGCGAGCGGGTCCAGGAACTTGCCGAGGACGCTGACGAGGCCCTGTCGTCGCGCGAGCCATCCGTCGAGGGCGTCGGTGATCGCCGCGAGCGAATAGATGCACGCTGCCCAGAGGCAGTCGCGCGGCGTGCCGAAGCTCAGGAGCACGAGCACGGCGGGGATCATGACGATGCGCGCGAACGTCAGCAGGTTGGGGAGGTTCTTCGCGTCTTGCCAGAGCGTGCGGCGCTCCTGGCGCTTGCGCTCGCGCGCGGCGCGGCGCCGGGCCCGTCGTGACACGGGCGACTTGGGATCGCTCGTCGGTCCTCCGTCGTCAGCGGCCATCGACGAGAACCAACCCTTCTCCCTGGAGCGACACGAGGCCACGAATCCGGCCCGGCGCGTCGCTCGGGGGGACGGCCCGAACCGAGACGCGTCCGACCCAGCCGAGCACGGCGTGCGCGCGGATGATGGACTCGTGGCCCGAGACGATCTCGAGCGAGGCGTGGCTCGGCGGTAGCGCGAGGACGAGAGGGCCGGTCCCGCGCACGTACGCGAGCGCGATGGCTTCGCTCTCCGGACCAGGCATCCTGCCGCTGTCGAGGGCCAGGCCGGCGCCGAGCGCCACGAGCATGCTCTCGCGCACCACGATGGCCTCGGCGTCGAGCGTGACGGCGAAGAGCTTGGTCCCCGACGGCGGACCGAGGACCAGCTCGCCGACTCCCTCGAGCACCATGAGGGGCGCCGTCGACCCGCCGACGGTCTCGTCGGTCTCGGCGCCTCGAACCACGCGATAGAGCGGTCGCGTGTTGGTCGTGCCCCGCGGGGTCAAGCTGCGGATGGCGTCGAGCCGCAGAGCCACACCCTCCTGCGCCCGCAAGAGAACGAGCCCCGAGTCGTGCACCGCGGCCGCGTGATCACGCGGGAACACGCAGAGCCCGTCGCGCGCGAGCCGCTCGGGGGAGACAGGCGCGCGGAACGCCGGCGGCGGGAACGTCGCGGGCGGCGGCACCGAGGCCATACGAGGGGGAGGGGGCTGCGCGCTCGGAAGGGCCGCGGGCCGGGCGACGACGACGGGGGAGGGCGGCAGCGAGTCCGAAGGCTGGATGCTCGAAGGGATCGGCCAGAGGCTGCGCTTGTCGCTGGGGCCGTCCCGCCCGGGCTCGACCGCCGCCCAGGTACCCGAAGAAGAGAGCGCCTCGCCGCCTTGCTCGGTCTGGAAGTCCCGCTTGTCGATCTCCTCGAAGGCAGCGCTCATCGCACGCGAGACGGCGGCTCGATCGCCCACCGACATCTCGCCCGGGAGCGGCGTGCTCGGCCTGGCCGACGCCTCCAGCCGCCGCGCCATCTGATGGTGACCGCCGGCCTGGAACGCGTGCCCCGCCCGCTCGAGATCGCCGAGCCGCTGGAACGCGAGGCCGAGGTAACCCCAGGCGCGCGTGTGGCTGGGGTCGCGGACGATCACGTGCTCGAGCTCGGATCGCGCAGCGCCGGGCTGGCCGGTCTTCAAGTAACAGAGCGCGAGGTTGATCCGCGGCGTGGTCGCTTCGGGGTACGCCGCGATGAGCTCTTCGTAGATGCGGATGGCGCGCGGGTAGAGGCCGAGCCTGAAATAGACGATGCCGAGGAGGTCCTGACCCTTCGGGTCCCGGGGCTGCAAGCCGAGCGCTTGCTCGAGCTCTTGCTTGGCCTCATGGACCCGATTGTCCTGGAGCAGCTCGCTGCCCCTGTACAAATGGAAGAGAAAGTCCTCGCCCGCGATTTCCCGCGAAGAAGGCGGCTCCAGCTCCGGGTCGGCCATGAAGGCTGACTAGGGTAGTACAGAAGACTAGAATCCGCTCCCCTCCCTCATGATGGTCCATCGCTCCTTCGTCCGCGCGGTCTCGTTCGCCGTTCTCCTGGGCGGCTGCGCGCAAACGAGCGCGCCGAGCGACACCCTGCGCGCGTACGCGAGCGCCCTCGAAGACAAACGCGTCGAGGACGCCTACGAGATGCTCTCGGACGAGGCGCGCCGCGCGATTTCCCTCGAGGCCTTCCGCCGGATGGTGCTCGAGAACCCCGACGACGTGCTCGAGGTAGCCCGCGCGCTCGCGCGGCCTGCGGCGCCGCCCGTCGTCTCGGCGACGGTCACCATGCCGAACGGCGACGAGCTGTCCCTCGTCCTGGAGGACGGCAAGTGGCGCGTGGACGCCGCAGCGGTCGACCTCTATGGCCAGGCCACGCCGCGGCAGGCCCTGGCTGGCTTCCTCCGCGCCCATGAGCGCAAGCGCTACGACGTGCTTCTTCGATACATCCCCGACGCGGAGCGGGAGGGGCGCGCGCCGGGCCCGCTCCTCGCGACGATGCCGGGGGCGGCCGCCGAGACCGGCGAGATCACCGCCGACCAGCTCCGGGAGGCCTGGCAAGGCGCCCAGGGGGAAGAGACCGAGCGCGTCCTCCAGGCGCTCCGCGCGGCGCTCCCGACCGCCGTGATCGAGGAAAATGGTGAAACGGCCAGCATGTCCTACGGGTCAGGTGGGACGGTGTCGTTCCTCCGCGAGCGCGGCCTCTGGAAGATTCGAGATTTCTGACCTCCCCGACACCCCCGGCTAGCCACTCGCTTCCCCTTGTACTAGTTTCCGTTGGTCATGGGCTCGGGTCAGATGCCATCCAAACCGCCCCCGCCCGAGGGCGAAGGCGTCCCCATCCTGCCCCTTCGCAACTCGGTGCTGTTTCCGATGTCGGTCGTTCCGATCAACGTCGGCAGGCCGCGTAGCGTGCGCCTGGTGGAAGACCTGCTCGGTCGCGAACGCGCGGTCGTCGGGGTCCTCTCCCAGCAATCGGCGGACGTGGACGAACCGACGTTCCGGGATCTGTTCAGCGTCGGGACGCTTGCCCGAGTCGTGAAGGTCATCCGACTCGGGCCGAGCAACTACTCCGTCGTGCTCAACGGGCTGGGCCGGTTCCGCGTGAAGGAGCCGCAGTCGCTCGAGCCCTACATGCGCGCACGCATCGAGCGCATCCCCGAGTCGCTCTCCCGCGACGTCGAGCTCGACGCGCTCGGCGCCAGCTTGCGCGAGTCCACGCGAGAGGTCCTCGGCCTCATGCCGAACCTCCCCAAGGACACGGCGGGCATCCTCGACAACGTCCGGGAGCCCGGCGCCCTGGCTGATCTCATCGCCTCGAACTTCCCGCAGGCCCAGGCGAGCATCCACGACAAGCAAGAGATCCTCGAGGCATTCGAGGTGAAGGCTCGCGTTCGCTTGGTCCTCGCCATGGTGACGCGCCAGCTCGAGGTCCTCCGGGTGAAGAAAGAGATCACCCACATGGTCCAGGAGGAGATGGGCAAGAGCCAGCGCGAGTACATCCTGCGCCAGCAGATGAAGACCATCAAAGAGGAGCTCGGGGAGGGCGGCGACGACGACGAGATCGAGGAGCTGCGCGAGCGCATCCGCCTCGCAAACGTCCCGACCGAGGTCGAGAAGGTCGTCAAGAAGCAGCTCGGCCGGCTCCGGTCCATGTCCCAGCAGTCTGCCGAGTTCAACGTCACCAAGACGTACCTCGAGTGGATCGCCGACTTGCCCTGGTCCAAGTCCACGACCGACCGCATCGACGTCACCGACGTGCGAAAATGCCTGGACGAGGACCACCTCGGCCTCGAGCAGGTCAAGAAGCGCATCGTCGAGTACACGGCGGTGCGTCAGCTGCGCTCGGACAAGAAGGGCCCGATCCTCCTTTTCGTTGGACCGCCCGGCGTCGGCAAGACCTCGCTCGGCAAATCGATCGCGAGGTCGATGGGGCGCCGCTACGAGCGCATCGCGCTCGGTGGCGTGCGGGACGAGGCGGAGATCCGCGGCCACCGCCGGACGTACGTCGGCGCGCTGCCCGGTCGCATCATCCAGGCCCTGAAGAAGGCCGGGACGAAGAACCCCGTCCTCGTCCTCGACGAGGTCGAGAAGATGGGCGCAGACGTCCGCGGCGATCCGACCGCAGCCCTGCTCGAGGTGCTCGATCCGGAGCAGAACTCGACCTTCCAGGATCACTACCTCGACCTCCCGTTCGATCTTTCGCAGGTCACGTTCCTCGCGACAGCCAACGAGCGCGACCAGATCCCCGGGCCTCTCCTCGACCGCATGGAGGTGATCGAGGTCCCGGGCTACACGCGAAACGAGAAGCTGGGCATCGCCCAGCAGTTCCTCGTGCCGAAGCAGCTTCGCGCGCACGGCCTGACGGAGGACCGGCTCGACTTCACGAAAGAAGGCATCGAGACCGTGCTCGACCACTACACGCGTGAGGCCGGCGTGCGCGGGCTGGAGCGCGAGGTCGCGTCGATCTGCCGGGCGACCGCCGTTCGCCTCGCCGAAGGCGAGGACGTTCACGACGTGGTCTCGCGGGAGCACGTGGAGCGCGTGCTCGGGCCTCACAAGCACCGCCCGGAGCAGGCCGAGCGCCGGCTCGATCCGGGTGTCGCGACCGGCCTGTCCACTTCGGCAGGCGGCGGCGACCTGCTCTTCATCGAAGCGACGAAGATGCCGGGGCGAGGTAACTTCGTGCTCACCGGCAACATGCGCAACGTCATGCAGGAGTCGGCGACGACGGCGATCTCCTTCGTCCGCAGCAAGGCGAAGGATCTGCACCTCGACCCCGAGTGGCTGCGGGAGATCGATCTGCACGTGCACGTGCCGAAACACGGCACCCCGAAGGACGGCCCGAGCGCCGGCGTGACGATGTTCACCGCGGTGGTCTCGCTGCTCCTCGGCTGCCCTGTTCGGAGCGATCTCGCCATGACCGGAGAGATCAGCCTGCGCGGGCGCGTGCTCCCGGTCGGTGGCATCAAACAGAAGCTCCTGGCGGCTCACCGCGCCGGGCTGCGTGAGGTGCTCATCCCCGAGCGAAACCGTCGCGACCTGGACGACGTGCCGCCCGAGGTCTTGCGCGAGCTGAAGGTCACGCTCGTCGCCACTGTGAGCGACGTGCTCGGCCTCGCCCTTCTCCCCGCGGACACCGACCGAGACGTGTCGCGTCCCTCCGGCGGCGAGGTGACGTACGGCTGAGGAGGGTGCTGTCCCGGGCGTCGGGGCAGGGGTGACGGGGGGGACGGGGCCGTTCGAGGAGCGGCCCTCGTTCTTGCCGCCTGCGCGCTCGGCGGCCACGCCGCCGTTCGGCCGCTCGCGACCGATGATCGTCGCGCTCGCCCTGACGGTGGCCTTCGCCGCCGGCATGGGCTTCGTCCCGCAGTTCGCGGGTCCCGGCTACGAGATCTCGCTGGCGTACGGGCTGCTCCTTCCCACCATCCTCGTGATCGCTTCGGCCGCCGAGCTCGCCCGCTTCGAGCCCGAGCCGTTCGAGGCGTTTTGCAGGGGGATCGCAAACGGTGTCCTCGTCTTCGTCGTCGCCTCGGTCGTCAGCCTCGCGCACGGCCTCGCGCGCGGGTTCTGCGACCCGCTCACGGGGCTCATGAACCTGCTGCTCGGTCCCGGCGTGGGGCTCGCCGTCGCGGGTGCTTACAGCGCTGTCGTCTTCGAGCTCTCGCGTGTCGTCGGTCGGCCGCGGCTCCGGAGCGTGTCGCGCCTCGCCTTCGCGCTGCTCGGGCCGCTCGGCTCCATCGGGGTCGGGCTGGCGCGGTTCTACACGAGCCCGATGATCTTCGGCTACGACCCCTTCGTCGGCTATTTCAGCGGCACCCTCTACGACACCGTAATCGAGCTCGATCGGCTCTACACCTATCGGGTCGGCTCGGCCGCCACGCTGTTCGCCGGCTTCGTGATCAGCCTGCACCTCACCCACGACGCTCGGAAGAAGCTCGTCTACCAGTCCATCGGGCGGCCGGGGCTGCTTATGTTCGGCGTCCTCTGCGCGGCCGGCAGCATGTTGCACATGCTCGGTGGGCCCGAGCTCGGTCACTGGCACACGCGAGCGTCGATCGCGGAGGAGCTCGGGAGCGTCGTCGAAGGCGAGCGATGCCGGGTCGTCCACGCGCGCGCCATCCCGCCGGAGGCCGCGCAGCGCTTCGCTCGGGAGTGCGAGGCCCACGTGGATCAGGTGGAGAAATGGCTCGGCGTCCGCGGCCCCGAGACCATCACGGCGTTTCTGTTCGAAGACGCGCGCCAGAAGGCGCGGCTCATGGGCGCAGCCGGGACCAACATCGCCAAGCCCTGGCGCGCCGAGGTCTACGTCCAAGGCGCGGCCTTTCCCCACCGCGTCCTCGGTCACGAGCTCGTCCACGTCATCGCGGCGAGCGCCGGCCGCGGACCGTTCCGCGTCGCGGGCAGCGTCGGTGGGCTCCTGCCAAACCCCGGCCTCATCGAAGGTGTCGCCGTCGCGGGGGCCCCGAAGGACGAGGACCTGAGCCCGATGGAGTGGGCGAAGGCGATGAAGGACCTCGGCATCCTGCCGCCGCTCGAGAAGCTCTTCGCCCTCGCGTTCCTCGGTCAATCCTCCGGGACGGCCTACACGGTGAGCGGGGCCTTCGTCGGCTGGGTCCACGACCAGTTCGGGGCCGAGGCCGTCGTCGCGTGGTACGGGGGCGCGGAGCTGCCGGACGCGACGAAGAAGAGCTGGGCGGAGCTCGAGCAAGCCTGGCACGCCGAGCTCGACAAGATCACGTTGCCCGAGGCCGCGCGCGTGCAAGCGGCGGCGCGCTTCGACAAGCCGGGGTTCTTCGCGCGCAAGTGCCCGCGCCTGATCGACGGTTGCCGCGACCGCGCAGCGGATCTCGAGGAGCTTGGCGACACCGCCGGCGCGATGGCCGAGCTCGACCGCGCGCTCGCGGTCGACCCCGAGCACCTCGGCCTCCGCATCGACCGCGCCGAGACGTTGCTGTTCGGCGCGACACCCGCCGAGGCCGAGGCGGATCTGCGGCAGATCGCGGGGACCGAGAGCTTTCCCCGGCACGTCCGCGACCGCGCCCTGCGCGTGCTCGGCGACTACGCGTTCTATCGGGGCGACGTGGAGTCCGCGAAGAAGGCCTATGAGGAGCTGCTGACGCGCACGATCGAGCAGGACCAGCTGCGGACCTTCCACGTGAAGCTCGCGGCCTGCCGGGACGAGGGGCTGCGCCCGGCGGTGGCGCTCCTCCTCGTCGGACCACCCAGCCGGCGAGGGGACAGGCTCGCGGCGACCGAGCTTCTCGGCGCGCTGGATCGCGAGCGCCCGACCGACGGCCTCGCGCCCTATCTCCTGGCTCGGGCGCGCCTCGACGCCGGGGATTTCCCGGGCGCCGCCGAGAGGCTCGATCGAGCGCTCGCACGAAAGCTGGACGTCCCGTTCGTCAAGGCCGAGGCGCTTCGCCTCAGGATCCAGGTCGCCTGTGGCCTGGGCGACGGCGCCGGCGCCGCGCGTTGGCTGGCGGACTACGCGAAGGAACCGGCCGTCTCCCGCGCGCGCTACCAGACGTCGAAGCGCCTGGTTGCTCGATGCGCGGGCGTCGCCCTAGACTCCCTGCCGAGCAAGGCGGCAGACCGGACGGATTGAAGCGGAGCTTGTCATGACTCAGGACCCGAGCAGCACGAGGGCGGGCTCGGATGGAGTCCCCGACCCGCGAGACGTGGCCGAGCTTCTCTGCGACGCGCTCAAGATCGTGGCGCGACACGACACCATCCTCACGCCGTCCGCGTTCGAGGAGCTGGGCGCCGTCATCAAGGCCCGTGTGCCCTTTTTCCACCTGGCGATCACGAAAGCAGAGACGCCCGGCTACTTCCGCGTGGTGGCGATGACCCGAGGCGAGGTCGAGGCCGTGTTGCCGTTCCGGACGCGGCTGCAGAGCTCGGCCGCGATCCACGAGAAGCTCTACGTGCGGGGCGAGGCGTACGTCTCGAGCGCGCTCGACAAGGGCAACGACCTCGAGCGCTCGAGCGTGCCCTTCGGGTTCGGCTCCTACGCTGCGTTCCCCGTGAAGTCGCCCGAATCGGGGCAGGTCATCGCCGCGCTGCTCGTCGCGTTTCGCGAGCAGCTCGACCCCGACCATCCGGCGCTCGTGTACCTCTCGACCATCGTCCCGCACCTGGGCGCGAGCGTGTCGCGCGGGCTGGACGACCGCCGCGAGGCCCGCGCGAGCCGCATCCTCGAGGCGTCGGGCGACGCGATGGTCGCGTGGGACTCGGAGGGTCGCCTGGTGGACCTGAACCGCGCGGCAGAGCGCCTCATCGGCGCGGAGCGCGCGCAGCTCCTCGGCACGAGCATGCAGGAGCTGTTCGGCGCGTTGCCGATCGGTCCCTCGGTCGGTCAGCGCCTGACGCTCTACGCGCGCGACGGCCGCAAGGTCACCGTCGCAGCCACGGTCAGCCCCATGCAGGGCGACCCGCTGGTGTTCGCGCACGCCCTCTTCCGCGATCTGTCGGAGGTCGTCGCGGCGGAGCAACGCGCGTCGGACCGGCTCACGCAGCTGCGCGAGCTGAGCGAGCAACACCGCCTGTTGCTCGACAACGCGCCGCTCCTGATCTTCCGCCTCGATCCCGAGACGAACGAGCTCCTCTATCTGAACAAACACGCCGAGCACCTCTTCGACGTGTCGGCTGCCCTCGCGCTCGAGACGCCGGGCTTCTTGCTGCACGCTCACGTGGATCCGGAAGGCGTGCTCGCCTTCGAGGAGGCCGTGATCGTCGCCAAGCTCGGTCAGGTCATGCCCCCTTACGAGGCGCGCCTCCGGAGGAAGCGGGGCGAGCCGATCGTCGCGCGCGGCACCGTCTATCCCATCCTCGGGCAAGGCAGCCGGGTGGTGGGGATCGAGGGCATCCTGCTCGACGTCACGAGCGAGCAGGCTGCACGCTCGCGGCTCGTGCAGGCCGACCGCCTCGCCACCGTCGGCATGCTCTCGGCCGGCGTGGCCCACGAGATCAACAACCCGGCGGCCTTCATGCTCCTCGGGCTCGACGTCCTCTCTCGCACGTTGGCCGGGCCCAACGTCACAATGACCGAAGACGTGGAGGCGCAGGTGAAGCAGCTCGTCAGCGATCTGCGCGAGACCGGCCGGCGCATCGTCGACATTGCCCGCGACATGCGCCTCTTCGCGAGCCCGCCCGTGGCCCGCGCGGGTCGCCGGACCCTGGTCGACGTGGCGCGAACCGTCGAGAGCGCGCTCACGATCACGCGCGCGCAGATCGTCGAGAAGGCCGAGCTCGACGTCTCCATCGCGCCCGACCTGCCGCTCGTCGCGATGGACGACGGCCGTCTGGGTCAGGTGATGGTGAACCTGCTCGTGAACGCCGCGCAGGCGATCGGCGAGGCGCGCGCGGCCCGAGGGCCCATGCCGGGCGACCGCGTCCGCATCGCCGCGACGGCGACCGACGCGCAGGTCACCGTCACCGTGGAGGACACCGGCATCGGCATGCGGCCGGACGTGATCGACCGCGTGTTCACGCCGTTCTTCACGACGAAGCACCCCGAGCTGGGGACGGGGCTCGGCCTCGCGATCTCGAAGCAGATCCTCGACGCAGCGGGCGGGAAGATCATCGCCGAGAGCCCGGGCTCGCTCGGCGATCCGCCGCGTGGCTCCCGGTTCGTCATCACCCTCCCGGCGCACGTCCCGGCGGGCGAGGCGGTCACGCCCCGCACCCGAGCCGAGCACATCGGGAGGGCACGTGTCCTCGTGGTGGAGGACGAGGTGCTCCTCGGCAAGGCGCTCGCCGATCAGCTCTCGGAGCGCCACGACGTCACGCTCGTCACCGGCGCCGACCAGGCGCTCACGTTGCTGGGCTCGGAGCGCTTCGACGTCGTCCTGTGTGACCTCAAGATGCCGACCATGGGCGGCGAGGAGCTCTACAGACGCGTCGCCGCGACCGACCCCGAGATGGGCAAGAGGTTCATCTTCATGACCGGCGTCAGCTTCGGGCCCGAGCTCGAGCGGTTCCTCGGGGACGTGGGCGCGCCGCTGCTCGAGAAGCCGTTCCCCATCCGGCGCGCGCTGGGCGTGATCGACGAGGTGACGGCCCGAGCGCGCGCGGAGGCTACTCGCTCAGCTTGATCGGGATGTAGAGCGCGCGGACCTTGGACATCGTGCCCTCGCGTGTGTAGCCCGCGAGGCCGTAGAGGATGTTCCACCAGTGGCCCTGGGGGGAAGAGCCGAACTGGAACGCCGGGAAGAAGTGGAACTGCCACTCCGTGCCGCCCTGCACCTTC
The DNA here is from genome assembly GCA_016794345.1 of Myxococcales bacterium. GTDB lineage: Bacteria > Myxococcota_A > Polyangia > Polyangiales > Polyangiaceae > Xiheicaenibacterium > Xiheicaenibacterium phototrophicum. Next base: position 121,502 of record JAEUKE010000138.1, read on the forward strand.
TGCTCGCCGTAGTACGTGTTCAAGACGACCTGGTCGACGCTGTCCTGGTCGGCGACGCGGAAGAACACGGGCAACACGACCGTGGTGCGCGACTTGGGCGAGGCGAAGTCCCACAGCACGGGGGGCACGACGAGGTGCGTCGACTCGTATTCGCGGCCCATGAAGAAGAGCGGAAAGATGTCGGTCTCCCAGCCGGTGAGCCCGTGGCTGTGGCGGAAGAGCGGCGTGACCCAGGTCGTCTCCTGGATGCCCGGACGCTTGAAGTGCGCGTAGAACGGGAACGCGACGAAGTCGTCCACGCGGGGCGAGAGCGACTGGTAGTAAAATGGGAAAAGCAGCTTCGTATCGAGGCCGATGTCCGGGTCGCGGTACCACCAGAAGAGGGGCGTCACCATGTCGAGCTCGGTGCGTCCGCGGTATCGCGCGTAACCCCACGTGACGAAGGTGTCTTCGCCTTCGTCACCCTCGGCCTCGAGGAACAACGGCGTCACCAGCAGGTGGCTCGTCCCGGAGTAGCCGTAGTGGAAGAAGGGGAAGAGCGTGATGTGATCTTCGTTCGGTCCCCAGTTCCGCCAGAAGAACGGCATGACGTTGAAGACCTCTCCTTTGCGGTCGCGCTCCCAGAGGAGCGGGCCCCAGAGGTTGATCTCGTGGTCCGTCGTGTCGTCGTACTCGTAGTAGTGGAGCAGCGGCGGGATGACCTCGTATTCGCTGTCCGCGTCGCGGCCGTAGAAATAGAACGGCGCCACGCCGAGCGCGATCTCGTCGGTCGTGCGCGGGTCACACGCCGGGCCACCCTTCCATTTGCAGTAGAGCGGGCCGACGAGGTTGAAGCCGTCGTGGTCCGAGTGCTCGGTGAAGGTGAGCAGCGGCGGAATGTGGAAGTAGCCGCCGCCGTCCTTCGTGTCGCCCTCGAAGAAGAGGGGGAAGAGCCAGTTCGCGTGGGTCGGCTTGCCGTCTTTTTTGCCGTCCGACTCCTGGTGGGCGAACGGTCCGACGACGGTCGTGTACGTGTCCTCGTCGCGCAGGTGCCAGAAGAACGGGAAGGCCACGTCGGCGTCGAAGTCGACGCTCCGTCGCTGGTAGTAGAGGCCAAAGAGCGAGGCGCGGTCACCCGGCTGCGTTCGCTCGGCCCAGAACGGGAACACGGTGCGGAACGTGTAGTCGCCGTCGGTCTCGCTGTAGTAGACGCCGTAGAAGTCGACGTCGCGCTTGCCGACCGTGCCTTGCGGGTCGTCGTCGGGCACGCGATTCGTCCCGATTCGCTTCTTCGCCTCGTCGGGGACCGCGAGCGGGTCCTCCGGGAGCTGGGCCTCCGTCTTGGGAAGACCGGACTGCTCCCCGCCGGTGGCTGCGTGTGTCTCCGGTTGGCCGGGCGGGGGCTTCGCGGGCTGCTGGGGCGAGGGGCCGCCGAGCGGGAACTGCGCTTGCACCCTCGTCGCGTGGAGGAAGAGCGCGAGCGCAAACAGCACGCCGGCGAGGACCGTGCGGGCTCGCGTCAAGCTGCCCCCTCCGTGCTCTGCCACCTGTCGAACAGCACCTGATCGGCACCTGGAACGGGGATCTCGTCCTGGGCATGCGCCGCGAGATCCTTCACGGCGAACACGTTGCGCTCGAGCTCGCTCTCTCCCGCGAGCACGCAGATACGAGCGCCGACGGCGTCGGCGCGTCGCAGCTTGGCCTTGAGCCGCGCGTCGCGCGAGTCGACCTCGACCAACGCGCCGCGCGCGCGGAGCGCGCTCGCGAGCCGGAGCGACGGCGCGAGGCCGGCGTCCGTCAGCACTGCGATGAAGATCGGCTTCGGCTTCGCCGGTGCTTCCCCTTCCGCCATCGCCACGAGCAGCCGCTCGATGCCCATGGCGAACCCGATCGCCGGGACCTTGGGCCCGCCGAGACCCTCGACCATGTCGTCGTAGCGTCCGCCGCCCGAGAGCGTGCTCTGTGCACCGAGGTCGGCCGACGTGGCCTTCAGCTCGAAGAGCGTGCGCGTGTAATAGTCGAGCCCACGCACGAGCTTCGGATCGACGACATAGGTGATGCCCAGCGCGTCGAGGGCGCGCTTGACGCCGTCGAAGTGGGCGCGGTCCTCCTCCGAGAGGACGTCGAGGATGGTCGGCGCGCCTTCGGCGGCCGCGTGATCGCGCGGGTCCTTCGAGTCGAGGATCCGCAGCGGGTTCTTCTCCAGCCTGCGCTGCGAGTCCTCCGAAAGGGCGTCGCGTCGCGGAGAGAAGTGGGTGAGGAGCGCCTCGCGGTAGCGCGCACGTGTGTCGCCCGAGCCGAGCGAGTTCACGTGGACGGCGACGTCGCGGATGCCGAGCTCGCGCAAGAAACGAACCTGCAGGTCGATCATCTCGGCGTCTGACACGGGGCCGGGGTCCCCATAGAGCTCGCAGCCGCACTGGAAAAACTGCCGGTAGCGACCCTTCGCCGGCCGCTCACCGCGGAACATGGGCCCGAGGTAATACCAGCGCGTGATCGGCTCCTTGGCGAACGTCCCGTGCTCGACGAAGGCGCGCGCGGCGCCGGCCGTCCCCTCGGGCCGGACGGTGAGGCGGTCACCGTGGCGCTCGAACGAATACATCTCCTTCTCGACAACGTCCGTGGTCTCGCCGATTTGCCGGACGAAGAGCGAGGTGTCCTCGATCAGGGGCGTCCGCACCTCCTCGTAGCCGTAGAGCTCCGCGACCCGGCGGAAGGCCGACTCGACGCGGTGCCACCGGCGGATCTCGTCCGGCAGGATGTCGTTCATTCCCCTCACGGCGCGGAGCTTCACGGGTTCCAACTCATTGGGCTGGGGGGCGAACCGGGTGGATGAGGAGGGGACGGGTAGGGGAGGGGCTACGGGACAAGCGCTTAGCGGCCGGCCTTATCGCCCTCGGGCCCGGCCGGGTCAAGCGCTCCGCACCTTGCCGTCTCATCCGGCCGGGGGCAGAACTGGGCCACGCGTGGATCCGCACACCCTCGACAAGCCCTCCGGCCGCGTCCTTGCCCTCGATCCCGGCCGCGTCCGTGTGGGCGTCGCCCTGTCCGACGAGGACGGCGTCCTCGCCAGCCCCCGGCCGGCCCTCGACGGCTCCGACCAGAAGCGCCTCGTGGCGTCCGTCGCACGGCTCTGCCGGGAGGAAGAGGTGAGGCAGATCCTCGTCGGGCTCCCGCTGGATCTCTCGGGTGAGGCAGGGCCGCCGGCGAGACGAGCCGAGGCGCTCGCCTCGCAGCTCCGCGAAGCCACGAGCCTCCCCGTCCAGCTGATCGACGAGCGCCTCAGCACCGTAGCGGCGCACCGCCGGCTCGACGACGCCGGTCGAAAGCGGGGCAAGGCCCGCAGCCAGGCGGTCGATGGCGCGGCTGCGGCGCTGCTCCTTCAGGCCTGGCTCGACAGTCGCGGCGGCTGAGCCTGCCGCTCGAGCCGCGCTCTCGCGTCACCGTCGGAACGCGAGGTAGGTGATCCCGGCGGCCACACCCGCGAACGCAAACGCGACGAGGTCCCACACGGGCCAGGCGACGCCCGCGGCGCGGCGGAGGACGACCGCCTCGACCAGGTGCACCGTGAGCGCCGCGACGCCGTACGTCACGAAGGCGCTCACGACCACGCGTCGCATGTTCGTCGCGAGCTCGACGGTCTTCGCGCTGTTCTTCCAGACGTTCTTCCGAACCCAGTGCACGGCGAACCCGAGCGGCGTCGCGAGCGCCAGGGTCATCATCAGGCCGAGGAGCAGCGCCTCCGATCCGGTGACGTTCGCCGCGGCGGTGCCGCCGCGGGTCAGGCGGATCACCGCCGCGCCCACGGTCAGGAGGCCGGCGAGCACACCGAACGTCGCCAGCGCGCCCATCAGGGCGATCGTGGGGCGCGAGACGGAGACGTCACGTTGCCGCTCGTCGATCGCGACGCGCGACCCGCGCGGGTCTGACGGCTGGTGCAGCCGCGGCGGCGACATCGTCGTGGGCGCCCCGCCTCCGGCGTGCTCCGCGAACGCCGCGAGCTCGGCCTCGAAGTCGTCCATCGAGGCGTAGCGATCCTCGGGGCGCTTGGCCATCGCGCGCTGGATCAACATCTCCAGCGACTCGGGGATGTTCGGGTTGAGCGTACACGGCCGCTCCGGCTCCTCGAGGAGAACGGCCGTGAGCGTCGCGGTCGGATCGGGTCGATCGAACGGGCGCTTGCCCGTGACGAGCTCGTACAGGATCGCGCCCACGGCGTAGATGTCCACGCGATGGTCGACGCGCTCCCCGCGCGCTTGCTCGGGCGCCATGTACGAAGGCGTGCCCATGATCATGCCGGTCTTCGTCAGCGACTGCGCGCCCGAGTCGTGCACCTTCGAGATGCCGAAGTCGATCACCTTGGCAGTCGGGCTCGACAGGTCCCCGACCAGGAACACGTTCTCCGGCTTCATGTCGCGGTGGACGATCCCCTTCGCGTGCGCAGCGGAGAGGGCCTTGCAGATCTGGCGGACGATCCGCACCGCGACGTCGACGCTGAGCTTGCCGCGCGCCCGAAGGAAGTTCGCGAGCTCCTCGCCCTCGAGGTACTCCGCGACGATGAACGGCCTGCCGTCCGCGGTTCGGCCGATGTCGTAGACATCGCCCACGTACGGGCTGCGGATGGAGGCGGCCGCCTCCGCTTCGCGCTGGAACCGCGAGAGCACCTCGGCCTGGCGTGCGTACTCCGGATGGAGCATCTTGAGGGCGAATCGCTTGGTTCCGATGCGCGTGTGTCGAGCCTCGTAGACCCGGCCCATGCCGCCTTCCCCGATGGCGCGGACGATCGCGTACGTGTCCGAGAGCGTTCGCCCCACGAGCTCGTCGTGGTCCTCGTTCTCGGCGTCGAGCAGCTCGGACGCGTCCTTCGGACAGACGCGGAACTCTGCGGGGTACCGGATCAGGCACTCGGGGCAGAACTTCGGGAGGATCGTGTCGGGCTGAGAGGCACTGATGGACGCGCGGGAGCCGCGAAGCTCCCCCAGTGGAACCATGGGGCTCGACGAGTACGGGGAGATCGCCGGCGGGCCTGGGCTTTCACCCGGCGGGCGAATCGTCCCGCCGCGGATGATGGAGTCCTCCGGGCCCATCGTCCGCGCTGCGGCGGCGTGCCCGGAAGGCTGCGGCCCGGACGAAGGAGGCGGGGAGGCCTGTCCCAGGGTCGTCCGCTGCGTGCCCAGCCCCGATGGATCCTGCACGGGCGCCGGGCTGTTCGATCCGAGCGGGGGGGTTCGAGCCATCCGAGTCGTTGAGGCTACCTTGCCGATCCTGTTCTGTCAGGTCGACCGCGCCGGTCGCGGCGCGATTGACTGGGGATGGGGTCGGGGTATAGTCCGCCACCTTTTTGGGTAACCAACTGGCCCACCAAGGGGCATGCGCTGCGCGCATCGCTCCCGGTCGGGCGTCGAGGAAACGATGCTCCATCCCGAACAGAAGTCCACTCTCATCCAGCAGTTCCGAAAGCACGACGGCGACACCGGCTCGCCCGAGGTGCAGATTGCGCTGCTCAGCGAGCGCATCAACCACCTGACGGAGCACTTCAAGACCCACAAGAAGGACCACCACTCGCGGCGCGGGCTGCTCAAGCTCGTCTCGCAGCGTCGTCGTCAGCTCGACTACCTCCGTCGGGTCGACGTCGAACGGTACCGCGACATCATCACGCGGCTCAACCTCCGCAAGTGAAAGGTCCTCCGCCCCTCTTCGATTCCGTCGAAGAGGGGCGGAGCCGCTTCAACCCCTCAGAAATCAACCCGGGCAGGGCCCTCCGCTTCGACTTCGCTCCCTGGCGAGAACCGCGGTTCTCGGCGGAGAACGGAGAAGAAGAGAGCACCCGCGACCCGGCGTCACGCTGCACGTCACGCGGCCTCGCCCCCCAAGGCGAGAGAAAGGCTCGATTCCCATCCCATGTTCGTACGTGAATCCGTAACCGTCGGCGGTCGCAAGCTCACCCTCGAGACCGGCCGTCTGGCCAAACAAGCCCACGGCTCCGTCCTCATCACCTACGGCGAGACAGTCGTCCTCGTCACCGCCGTCTGCACGGACGAGCGCCCCGGCCTCGACTTCTTCCCGCTCACCTGTGAGTTCGTCGAAAAGACGTACGCCGCGGGCCGCATCCCCGGTGGCTTCTTCAAGCGCGAAGGCCGCCAGCGCGAGGAAGAGATCCTCGCCTGCCGCATCATGGACCGGCCGCTCCGCCCGCTCTTCCCCGACGGGTTCAAGAAGGACACGCAGATCATCGCGACGGTCCTCTCGAGCGATCGCCAGAACAAGGCGGACGTGCTCGCGCTCACGGGCGCCAGCGCCGCCATCCACATCTCCGACATCCCGTGGAACGGCCCCATCGTGGGTATCCGCGTCGGCCGCAAAGACGGCGAGCTCATCGTCTACCCGACGGTCGAGGAGCAGGAGAAGAGCGACATCGACCTCGTGGTGGCCGTCTCGAAGGACGCCATCGTCATGGTCGAAGGCGGCGCGAGCGAGGCTTCGGAGGCCGAGGTCATCGACGCCCTCATGTTCGCCCACCGGGAGGCGCAGCCGATCATCGAGCTGATCGAGCGGATGCGCGCCGCGGTCGGCAAGCCGAAGCGCGAGTGGGCTCCCGCCGTCCTCGACGCGGAGATCGCGAAGCGCATCAAGGACCTCGCGGACGGCGAGCTCGCCAAGGCGACCCGCGTCGTCAACAAGAAGGCACGCTACGAGGGCTACTCCGAGATCAAGAAGAAGGTCGCCGAGACGCTCAAGGCCGAGCTCGGCGAGGAGAAGTACAAGTCGATCGAGAACCTCGTGAAGAACGAGTTCGAGGAGCGGAAAGCTCACGTCGTTCGCACGATGGTCATCGAGGAGAAGATCCGCATCGACGGCCGAGACGGCCGGACCATCCGTCCGATCGTGACCGAGGCGGGCCTCCTGCCGCGCGTCCACGGCAGCGCCCTGTTCCAGCGCGGCGAGACGCAAGCCATCGTCGCCACCACGCTCGGCACCACCGCGGACGAGCAGAAGATCGACAGCCTCCTCGGCGAGACCTGGAAGCGCTTCTACCTCCACTACAACTTCCCGCCGTTCTCCACCGGCGAGACCAAGCCCATGCGCGGCCCCGGCCGGCGCGAGATCGGCCACGGCGCCCTCGCCGAGCGGGCCTTGTCCAAGGTCATGCCCCCGGCGGACAAGTTCCCCTACACGATCCGCATCGTGTCGGAGACGCTCGAGTCGAACGGCTCCTCCTCCATGGCCGCCGTCTGCGGCGGCTGCCTCAGCCTGATGGACGCGGGCGTCCCCGTGAAGGCGCCCGTCGCCGGCATCGCGATGGGCCTCATCATGGAAGGCCAGAAGTACGCGATCCTGAGCGACATCCTCGGTGACGAGGACCACCTCGGCGACATGGACTTCAAGGTCTGCGGCACCTCGCGTGGCATCACCGCCATCCAGATGGACATCAAGATCGCCGGCCTCTCGCGCGAGATCCTCGAGCGCGCCTTGGATCAGGCGAGGGAAGGGCGCCTGCACATCCTCGGCAAGATGGCCGAGACGCTGCCCGCCGCGCGGCCGGAGCTGTCCAAGTGGGCTCCGCGCATCACCTCCGTGAAGGTCAAGCCCGACCAGATCCGCCTCATCATCGGGCCTGGCGGCAAGACCATCAAGGGCATCGTCGACCAGACCGGCGTCTCGATCGACGTGGAAGACGACGGTACCGTCAACGTGGCGTCCGCCGATCCGGACGCCGTGAAGCGTGCCCTCGACATCATCAAGGGCCTCACGGCGGAGCCCGAGGTGGGCGCGACCTACCGCGGGACCGTCAAGCGCATCGCGGACTTCGGCGCCTTCGTGGAGATCCTCCCGAACGTGGACGGTCTCGTCCACATCTCGGAGCTCGCGCACGAGCGCATCGAGCGCGTCGAGGACGTCGTGAAAGAGGGCGACGAGCTCGAGGTGAAGGTCATCAGCATCGATCGCGAGGGCCGCGTGCGCCTCTCGCGGCGAGAGCTGCTCCCCCTGCCCGAGGGCATGGAGGAACGGCCGCGCCGCGACGCCCCGCCGCCGCGTGACCGGGAGGGCCGTGGTCCGCGCCGCGACGGTCCGCCGCGCGACCGGGAGCGCCGCCGCTGATGGGTTTCGAGCGCGACGAGTCCGGCGCGGCCTTGCTCGGCGGTGTCCGGCTCGCCGCGCTGTTCGACGACCCGTCTTCGTTCGGGGTCGACGGCGCTCCGCTGTCGACCCCGGCTTACGTCTACGACCTCGACGCGATCGCAGGCGAGGCGCGGGCGCTGCGCGAAGCCTTCGGCGGCCTTCCGCACCTCGTCGCGTTTGCAATCAAAGCCAACAGCGCGGGGCCCATCGTCCGCGCCCTCGCAGCAGAGGGGGCCGGAGCGGACGTGGTCTCCGGGGGCGAGCTCGCGCTCGCGCTCGCGTGTGGTATTCCCCCGGAGGACGTCGTCTACAGCGGGGTGGCCAAACAAGCCGCCGAGCTGGATCGGGCGATCGGCGCGGGGCCGCGTGGCATCCTCTCGATCCAAGCCGAGAGCATCGAGGAGCTGACGCGGATAGACGAGCGCGCTCGCGCCGCGGGCCGGCGCGCCCGCGTGAGCCTGCGCATCAACCCCGGGGTGGAGGCGGACACGCACGCCTACATCGCCACGGGCCACGACGAAGCGAAGTTCGGCATCCCCAAGGCGGAGATCGGCCTCGCCGTGGAGCGCATCCAGTCGTGCTCGAACGTCGAGCTGGTCGGCGTTTCGAGCCACATCGGCTCGCAGCTCACCACGACGGACGCCTACATCCAAGCCGCGCGCATGTTGCTGACGATAGCGTCATCTTGCGACGTCGCGATGACCTCGACCGGTCGACCTGCGCTCACCCTTGTGGACTTCGGCGGCGGCTTCGGCATCGACTACGGCCAGGGTTGCGACGCGCACCCGGCGGATTTCGCGCGCGCGCTCGCGGTCGAGGTTCGACGTGCGGGGCGCGAGTCGTGTCGGACGCTCATCGAGCCCGGGCGCTCGCTCGTGGGGAGCCACGGTGTGCTCTGCGCCGGCGTGGTCATGCAGAAGCGCGCGAAGCCAAACGACGACGAGCGCACGTGGCTCATCGTGGACGCCGGAATGAACGATCTGCTGCGCCCGGCGCTGTACCACGCGCTCCACCGCATCGAGCCGCTCGAGCGCGCCGCCGACGCCGGCGGACTGCCGATGCGCGTCGTCGGCCCCGTCTGCGAGAGCTCCGACGATTTCGGCACACATGTCTTGCCGCAACCCCCTCCGCGCCGGGTCGTGATCCGGGACGCGGGCGCATACGGCTTCACGATGGCCAGCGAGTACAACGGCCGCGCGCTGCCCACCGAGGTGTTCTTGCGCGGCGGGCGCGTCGACGCGGTGATTCGTCCGCGAGGCGTCGACGCGTGGGTGAAGGAGCGCCTCGGCTGACGCAGAGCCAAGAGAGAAAAAATGCCCTGCTTGTCAGGGCAATTTGGGGTGTTCGTCACTTTTCGATAAAATTCGCTTGGCAACCCAGACCCCGTTCGGTAGAAGCCCGCTCGTCGTTAGCGACGGCGGCAACGCCGAAGCGCCTCACCGGAAACGGTGAAGAAAAAAAAACGACGAACGGAAGAAAATCCGTTGACAAGATGAGGCGAAACCAATAGAGTGCGCCTCCCCGTTCGACGAGGGTTCTCCCCCGCAACGAACGGAAAGCCGCGGGTCGGCATCGGCCGAAAGGCCGGACTGACTCACGAGCGATACCGGTGACGCCGCCGAAAGGCGGTCGCTGGTCGCGCCAAAGCCCCCGAGAACTCCACAGCCTGTGGACAACTTGTGAGGGCAACAGGGCGAAGCCCCTGGGCGCGGCTCGGTCCTTGAAAACTGGGTTGTACGATTTGGAGATGGCTCAGGCCCTTCGGGGTT
>JAEUKE010000015.1 GCA_016794345.1 Myxococcales bacterium
GGAGCGTGGCCCTACGCCTTCGGGCTGCGCAGCCGCTCGTAGAACCACCAGCCGTGGCCGCCGATGTCGCGGCACTCGTAGCCCTTGTCGCTCCAGTACTCTTCGCCGTAGTCGACGACCTGGGGCTCCTTGACGATCGTCGCGCCCGCCTCCTTCGCCCGGCGGAAGTGCGCCTCCACGTCGTCGACGTAGACCATCATGTTCTGCGTGTTGCCCCCGCCGACCTGGCTGGGCGCCTTCGAGAGCGGGAACTTCTCGGGCTTGGGCTGGCCCACCATGATGAGCCCTTCCCCGTAGGTCAGCTCCGAGTGCTCGACCTGCCCGCCTTCCCCCTCCACCAGGAGGCGGACCTCGAAGCCGAACGCCTTGCAGAGCCAATCGATCGCCTGCTTCGCGTCCTCGTAATAGAGCGCAGTCGAGATGCGAGGCCAGCCGGGCGGCGTCGGTTTCATGGTGTCTGCTTAGCAGCGCGGCGGAGGACAGGCTCGAAGCTCGGCTCCCCCCCGCGCCCTAACGATGCTGCTTTTGGACTCATGTGTCCAAATTCAGTATTCTTGATCCGTGGCGCTCACGACGCGACAGATCGTGGAGTTGTTCCACCTCGTGTTCTTGCGCGCGCTCGTCGCAAAGGGCGAGGACAAGTCGCTGTTCGCGCTCAAGGGTGGCTGCAACCTCCGCTTCTACTTCGAGAGCATTCGCTACTCCGAGGACATCGACCTCGACGTCATCGTGATCGCGAAGCAGACCCTGAAGAACAGGGTCGACCGCCTCTTGGCTTCGCCGCTGGTCAAGAGCCCCCTTCTGGCGAAGGGCATCGAGCTCGTCGACGTGACGGCGCCGAAGCAGACCGAGACCACGCAGCGTTGGAAAGCAGGACTGCGAACCGGCAGCTCTCCGATCGCGCGGACCAAGATCGAATTCTCGCGGCGCGATGACCTCACGGGCGCAGCCTTCGAGCCGATCACCCGCTCCATGCTGCTGCCCTACGGCCTGCCGCCGTTCCTCGCCCCCCACTACGCGACGCACGCGGCCATCGCCCAGAAGATCCGCGCGCTAGCCGGCCGTACCGAGCCGCAGGCGCGGGACGTCTTCGATCTGAACCTGCTTCTGTCTCGCGCCGATGCCGCCGTGGTTCGACCGACCAATTTGGAGGCGGACCTGCTTCCGCGCGCCATCGATCGCCTGATGGCGATCTCGTTCGACGACTACACATCGACGGTCCTCTCGTACCTCGATCCGGAACAGGCTGCGCCTTACGAAGGGAAGGATGCCTGGTCCGTCATGCAGGAGAGCGTCCTGGCGCATCTGGAGCGCCTCGGCGAGGGATCAACGTGAACGCGAGCGAAGCTCTGGCTCGCCTTCGCCGAACGAGCGTGCCCGCGGTGTCCACGGCTGACGCCGCCGCGCTCCTCCGGCAATCGGTGTTCGCCGCGAGCAAGACGCTAGGCCGCCTGGCAGAGGCCGGCCTCATCATGCAGGTGCGGCACGGCCTCTACTGGCTCGATGGGGAGCCCGATCCGCATCGGCTTGCCTCGCATCTGACGCCGCCGCTCGATGCCTACGTCTCGCTCCAGTCGGCGCTGTTCCTTCACGGAATGATCGAGCAGATCCCTCAGGTCGTCTACGTGGTCTCCCTCGCCCGCTCGCAAACGATCCGGACGAGCGTCGCCACGTTTTCGGTCCACCACATCGCTCCGGGTCTCTTCGGCGGCTTCGACGAGACGCGGGAGCATGTCCGACTCGCGAGCCCCGAGAAGGCGCTCTTCGACTTCGCCTACCTCTCGAGCGGCCGCTCTCGTCTCTTCACTCGGTTGCCCGAGCTCGAGCTCGGTCCCAGGTTCTCCCGCCACAGGCTCGAGCACTGGGTGGAGCGCACGCCCTCCGAGCGCGGGCGGACGCTCGTGCGACGAAAGCTCGAGGTGATCCTGCAGAGCGCATCGGGAACGGGGAACCGATAGAAGGAGCCTGCGCATCGCATGCTCTTTCAAGCACGCGGCGGTGTGGTCACCGCCTTCGGCGCGGCGCTCGCGCAGTGGTCGTAGATCTGCTGGGCCAGCTTCTTCACGAGGGGGCTCGCGTCGGCGTAGACCATCAGGGCGAGGCCGGGGAGGAGCTGGACGAGATCCCATCGCTCGCTCTTGTAGGTCGGTGGGCTGTCGGGCTCGCCCAAGGACGGCATCGGCTGCGCGCGCGCGACGCCGAGCGCGGTCGCGGCGGGGCCGGCGGGCAGCTTCTCGACCGCGTAGGCCTCGATCGCGGCGGGCTCCATGTGCGCGAGGCGCTTCTTGATCGCGTCGAGCGGCAAGTGCTCCTCGAGCTTCATGCGCTGGATGGCGAGGAGACGAACGAGCGCGGGCCGCTGATGCCGGGTCGCGGTGCCGTAGAACGGTGGGCTCGGGAGGAGGTCCTTCTCGAGGTAGTAACGGACCGTCCGCGGCGTCACGCCACCGAGACGCGCCAGCTCCGGCAGGAGCCAGCCTTCCTTCGGCGGCTTGCCGCGCCGGCGGCGCCGAAACCGGTCTCTCACGCGTAGGTAAGCAGCTCGTTTGCGCACCATTCCCCGAATGGTAACGCCATCCGACCGCCTTCGACACGTGCGTCGAGCCACCCAGTGGATGGCTGCTGCCACCGTCCATCCGGCTTTGGGAGGACAGGAGCACTTCGACTGCCCCCGTCCATCCGAGCCAGGCAGATTCGTGGGTCGATACCGTACCTGACTGGCTGGACGAACGCACACGAAGCCGGTCGAAGTGCCCCCACTTGGCAGCAACTGGATGGACGGTGGCACTCGGACTGCCCTCTTCCAGGTCGGCTCGGATGGACGGGAGGGGTCGTGAGCCCCCGTCCATCCAGCGAAGATCGTTCCAAGGCGGTCGGAGTGCCTCCGTCCATCCAGCTAGGGCGCGGGTGGCGGTTGGACCGCCTCCTGCGGCCCGTGCGCCCATGCCTCACCGCGCCGCGACCGCCCGCACGATCTGCCGCTGCGCCAGCGCGAAGACGGCGAGCACGGGGGCGCTGAGGACGACGTTGCCCGCCATCACCACGTGCCAGCGCACGCCCGTGCCTTGCTCGCGGAGGAGCGCCACGGCCACCGGCAGGGTGCGCACGTGGTCGTCCGTCGTCATGACGAGCGGCCAGAAGTAGTCCGAGTAGTGGTAGACGAAGCTGAAGAGGAACATCGCGGCGAGGGTGGGCCGCAACATGGGCGCGAGGATGCCGTAGATGATCCGGAGCTCGCTCGCGCCGTCGAGGCGCGCGGCCTCGATGATCTCGTCCGGCACGGACTCGAGCGCCTGGCGCACGAGGAAGGTGCCGAAGGCGCTGACCGCAAACGGCACGACCAGCGCGGCCATCGTGTTCACGAGCCCGACCGGGCCGAGCAGGGTGAAGACGGGAACGAACGTGACCTGCGGCGGGATGAGCAGGCACGCGAGCACGAGCAGGAAGGTGGCGCGCTTGGAGCGGAAGCGCAGCTTGGCGAGCGCGTAGCCGGCCGGCAGCGCGAGCGCGACCTGGAGCAGCGCGATGGCCGTGGCCATGAACACCGTGTTGAAGAGGAAGCGCCCCACCGGAATGGACGAGAACACCTCCGCGTAGGCTTCCGTGCGGAAGGCCGACGGGAGCGGGGCCGCGGGTGCTTGGAGGATGTCGTCCAGTGACTTGAATGACGTGAGCGTCATCCACACGTAGGGGATGAGCCAGACGCCCGCGACGATCGCGAGCAAGACGCCGCGCACGGCTCGCGTGATCGGCGAGGGCCTGTCGAGCTCGGTCACGCGCGCGCCGCCTTCCCCGCGCTCGAGACGCGGAACGCCCACAGGTTGAGCAGCGTGAGCACGACGAGCACGGCGAAGAACACGACGACGAGCGCGCTCGCCCGGCCGATGCGGAGGTTCATGAAGACCTCCTCGTAGATGGCGTAGACGAAGAGCGTGGTCGACCGGACGGGGCCGCCTTGCGTCATCACGCGGATCACGTCGAAGGCCTGGAAGCTCATGATGAGGCTCGTCGTCGCCACGAACGCGGTGGTCGGGCGGAGCGCCGGCCAGGTCACGTGCAAGAAGCGCGAGAGCGGGCCGGCGCCGTCGAGGGCGGCGGCCTCGAAGAGGCTCCTCGGGATCGACTGCAGGCCGGAGAGGAAGACGACCATCGCGTAGCCGGTGATCTTCCACACCGTGACGCCGGCGACGGACCAGAGGGCCGCGTCCGGGTTGCCGAGCCAGCTCGTGGTCGGAAGCCCCACGGCGCGGAGCCCTCGCGTGAGCAGGCCCGCGTCGGCGTCGAGGATCCACATCCACAAGAGCGCGACGGCGACCCAGGAGACCACGTACGCGCTGAAGATGGACGCGCGCAGCGCCGCGTAGGCGCGCCCCGGCCGGTTGAGGAGGATGGCGAGCAAGAGCCCCAGGCTCACGCTGAAGAACACCACCACGGCGCCGAACCCGAGCGTGCGGCCGAACGCGCCTCCGAGCGCGCCGCTTCGAGCGAGCTCCTGGTAGTTGGCGAGGCCCACGTAGCGCCGCGGCGTGAGCAGGTCCCAGGCGTGCAAGCTCTCGAAGCCGGCGACGGCGAGCGGGTAGACGAAGAAGAGCCCGAGGACGAGCACGGTCGGCGCGACCATCAGGTACGGGTGGTGCGCGGCGCGCGGGCGCATCCCCGCGCTCACGGGCTCGCCTCGATTGTGGCGCGCGCGCCCTCGAGCGCCTCGCGCGCGCTCTGCCGCTCGAGCACGGCGGACTCGAGCCGAGCCTGCACGACCTCGCGCTGCACGCGGAAGAGCTCCTTGTGCCAGGGCCAGGGCATGACCGAGCCGAGCTGATCGACCGCGACGCGGTCGTTTGGCTTCTTGTCGTAGTACCCGGCGGCCGAGAGCGAGGCGACGCCCGCGCGGGTCACGGGGATGTAGCCGGTCTTGGTCGCGAACTCGTTCGAGCGATCGGGCCGCGCCATGAACGCGATGAAGCGCGCGGCCGCCTCTTGCCAGGCGGGCGGGCTGCCCTTGGGCATGACGAACATCGTCCCGCCGGTCGGGACGGCGGCGCGCTCCTGTCGGGGGAGCGGCGCGCACACGACCGGGAACTTCGCGTTGTCCTCGAGGTAACGAACGAACGCCGTGGAGGTCCAGATCATCGCCACGCGACCCGCCAGAAAATCCGCGTTTTGCACCTGCCACGCGTTGTAGTCGCGCCCCGTGGGCGGGCGCATGACGCGCCGCTCGTAGACGAGCTCCTGCATGAGCGCGAGCGCGCGCACGCCGGCCTCGCCGCCGAGGGTGAAGCGCCCCGACGCGTCGACCAGGTTGCCGCCCGCCTGGCCGAGCATGGCCACCCAGAACCACCAGTCGATCGGCACCGAGAAGCCCCAGCGCCGGCTCGCCTCGTCGCCCGTGGTCGCCGCACTCGCGAACTCACGAAGCTCGTCCCAGGTCGCCGGCGGCTCGCGGCCGAGCTCCTTCATGACAGATCCGTTGAGATAGGCGATGGGCGTGGACCGATTGAACGGCACGCCGTAGAGGCGCGGCGGCACCGGCCCCGCGAAGCAGCCCTGCTGCGAGAGCGGGAGCGCGAGCCCGAGATCACCTTCGAGACCGGCCAGACCGTCGAGCGGCTCGAGCACCCCGGCCTCGACGAGGTAGGGCATCACCTCCGCCACGACGTGGGTGACCGCCGGCGCGCGCCCGGCGTGGAGCGAGGTGCGGAGCTTCGCGAGCAGCTCGAAGTAATCGCCCTGGTAGACTGGAGAGAGGCGGTGCTCGGGCTGCTCCGCGTTGAAGGCGGCGACGAGCGCGAGCAACGCCTCGCGGTTCTTGCCGCCATAGCTGAACCAGAGCGGGACGCCGCCCGGCTCGCCACCACACGCGAGCGCCGAGGCGGCCGCGGCGGTGAGCAGCGACCGCCGTCTCACGGCCTGCCTCCGAGGCGCGCCTCAGTCTTCGCGTCGAACCAGCCGATGGCGCCGGGCTCCACCACGACGCGCACGCGCTCGCAGAGCGCGGCGTCGAAGAACCCCGCCACCTTCGCGCGCACGGCGAGCTTGCCGGACCCGCCGTCCGGACCTTCGCAGTGCACGACGGTCTCCGGACCGAGCGGCTCGGTCGCGGTGACGTCCGCCAGGAAGCTGAGCGCGCGCTCGGGCTTCGGCTCGTCGGGCGCGCGAACCACGACGTGCTCGGGGCGGACCGCGAGGGCCACCTCCGCCGGGAGGTCGACGTCGCGCGGGCCGGCGAGCTCGATGCCGTCGGCGAGCCGCACGCTGCCTGCGCCGGCCTTGGCGCGCCAGACGTTGACCGGCGGGGCGCCGAGGAAGCCCGCGACGAAGAGGCTCTGCGGCTCGTCGTAGATCTTCCGCGCCGGCCCGTGCTGCAGCACGCGTCCGGCGCGCATCACCGCGATGCGGTGGCCGATGGTCATGGCCTCGACGTGATCGTGGGTGACGTAGATCGCGCTCGCGCCCAGGCGCCGGAGGGTCTGCGCGATCTCGACGCGGAGCGAGGTGCGCAGCGCGGCGTCGAGGTTCGAGAGCGGCTCGTCGAAGAGGAACAGCTTGGGCTCGCGGACGAGCGCGCGCCCCATGGCGACGCGTTGCCGCTCGCCGCCCGAGAGCTCGCCGGGCGTTCGACCGAGGAGCTTGTCGATCCCGAGCACGCCGGCCACCTTCGCGACCTTCGCCTCTCGCTCGCCCTTGCTCATGCCGCGCATCTTCAGCGGGAACGCGATGTTCTCGGCGACGGTCATGTGCGGGTAGAGCGCGTAGCCCTGGAACACCATCGCGACGTCGCGCGCCTGCGGCGCCACCTGCGAGAGGTCTTGTCCGTCGAGGAAGATCTTGCCGGCGTCCGCCTCGTCGAGCCCGGCGATGAGCCGCAAGATCGTCGACTTCCCGCAGCCCGAGGGCCCCACGAGGACGAGCACCTCGCCCGCGTCGAGCGTGAGATCGACCGCGTCGACGGCGGCCGCGCTCGATCCGGCGAAGCGCCGCGTGAGCCCCTCGAGCCGCAGCTTGGTCACGTGCGGAGCACCACGAGGCCCGGGATCGTGCTGGCCTGCTCGAGGAGGCGCGGGCTCGGACCGACGGCGACGGGCAGGTGCGACCGGCGGAGGAAATAGGCGTCGCCCGCGCTGTCCCCGAAGCCGGCGAGGATGGGTCGGCCGGGGCGGACGCGCTCGATGGCGCTTACCTTGCCCTCGCCGTACGGAAGGCCCGGCGCCGCGAGCCGCGGCAGGAGCTTGCCTGCGTGCACCTCGGGGACCGCCGCGATGATCTGCTCGGGCTTGATCCCGAGGAGCTGGACGCCGGCCACGACGATCGAGATCGGCGAGGCCGAGCAGATCACGACCTCCACCCCTTCGGTCCGCGCCCAGCCGAAGATCTCGCGGACCGGCGCGAAGACGCGCGACTCCACCTCTTCCCGGCGGATCACGTCCCGCGCGAAGTCTTCCATTTCCTCGACCGTGAACCCCGCGAATGCCCACGCCATCATCGCGAAGGCGCGCGCGTCCTCGTAGGCGCCCTCGGCGAACGCATCGAGCAGGCGTTCGGCGAGGACGTTGGCGTCGCCCGAGCTGGGGATGCCGAGGCTCTTTGCCTCGGTCGCCAGCGCCTCCCGCGCCTCCTCCCGGAACATCCTGCGCGCAAGCGCAGCGGTGAACAGGTCGAACCCCACGTCGCCGGACCAGATCGTCCCGTCCGCGTCGAAGATCACCATGGGCCGGGTGAGCTCGCGGCGGATCCTGTCGAGCAAGAGGCGGAGCTCCTTCGCGTCGACCTCGGGCAGCTCGGGGACGTCCACGGCGAGAGCATCGCCCAGCCTCGACGCCCTCGTCGAGCCCTTCCGGGCGTGGTACGAGCCAATCCACATGCTCTACGTGCACGGAATGGGGCATTTTCACCCCGAGAACGAGATCGACAACGCCTTCCTCGAGTCGCTCGACATCGGGACGAACGACGCGTGGATCGTGAGCCGCGTGGGCATCAAGAACCGGCGCACGGTGCTGCCGCTCGACTACATCCGCACGACGAAGAACAAGGACCTCCGCGCCGCCCAGGAGGCTCGCCTCTATTCGAACGGCGAGACGGGCCGCCGCGCGGCGCTCGTGGCCATCGAGCGCGCCGGGCTCAAGCCGAGCGACATCGGCATGGTCATCGCCGGGGGCTGCTCGCCGGACACGTGCATCCCGGCGGAGGCGTCGAGCGTCGCCAAGGCGCTCGGCATCGAGGTGCCCTG
Source organism: Myxococcales bacterium (assembly GCA_016794345.1). Taxonomy (GTDB): domain Bacteria; phylum Myxococcota_A; class Polyangia; order Polyangiales; family Polyangiaceae; genus Xiheicaenibacterium; species Xiheicaenibacterium phototrophicum. Next base: position 8,225 of record JAEUKE010000015.1, read on the forward strand.
CTTCGACCTGTCGAGCGCTTGCTCCACGTTCGGCTCGCAGTGCCACTTCGCGGCCGCCATGGGGCAGGCCCTGCCGGAGTGGGTGCTCCTCGTCATCCCCGAGAACACGACGCGCATCACGGACTTCTCGGATCGGTCGAGCGCCATCCTCTTCGGCGACGCGACGGCCGCGGCCGTGGTGTCGACAAAGAACCCGTCGAAGGTCGTCGCGACCTACTCCAGCTTCGGCGGCGCGCCATCGGGCGCTGATGATGTCGTCATTCCCCGCGTCGGCCACTTCTACCAGAACGGCGCCGCGGTTCAGAAGTTCGCCATCAAGAAGATGACCGAGCTCACGCGTGAGATCATCGGCCGCGCCGGCCCCGACCGCGCTCACCGCGTCATCTACGTCGGGCACCAGGCGAACTTCACGATGCTCGAGTCGGTCCGCAACCGGTGTGAGCTCCCGGAGGAGCGGCACTACTTCAACATCGTCGAATACGGCAACCAGGCCGCCGCCGGCGCGCCCGCCGTCATCTCGCAGCGCTGGGAGGGCTTCCGCCCTGGCGACATCGTCGCGTGTGTGGTGGTGGGCTCGGGTCTGTCGTGGGCGAGCGTGCAGCTCGAGTGGCGCTAGTCGCGAACCACCAGGCTCGGGCTTTCGTGTAAGCTGGCCGAAACATGTCTCGCTTGGCTCGCACCGGGGCGGGAGCGGCGATCGCGCTCGCCGTGGTGGGGTGTCTCTTCCCCGAGTACACCTTCGACGAGACGTCGTCCGGAGGGGGCGGCGCGACCACGACGTCGAGCTCGTCCACGACCAGCTCCGGCTCGCAGACCACCACCACGGGGGTCGCCAGCGGCGGCGGCGGCGCGGGCGGCATGTCCCCGGAGGAAGACTGCTTCACCGCCGGCGACGAGGACGGCGACCAGCTCGCAGACTGCGCGGATCCCGACTGCGAGCCGGACGTCGAATGCGTCGACTCCATCCCGGTCGGCTGGGGCGGCATCGGCTACGTGGCCCTCTTCCGCGGGACGGCGGGAGCAGACCCGGCTTGCCCCCCGGGCACCGAGACCGTGGTCTACACGGGCAACGCGACGCTGCAGAACACGTCCGCCAGCTGCACGAGCTGCGGCTGCGCCGCGCCGGCGTGGTCGAGCTGCGAGCTCTACGAGGACTTCGACACGAACGCGGCGGGCCTCCAGGCGCTCTACCCCGGCAATCAGACCTGCGGCTCCTTCACCGGGACGAACGGAACGCTGACAGTACCGTCACCGTGGGCGCCGAACGTCTGCACCGCGCTCGGGCCCTACCCCGGCGGCAACACGTGTGGCAGCCCGGGCCCCGCGGTTCCCTGCAACGCCTACGTCGACATCGGCCTCGCGAGGCCCTTCAACGGCTCGTGCGCCTCGACCGGCGGAGCCCCCGCGAACGCGAGCCCGACCTGGCAAGACGAGGTGAAGGCCTGCCGCGTCGTCGAAGGGCTCGGCGGCTGCACGGCGCCTCAGGCGTGTGTGCCCAAGCCGCAGGGCGTCTACGAGCCTCGCATCTGCATCGGCCGCGCGGGCGACCAGACGTGCCCGGGCGCGTTCACCCAGCTGACCACGGCCCACGGCGACTTCGACGACACGCGGGACTGCACGGGCTGCTCGTGTGGGGCGGCCACCGGCGGGAGCTGCACGCTCAACGTGACCCTCTATTCGGACGCGGGCTGCAACACGCCCGTCGGCTCGGGAAGCTCGAACACCTGCGCGATGCTGAACGGCAACCCGGCCGTCCAGCGCGGAAGGACGACCGTCGTCACGCCGCCCAGCGGCGGCTCCTGCCCCGTCGTCCCCGGAGGGGGCCAGCCCACCGGCGGGGTGACCGAGACGGACCCGACGACGTTCTGCTGTCTGCCTTGATCGAAGGTTTTCCGCTATGCTGGTCGGAACTCCGCATGGCTTTCCCTCGCTTCGCGCTCGCGGCCGCCTTCTCGTTTGCGCTCGCTTGCGGCGATGACGGCGGTGGGACGCCGAGCTCCTCCAGCTCGGGCGGCGACACGACGGGCGCCGGCGGCGACACCACGTCGTCCTCGACGACGACCACCGGCAGCTCCTCGTCTTCGTCTTCGTCGTCCTCGAGCGGGACGGGCGGCGAGGGTGGCCAGGGCGGCGCGCCCCCGCCGTCCACCGGCGTCCCGGGGAAGGAGCTGGTGAACGCGGGGACCGTCATGTCCAGCCCGGGCTACGAGCTGCACCTGACGATCGGTCAGCCGTCTCCGCTGCAGGGGACGCACACAACCAGCAACCACACGCTTCGCGGCGGCATCACCGGGACGACCGAGTAGGAGCTCTCGCTTTGTCGGCGTCATCGGCCCTGGCGCGGGCCGGGCATCTCTTCGCGCTCGTCCTCGCTCCTCGCGTGCCCTCACCCGAGCCGCTCGGTGATCCCGACGCGATCGCCGTCGCGCAGGGCCTCGCCGTGGTCGTCATCCCGCCTGTCTTGGCGATCTGGATGGCACGGTATTACGACGTGCTCGAGGGCAAGCTCGCGGCGGCGGCCTGGGTGCTCGCGAGCGCCGCGCTCGTCTACGGCGCGCAGAGCGCGCCCACACACTCGCCGCTGCTCGGGAGCTACTACACAGCGGCGCCCTTCGTCTGGGTCGCCCTCGCGCTCACCGCGGCGACGCTCGCCGGCCAGCACCTCGGGACGTCGTTCCGGAACAAGAAGATGGGCGCGGGGCTGATCACGTTTGCGATCGGGATGTTCCTCTTCCGTGAGGCTCACACCTTCATCAGCTCCCCGACGGACCAGTGGGTCGAGGTCCTCGCGCGCGATCCGGCCAACGAGCGTGCCTTCGCCGAAATTCGCCCGAAGCTCGCGTCGGATCCGGTCCGGTTCGAGCAGGCGCTGGTCGCGTGTTTGAACGCGCGCCCGGACGCCTGCCTCTGCCGGCTCGAGCGCGCGAGCTCCCAGCTGCTCGTGCAGGACGCCGCCGCCGCGCTCGCCTCGCTCGATGCCTCGTCGTGCGCGGCGCAGGACATCCGCGCGGCGCGCCTGCGCGCCACCGCGTCGGCGCTGGCGCTCCCGCCGAGCGAGGCGGAGGCCGCGGTCGAGGCCACCCTCGCGATCTACCCGGAGGACGCGACGGTCCTCGGGGCCAAGGCCATCGTCCTGGACCGGCTCGGCCGGTCGGACGAGGCGCTCGAGCTAGCCCAGCGAGCGGTCCAGGGCGGCGCCGGGTACGAGGCGCGCCTCCTCCTGGCAGCCCTCTTGATCGCCAAAGGCCAGATGAACGAGGCGAGCGACCTCCTCGTCCCACTCGCGCAGGAGTTCCCCAGCAGCGCGGACGTCGCCTTCGACCTCGCCCTCATCGCCGACCGCGGCGGTCGGTACAACGAGGCCCGCGAGGGATACCTGAGGGCCCTCAAGCTCCGGCCGGCGTTTGCGGCGAGCCGCTACAATCTTGCTCTGCTGACCCTCCGATACGGCTTCACGGAGGAGGCCAGGAGCCACGCCCGGCGCTTCGCCGAGGCATTTCCGGCCGACCCGAGGGGCAAAGAGCTCCTGGCCCTGGTGTCGACACGGAACTGAAAGTAAGTCCAGTGCCTCCCGAGGCGAGGATGTTGCAGCATCCTCGCGGCCGCTCCGTCCAACCGGCCCGGAGGTTTGAGGAAACCATGCGTCCCCGTCCGATTCTCGCCGCCCTCGCCAGCGCCACGCTCCTCAGCGTGGCTGGCGCGAGCCATGCCGCCGACGACGTCAAGCTCATCGTCCTGAAGGAGAGAGGGGTCGGCACTTCGGCCCAAGCCCAGCCCTTCGTCGACAAGCTCGTCGAGATCGCCAAGAAGAAGCTCGGGTGGGCGAGCGCCAAGGGGACCTACTTCACGGAGCGCAAGCCGGCGGAGGCCTTCATCGACTCCGACAAGCCCCACTTCGGCATCCTCTCGCTCGCGTCGTTCCTGGCCATGAAGGAGCCCCGAAAGCTCGACACCATCGGCCAGGTGAAGGTCTCGCGCGCGGGCGGCCAGCAGTATTTCCTCGTCAGCAAGAGCGCCGGCGATCAGAGCGTCTGCAAGGGCGAGAAGCTCGCCACCGATCACGCGGAGGACACGAAGTTCATCGACCGCGTCGTCTTCAACAACACAATGAAGCTGGCTGACTTCAAGCTCGACGCGATGAAGCGGCCGCTCCAGGGGATCAAGGCCGTCATCAAGGGCGAAGCGAAGTGCGCGCTCATCGACGACGCGCAGCTCGCCGAACTCGCCAACGTCGAGGGCGGCAAGGACCTGAAGACCGTCTGGAAGAGCGACACGCTGCCGCCGCTCGCGGTCGTGGCCCTTCCGAACGCGACCGACAAGCAGAAGCAAGATTTCAAGGGGTCTTTGTCCTCGCTCTGTGACGGCGATGGAAAGACCGTGTGCAAAGAGATCGGGATCGAGTCGCTGAAGGCCGCCGGCGACGACGCGTACGCTCAGATCCTTGCAAGATACAAGAAGGACAAGTAACGCTGGCATTCTGTTTGCCGCCTTACTCGTTCCTAGCGTGACGCGACTCCTCCCACGTCCGTCGCGGCTCCTCCGGGCCGCGCTCTTCGGCTGCCTGATGGCCTCGGTAACGAGCGTCGCGTGCAGCCCCGCCGTCGTGCGGCCCGAGCTCGCTGCGGCTTCGGGCAGCGCGATCACGCTCAGTGACGCGCTCGAGCACCTCATCGCGGAGGGCCAGGCGACGGAGGACGATCGGCAGGCGGCCTACGAGCTCGTGCAGAAACTGCCCGTGGAGACCGCGGCCGATGCGTTCGGCCGCGCCGCGATCACCGGCCGCTTGGCGGAAGTGCGCGGGGCGCTCTCCATCCTCGGGAGCGAGAGCCCCACCTACCTCGCGACCGAGGCGGAGAAATACGCACGCCTCAGCCGGAAGCTCGACCCGACGTTCCGTGACGGAGCGGCTTCGCGCATGTTGGGCACGCTCTACGTCCTCGCCCCGGCCAACATGCTCGAGGGCGGAGACTCGGAGGAGGGCCTCGAGATCCTCGAGTCGCTCGTCGCGGAGCACCCCGAGTCGGTGGAGAACCAGTTCCGCCTCGCCCAGGCGTTCATCGCGCTCGGCGACAAGGAGCCTGCGCACAAGCCGCTTTGCCTCGCGATGGCGAAGCGCGCCTCGCTCCGCAAGGACCAGCAGAAGCAGCTGCTCGATCTCGTGAAGGAGGTGCCCGGGCTCGACTGCAAGGCCTTCACCGCGCCGGCGCCGCCCGCTCCGTCCGCCGACGCTCCGCCGGCCAGCACGCCCTCGACCGAGGGGGGGCCCTGAGGGTCTGCTTCCGATGTTCGAGCCTGTGCTCGCGATTGTCAGGAGGGCCGCCCTCCTGGGCGCCCGGCGCCCCTTCCTCGCGATCGCCATCGGCGTCGCGCTCGTCGCGCTCTCCTCGTACCTCATCCCGTCCCTGAAGATCTCGACGTCGCGTCGCGACCTCGTCTCCACGGACAACCCGCTGCAGAAGCGCACGGTCGAGTTCGACGACAAGTTCGGGTACACGAGCGCGCCGGTCATCGTCGTCTCGGGCAAGTCCGCCGAGGAACGCCGCAAGGTGGTCGACGCGCTCGAGACCGAGATCGAGAACCTGCCCGAGCTGAAGAACCGCGTGCTCGGACGCGTGGGCCCCGCCGACGTCGCCGAGGTGCTGCTGTTCGCGGACCCAGCCGCGATCACGAAGAACATCCCCGCGGAAACCGGGCCCATCGGGGGCACCCTCGAGAAGGGCCTCGTCGGCTGGGTGGGCCTGCTCCGATCCGAGCTCGAGCGTGGCCTGGAGCAGAGCCCCGCCGGCGACGACGCAAAGACGAAAGAGGGCCTCGATCGACTCGGCGTGATGTTCCAGGCGATGGACGACGAGCTGCAGGGCGCGAGCGGCCTCGCCCGGCTCGAGCAGCTCGCGCCGACCGAGGGCCGCGAGCCGCTCGCCCGAGGGCTCGACGACCAGGGCTACCTGGCCGGGGACGGCGACCACCACATCGTCGCGCTCTTTCCGGCTCTGTCCGGGGACGAAGGTTACGAGCTTCGTCCTGTGGTCGAAGGCATCCGCGCCGCGAGGGATCGCGCCATCACCGCCGCGAGCGTGACGGGCGTCCGCGCGGACGTGACCGGCGTCCCCGCCCTCGCCGTCGACGAGCTCGAGATGGTGCAGAGCGATCTCGCGAAGACCACGATCGCCTCGACGCTCGCCATCATCATCACCCTCTACTGGGCCTTCCGCAGCTTCCGGCAGTCGATGGTGAGCTTCATCCCCCTCGGCTTCGGGACCATCGTCACCTTCGGCGTCATCCAGCTCACGCTCGGCCACCTGAACCTGATCACGGCGAGCTTCGCTTCGGTGCTGCTCGGGCTGGGTGATTTCGGCGTCCACATCCAGGCGCGTTACTCGGAGCTCCTGCGCCAGGGCGTGCCCAGCAAACAGGCGATGGAGCAGGCGCTCCTCAAGTCGGGGCCGGGCCTCGTCATCGCCACGCTCACCACGGGCGTCGCCTTCCTCACGACGATGGCGACCGAGTTCACCGCGTTCGCGGAGCTCGGGCTCATCACGACGGTCGGGCTCGTCCTGATGCTCGCGGGCACGTACCTCCTCGTGCCTCCGGCCATGTTGCTCCTCCTCGGGGCCAAACCTCGCCCCGCGCCGGAGCTCGCGGGCTTCCGCGCCATCGAGCGCTTCGTGAAGCGCTTCCCCCGCGCCATCATCACCACCGCCGCGGCGCTGACGCTCGCGTTCCTCGTCTTCATCCCGCGCGTCGAGTTCAACGGCCGCTACTTCGAGTTCTTGCCCGAATCGACGGAGAGCGCCCGCGCGCTCCGCGAGCTCCAGGAGGACGCGGTCGTCAGCCCGTTCGTCGCCAACGTCCGCGCGACGAGCCTGGAAGAGGCGCGGACCTTCGCCGAGAAGCTCCGCGCGATGCCCTCGGTCGCCTCGGTGGAGTCGCCGTCCGACATGTTGCCGCGCCTCGACGAGACGCGCCTGACGTCGCTGAAGCGGCTCGTCGACTTGCTCGGGAAAGAAGGCGGCCCGGCCGACTACGCGGCCGCCGAGAAGGCGCCCGTCGATCGCGCCGCCCTCGTGAAGGAGCTGACGGAGCTGGCCGACCAGCTCGAGGAGGTCGCCTTCGCCCTGCGCAACGGCGGCAAGGACGCGAAGCCGGCGGAGGCCGCGAAGGCGAAGCTCATCGCCCTCCGGGAGCGCGTCGAGAAGGCACCGCAGGAGCGGCTCGACGCCGTGCAGGCGACCGTGTTCTCGATCCTGGGGCGCGCGTACCGCACCGCCCGCCAGGTCATCGAGCGCGGCGCCTACGCGCCGAGCGATCTGCCGGCGCTCTTCCACCACCGCTTCGTCTCGAAGGACGGGACGGAGGTCGCGCTCTTCGTCCACCCGAAGGGCGACATCTGGGACGTCCCCGTGGCGGAGCGCTTCACGGCGGACGTGACCTCGGTCTCGCCCAACGCCTCGGGCATCGCCACCACGTTGGCCGAGCACCCGAAGATGATCGTCCGCGGCTTCCAGCGGTCCACCCTGCTCGCGGCGGGGCTCGTGCTCGTCATCCTGTACCTCGGCTTCCGTCGCGTCTTCGACGTCGCGGGCTCGGCCGTCCCCCTCATCGTCGGCGCCGTGATCATGTGCGGCTCCATCCCCCTGCTCGGGCTGGCCTTCAACCACGCCAACGTGGTCATCGTCCCGCTGTTGCTCGGCCTCGGCCTCGAGGCGAGCGCGCACATCGTCCACCGGTACCGCGAGAGCGCGGAGGAGAACGGCGGCGTCGCCCGCCTGTCCGACTTGCTCTCGGGAACGGGGAGCGCGGTCTTCATCGGCACGCTGACGACGGTGTGGGGCTTCACCGTCATGCTCTTCGCCGAGTACCGGGCCATGTTCTACATGGGCTTGCTCATGACCATCGGCAAGGGCGCGACGCTCGCGGCGAGCCTCCTCGTGTTGCCGGCGCTCCTCGTCGTGATGAAGAAGGCCAAGTGACCCGAGGCGGCTAGCCGGCGGCACCTGTGGCGCTCCGCGATCCGCGGGGCCAACAGTTTGCTCGAAAGGGTGGCGTCGTTGTGCTGGATGAGGGAGGTGCTGCTCTTTCACCCCCCAGCCCCCTCGCTTCGCGAGGGGGTGCCATCGAGAAACAGCGACAAATCAGCCGCATTGGGGCGTGCTCCCCCCTCACGCAGTGAGGGGGGCTGGGGGGGTGAAAGGGCGGCACATTGGATTCAGATCGGGAGGCGGGGACTTTTTTAGCAACCTGCTAAGGTGCACGCTCCGATGGCTTCTTCCGATTCGTCCGCGACCCAGCTGCCCCCCTTCCTCGAAGCGGTGGAGCGTTCGCTCCTCGTCTCGGACGGCGCGATGGGCTCGCTCCTCTACGAGCGCGGCATCTTCGTCACGCAGAACTTCGAGCAGCTAAACGTCGCGCGGCCCGAGGTCGTCAAGAAGATCCACGCGGACTACCTCGAGGCCGGCGCCCAGATCATCCAGACGAACACCTTCGGTGCGAACCGCTTCCGGCTCGAGCGGCACGGGCTCGTGGGGGAGGTGCGCCGCTTCAACCTCGAGGGCGCGAAGATCGCCCGCGAGGTCGTCGGGAGCCGCGCCTATGTCGCCGGGTCCGTCGGGCCCACGGGGCTCGTGCCCGGCGCGGATCGCTCGAAGGAGCTCGCGCTCGCCCGCGCGACGTTTGCCGATCAAGCGGCGGCCCTCGCCGAGGGCGGCTGCGATCTCCTGGTGCTCGAGACCTTCCGCCACCTCGACGAGCTCTGCATCGCGATCGAGGCCGCGCGGCTCGGCGCCCCGAAGCTCCCCATCGTCGCCTCGATCACGTTCGACTCGGAGGGCACGGTCGCGGACGGCACCGAGCCGGAGGAGGTCGCGAAGATCATCGCGGGGTACGGCCCCGACGTGCTCGGCGTGAACTGCGGGGACGGTCCTCAGCTCTCCTTGACGATGGCCGAGCGCATGCGCGGCCCCGGGCTCCCGCTCTGCGTGCAGCCAAACGCGGGACTGCCCCGCACGGTGGACGGCCGCCTCCTCTACATGGCCACGCCGGAGTACTTCGACGTGTTCGCCCGGCGGATGATCCAGGCTGGCGCGCGCATCGTCGGCGGCTGCTGCGGCACGACCCCCGATCACATCCGGTGGATGGCGCGCTCGGTCCGCATGCTCGCGGGCGCACACGGCAACGAGCCGGAGCGCTCCTCGGCGCCCCCCATCCACGGCGCGGTGCCACACGCGCAAGAGCCGACGCCCCTCGCGGAGCGCAGCGAGCTGGCCCAGAAGCTCGCCGCCGGGAAGTTCGTCGTCAGCGTGGAGGTGAACCCCGAGCCGGGCGTCTCGCCCGACAGCGCGCTCGCCGCCGCGAAGATGCTGATCGACGCAGGCGTCGACATCGTCAACGTCGCGGACGGCCCCCGCGCCACGGCCCGCATGTCGAACCTCGCGTTCTGCTCGCTGCTCCTCGCGCGGCACGGCATCCAGCCCATGCTCCACGTATGCGGGCGCGACCGGAACATGATCGGCCAGATGGCCCACCTCCTGGGCGCGCACGCGCTCGGGCTACGCAACCTCGTCGTGATCACGGGCGACCCGCCCAAGGTCGGCGACTACCCCGAAGCGACGGCCGTCTACGATCTCGACTCGGTCGGCCTGCTGCACATGGCCTCGCAGCTGAACCGCGGCCTCGACCCGTCCGGCAAGGCGCTGCGCGGCGGGAAGACCTCGTTCGTCTGCGCCACGGGCTTCGAGCCCGGCGCGCCGGATCTCGACAAGGAGATCGCGCGGCTCGAGGCCAAGGTCGCGGCCGGCGCCGATCTCGTGATGACCCAGCCCGTCTTCTTCACGGACCTGCTCGAGAAGGTCCTCGCGCGCATCGCCCACCTGAAGGTGCCGGTGATGGTCGGGGTGCTTCCCCTCGTCTCCTTCAAGAACGCGGAGTTCCTCCACAACGAGGTGCCCGGCATGCAGATCCCCGAGTCCATCCGCGAGCGCATGCGCAAGGCGCCCCCGGGGCCGGAGGCCCGCAAGGAGGGCGTGCGCATCGCGCGGGAGATGTTGTTCGAGGTCAAGGACCGCGTGCAGGGCGCCTACCTCATGCCGCCGCTCGGCAAATACGAGCTCGCGCTCGAGGTCCTCGACGGGCTGGCGCGCTGAGATCTGGCGCGCCGAGATCTCCGCGCTCAGAAGCTGCCGCGAACGCCCCAATACGTGGGGCCGATCACCGGCGAGATCGACGCCGTGCTGGTCGAGCCCCCGGTGGGGACGAGCCACAGGACGGTCGCCACAATCGCCATCGCGCCGCCGCCGGCCATGAGGCCGATGCCGACGTTCTGGAAGATGACGCGTTCGTCATCGATGTCCTGCAGGGTCGCGTAGTCCGAAGCGGGCAGGTCCGTCCCCGGCTCGCGGCGGGCGGCGGCGTCCTCAAGCTCCGACCGGCGCGACTCGGCGTTGATGAGGAGCACGCCGCCGGCGACGAGGAGCGCCACGGACGTGCCGGTCGCCACCCAGGGCCACGCGCGCGACGGGCTCGGCGCTTGCGGGGCGAGCGCGACACGTGTGATGCCGCCGCGCCGCAGCTCGACCTCGGTCTCGGCGTACGCGCCGTCCTCCAGGGTCATGGCGACCTCGTGTTTGCCGGGCGAGGTCGGGAGCTTGCCCGACGCGTCCGGCGTGACGGCGTCACCGTCCAGCGTGATCTTTGCGCCCTTGGGGACCGAGCCGAGCACGATGGCAGCCTCCGCGTTGGGCACCTTGATCGTGGACTCCGCGCTTGGCGGCCCCAGGTCGCCGAACTTGTCCTGGGCGACGAGCGCGACCTTCAGCGTCGCGCCGGGACGGATCCAGGAAGGGTCGAGCATGCCGCGCAGCGGGCCTTCTTCGCTGGGGATGAGCGGCACGTCGAACGAGCCCTCGAGCCCCGTGCTCTGCACGCGCGCGACGACCTTCAGCCACGTGGGCTTCTTCGAGACCTCGGTCGAAGCGCGCAGCGGCTGGAAGGCGACGTCGGGCGGCTTGATGTCGAGCTTGGAGATCTCGATCTTCTCGGCGCCGAGGCGCCCGGCGCGGACCTCCTTGGCGGCGGCGCGACAGACCTCGCGGACCTTCGGAGACTGATCGCGAGCGACCTCCGGGTCGAAGTCCGCTGCGATGACGGCGCGACCACACGCCTTGGTGGCTTCCTCCGCGCCTTGTGTCACGAGGAGCGCGTTGGTCTCGAGCAGCCCCACCTCCAGCGCCAGCGCGGGCGGGAGGTTGCGGTTCTTGAGCGCCGCGGTGATCCGCAGCGCTTCCTGGTACTTGCCGGCATCCACCTGCTCGCGCGCCCGCGCCACGATGCCGGCGAGATCCTGCGCCGAGGCGGGCGCCACGCAGACGAGAGACGAGAGCACCGCGAGGGCGCAGACCAGCTTCGGTTTCGACACGGAGGAGAGGGCGCGTCGGAGGGTCACTGGCTCTTCTTCAGGTCGAAGCCTACGGAGGCCTGCTTGCCGGCCACGACCTTGACCGTAGCCGAACGCGACGCGCCGAGATCGGGGTTTGTGACGGTCACGGTGTGCGGGCCCGGCGGGAGCGAGATCGGGCCGATCGGCGTGGTGCCGCGAGGGACGCCGTCGACCGAGACGTTCCCCCACGGCGAGACCGTGACCTGGAGCGTGCCGGGCGAGGTGGCGTCGGGCGCCGGATCGTTCTCGGTGGCCGTGGGCCGAGGCGGCGTGTTGCCCTTCTTCGGCTTCGGGTCCTTCGGGTCGCTCGTCGGTGCCGCGCTCGCTGACGGATCCGTCAGCGCGACGGACGGCGTCGCGGTGGGTTCGGCCGAGCCCACGACGCTGGACGCGACGCTCCGCGCCGGATCGACCGGAGACGCGGTCGTCCCCGCGGCCGCGTGCTCGCTCGCGTTCATGCGCTCGCTCTTTCCGAAGAACACCCAGAGCGCCCCGGCGCCGATGCCGACGAGCGAGGCGAGGGCCAGCGCCACCACCCAGGTGCGCGACTGCGGCGCCGGCTGGCGTCCGCCCGAGGCGTCGGTGATGCTCGCGATGCGCGTGACGCTGGCCGGCCCCTGGGGCGGGACGCTCGGCGGGACGGCCGGCAGCCGACCCGCGGACGCGTAGGACTGGGAGAGCGCAGCCGAGTGGGGCCCGGAGTCGTGGTAGTGCGGCCCGGAGCCGAGCGAGACGTTCATGCTGTGCGGACCGCTGCTCGCGGGCGTGCCGTAGCTGCCCGAGCCCGTCTGGTAGGCGCGTGGGTTCGATCCGCTGTGCCCAAACGCCGGAAGCTCACCCGAGAGCGCGAGGCTCCACGGCTGCTTGGTCGCCGGGGCCGTGCTCGCCGCTCCCGCGGCGATGGCGACGCGCTCGGCCAGCTCCGCGAAGGCAGCCTGCTCCGCCGCCGGTCCCATGCTGAAGAGCACACCGTTCAGCGCCGCTGCGAGGTGGCCCGCGGTGGGGACGCGATCTTCCGAGCGGAACTCGGTGGCCGCGTCGATGGCTTGAGCCAGGGCAGGCATCGCATCGGCGACCACCTCGTGGACGTGAGGCACGCGCTCGGTCGCGATCTTGGCGATGAGCTGGCCCTGGGTCTCGGCCTTGCGCAGACGACCGCCGATCAACGCCTCGAAGATGGTGACTCCGAGCGAGAAGACGTCTGCGCGGCCGTCGAACGGCTCACCCAGGGCTTGCTCGGGCGGCATGTACGGGAGCTTCCCTTTGAAGATGCCCGTCTCCGTCTTCTCGCCGCCCAGGCCGTGGATGCGAGCGACGCCGAAGTCGCTCAAGCGGACGCGGCCGTCGCGGCCGACGAGGATGTTGGCCGGGCTGACGTCCCGATGAACGACCCCGAGGTTGTGGCCGTTCATGTCGGTCATCGAGTGGACCGCGTCGAGCGCGCGCGCCACCTCCCGCCCCACGAGCGCGACGGCCGCAGGCGACAGGGCGCCCGCCTTCCTCAGCAGCCGATCCAGCGCGGCGCCGTCGATGTAGTCGAGCACGAGGTAGAGCCCGCGCTCGTCCGACTCGCCGAGCTCGATGAGCCTCACGATGTTCGGGTGATCGAGCCGCGCGATGACCTGCGCCTCTGCGATGAACGACTCGCGGGCGTATTCGCTGATCCCTTCGGTCGCGAGGAGCCGCTTGAGCGCGACCTGCCGACGAAAGTTGCGAGGGCCGACCTCCTCCGCAAGCCACACCTCTCCCATGGCGCCCTTCCCGAGGAGGCGCAGGAGGCGGAACTTGCCCGCGAAGAGGTCTTGAGGAAGCTCCTGAGACATGACGGAGCGAGAGAGAGCTGAATCTTACTCGACCCGAGACCCGTGGCCGGAAAAACCTTGCGAGCCGCGACGAACGGGTTGCCCGCCGCAAGCGACTACACCACCCGACCCGAAGGTCATTTGCACACGACGTGCAACGTCCGATTGGCGGTGAGACGGTTCGCCTCAGGGCTCGGCGAGGACCGCTGCACGGATGACAGCCTCATTGTCCGACTGCTCGAGCCAGACCACGAAGAGCTTCCCCGAGACGACGACGACGTGGACCGCCGTGATGGGCAGCGACGAGAACCGCTTGATCCGGGCCGCCTCCACCGCGTCCCCGAGCGTCTCGTCCACGGTGTAGACGATGAGCTCCGGGCCATCGAGCTTCGTCCCGGGCGTGACCAGGATCGCCGTGTTGCCCTCGCGCCGGAACCAGGCGGGGCGCGGCGTGTCGCGGACTCCGGGGAGCCTGCTGAGCACGGTCGTACCTGATTCGGAGAAGCGCCCGAACGAGGCGGGGCCCTCGACCGGATCGGTCGGCAGCTGATCACCCTGGCGGGCGGAGGGCTCGAGGAGCAACACGCCGGACTCGTCGGCGGCAAGCGGCGACGAGAGCAGCGGGAGCTCGAGCTCCTGCGGATCGGATGGGCCGAGCGTGAGCGCGCTCGGCCGCGTGTCGTCGATGATCCACGTGACGCCGCTCGCGTGTGGGAAGGCGCCGACCACGCCGACCGCGAGCGGCAAACCGGCTCGCGCCTCGACGCAGGTGTTGGCGGGGCAGCAGTCCGAAGCATCGACGGGACACGGCGTCGGTGGGGAGAGGAACGCGCCGGTCGCGTCGAGATCGAAGACGGCGAGCTGACCGAGCGTCTGCGACTGCTCCTCGCCGCCGCCTCCCCCGGCGCCGCCGCCTCCGCCGACGCCCCCGCCGCCCTCCGCCGCGGAGAGATCGCTGACGGTCTGGAAGTAGCCGAGCTGGACCGCCCCGCCGTCGAGGCGCGCGAAGTAGGGCGTGGAAACGGCGCCGTAGCCGATCGTCGACATCAGCACCTCTTCTCCCCAGACGTTCTTTCGCGTCACGGTGGAGCCCTCGTCGCCTTCGGGCGGGAGCTTGGCCGAGAACACACCCAGCCTGGGGCGCGGGTCGTCTCCCAACGGGCTCGAGGCGATCGCGACGAGGATCTCGTCCTCGGAGACCGCGAGCGGCTCGTAGTAGGGCTCGAGCGATCCGGCGTCGGCGATCCAGGTGTCCTCGAGCACGATCTGTCGTGTGACAGAACCGTCAGGGAACACCCGCACGCCGACGATGGACTCTCCCTCCGAGCTGTACGCGTAGGTCTGCCAGGTCACGAGCGCCGAGGTCTTCTGCGGCACGACCCGCAGGTCTCGACCGAGCAGATAGCCGACACGAGCGACCGTGATCGGCACCGCCGTGCCCGGCTCCGCGCAGACGCCGTTGATGCAGTCGTAGCCCTCCGGGCATTGCCCGTCCGGACAGCGGGCGGGGAGAGCCCCCAGATCCGTGCCGCAAGAGCCGGCGAGCGTCGCGGAGCCCGCGGCCGCGAGCAGACCCAGGATCGCGAGGGTCGGTCTCATGGGCTCTCCTCGGTCACGCCGACCCACAGATCCATCACCGACTCGTGAAAGCTCGTCCAGGCGAGGTAGACGCGCCCGCCCGAAGAGAGAGCGCGCGCCGAGTAGAGCGGATCGTTCCCGGGGCGCTCGATCGCCGCGCTCCGGGTGAACGAGCCGCTCGGGTCGAGCCTCGCGACGCCGAGGCTGGAGAAGCTCTCGTCGTCCGAGACGGGTGCCAGGAGCACGCCGCCGTCGCCCGAGAAGCCGGAGAACGGCTCGAGATCGGGCTGCAGCACGCCGGCAGGGTTCTGCGTGACGGCCGCCCCCGACCAGTCGTAGGCGTCGAGCGAGGCGGTGATGGAATCCCCGCTCTCGTCAGTCGTGAGGACGACGATGCGGTCATCGAAGGCATAGATCGGCTGACCGTCGAACGCGACGGGCTCGCCGATGTCCGGCGTCGGGCCGTCGGGGATCCGCCACACCTCGGAGGCCTCGAGGCCGACCCGAACCGCGATCGCATCGCCCAGATCCCAGAGGATGCTGTCCGCCGACAGCGGCAACCCGCTCCCGATCGGCAGCCGGGCGCGCTCGACGAACGAGCTGCCCTCGATCCGACCGATGACGACCTGCCCGCCCGCCGACGGATCGGCGTACGAGACGTCGACGCCGCCCTGGCGCGCCAGCGCTCCGACGTAGACGGGCTCGGCGCCGCCGAGGAAGGGGATCGGGGCAGGCGCCTCGGCGACGATCTTCGCCGCGCCCCCGCGGCCCTCTCGCGGGACCGACCAGAACGAAACCGACTGGAAGGTGGAGGAGAGGGAGGGGAACGCGATCGTGAAGACGCCGTAGTGGTCGGCGTCGAGCGCGACGACGGCCGACGAGGTGGCGAACTCCTCGCCGAAGTCCAGGAGGAGGGTGGGCTCGCTCACCGCGCCGTCTTTCCCCACCGAGATCTCGTAGAGGCCACGCGCCCCGTCGGTGAAGCCGTCGTTCACGACGAGCGTCGCGCCCCCGCTCGAAGCGGGAAACCAATACATCTCGGCCGAGTTGATCCAGCTGATCCGCATGGGCCGCGCGACGCCGAGCGTCGCGCCGTCTCGCACGCAGACGGTCGCGCGACACGTGTACCCGTCAGGACAGACGCCCTCCGTGCCGCACGCGAACGGCACGTCCGACAGGTCGGGCTCGCAGGCAGAAGCAAACAATACTGTCAGGATCGCGAGACTACTTCTTCTCATTCCGACGCGGCGCTCCCCAGTTCATGCTCCCGGCCTTCGCTCGCTTGGAGACCGGGATGGAGTTGGGCGAATGGTCGTCGACCGGCGTGGGCTCCGGGAGCGGAGTCGCGGTCGGAGGAGGAGGCGGCGTAGCGGCTTGGCGAGGCGCGGCCTCGGCAGGTCGTTGGGTCGAGCCCGGCTGAGACATCGACCCGCGGAGCGGTGCGCGACGCCCGGTCGAAGCCTGCGGCGGATCGAAGGGCCGCTCTTCGAACGAGAAGCCTTCGGTCTCGGGAGCCACCGGAGGGGGCGCGCCGGTCTTTCGGGTGCTCGGCGCGGCCCATGCGTGGTCGCCGCTGGAGCCGACCCCGTGTTTGGTCCTGCCGTGTCCCGGGTTCGAGTAACCGGTCGAGGAAGGTCCCGGGGTCGACTCGGGCTCGGCCCCCTGCGCGCTCTTGGGGTCGCGTCCGAGACGCAGGCCGGCGGAGTTGGTGACCCGGTTCAAGCCGCCGAAGCCGCTCGAGATCCGGTCCACCGAGCTCTCGCTCGAGGACGGCTGCTCGATGGCAGCGGCGCGCCCGCTTCCGGTGGTCGCTCTGCCCGGTGCGTTGAAGGCGGTCGGCGCCGGACGGCCCGTGACGGGCTGCTGCTGCGACGCTCCTTGGCTCGAGGGGCGATCTCCCGCCCACCGAAGCCCGAAGCTCCTCGCCTCGCCCACGTCGGTCCCCGAGCTCGACACGGGCTGCGCCCCCTGCGAAGGACGGTCCTGCGCAGAAGGACGGAGGTGCGGTCCGCTCGACGAGACGGGGTCACGTCGTCCCGGTGAGACGGGCGCGGCCTCCTGGGCTTCCTCCGAGAGGTAGGCCGCCAGGAGCGCGTCGGTGTCGTTGAGATCCGCCGAGACGACCTCCGAGCTGGCGCCCGACGAGGCGAGCTCCCGTCCGTACTCTTCCCAGCCGAGGGCGCGCGTCGAGGCCGGCCTCTGCTTCGAGCCGTCGGGGCTCGGCGCGGCGATGCCGCGAGCGGAGGGCGAGGGCATCGGGAGCGGATCGACGTGTCCGTCGAAGCGCCGCGTCGGCGGTCTCGCGGTCGGGATGGACCGGCTGTCGCGAGCGCTGACCTCCACGACCGGCGCGGAGGGCGACGGATCGGACGACGGCGCCGGTCCGCTCACGGGCGACCCTCGGCTCGCCGCCGACTGCGCAGACTGGCTCGAGTAACCGGCCGAGGAGCCCGCCGAGCCCCAGCTCGGCACGCTCGCGCTGCTCGACGGCGCCCCCGTCGAGCTCGCCGGCCCGTCGCCCTTCGCCATGACGGCGCGCATCTTGGCGACCGAGTTCTTGCGGGCGCGGTTCGCGGCGAGCTGGACGACGTAGGCCCGCATCTGCTTCATCTGCTGGTCGGTCGTGTCGATCGGGCGCCGGATGTAGCGGGCCGGCTCCCCCGCTTGAGGGGCGGCCGCGAGGTCGACGTCGACGGGTTGCTCGAGGAGCTGCGCGCTCGCGTCGTACATGATGCGGACAGGCGGGCGCGCGAAGTCGACCGGGAGCACGGGCGTCGCGAGGACGACGCCCATCTCGCCGGTCGAGAGCTCGACCATGGTTCCGGCGGGGAAGATGCCGAGCGCCCCGATGAGGAGCTTGAGGAGCGTCCTGTCGGTGCTGTCCTTCGTTTGGCCCTCCATGACCTGGAGGGTGTCGTCGATCGAGAGCGCCGGCGTCGTGCCCCGGGGGACGCGCAGCTCGGCGAACGCGCGCGCCGTCGCCAGGATGCGCGACATGAGGCTCGCTTGCCTGCGACCCCCGTACGGCACCCCACCGTCGCGCAGGAGCAGGGCCTCGAACACGATGACCGATCGCGTGAGGTTCGGCGGGTGGAACTTGCCCAGAGCAGAGAGGGCGACGATCGAGCTCGACGGCAGGAGCTCCTCCTCCTCCGAGTTGAGCTGGCGCATGACCCGCGCCTCGGGTTGAGTCTCGTAGCCGACCAGGCGCTGTCGCCCAGCGTCGAAGAGGAGCGCCGCGCTCGCGAGCGAGGAGAGCAGCGTCCGGTCGTCGGTCAGCTGGCTCGCCATGGCGAGCGCGATGATCGCGGAGGAGAGCGCGATGCCGGAGCGGTCCGCGTCGGCGGCCGGGGCCGCGGCGATGGAGAGCAGCAAGCGGCCGCCGGACTCGTTCTGCGATACGAGCTTCTGCGCGACGCGTTTGATCCCCTGACGAAGCTCGTATTTGCCCTTCCGGAGCTCCTCGTAGAACGAGCGGACGATCATCAGCGCCGCCGCGTACGTCCGCGCGGCCTTCACGGGGGGCGAGACGTTGTCGGAGAACGTGAGGCCCTGGACCTTGCGCAGCTTGATGCCCTCCCAGCCGCCCTCCGAGAAGCGCGTGCTGGGCGTCCCCAGCCGCGTGAAGTCGGCGACGACGCGGCCGAACTCGGCCACCTCCTGCGGATTGGTCGAGGAGTGGAGCGTGATCTCCGTGACGCCGCAGGGCTCGAGCATCTGGCCCAGCTCGAGCGCGAGCTGGTAGGTCTCCCGCGAGGCCCTCAGCATCTGCCGGTTCACGAAGACCGCGTTGGCCGTGAAGAGGATGGCGGCCGAGGACACCTTGGCTCGCTCGCAATACTCACCGATGGCCGCGACGACGAAATCGACGACCTGCGTGACGGCGTTGTTGTGCTCGGCGTGGATCTGGCAGGCCTTCACCAGCCGATAGATGGCGTTGACCAGCTTGGCCGAGATGACACGCGGGTCATCTTCCGTGCGCATGCCGTCGGCGCGGGGCTCCATCAGGCCTTGCCCTCCGAGACGTGGGCGCGCGGGTCGGCCTTGCGGGGCCTCGCGGCCTGGCGTTCCTCGATCACCTCGATGGCGCGCGTCGCGGCCTCGCGAACGAGGTTCGACGTGCCCCATCGCTGCTTGGCCGCTACCTGCAGGGCCTCGAGCGCCTCCTCCGAGTCGCTCGAGGCGAGGTGATCGGCCGCGAGGGCGCGGGACTGCTCGGTGGCCTCGTTGGAGAGCAGGCGGCGCTTCGAGAGCAGCTCGATGGCGAGCGACTCGCCGCGCGCAGCCTTCAGCGCGGTGACGGTCGCGAGCCACTTTTTTCGCTCCTCGAGCGACAGATCGTGGAACGCGTCCGATTGGATGCGCCGCACGAGGACGGGGCCGGCCGCGACGACGTTCATCGAGGCGACCAGATCGAGCGTGCGCAAGCGAACGTCGACGTCCGGCGCGTCGAGGAGGCCGGTGATCTCGTCGCGCGCGCGGTCGCCGATGGCCTCTCCCATCGCCGCGAGCGCCGCGAGTCGAACCTCGATGTTGGGGTTCTTGAAGGCGTTCTCCATCCCGGCGAGAGCCTCGGGCGTCTTGAGCTCGACCAGGACGCCGACGAGGAATTTGCCTAGCTCCGGCCCGGAACGCGCGAGCATCGACGTGAGCTGCGCCTCCTGTCCCGGCGCCCAGCGGCGGATGTACGGCGCGAGGACGCCGCGCAGGCTCTCCGACCGCGCGGAGTCGAGGCACTCACACGCGAGCCCGAACACCGCGTCGCTCGCGAGCAGGTCGAGCGCGCGACCGAGACCGGCGACCAGCTCCTCCTGCGACGCGCCTGCCTGGGCCTGCTCGCCCCAGCCCGCGCGCCGCTCCATGGCGATCTCGCTCATGAGCGTCCGCAAGACCTCGAGCGGGAACAGCACCCGCGCCGTCTCGACCTCGATGTCCTGCGCTTGATCGGCCGGCAGCTGGCCACGCAGCGCGCGGGTCAGGAGCTCTTGCAGCTCGAAGACCTTCTCCACCGCGTGGAGCGAGATCTGGTCCGCGGTCCAGTCCGTCAACGCCTTCTGGATGAGCTCGAGATCGCCGCGCTTCTTCGCGTCCAGGTACGCGGGCACAAACGCCTCGACGAAGGCCTCGAGCCATTTTTTCTGAGGCAGCGCCAGCTGCGCGCCGAGCGTCGCGCGCGTGGCCGGATCGAGCGCGAGGGCCGCCGCGGCCTCGCCCGCCTCCTGCAGCCTTCCGAGCAGGTTCAGCTCCAGCGCCTGCTCCTCGAGCGACTGCTCGTCGAAGTCCTTGTCGATGCGCGCGGTGGTCAGCGCCTGCTCCGCGAGCTCGTTCCAGTCCATGAGGCGGTCGGGCTCGAGGTTGTCGCCCTCCGCAAACGAGTCGACGGCGAGGTAAGCGACGTGCTCGAAGCGCCGATCCCACAGCGCGGTCACCGAGTCGTCGTCCGCGCCGAACAGGGTCGAGACGTCACGCAGCAAGATGGCGACGAAGTCGCGCAGCTCCTCCTCGGTGATGCCGATCTTGAACTGCACCTTGCGGATGCCGTCGGCGAAGAGCTGATGGGGAATGCGATCGAACGGGACGCGATCGGGCGTCCACACGGGGTGGCCTTCGAAGAGGAAGGCGCCGCTCATCACGTCCCAGCGGACGGAGTAGGCGCTCGCGCCGAGCGCAGATCCGATCTCGGAGTAACTCTGCGAGAGCGCGCGCTGGGTCTGCGGGTGCGACAGGCCATACTGGCGGACGCTCGCCATCGCGAGACCGAGCTGCTTGAAGATCGAGAGGAGGCGATCGCGCTGATCTTTGAGCTCGGCCTCGGAGAGCTCCGGCCCTTCTTCGATCGCGTCGGCGCCGCGAACGACGACGCCCGTCGCGTTCTTCCGAGCTGCGCGGAGCCTCCCGCTGCGCAGCGCCGCGAGAACCTTCAAGAGCTCCGTCCGCATCTCCTTGGCGGACTGGAAGCGCTGCGCTCGATCGTAGGAGAGCGCGCGATCGATGAACGCGGCGGCCTCCGGCGGTAAGTCCTTCGCCTTGCGCGCGACCGACGGCGCAGACTGCGTGGCCGCGAGCACGAACTCCTCCGCCTCGCTCTTGGAGGCGTGGAGCCGCTCGCCGGTGACACCAGTGAAGAGGCACGCGCCGACGCTGAAGACGTCCGCCCGGCCGTCCACCTTCTCCATGCCGAGCGCCTGCTCGGGCGCGATGAACGAAGCGGTGCCGAGCGCGATGCCGGCCCGCGTGGCCTCGACCGACGTGTCGGGCTCGCGCATGCGAGCGACGCCGAAGTCGAGCACCTTCACCGCCCCCTGTCTGGTCAGGAAGATGTTCGCAGGCTTGATATCGCGGTGAATGACGCCGATCTCGTGGCACTTGTCCAAGAGCTCGAGCACCGGGTCGAACACCCCGAGGAGCTTCTCGAGCGGCATGCGGCCGCCGCCCTTCTTGAAGAGCTCCGCGAGGGTCATGCCCTCGAGGAGCTCCATGACGAGGTACGGCTCACCCAGGTCGCTGAGCCCGTCGTCGATGACCGGGACGCGCGCCGGATGGTCGATGCGGTTGGCGATGCGCCCTTCTCGGAGGAACCGCTCGCGGACCTCCGTCGCGCGGGCGTATTCGATGTGGAGGACCTTGATGGCGGCGCGTGTGCCGTTGTTCTTGTGCGTCGCGGCGAAGACCGCACCCATGCCGCCCACCCCGAGCACCTTGTCGATACGCCACTTGGCGCTCAGGTCGGTGCCCACACGGCGAGCCGCTTGCTTCGCAGGGCTGAGCTTCTCCGGGGTCTCGGTCTTCACACCGCTCCAAATGCCGCACCATCGCGGGCCACGGGCCTGGGTCGGCCCGAGTACAAAGTAGTATCACGCAATCTTTCTCTTCTCTCCTTGCGGCAGGCTCGGCGGTCGCAGCGAAGTATGTACGTGACCATCCTACCTCTGTAAGCTTCGCGCCCATGGCGAACCGAACCAATGAGCGCAGGCGGATGGGGCGCAGGACGGCCGGGGTCACGGCATCGTTCCTGCTCGCGGCGGCATGGTCGGCGGCACCGACCGAGGCACGGGCCGACGACATCCTGGTCTTCCAGCAGCAGCTCGGGTTAGGCGCCGACACGGCCGGCCAGGAGGCGGAGACGCTCCTCGAGGGTCTCGGCCACACGGTCACGCTGGTCGCGTCGACCACGCCCGTCCTTCCCGACCTCGCGCCCTTCGACACCGTCTACTTCACGCAGGCGGCGGTCATGTCCGCCGACACGCAGAACGCCATCCTCGCCGCGCTCGCGGCGGACAAGGGCGTCTACGTCTCGGGTGAGAGCTCGCCCACCTTCGATCCGTTCTGCAACAGCTCCATCCAGAACCTGTTCAACCAGGCGCTGCTCCAGCCGGTCCAGCTCGGTAGCAGCTCGAACGCGGCGAATGCGCTCACGTTCAACGCGACGGCCGGCGGCAACATCAGCACCACGCCGAACACGCTCACGTCGTTCACCGCCTCCGGGGCAGGCCGCGTCTTCGGCGCCATCTCCGCGAAGAACACGCTGCTCCAGGATGCCTCCAACATCAAGGCGGGCGGCGTCTTCCCCCCGGAAGACCTCGACAAGATGAGCGGCTGCGCGATCGTCGTGATGGATCTCGATTGGTGGACGCCGGCCGGCGGCACCGCCGCCGCACGCGAGGCCGTCGCCGAGAACTTCCAGACATTCTTGAACGGCTGCGCCGACAGCGACGACGACGGCGTCTCGGATCCGCAAGAGACCACCAGCGCCACGGGCACGAACGATCCCGACAGCGACGACGACGGCCTCTGCGACGGCTACGGCACGGGCAACGGCACCTGCATCCCCGGCGACGGCGTCTACGAGGACTTCGACGGGGACACGATGATCGATCCCCTCGATCCGGACGACGACAACGACGGCGTGCCCACGTCCTTCGAGGCGCCGCTCGAGGTGATGTACCCGAACATCGACGGCGACGACGCGCCGACCTGGGAGGACCTCGACTCCGACGGCGACGGCTACGCCGATATGATCGAGGGCGAAAACGACTACAACATGAACGGCATCCCCGCGATCGTGGAGATCGGGGATTTCCCGATGCCGTGCGACGACGACTCGGACTGCGGCGGGCCGCAGAGCGGCATGGTCTGCGACGACGCGCTGGCGCTCTGCACCGAGGGCTGCCGCGGCCAAGGCGGCAACGGCTGCCCCACCGGGGAGACGTGCACCTCGACCGACAACACGATCGGTGACTGCATCCCCGACGGAACGGGCGGGGGCGGCACCGGCGGGTCGGGCCCGAGCGGCTCGGGCTCGGCGGCCGGAGGGACGACGAGCGTGACGGCCGTGACATCGACCTCCGCCACCGGCGCCGGCGAAGACGACGGCGGGGGAGACGACGGCTGCAGCTGCAGGTCCGGCGGCACGGGCAGCGGCCCCAAGGCGGCGCTCGTCGCTCTCGGCCTCGCGCTGCTCCTCGGTCGTCGCGCCTCGTCGCGCAAGAAGTGAACCCGGCGTAGAATGCGCGCGTGGGCGCGCTCGCCGAACGCTGGCTGAAAGGAGTCCCCGCGTTGAAAGACGTGGGGCTCCGCGTTCAGCTCCTCGCGAGCGACATCGCGTCGCTCGACCTCGCCGAGGTCGCCGAGGCGCTCGAGGAGACCTGCATGCTCGCCGAGCAAGCCGAGCCTCGAGCGCGCGAGGTGCTCTCCGCGGCCGTGCCGACGCTGACCGATCCCGCGCACGACGCGCTCGTCGCGCAGCTCCGCGAGTCGGCGCAGGAGACCGGCAGGCTCGCGCTCGCGCGTTTCCTCCGCCGCCGGGCGAAGCCCGCGGCGTTCCCCGAGCCGCCGCCCGCCCCCGATCATCGGCACCCCGGCCAATCGCAGGTGGGCAAGCCGCTGACCCTCGGGGAGCGCAAGGCGCTGGCGCGAGGCCGCGACCGGTTCGTGCTCGATCGGCTGCTGCGCGATCCGCACCCGGCCGTCATCAAAAACGTCCTCTCCAACGCCAGGATCACGGAGGACGACGTCGTCAGGCTCGCCGCGCGCCGGCCCACGTTCCCCGACGTGCAGGCGGAGATCGCCCGCCACGTGCGCTGGTCGATCAGGCCTCGGGTGCGCCTCGCGCTCGTGCAAAACCCCTTCACGCCGCCGAGCATCAGCGTGCCGCTCCTGTCGCTGCTCGTCAGGCCGGAGCTCGATCAGGTCGTCGCCGCGACCGACATTCCTGCCATCGTCCGCGGCGCTGCGCTCGATTTGCTCGACCGCCGCCCGCCGGTCCCGCTGCCGGAAGAGCCGCCGGAGACGCAGTAGGTCAGAACCCCATCGCGCGGGCCTGTGCTCGGCCGGTCTCGCCGCGCCGCCAGATCACCGCGTCGAGCACGTAATGGGTGGCCTGCGGTACGGCGAGCAGCGGCACGACGACGGCGGTGATGCCGGCCGAGAGCAGCGCCTCGTCGGACGCCACGCCGCCGAAGAGCTGCGGGTGCGCGTGCCAGACCAGCCGATCCCAGATCATCTCCTCGAAAAACGCGATGGCGAGGAGCACACCGTAGAAGAGGGCGAGCCCGCCTCGCAGGACCAGCCTCGAGCCCAGCGCGAGCGGCTGATCGCGGGCGCGCTCGCGCGCGTAGAACCACAAGAACGCGACGTAGGGCACACCGTGCACGATCACGTTGGCGACCGTGAACGTGAAGTCCGAGTCGGTCGCCACGATGCCGATGTACCAGGTCGCCGCGGTGGTGATCACGACGACGTGTTTGCCGAGCTGGACGCTGCCCTGCAGGGCGAGCATGACGGCGCGCATCGCGTAGACGGCGAGCACCGCCGCGTAGAGCACGGAGGCCGCCGGGAGGAGCGGCGCGAGCGCAGGGGCCTCGACGAAGTCGCCGGGCAAGAACCAGCTGAACGACCGCGGCGTCGCGTGCCAGACGAGCACCGGATAGAGCGTCGCCACGTACACGGCGGCGTCGTCGATCACGCGGTCGACAAGCTTCTTCGAGAGCCCCGCGCGTGCGCGGTAAATCGCGACCCAGCCGACCTGCTGCCGCACGAAATGGAGGAGCGCCACGTAAGCCAGACCGCGCCAGAACCACTCGCGTGAGACGGCGTGCAGGCCCAGCCCACAGAGGAAACACGCGAGCGGCACGCCGGCGTAGAGAAGCGGCCGGCGACGGAGCTCGGAGGTGTCGAAGTAGGTTCGGAACAGCGTCGAGTAGACGTGCGCGACGTCGACAACGATCACGAACAGGAGGAAGCCCCACGTGGGGAGCGCCCCGCCTTCGCCGGCCAGGCGCGGCGCGAGCGCCACGAGGGCGAGCGACAGCGCCGCGGAGCCCCCGAACACCGCGAGATCGACCCGCGGGCCCCACAACCACGGCCCGTTCGCGGCGGGCACGGCGCCTCGTCAGCCCTTGATGGCGGCCGAAATGATGAGCGACAAGCCGATGATGACGGAGCCGATGACGATGCCGAGCGACGTGTTCTGATCGTGCTCGATCTCCTTGCGGATGGAGAACGGCGCGATCCTCGTGATGGCAAAGAAGGCCACGCCGAAGACGATGATCCCGACGGTCGCGAAGATGAGCGAGTACAGGACCGGCATCAGGATGCGGCCCATGAGCGAGGTCCCCGCTTCGGCTTCCGCGAACAGAATTGAGTGCATCGTCCCTGGTTCTCCTCGTCCGGGCGCGAGCGTACCCTGAGCGGCCC
>JAEUKE010000236.1 GCA_016794345.1 Myxococcales bacterium
CATGACCATGTCCGAGCCGATCAACCCCGGTCCTCACCGTGCTCCCACGCGCTCCGGGATTGCGAGCCCCAACGCGATGACCACGGTGCTCGATCTCGAGAGCCTCGAGCCGGTGGCTGTCGAGGCTCGGTACGAGGTCGCGACGCCCGCGGCTCGTGCGCTCGAGGGCACCGCGCGGCTGCTCGTGAACCGCACCGTGCGAGGGGTGCCCGTCATGACGCGGGTGCGGCTGGACGATCCAACGCTCCCCCAGGGGATCAGGACAGTGGCCCGTGAGCTCGCCGGCTCGACCCGGGCGAAGCGGCTCGTCCTCGCGATTCGAGCGGAGTCGGGCAACGCGGAAGACTTCGCTCACGCGGCCGAGCAGAGCCGACGCGCCGGCCTCGAGGTGGCGCTTCACGGTGAGCCGAGCGCCGTGCTCGGGCATCTGCGAAACACGCACGGTCGTCTCTTCCTCGTCGCCGTGTCGGGCGACCTCGGGAGCGCGGAGGTGAGGCAAGTGGCTTCGGTCGCGCAGCGCAAGGGTGCTGCCGTGCTCGTCGGCAACGTCTCGGGCTTCGGGGACCTCGAGGACGCGCTCGCGCTCGGTGCGCGGTACGTCGCAGGTCCGGCCCTCGAGTCGAAGCTGCGGGGCCGGCTCGTCGTGGCAGCAAAGGCGAGCGCGGCCGAACGGCTCTCCGCCGCGAGCTCGTTGCGAGCCGCCGAGGACGAGATCAGCCAGGTGCGCCTCGCGCTCGACCTCGATCCGGAGGCGCGCGATCTCGCCACGCTCACGCGAGGGTGGGCGGAGTCGCTGGTCGAAGCACGCGTCGAGATCGAGTCGGCGGAGCGAAGCGAAGCACAAGCCGCGGCCATGCTCGTCGCCGCCGAGCGTGATCTCGGGCAGATGCTCGAGAGCTACGCGGCCGGAAACGCACACCGAGCCGAGCGGCTCCTCCGATGCGAAGGGTCGTTCCAGGAGGCGCGAGCGCTCGAGGAGATGGCGCGCGCGCGCGCCGAGGCTGCCCGCCGCCGCGCCCGCGCTCTGCGCGCGGGGCTCGAGCTGCGGAAGCAGGCCCTTCGCGCGGCGCTCGAAGCGCGGGCCGCCCGCCTCGAGCACGACGCCGCCTGGGTCGACGGCTTCTTCGCTGCGGACGCCTCGCGCTGAGCGCACGCTGACTCCTGTGGTAGGACCGTGAGGTGTCCCCCGTCGCGGAGGTCGCCTCGGTCTTCCTGAAGCTCGGGTGCACCTCGTTCGGGGGGCCCGTCGCTCACCTCGGCTATTTCCGCGCCGAGCTCGTGGAGAAGCGAGGGTGGATCGACGACGAGCGCTTCGGCGACCTCGTCGCGCTCTGTCAGTTCTTGCCGGGCCCGGCGAGCAGTCAGCTCGTCTTCGCGCTCGGGATGCACCGAGCAGGGCTCGCGGGAGCGATCGCGGGCTCGCTCGCGTTCACCTTGCCGTCCGCGCTGCTCATGATCGCGTTCGCCTACGGCGTCTCTGCAGCGGGCGAGCTGCGCGGCGCGGGCTGGATTCATGGGCTGAAGCTCGCGGCGGTGGGCGTGGTCGCCCAGGCCGTGTTGGGGATGGGGAAGAGCCTGTCGAGCGGACGGGCTCGGCTGACAATGACAGTTCTGTCCGCGATAGCCATTCTGGCGATCCCGGGGGCGCTCACCCAGATCGCCGTGATCGTCGCCTGCGGGGCCCTTGGCTTCGTCCTCTACCGGTCCGCGATCCCCGTTCCTTCCCGGGAGGACGGCGAGCCCGTGCGACGGCGACACGGGGCCGCCGTGGCGGCGCTCGCGCTGTTCGGCGCGTTGCTCGCGGCGTTGCCGGCCGTCGCGCGCGCGACGGGCATCCGCGAGATCGCGATCTTCGACAGCTTCTACCGCGCGGGCTCTCTGGTCTTCGGTGGAGGACACGTCGTCTTGCCTTTGCTCCGCGCGGAGGTGGTCCCGCGTGGCTGGGTGACGGACGACCAATTCCTCGCCGGCTACGGCGCGGCACAAGCGATACCCGGACCGCTCTTCACCTTCTCGGCCTTCCTCGGGGCATCCATGACCGCGGGCCCTGCCGCGTTCGGGATGGGCCTGCTCTGCCTCTTCGGCATCTTCCTCCCCGCGTGGCTCCTCATCGGCGGGACGCTCCCGTTCTGGCACACCATCCGCACCAAGCGCTGGGCGAAGGCCGCGCTCGCGGGCGCGAACGCGTCGGTGGTCGGCGTCCTGCTCGCTGCCCTCTACGACCCCGTCATCACCGAGAGCGTGCGCGGACCGCTGGACGTCGTCGGTGCGCTCGGCGCATTCTGCGCGCTCCAGCTCGGCAAGGCTCCGCCCTGGGCCGTCGTGCTGGGGATGGCCGGCGTCGGCGCGCTCCTGGGTTGATGGCGAACCAGCACACCAGCTGCTCGGAATCGTCGTACCATCGCCCGCGATGACGACACGATGCAGCTCCGCGATCGTGTTCCTCGCGACGGCGCTCTCGTCGTGCGCAGACGTGCGCGCCCCGCGCGCCCCGAGCGAAGCCGAGCCGCGCACACCTCACACCGGCTCGCGGTCGATCGAGCGACCCACCTCGCCCGGCGCGGTCTGGCAGACGGGGCGCGCGAGCTACTACTCGGACAAGCTCGCCGGGCGGAAGACGGCCAACGGCGAGCGGTACGATCCGAGCGCGCTCACCGCGGCGCACCGCACGCTCCCGTTCGGCACGGTCGTCGTCGTTCGTCGCCAGGACGGGCGGAGCGTTCGCGTCCGGATCAACGACCGCGGCCCCTTCGGTGACGAAGGGCGCATCATCGATCTGTCGAGGCGAGCCGCGGAAGAGCTCGGGATGATGAAGGCGGGCGTGGTCGAGGTCTCGCTCTCGATCGAAGGTCGCTGAGCGCCCGCTCTCTCGACGCTCAGTCTCCGGCGGCGCCCCCGTTTTCGGGCGGGACGAGCTCGAAGCGAACCGTCCAGCCGGGGTGAGCGCCGAGGAGCTTCGCCATCTCCATGGCCGTGAACATCCGCCCTTCTGCCTGCAGGAAAGGGTGGTGCGGATCCGCCGGGGCCTCGGTGATCACACACGCCATCGTGTTCCGGCGTGAGAGCGCCGGCCCCATGTCGCGGCGCGACCGGACGTCGTCCTCCTTGGTGGCGAGCCCCGCGTTCCAGAGCATGAGGATGTCCTCGTCGCTCATGCGCGCGAGGCGGTCCTTGCCGATGTGGTACTGCGTGGTGGCGACGGAGTCGTCCAGGTACGCGATGATGGCGTATTCGCCGTCACGCGTGATGGTGACCTCCTCCAGCGTGGCGACGTGCGGGCGCTTCTTCCGAACCACGCCCTATGCTTATCAGATGGGGCGGTCTTGTTGGAGCCAGCGCGAGACCACCAACTTGAGAACGTCGAGCGTGTAGGGCTTGGTCACGAGCTCGTCGATCCCTGCTCGTTCGCACCGTTCTTCCTCGTCACCGTCCAGGCCCGCCGTGATGGCGACGATCGGTACGCGTTGACAGGCGGAGCCCTCCTCGCGGATCGCGCTCGTCGCGGCGAAGCCGGAGATCCCGGGCAACATGCAGTCCATCAAGACGAGGTCGAAGCGCTTCCGGCGGGCGAGGCTCACGGCGTCTTCTCCGTCGGAGACGCCCGTGACGCTCGCATCCGGAAACAGGCTCGACAGGAACAAGAGGAGGAGCTTCAAGTTCGTCGGGTCGTCCTCGACCACGAGCAGGGACGGCGCCGTCACTGCACCGTCCTCCGCGTCGCCAGGAGGACGGCCCGAGCGCGAGCGGCTTCCCGTTCGACACGCGCAGCACAGGTGGACAGCGCATCGAACTCGGACGCTCTCTCGAGCGCCTCCGCGGCGAGCCGCAGCGGGGTCGCGCGGATGGCGGCAGCGCCGCCCTTGATCCGATGCGCGACCTTCCGGACGAGCTTCTCGTCGCCTCGCGTCAGCGCCTTCAAGAGCGCGCTCAGCGACAGATCGAGATCCGACGTGAACACCGCGGTGAGCTCGGCCACGAACGCCTCGTCCCCGCCGGACGCTGCGACCGCTCGCCTGAGCCCATCGATGTCGACCACCACCGTAGTTTCTTCATTCACGGCGCGTTCCCACCTTTGCGTACGAGCCCAAGATCCGTCACGCGGCGATAGAGCGTCGCGCGTCCCATTCCCAGCTGCCGAGCGGCGCGTGCCATGCAGCCGCCCGTGACGGCCAACGCGTGCGCGATGGCGCGCCGCTCGAGCTCTTCGAGCGGAACGACGCGGTTGGCCGGAAACACCACCGCCTCCGAGCGACCGTCGGCAGGCCGCATCGAGCGCGTGGGCATCACGAGCACGCTGGCCGTCACGTCTGCCGGCAGATCGGCGAGGCGTATCTCTTCGCCATCGGCGGAGAGCATCGCCCGGTGAACCACGTTGCTCAGCTCCCGCACGTTGCCGGGCCAGCGGTAGCTCCGCAACGCCTCCATCGCGTCGTTGTTCACGCGTTCGACGGGCCGCGGGACGTCGCGGCGCAGGCGCCTCAAGAAGTGCGCGACGAGCAGCGGAATGTCGTCCGGGCGATCACGAAGCGGCGGGACGTGGATGGGGAAGACGACCAATCGGAAGTAGAGGTCCTCGCGAAAGGCGCCGGTCTCCACGTGGCGCTTCAGATCCCGATGGGTCGCGCAGACGATGCGCGCGTCGACGGGCACCTCTTCGTTGCCGCCGACGCGGCGGATCGTCCGCTCCTGGAGCGTGCGCAAGAGAGAGGCCTGCGCCGGCGCGCTCATCTCGGCGATCTCGTCGAGGAACAACGTCCCGCCTTCGGCCTGCTCGAAGCAGCCCTTGCGTCTCACGAGCGCGCCGGTGAACGCGCCGCGCTCGTGGCCGAAGAGCTCGGACTCGAGCAAGGATTCGGGGATGGCCGCGCAGTTCAGCGCGATGAACGGACCACGCGCGCGGTGGCCGCCCTCGTGGATCGCGCGGGCGACGAGCTCCTTGCCCGTCCCGCTCTCGCCGAGCACACATACAGCGACATCGCTCGAGAGGACGCGACCGATCTGCGCGCGGAGGTTCCGCATGGGCGTGCTCTCGCCGACGAGCTGCTCGGTGGCGCGGATGCCGCCGAGCTCGCCTTCCAGGTGCTCGACGCGACGGAGCAACACGCGATGCTCGAGCGCGCGCTGCACCGAGGCGACGAGTCGCTCGCGATCGACGGGCTTCGTCACGTAGTCGTACGCCCCGCGCTGCATCGCCAAGACTGCGTCTTCCACCTCGCGTGCAGCCGTCACGACGATGACGGGCAGGTCCGGGTGGCGGCTCTTGATGTGGAGCAACAGCTCGCGACCATCCAGATCGTCCAGGCCGAGATCGAGACAGACGACGTCGAGGGGCTCTTCGGTCTCCAGGGCCTCGCTCGCCGACGAGAGCTCGACCACCGACCAACCTTCGTGCTCGAGGAATCGTCGATAGAGCGTGCGGGTCGTCGGGTCGTCTTCGACCAGGGCGACGAGCGGCTGGGATCGTCTCCCGCTGAGGCGCGGCTCCTCGAGCTCTGTCTCAGCGCGAGACTGCGCGGATGGTTTTGGGGCTTCCAGTCTCACTTCGCTCACCGCGAAGCGAAGATCGTGCCGCGCGCCATGGCGCGCGTCTTCCGCGGAGACCCTTGGTGCACGAGAGGGGAGTCGAACCCCTATGCCTTGCGGCGCCGGAACCTAAACCCGGTGCGTATGCCAGTTCCGCCACTCGTGCGAAGGACGCGAAGCTAGCACGAAGAAAGGCGCCAGGCGCAGGCGTCCCGTCAACGCGACCCCATCCACCCGACCCAGGCCGTTCCCAGCGCGGTCGTCGCGAGCGTGACCGGCAGGCCGACCCGCAGATGCGCGCGGAAGCCGAGGCCTCCGACATCTCGCGCGCGCTCGGCGACGATGACGTTCGCGACAGATCCGAGGAGCGTGAGGTTCCCCGCGAAGGTCGAGGCCATCGCGAGCAGCTCCCAGCCGAGCTTGGGCGCCGGCAGCGTCGCGATCTGGTCGCGGACGACGAGGATGAAGGGCACGTTCGAGACGACGTTCGACCCGAAGAGGAAGAGCGCCGACAGCCGAGCGAGCCCGCCGCTCCCTTGCAGCGGGAGCTCGGCGAAAAACGCCTGCGTGAGGCCGCTTCGAATCAGCGCTTCGACGACGATGAAGAGGCTCGCGAAGAAGAGGAGCACCGACCACTCGATCCGCGGCCAGACCTCGTTGGCGTCACGTCCCTGGATCACGAGGAGGGCCGTGAACCCGCCTACCGCCGTCCAGGCCAGGTCGAGCCCGCCGAGGTAGAGCAGCGTCGTGCCCGTGATCACGAGGAGCGTGGCGCCGATTCTCCGGTTCACGATCGAGGGCCGGGTGCTGCTCGGCACGAGCGCGCCCTCCAGGTCCGCCCGGTGCAGCCAGGCGATCGCGAGGTGGTTCAGCGTCAGACACACCACGGCGAGCGGGGCCATCAGCACCAGGAACTCGCGGTAGCGAAGGTCACCGAGGCTGGCGCAGAGCATGTTCTGAGGGTTGCCCACCACGGTCGCGACGCTCCCGGTGTTGGACGCGGTGGCGAGCGCGATCAGATAGGGCGAGGGCGGCAGATCGTGGGCGCGGATCAGCGCCACCACGAGCGGCGCCCCGAGCACGCAGACGGCGTCGTTTGTCACGAACGCCGAGGTGATCCCCGCGCCCCACACGACGACCGCGAGGAGCGCTCGGCGCGTCCGGACTCGCTGCGCGACGTAGGCCTGGAGCCGTTCGGCGAACCCGTCCAGCTCGAGGAACGCGCCCATCCCCATCATGCCGAAAAGCAGCAGGATCGTCGCGCCGTCGACGGATGCGAGCGCTTCCTTCGCGGGGACCGCGCCCGAAGCAACGGCAGCGACGGCGCCCAGCAGCGCTGCGCCCGGTCGCCCGAGCGGGAGGTACCCCAGCCGCCTCGCCGAGACGAGGACGTACGTGATCCCGAAGATGACAGCGCCGCGCATCATCCGGGGCGGACGGTACCATCCTGGGACCGGACGGCCAGCTTCGGAGATCGGACCGGGGCTCCGAGGCGTCATGGAACCGTCGCTCCGTCAGCGGCTCGACGACACGCGCCGTTCGGGCATTCGATCATCTGCCGGATTTCGCGGCTGGCGAGCGGCTTGCAATGGGCGCTGCGCATGGAATCCATCGGTCTCGACGGTCACCTCGTCCACCGCGATCTCGGTGAAGGCGACGACGAAGCACGCCAGAAGGAGGCGCGGCTCTTCTTCGGCAAATCCCCCCACCTCCAGTTCCTCGCGGAGCTGTACGACAAGCTGCGCACGACGGGGCCGACCTGGTGGACGCCCGAGCAATCGCGCGAGGCCTGGCCTGCCGCGATCCGGATGGGCTGGTTCTCGCAGCGCCCCGACATCCGCCAGCGCATCACCACGAAGCTCACGGGGCTCGCGGCGGGCGCGGCGCGTCGCTTCTGGCCCGACGAGCAGGCCACCCTGATCGACGCGGTG
This sequence comes from Myxococcales bacterium, assembly GCA_016794345.1. Classification (GTDB taxonomy): domain Bacteria; phylum Myxococcota_A; class Polyangia; order Polyangiales; family Polyangiaceae; genus Xiheicaenibacterium; species Xiheicaenibacterium phototrophicum. The sequence continues at coordinate 7,455 of JAEUKE010000236.1, forward strand.
CTCGACAGCGGCGACATTCCGGTCGCGACCTTCGAAGCCGTGTTCGATGCTCAGGACATCGTCGTGTACGGCGCGCCGGTCCACATCTGGCAGCGCTTCCGCGAGCGGATGCCGCTCGAGGACGAGTCGGAGGAGAACCGGAAGTTCATCGCGTGGGTCCTCCGCGCCTTGCTCGCCGACCGCAGCAGCGCGTCGGCTCCGCGTGGCAAGCCCATCCTGGATGCGTGGGAGGTTCGCGGCGCGATCGACGCAGAGGCGTACCAGCAGTTCATGCCGCTCGAGGTCCGCGTCGCCGTCGACCAGGCTCGGCTGAAGCACGAGCGCTCGCGGCCTCGCGAGCCCTTCCACGCGAGGCACGAGCTCGCCATCGCGACGCCGGAGCGCATCGCCGCGCACCTGCCGCTCGCGGAGATCGCGCCCGTGTTCCTCCTCGCCGATCGCGCAATCGAGCGTTCGACGCCCAAGAGCGAGACCATCGCGCCGGCCGAACAAGCGCCCGACAGCGTCGAGCCGCCGCGTCCGAGCCAGATCAACTGACGGCCGCGGCGCGCCCGCCTCCGTCTGATAGAATCGGACGAGTGTCGAGGCTTCGTCGCTCCGTCTTGATCGGTTTGCTCCCTGCGTTGGGTGCTTGTTTCGTCGACGCGCTCGGTGAACGAGGCGCGGGCGGGACCGGCGGCGCGACCTCGACGGGAAGCGAATCGACAGCCTCCCTCTCGGTCACCTCCACCACCAGCACGACATCGGGCGGCACGACGAGCGCGAGCACGACGACGAGCGCGACGACGACAGGAGCCGGAGGAGGCGAGACAGGAGGCGGCGGCGCGGGCGGCGGCTCGCCGTGCCCGCTCGACTGGACGCTCGGGTTCGAGTCCTGCTACCGGGTCATCCCTCCGGACGATCCCGACGGCGCGACGAGGGACGAAGCTATCGGGCTCTGCGTCGCGGCGGGCAACGCCGTCGGGGGGACCGCTCGGCTCGCCACGCCCAACGTCACGCCCGACATCGCGTTGCTCGAGTCGCTCGGCGGCGCCTCGTTCGACGTGTGGACCGGCGCGAAATACGATAACAACGCCCAGAACAAGTTCGTCTGGGAAGGAAGCGGCGAGGCGTTCGTGTTCATGCCGAACCAGGCGCCGTGGGGACCGAATCAGCCCGACAACATGCCGGGCGAGTCGTGTGTCATCGTCGTGGGCGGCGAGCTGCACACGTACGAGTGTTACGACTTCGACTTCTCGCAGCCCTTCGCAGCCGGCTGCGAGCTCGTGCCCTGACGGTCTCGTGCTGGTGTAGGGTGGGCCGGTGCGCCTCGCAGCATCCATCCTGATCGGTCTCTGCTCCGCCCTCGTCGCCTGCGAAGACCCAGACTTGCCGTGCTCGGCGTGTGATGCGCCTGGCGGCGGCGGCGCAGGCGCGGGGGGCAGCGGTGGCGCAGGCGGCGGCTCGGCGCTCGTGTGTCCGGCCTCGGGCGTCTACCACGGCCCTTGGGCGCTTCGTTTCGACGAGACCTCGGCCGTCGTGCGCTGGGACGCCTGCAAGCCGGGCGACGTCGCGATCACGCTGACGCCGGAGGCCGGCGGGGCGGCGCAGACCGTCACGGGGACGCAGGCACCGGCGGTGCTCACGACCTCCCACCAGCTGCTCGACATCCCGCCCGATGTGCCGGGCACCTATTACACGAGCGAGGTGGCGCTCACCGGCCTCGAGCCCGGCGCTTGTTACACGTACTCCCTCGTCGCCGAGCCGTCCGCCGGCGGGCGATTCTGTACCGCCGAGCCGGACGGCGGCCCGATCTCCTTCATGGCCATCGGAGACACCAACCCCGGCATCGCTCCGACCGAAGACGTGCTCGCGAACGTCCTCGTACGCTCGCCGGACTTCACCCTGCACCTCGGCGACATCCAGTATTACTCGTCCGTCGTCGACTCCTGGTCGCAGTGGTTCCTCTCCATGCAGCCCATGCTCTCGTCGGGCGGCGCGTTCATGCCGTCGATCGGCAACCACGAGTCCGAGAACGAGACCGAATACACCGACTACTACGACAGGCTCTTCGCCGACGCAGGGTTCGACGGCAACCGCCGCTACTACCGGTTCCAGTCGGGCGGCTTCTGGTTCTTCGCGCTCGACACCGAGAGCAGCCTCGCGCCCAACAGCGAGCAGGGCATCTGGCTCGCGCAGATGCTGGAGGACGCGCAGGCGCAGCCCGGCTTCCGCGGCTCCGTCGTCTACATGCACCGCGCGCTCATCACCGTCGGCGACGCGCAGAGCGACCCCGGGCTCCGCTCCGTCCTCGAGCCCCTCTTCCTCGAGCACGACGTGCGCCTCGTCCTCGCCGGTCACATGCACGGCTACGAGCGCTTCGTCTCGAACGGCCTCACGTACGTCACCTCGGGAGGCGGCGGCGGCGCGCTCGGGAACATCGACGAGAACGTCGATGAGCGCCCCGATGAGGCAGCGCTGCGCGTCGCCTCGGCGGCCGCGTTTCATGCCGTGCACGTCGAGATCGGCGCGACCTCGATCGACGGCGCCGCGATCGACGAGACCGGCGCGGAGATCGACTCGTTTTCGATCGCGTTGCCCTGACGTTGCGAGCCCCTACATCCCCCACCAGAGCATCTCTTGCTCGAACGCGCGCCCGGCTCGTGAGGCCATGACCACGAGCAGCTCGGTCCCGCCGTCTGCGGCGCGCGTCTTCAGCTGGTGCTCGGGGACGGCGTCCGCCTCGAAGAACATCGCCTTCAGGAAGCCGGCCTTCGTGATCCAGAAGAGGTGCACGCCCTTGTCGCTCGGGCCGTGGAGCACGAGCGCGCGGCCACCCCCGACGACGCGGGGCTCGAGCCACTTGAAGGCGAGCTCCTCGAAGCGCTGCGGCGAGGGGAAGTGCTCGCCGACGTCGCGAACCTCGGGCAGGTGCGTCTCGAGGTACTTGACGAGCAGGTCGTAGCGAGGGCGCGAGAGCCGCGGCAAGCGCTTGTCGGGATCGAGGAAGGTGGGCCAGCTCTGGACGTCGAGGGTGGGCTCTTCGACGTGGGTTCGATACCGATCGCCGAGCGTACCCTTGCCGATCTCGTCGTCCGACAGCGCGCGGAGCCACCAGGAGAAGGGAGCGAGCTCGGCGGTGCCGGCCTTGGACGTGAGCTCCACCCGGGTCTCCCAGAGCGGGCTGCGCACGAGCCAGGCAGCGCCGCGTGTGCGGACGATGGTCGCCGCCACGTAGAGCACGCCGTGGATGACGAAATGAATGAAGAGCGGCGGCTCGCCCGGCTTCGAGCGCTGGGAGAAGAGCTTGTCGCGCGTCTCGGCGGTCAACAGGGCCGAGAGGCGGTGAACCGAGGC
>JAEUKE010000048.1 GCA_016794345.1 Myxococcales bacterium
CTTCTTCTTCAGCGTGCGGCACGCGGCGATCATCGGTGCGAGCTGCTCGCGTTGCTTCTGGTTGTTCAGGCCCGAGCAGCCCATCTTCTTGCCGTCGACCTCGACGAAGACATCGAAGTTGAAGCGCACGAACTTCTCGCCGTTCTGCTCGCCGGAGGTCTCGTATTCGAAGAAGTCGGGCGTGTCCGTCAGCGCGCGCCAGCTGACGCCGTAGGCACGCGCGGTGTCGAGGTTGGCGGTGCTCTTCTTGACGTGTGTGAACGAGAGCATGAGCGCGAAGTCCCCGGCTTCGATCGTGGGGTCGGGCGTGCCCTTCTTGACCTTCGCGCCGGGCGGCGCCTTGAGCGTGTAGTCCGCCCAGGCCTTGCCGGCGGGCGTGAGGTCGAGGTCGACCCAATCCGCGGGGATGGCGGAGGCGGCGGGCGCGGCCGTCGCGCTCGCGCTCGCCGACGCGCTCGTCGTGGCAGCCGCGGTGGCGGTGGTGACCTTGGGCGCCTGGGACGTGGCGGGCGCGGCGCTGGCGGCCGACGAGGATGCGCCGTCGCTCTTCTGCGCGTCGCACGCGCCGAGAAGCGCAGAGGTCAGGAGGAGGAGCGAGAGGGAAGGTGTGGAGCGCATTCCGTCATTGTCCTCTGGCGGGCGCGTCTCACTTCTTCACGAGCGTTTTGCACGCCTCGCGCGCCTTCTCCATCTCCTCCTTCTTGATCAGGTTGAGCGGGTAGCAGCCGATCTTCTTGCCGCCCACGTCGAGGACCATGAAGAAGTCGTCGCGCGAAGACTTGGGTGTTTCCAGCTTGTAGTCGAAGCCCGTGGCCGACTCGTTCGCGTAGGTGACCTTGCCCTCGGTCGCGGCCGCGACCTTGTCGAGCTCCTTCTTCTTGCCGTCGATCGTGCTCCGCTCCGGCTTCTGACTGAGGATGACGCTGAAGCCCTTCGCCGCCACGCGGCAGTCGCCGCGGTCGTCCATGATCTTCGCGTCCTTGGGGGCCATGATGGCGTAGCCCTTCCACTCCAAGCCCTTGGATGACAGATCCGTCTCCACCATCTCCACGTCCTTCTTGTTCGAGGCGCGCGGCTTGTCGTCCTTCTTCGCGTCCGCCTTCGTCGTGGTCGTGTCCGAGTCGTTCTTCTTCTCGGACGCGGCATCCGCCTTGTTGCAGCCGGCGACGAGGAGGAGTCCGAGGAGAGCGGTGAGTCGAGCGAGGTGCGTCGTGTTCATGTCCGCTCCTACCGGCGGTGCGCCGCCACCCTCCCCAGATACTTTCTGCCAACGGGCGCCGCCCCGGAGAGCCGGCCGTTCGCGCCCGACACCGGGCTATCCGACCAGTTGCAGCGAGGCGCGCTTCCTTCTAAGGGGACGCTCCCATGCTTCGAATCAGCCGCACCCTGTCGCTCGCTTCCCTTCCGGTACTCTTCGTCTTGGCTTCGGTGTCCGCCTGCTCGGACGACTCGGCCGCGACTGGCGGCGGCGGCTCGGGCGGGGACGCGACGACCACGACCTCGTCCAGCACGAAGAGCAGCTCGAGCGCGACGACGACCTCGTCTAGCACGACGACCTCCTCCGCCACGACGACCAGCTCCAGCACGACCGGCACCGGCGGCGGGACGCCCTGGCCCACCTGCGAGACGCAGCCCCCCGGCTCGCCGACGAAGACGCTGAACGAGATCTGGACGGAGAACCCGGCGAACCCGACCGAGGCGTGGGTGCCCGGCGTCTACGTGACCGCGATCGCGAACAACGGCTGCACGGCGGGGACTGCCTGCCAGTTCTTCATCCAGCAGGACGAGAGCTACGGCTCGCTCGCCGAGGCGACGCACCAGAGCCTGCGCGTCGGCGTCGCGCCGTCGGTCGCCGAGCACTTCGTCGACATCCAGGTCGGCGACCAGGTCGACTTCTACGGCTTCGCGTTCCGCAACACGCAGGACGGCGAGAACGAGCTGCTCTTCCTCGTGACCGACAGCCTCCAGGGCTGCGCGCGCACCGTGGGCATGGGCGATCTGCAGCCCCTCACCGTCACGCTCGATCAGCTCACCACGCAGGGCTACGAGACCGACTACGGCCCGCTCTTCGTGCGCGTCGACACCGTCACCGGCAACCCCAACATGCCCGCCGAGACCTTCGCGCTCTGGGACACGGGCACGATGCCCGGCGGCGACATCACCACCGTGACCAGCCTCAGCCCCTTCTTCCTCTCGGGCGCGGCGTTCACCGGCCTCACCGACGGTATGAACACCAACTTCTCCGAGGTCGTCGGCGTCTTCGGCATCTTCGCGCCGCCCGCCGACCCGCTCATCAAATACGAAGAGATCTACGTCCGCGCGACGGCCGACTACCCGACGCTGTAGGCGAAGCCGCGCGGTCGAAGGGCGGCGCGAGCGCGGCGCTGCGTGCTCGCAGCCGAGCGCGGCCGGCTGCCGTGTCGCCCTTGTGCCCGCATGTGCCGCACGCACCGTGCATTCGAGCGCGATTCGTCGTCGGCTGCTGGCACGGCGTTTGATTACGCCAGCGCATCATGAATCGAGTGACTTCCCTTGGCTTCTGCTTGCTCGGGCTCGTCGTGGCCTGCGGTGATTCGTCCGGCGACGGGCTCGGCGGTTCGGGCGGGGGAGGTGGCGAAGACACGCGGCCGCCCAGCACCCCCGGGACCGCGTGCAGCGAAGGCGTCGACTACAAGAGCGCTTGCGAAGCGACCCAACGCCAGATTTGCACGATGGCCGGCACGTGGAGCGCCTGCATCTCGTGTGAGTACGGCATCCTCGAGGAGTGCGACGACGGGGAGATCCACTGCTGGGACGCGGGCTCGTCTCCGTGTGGCGTCCCGCCGGGCTCGCATTGTGCGGAGCCTGGCACGACGACCGGCTGCGACAACGGCAGCGGACAGCAGCTCTGTCTCGCGAGCAGCGTCTGGAGCGAGTGCTTGCCCTGCGGCATCAACTCCGGGCTCGAAGAGTGCCCCGGCGGCGAGATCGTGTGCGAGCCGTTCGGCGCGGGTGGTGGTGGCGGCTCCGCTTGCCCGTGAGCGA
>JAEUKE010000090.1 GCA_016794345.1 Myxococcales bacterium
TCACGTCGGGGGGCAGCTCGCGCGCGATCTCGGCGAGCCGCGACCGGACGCACTCGGAGACCTCGAGGCGATCCGCGTTGCGTTCGACATGAAAGCCGAGCAGCGCAAGGCCCGTTTGGCTCGTGCTCCAGCTCGATCGGATGCCGCCGCAGCTTCGAGCTGCCTCCTCACACGGCGCGGCCACCTCGCGTGCGATGACCTCCGGCGCAGCCGCTGGATAGCCGAGGCTCACGACGATCAGGTCCAGCGCGGCTTCACCCCCTACGGCAGAGCTCGATGCAGCGGCGCTCGACGGGGGCGTGCCCGACGACACGGCCGGGGAACAGCTCGATCCGCCGGAGCAAGCGGCGACGCCGAGCACGAAGGCCGCGAGGGCGCGAGACGACACGAAGGGAAGATACACCCCGTGTGCGCTCGATCGCTCCCAACGCGCCGTCCGAGCTACGCTCCGGGGCGTGACACGGCTTCGGTCGACCCCACGAATCATCCGAGGAGGGCGCTGCTCCTTGTTGCTCGCCGCGACGGCTTGCGGCGGTACGCCCGCCCGGGTCGAGGCGCGCGCCGTCGGGTCCGCCACCACTTCGCCGTCGAGCGCGCGCCGCCGCGACCTCCGGCACCGTCCCGAAAGTACCAGCGCGGTGATCGCGTCACGCCGGTGGTGGAGGAGCCAGGCTCGTACCAGGAGGTCGCGCTCAGCCCGAACGGTCTGCTCGTCGCGATGATGCGCCACGACCAGAAGGCCGTGCGGCTCGTCGATACCGACCGCAAGCGGGTCGTAGGGCGGGCGCCCGGGCTCCAGAGCGGCTCGGGCGATCGCCTCACCTGAGGCGCCGACGACGCGCTCTTCCTCGAGGGTCGCGACGCGGTGGCGCAAGTGGACGGCAGGACCGGTCGCGTCGTCGGGCGGGTCTCGGGCGCTCGGCCCGGCGTCGTCCGGACCGACGGGGGTTGGGGGGTGCTGATCGAGAGCGCGAAGGCCGGCTCGACCTCGCGCCGATCGCGTCGGTCACCGGTCACCCGGACGGCAAGACGGCGGTGGTCGCGTCCCACGCCCGCTACATCGGCAACGCCTGGATCGGGGATCCGAACGCCAAGGTGTCCATCGTGGACATCGCAAGCGGTCAGGTGAAAAAGAGCCTGCGGGGAGACGAGTGCACCGTCACGCCAGACGGCAAACGACTGATCGTCGATTCCCACGACGACGTCGTGCTCTACGACGCGGACTCCTACCGCGAGCTGCGCCGCTGGCCAGGCCAGGGGAATCAGGTGAAGCTCGACCCGACAAACCGATTCGCGCTCGTGTTCAAGCGCACCAAGAGCGGGCTCGGTCCGCTCGAGACGACGCAGTCGTTCGTGGAGGACCTGGCCACTCGCAAGAAGGTCGTCGATCTCGACCGCGCCGAGGGCTCGTTTGCGTTCGACCCGGCAGGCAACACGCTGGCCTTCACGCCCGGCAATGGCTACCCGAGCTACGGCAAGTCGATTGTCGTACGCGTCTACGCTCTCGTGCGAGGCGGCCCGCCGAAGATCATCCAGACCGAGGAGGCGATCGAGCGCGTTCAATACCTCGCTGACGGCGTTCTCGCGATCTTCCTCAAAGGGCGGGCCCCCCGCCGCCCAGCCGGCGCCATCTGGTCGGTAAGGTGTTGGCGGTGCCGGCGAGGTCGCCCTCAAAGGCCCTCCTGCAGGAGGACATGGAACTGATGCGTGTTCAGGCGCACGTTGTAGGGCAGGCCACGTTTGCGATACCAGGCGGCGTCCTGCTTCAAGAACGCACCTTGCCCGTCGGCTGGCACATCGGTGGACGGCATGCTGAGGATGCGCAGGCGCGACCGATCGACGGCGGCTTTGTCGAGCTGCTTCATGAATGCGGGCAGGTACCGGACGGCATTTTCGCCTTCGGCTTTGCGTACCGGGTCGAGCTTGCCGGTCACCCATAGCCACAACGTGCCGCCCGGCGTCGGGTCGCTCGTGCCGATCAGAGCCTCGAGCACCTCGATGGCACGATCGCGCTCGGCCGGCTGCGACAAGTCATAACGCTCAACCGCGAGATCGCCGTCGAGGAGGCGGCGGCGATAGACGGCATCGCGCGCGACCTTCACGAGTGCGGGATCGATATCGCGGCCGTAGACCGTCATGCCCTTGCCTTCGTCGCGCAGCTCGTGGGCATTGGGGTTCTCGACGAAGAGCGGGATGACCCGGTGATACCGCAGCGCCCCCCCGAAGTACTTCCGGTCGGAGCGAGCGATGCGCTCGGCGCCGGCCGCGGCGACCGCAGCCGTCCCACGCGGCGCGGCGGCGATCATCGCTTGTGCGTCGGCCGCGAGCGAGCGTATCGACGCGCGCGCGGCCGACGCGTAGCGCGCCGACTGCTCGTCGCCCTGCGTCGAGCGCACCGCCTCGCGGTAGAGGGTGTCGCTCGGCGGAAAGCTCCCGAACATGGCGGCGGGGCTCGCGACCGCGGCCCAGGCCGCATCATCCGCGAGCGGCGGCGCGACGAGCGGCGCCGGCGTGCGCCCCGCCGCCACTTCGGCGACGGCCACCGTCACCCACGAGGGCGGCATCATGAGCGCGTAGGGCTTGCGATGATACGGGTGGTCTTGCTGGCTCCACAGCGAGTCCCGAAGCAGAAACACGCCTCGCGAGCCGACGACGAGCTCGCGCCAGCGGCGCGCCACTTCCTCGCCGCTCTCCGCACCCTTCATCAAGAGGGGATTGAACCCCTCGTAGCGCAGGTTTTCGAACTGCTCGCGCATGGGGAAGTGAATCTTGAGGATGACGTGGTCGTAGCGCTCTGGCGCGACGTGGTACACGCGGTCCGCGGGCGCCGCGGGCTCGGGCGGTGGCCACGGCCCTTCGTCTTCCGGCGCCTCGACCTCGGCTTCGAGCTCGGCGACCGGAGAAGCGCTCGGTGTGGTCGAAACGATCGGGCTCGTCACGCTCGCCGAGGAGCTCCCCCGGGTCGAGGCCGGCGCCGACGAGAGCCCAGGCGTGGCGCTCGGACACGCGCACAGACACAGCGAGACGAGAGACACGAGACCAGGACGGCGGGCCACTGCGACATGAGACGCTCAACGGATCACGATATCCAGAGGGCCGCGTCGACACGCACACCCTGAGCGCGCGCGCTCACACAGGACCGCCCCGCCAGGGCTGCGAAGTCCTCCTGCACCCACGGCAAGGATATTGCCTCGACGGCGGCCGTGCGCCCCAGGAGCCTGCTCACCTCGGAGCTCGCCCTCCTCGGTCGGGCGGGCCGTCGTTGGATCGACACCGAGAGCTACCGGCTCGCGGCCTCGCTCTCCTACTACGCTTTGCTGTCGCTGGTTCCGCTCGCGCTCCTGGCGCTGGGGCTGGTCGAGAGCATCGTCGGCTCGAGCGAGGATCTGCGGCTGCGGCTCTTGCGATGGGCGAGCGCCTCGGGTGTCGAGACGGTCGACACCGCGGTTCGCTCCGCGCTGTCCAATCTCCGCGGCTCGTCGTGGAAGGTGGCGATCGGCGCGATCGGGGCGCTGCTGGGAGCGAGCGGCGTGTTCGCCGAGCTCGACACCGCCCTCAACCGGGTCTTCGGCTACGAGACGAGCGCTCCTTCGCTGAGACACGTCGTCCGCCAGCTTCTGCGGGACCGCTTGAGCGCGTTCGCCTTCGTCGGCCTCACGTCGTTGCTCGTCCTCGCGATCGCGATCCTCGGAACCGCGTTCGACGTTGCAGCATGGCAACACCTGCCCATCCTCGCGGCGCGGCTCATCACGGGCGTCGCCGCGTTCCTGATGCTCGGCGGCACGCTCGCGGCGAGCCTCCACCTCATCCCGGCCCGGCGGGTACCGTGGCGAGCGGCCATTCGTGGCGCCGCTTACGGGACGACGATGCTCTTCCTGCTGCGACCACTCTTCGGGTGGGTGATCCTCACCCTGACGGACTACGACGCTTATGGCGCGCTCGGGGCGGTCCTCTCGACACTCCTCTGGATGCTGCTGGTCGCGATGGTCTCTCTTTTCGCCGCCTCGATCGCGGCTGTGGCGATCGAGCAACAACACGCGCCGGGTGAGCGCGCAGATGAGCACAGCTGCGCTCCTCCGCTCGGCTTCGGGCGCGAGCCGCGCACGAAATCGAGCGCGGGAAGCAGGCACACCCCATGCACACGACCCAGCCATGCGGTGCTTAACGACACTCCCGCTGATCTTTCTCCTCGCGACCGGCTGCGCGGCCACGGCCCGCAACCTCGGTGAAGAGACCACGGCGGGCGCCGTGAAGGGCGGCGTCGATAGCCTGACGACGCGCGAGAAGCAGGAGCAGATCGTCGGCAGCATCGACGAGGAGCTCGTCGAAGAGGCGACCGATCGCGTGGTGGGCGGCGTCGTCGACGGCACGTTGCGCTCGTTCGACGAGCCCGAGCGTCGGGAGGCCCTGCGCGAGGAGCTTCACGAGCTCGCGACGACGTTCGGCGGCCTCGGACGACGAGCCATGGGCGACGCGCTCGACGAATCCATCGCGCGACTCACGAAGCCCGAGAACCGGAGCGCGCTGCGCGAGCTGGTGCACGACGTCACGGTCACCGCCGTGGGCGGCGCCACGGAGAGCGCTCGCACGGAGCTCGCGGACGTCGACACCTCGTTGCTCGGGCCGCTCGCTCGCGATCTCACGAAGAACGCGATGCTCGGCATCCAGGACGCCATCGAAGAGGCGCAGGAGCGGAAGAGGTCGGGTGCGCAGCCGCCGGATCAGGGCAACGTCCTCGCAGCCGCCGGAGAGGCCGTGAAGGAGGGGCCCGACGTGCTCGTCATGACCGTGGCCGGCCTCGGCGGGTTCGGCCTCGCCCTGCTGCTCACCATTCTGTGGGCGTCACGAAAACAGCGTCAGATGCTGCGCGAGCTCCACCGGCGCGACGACGCGCTGCTCGGGCTCGTCGCCACGATGTCTGGGCGCGCGGAGCGACCTTCGTTCGGAGAGCTGGAGAGCGCCCTGAAGACCGTCCTCACGCGGAGGCGCCCCTTGCCGACGCTTCGCCCCGACGAGGGGCACTGAGATTCGAGATCACACCGACATCCACCGTTCTCACCAATGCGAAAGGAGCACCTCATGACCATCGTTCAAGACACCGTTCACCAAGCAACGAAGCGCGCAGGCACGATCGTCGAGGGCGCCAGCACGATGGCGCGCGGCACGGCGACGGACGTGGCAGGAAAGCTGACGGATTGGGTCGAGCTGGCACGACGGCTCGGCTTCGCGTCGATGCTGAGCGCGCTCGGCCTGCAGAAGAAGCGCAGCCCGCTCTCGACGATCACCACCTTCGGCGCCGGTGTCGTCGTCGGCGCAGGGGCCGCGCTGCTCCTCGCGCCGGTGTCGGGGGAGACGTTGCGACGGGCGGTCCTTGGCTACTTCAAATCGGTGAAGGAGAAGGAGCCGACGGAGGCCGACCTCCAGCGGCTGGACACGGACTTCGATCCGCCTGCGGCCAAGGCGCGGCGAACGGATGCACGCGCGTCCTGAGGCCCGCCTCCGCTCGTAACCACCTTCCAACTCGAGGAGTCAGACATGTTGTACTGGACGGCCGTGTTCTTCATCGTGGCGTTGGTGGCAGCCGTGCTCGGCTTCGGCGGCATCGCCGGCGCATCCGCGGGCATCGCCAAGATCCTGTTCGTGGCGTTCCTGGTCATCGCGATCGCGAGCTTGATCTTCGGGCGGCGTGTTCCCACTTGAGCGTGCCGGGGGGGGGAAGCGGGGATTGATGCGCGAAGCGCGTACCCTCGGCTCGACTGCGCTACGCTTTCGCGAGCATGACGGTCGAGCCGGCGCTCCGTGTAGCCGAGCTGGGGGACGCTGCGGCGATCTCCGAGCTGATGCGCGACTCGGCGCGGGCGCTCTTCGCGAAGTTCTACGACGAGCGCCAGGCAGAGAGCGGGACGCGCTTCATCGCGTCGCTCGACGAGGCGCTGCTCCGCGACCGCACGTATTTCTTGCTCGAAGCGGCTGGCGAGCTCGTGGCATGTGGCGGGTGGAGCCGGCGCGACAAGCTCTTCACGGGCCCCGGCGACGCCCTGGGCGACACCCGGCTCCTGGATCCCGAGACCGAGCCGGCTCGCATCAGGGCGATGTTCGTGCGCCCCGATTGGACGCGACGTGGCCTGGGCCGCCGCATCCTCGACGCGTGCGCGGCCGCGGCGCGCGCCGAAGGCTTCCAGCGTCTCGCTCTCATGGCCACGTTGCCCGGGGAGCCCCTCTACCTGGCGTACGGCTTCACCGAAACCGACAGGACTGACATCCGTCTGCCCGACGGCGTCACGCTCCGCGGTGTCCGAATGGAGCTGGGGCTGACCTGACTCTGATCGGGGCCGTCAGAAGGTGACGCGGAGCGATCCGGGGCCCAACGACGCCGTGACGGGCGCGCCATCCTCGATCTTCATCAGAATGAGCCCCGTGCCCGCCAGCACCGCGCCCGGTATGGCCGTGCTCAGCGAGACGATCATGAGGTTGTCGCGTGTGTCGCCCTCGGGCGAGAGCTCCCACAGGCCGCCTGCCGCGAGCCCGGTGAGGCAACCCAGGCCGCCGAGCAGGGTCAACGCGAGGCCGGACTCTCGCAAGCTGCTCCGCCCCACGATCTCCGGCTCGTAGCTGCCCGGAGGCATGCGGGTCGACGGCGTCATGAGCCCGCGCGGAGGTGGCGCGGGCTTCGGACGCGCCAGCGCCGAGACACATCGTCCGGCGCCAGGGTCGAGGTGACAGCGCAGCCCGCTCTCACGGCACGTGGTCGATGCAGCGCAAGACTCCGCGCTCCGTGCGACGCATTTCGAGCCTTCGGTGGAGCACGCGCCATGACGACGGCACTCGTAGGTCTCCGCGCATGGGTCACCAGGGGTCGGCTCCGCGCGGGCGTCACGCGGAGCAGCCGGGAAGAGGACGGCGGCGACCACCACAACGGGCGAGAGCCGAACGACGCGCACCTGACGAGGCTAGCGCGCCGAGCCCGGAGGAGCGCCGCGAGCGAGAGGTCGGAACCGTGCTGTCGGTCCCTCGGCTCCGCGGGTCGTTGGCCGTCGATCTTTTCTCGCGACCTGGGCGCCGTCGCCTCGTCTTCCGGGCAACAAGGCCAATTCCCATGCGACACCTGATCCCTACCCTCGCCCTCTCTGCTCTCTTCATCGCCGCCGGTTGCTCCGAGTCGGGCTCGAGCCCTTCGAGCTCGAGCGCTCAGACGACGACCCAGCCCGCGAGCGCCTCGAAGGGCGGCGACCGGGTCGCGCAGTGCAAGAGCCTCCAGAAGATCATGGAGGACGGGGACACCAAGCTGGAGAAGCTCCCCGAGTCGGACGATCCGAGCAAGGACCTCATGGCCCAGGCCAAGCTCCTCAACGAGATCGCAGACGCAGTCGAGAAGTCCGGCGTCTCGGACTCGGAGCTGAAGGGGCTCGCCACGCGCTACGCGAAGGTGATGCGTGACCAGGCGAAGCAACAGACGGCGGCCGCGAACGCAGCCAAGAGCGGTGACGAGAAGGCGCTCGACAAGGTCGAGAAGGAAGGCGAAGCCTCTTCGAAGGAAGAGATCGAGATCACGGCGAAGGTGGCGCTGATCTGCGAGTCCTGAGCGCACCGGGGGCGACTTGGAAGGGGTGTGTTGACTCGCGCGTTTGCTCGGTCGAGCTTCGCCCGACCATGCGCGACGCCGCCAACAGAAAGAACCTCGACACGATGCCCTCCTCTTCTCGTATCCCGACCCTCACTGTATTGGCGCTCGCGGCCGCTCCCCTCCTGGGAGCCTGTGGCGAGCGCGGCACCCGCGGCGTAGCAGAGCCGGCGACGTCAGCGGCCGTCGGCGACACCCAGGCCGAGCAGCCCGTCTCGGTCGATCCGCGGGACGCGGATATCCCGGACGTCTGCACCGGGGGCCCGGCCAGGCTCCAGGTCAAGGGCGGCGGCGGCAGCTACGACAGCAAGCTCGGCGAAGGAATGAAGGGCTCGTTCGAGGTCTCGAGCCTCGGCAAGGCCGACCTCGACGCAGACGGCGTGGAGGAGATCCTGGCGCTCGTGCTCTGTCAGCCCGGCGGGAGCGGCACCCACGACGCCGTCTGGGCCTTCCATTCGGTCGGCGGTCGGCTCGAGCAGGCGGGCCGGATCGACGGCGGAGATCGGGCGAACGGGGGCCTGGCCCGCGCCGAGCTGCAAGGAAACAAGATCGCAATCGAGCGAAACGCCGGCGGCGAGGCCGCTTGCTGCGCCGACAAGACCGTCAACGAGGTCTGGGGCTACACGAAGGCGGGCTTCGTCAAGGAGAAGAGCGAGCCCGGCGCGTCGAGCGCCCCGAGCCCCGCCCAGACCCTCGCGGCGGACCTCTTGAAGGGTCGCCAGCAGCTCGGCTGGTCGGCGGCGAAGAACCAGATCGCCTACGCGGTGACCATCGAAGAAGAGGGCACCGGGACGGTCGCGTGGAACGTGGGCTTCTTGGATCTGAAGACAGACAAGGAGGTCGAGCTCGTCGAGGTCTGCCAGGCCGCGGGCTCGCCGCGCTGCTCGGAGGCCGCGCTCGCGGCGCAGGCACCCGACCTCGTCAAGCGGCTCGATGGCTTCGTCGCGGTGGCCGGCACCGAGGCGCGTCCCGGCGAGGCCACGAAGATCGCGGGGACGGACCTCACCCTCACGCAGGAGAAGGCCAACGTCTCGATCGCAAAGGGCGCCGGGAAGAAGGCTCGCCTCGGCAAGCTGAAGGAGGAGGCGAATCACAAGCCCGAGATCACGCGCGTCTGGTACCTGCCGGAGGCGAAGGCGGTCGTCGTCCGCGTCCTGATGAACCCCGGGAAGAAGTTCGGGGAGCTCAACGTCTTCGAGCAGACCCGAGCCTTTGCGCTCCCCGCTGGGCTCTGACGCCAGCGCGCCCGTCAGGCTTCGCCGCCTCGCCCGTCTGAGGCCGGTCGAGGTCCCATGAAACGCCCGACCCTTCTCCGTTCCCAGCGCCACGCCGGACGTGCGGGGAAGGGTCGCCTGCTGCTCTCCGAGCTCGGTCGCGTCGCCGCATCGATGTGAGCCGCGCCGGCGGCTTCGCCGCGCGCGCGACCGCTCCGTCGATCCGGATCCGGCGGAGCCCTCGTGCGCTCGGCGTCCGGCGCGGCCCTCGCGTGCCAGCGTCGATCCGAGCCATTCGCGCTCGCTCCAACGGAGCGCGCGCATTTCGAAGAGCAGAATCATGATCCCACGACAAGGTCCCCAGAGCATGCGTACGTTCGGCGTCGTCGCCCATGTCGACGCAGGCAAGACGACGCTCACCGAGCGAATCCTCCACGCGACCGGGCGCATCCACGCGCTCGGAACGGTGGACGGCGGCTCGACGGTAACCGACTACGATCCTCGCGAGAGAGCTCGCGGAATCACCATCGGCGCCGCGGCCGTCACCACTCGACATCGCGAGCACGTCCTCACGCTCGTCGACACGCCAGGCCACGTCGACTTCGGCATCGAGGTCGAGCGCAGCCTGCGGGTGCTCGACGGCGCGGTGATCGTGCTCGACGCCGTCGCCGGCGTAGAGCCGCAGACCGAGTCGGTCTGGGCGCAGGCCGATCGCTTCGATCTGCCGCGCCTCGTCTTCGTCAACAAGATCGATCGCGCCGGGGCCGACTTCGACCACGCGGTCCGCTCGGTCTCGGAGACGTTCGGCGTGCGCGCCGTGCCCGTCGTCATTCCTGCGCCGGGCGGCGCGGCTCTCCTCGATCTCGTCCGCGAGGTCGCGATCGAGGCGGACGCGCGCTCCCACGATCGGACGCGCCCCCTCTCGGGGGACGAGGTCGCGATCGTACGTCGGGCTCGCGAGCAGCTCATCGAAGCGGCGGCCGATCTCGATCCCGAGATCCTCGAGGTCTATCTGATGGGACGACCCGTCTCATCGGTCGACCTCGTCCGGGTCTTGAGGCGAGCGACAATCGACCGGAGCATCGTGCTCGTCCTCGCCGGTTCGGCGAAGCTCGGGCTCGGTGTCTCGACGCTGCTCGACGCAATCGTCGCCTTCCTCCCTTCCCCGTCCGAAGCGGCTTCGCGCCGCGCGGGCGTGGCGGCGGAGGCCGGCGGCCTGGTCGCGTTCGCGTTCAAGAGCATCCACGACGCGTTCGGCGCGCGCGTGTTCGTCCGTGTCTACGCGGGCACCCTCGAGAGAGGGGCCTCGGTGACGCTGGCGAGCTCGGGCAAGACGGCGCGCGTCGGCAGGCTCGTCCGCCTCTTCGGCGACGAAGTGGAGGACGTCGAAGCCGTGGGGCCGGGCGAGATCGCCGCGGTCCTCGGCCTCGCCGTTCCCACGGGCGAGACGCTCTGTGACAAGGGCAGGGTCGTCCGGCTCGAGGGCCTCACGATCCCCGAGCCGGTCGTCACGATCGCGCTCGAGCCCGAGGACGCGGATGCGCGTGCGAAGCTCGGTGCCGCGCTGGGACGATTGGTCGCTGACGACCCGTCGCTCCGGCTGGCAGGCAATCCCGAGACCGGCGAGACCCTCCTCTCTGGGCTCGGGGAGCTGCACCTCGACGTCACGCTGGCGAAGCTGCGCGAAGATCACGGTGTCCGGATCCGGGCGTCGGCTCCTCGCGTCGCTTACCGCGAGACAATCACCCGCACCTCCGAGGCCGAGGGCGAGTTCATCAAGCAGAAGGGCGGACCGGGCCAATACGGTCACGTCAAGCTGCGGATCGAGCCGCTCGCGCCGGGCGCGGGGTTCGCGTTCGCCGATGCTTCCATGGGCGGCGTCGTCCCGAAGGAATACGTGCCTTCGGTCGAGGCTGGCGCCAGGGAGGCAGCGGCGCTCGGTGTCCTCGGCGGCTACCCGCTGGTGGACGTGAAGGTCACGTTGCTCGGCGGCTCCTTCCACGAGAAGGACTCGAACGAGCACGCGTTCGCCATGGCCGCCCGTATCGCGTTCCGTGATGCGGCGCGTGCGGCGGGCCTCGCCTACCTCGAGCCGGTCATGAAGCTCGACGTGGTGACGCCCGAGACCAAGCTCGGCGACGTGATCGCCGATCTCGGCGGGCGGCGCGGGCGCGTGACGGCGCTCGGGACGCGCGGCGCGATGCACACGGTCGCGGCGCGCGTGCCGCTCGCGGAGCTCTTCGGGTACGCAAACGCGCTTCGCTCGCGCACCCAGGGTCGAGCGAGCGCGTCGATGCAGCTCGACGGGTACGAGCGCGTACCGACCGAGGTCGCAACGCGCGTCCCTGCGGCGTGACAGAAGGACCTGCGGCGGGTCGACCCCGGTCGGCCCGCCGCGAGGGCCTGCTCATGGTCTGCTCGAGGAATCTCGAAGGGCGATCCAGCGTAGGGTCCCTCATGGGACCGCGCGGCGGGCTGCTCTTCGTTTGCCTCGCTGCCTGCGGGCCGAGCACGCCCGCCGAGCCTGGTCCGAGCGCTGCTCCGAACGCGAGCGCAGCGCCCCGAGCGGAGTCGCCCGACGACGTGGTGGAGATAGCCGTCGGCTCCAGGCACAGCTGCCTGCGAACACGCGCGGGGAGCGTCGAGTGCTGGGGCTGGAACGACTACGGTCAGCTCGGGGACGGATCGCTGGTGCCCCATTTCCGACCCGCGCCGGTTCGCGATCTCACCGACGCGGTCGACATCGCCGTCTTCGTCGACGGCACGTGCGCCGCGCGGCGCGACGGGAGCGTCTGGTGCTGGGGGCGGCACGCGAGCTGGAACCCACCGCGCCCGTGGGAGAGCGAGCGAAAGGTGCCAGCGAAGATCGACGGCCTCGCGGACGCCCTCGAGGTGCACCTCTCGTCGCGATCCGTCGTGGTCATGACCACGTCGAAGCACCTTCGAGCCTATCCGGGCGACAGCAAGCTCGGCCCGGTCCACGACGTCGCCGTTGGACCTTTCGCGACCTGTTGGCTCACGCCGGAGCGCGCCGTCTTCTGCCGCGGGGAGGTCCCGGATTCGGGGTTTCCCGCGGAAGGGCTCGAGATCGCCGCGGTCCGCGCGGAGCAGGCGGAGACGATCTTCATGCTGGGAGACGGCGCCTGCGCGCTGACGGCGACGAAGCAGCCGATCTGTTTCTCGCGCCGGGTGACGGATGGCGTCGTCGACGTCGAGCGGCCCCCGGTCGCCGGCGTTCGCGCGTTTGGCTCGACGCACACGCGCGCCTGCGCAGCGACCGGCGACGGACGATTGACCTGCTTTCGCGCAGGGACCGATCGAACCGTCACGGTGGTCGAGGGCGCGGGAGACGTAACCAGCGTCGCCCTCGACGAGCGCGTCGGGTGCGTCACCCGCGTCGACGGGACTGCGCACTGCTGGGGCAATGGTGAATGGGGGCAGCTCGGCGACGGCTCCGCGGCGAAGTCGGATACACCGATCGTGGTCCCGGGCCTGCCGCCGATCATCGAGATCGCCTCCACGAACAGCGAGCATTTCGCGCTGGCCGAAGACGGGAGGCTCTTCCATTGGGGACTTCCCTGGTCCGCTTCGGACCGAGCCGGCAAGGCGGTCGGGGCGGCGGTCGAGGTCGTGCCCCCGGTGAGACACGTCTCGGCCTCCCGGCACCTGGTCTGCGCCATGCTGAAGGACGGCGCCGTCTTTTGCCGCCGTGACGCCGAGGACGGCGCGAAGCCCGGCGCCACGTTCGCTCGGTGGACGGAGATGCCCACGCTGGCCGGCGCACGCGCGATCGTCGGAGTGGAGGTGAGCTTCCAGAAGCTGGACGGAGAGGCGCGGGCGTCGGACGACCTCGTCTACGCGATAGACGCGAGCGCGGACCTCTGGGTCTTTCGCTCCGGCGCCCTCCCGGACGTGCCGCCGGTGAAGGTCGAAGGTGTTCGCGGTGTGACGAGCCTGGGCGTCGCGACGGACCACGCGTGTGCCGTCGTCTCGGGCAGCCGCGCGGTGTGCTGGCATCACAAGTTCCTCGCCGAGGTCGGCCTCGACGAGGGGCGCGCTTCGCCCTACCTCGTGCGCCCTTCGTTCCGGGATGTGGAGCGTGCAGAGGGCGCATGCCTCCTCCGGGCCGGAGGGAAGGCAGAATGCCACGGCATCAGCGTCGATGGGCTGAAGCTCATCGCGTCGGAGTCGCACGGCGGCACGCGCTGGCAGCGCGAGCTCTTCGGCGCCCATTGCATGGGCCACGGCAATGGCTCCTTCTCGTGTGGGTATGGGTCGATGTCTCAGCTGGGCAGCCAGCCGCTCGACGGCGCCACGGACGTCACGCTGGCGACCGACGCAGCGTGTGTGCTCCGCGGAGATCACACGGTCGCCTGCTGGGGTGACAACGCTCACTCGCGGCTGGGAATCGCCGGCACGTGGACTGCCGACCGCCCCGTTCCCGTCGTCCGTGCCGCGCGGCCCTGAGCTCGCACGAAGAACCAGCTCAGCGCGGACGCGGTGACCACCAGGGCGCCGACGGTCCCGAGCGCGATGCCCGAATCGACGAGGAGCCCCGTGAGGAGGGCGCTGCCGCTCATCCCGAGCGTGAAGCCGAGCGCGTCGAGCGCCAGCAGCCGTCCGCGCATAGCCTCGTCGCTGCGCTGCTGGATCTCGGTCTGCGTGATGACCCAGAGCGCGCCACCACCGGCCCCCCAGAGCAGGACCGAGCCGATCGCCGAGGATGGACCGCCGACGCACGCGATGCCGATTGCTCCGACGAACGCGGCGAGCGCGCAAGCATGCGCGACGAGGGCGGGCGCGTAACCCCTCGCGACGAGGCCACGCGAGACGAGGGGGCCGACGCCGGTCCCGACGCCTCGAATGGCCTGAAGCGCGCCGAGCGTGGCCGCCGCGCCGCCCGCAAATGGCAGCGCCTCCGCGCCGAGGTTCAGCGCGATCCAAGCCGCGCCGCCCGCAACCGCGGGCGGTGTCTTGCCGAAGACGGCTGCGCGCAGATCACGCCGCTTCGTGGCGACGAGCGCAACCCGCAGATCGGCGATAGCCGTCTGGAGCACGCGACCGCCGGCGGGTTGGGCGTCCGTCCTGGGCGGAGCGAGCGAGGGCAGGCCGCGGAACAGGGCGCTGGCCACGAAAAACGTCACGGCGTCGATCGCGAGCGCTGCGGGCGCGCCGATCTCCGTCGCCACGCCGCCGAGCCCCATTCCGACGACAAACGTGAGGCTCCAGGTCGCAGCGCCGAGCGCGTTCGCCGTCGCGAGCTCACCGCGGCCGACGAGGCTGGGCATCGCCGCGCCCAGCGCAGGCTCTCGGAGCGAAGCCATCGACGAGCGCAAGAAGAGCAGCGCCTGCAGGGTCACGAGCGACCCGCCGGCGGCCGCCAGCGTCATTCCCGCGGTGAGGACACCCTCGGCCAGGTTGCCGAACACGAGCAGCGCGCGGCGATCGAATCGATCGGCGAGCCAGCCGGCGACGGGCGCCAGCAGCGCCTGAGGCAGGAGGTGCGCGGCGAGAACGGTGGCGAGCGCGAGCCCGCCGGCCTCCGGCGCCGACCGCGCGGCCACGATGCTGACCGCGACCATGCTGAACCAATCCCCGGTCGCGGACACGAGCTCGGCGGCCCAGAGGCGACGGTAAGCGGGGCGGGTGCGCAGGAGCGCGAGGTAACCCATGGGATCAAGCTAAGCCCGGTGCTCCAGTAAGATGGCGAGTGTGACAATGGCTTGGCAAGAGACCACCGTACTGACGCGCCCGTTCCTCGAGCAGCGCGACGCCCTGGTGGCGCGAATCTCTTGTTCGCTTTCGAGTGACGCGGTACGAGGCGGGGATGGTTGCGGCCTCGAATCAGTTGCCTCGCGCCGTGCTCCTACTCGTCGCCGGCTGCGCGCCGGCCGCGCGTTCCGAGCTCCCGAGCCTCGCGGAGCCCTCCGCGACCGCGGTGGTCTCCGCCGGTCCGGCCGCGCCGGCAGCCCAACGAGCCGCGGACGAGCCGGACGCGGGAGGCGTGCGAGGGACGTTCCGCGGGCAAAGCTTCCAGTCGAAGGTCGCGCTCGCGCGGCGTGACGCAAGAGACGCGGCCGGGGGATTCTCGGTCTGGATCTTCGATGCCGACGCCACGTGTGACAACCTCGGCGATCCGATGGCCAACTCGTCCATCACCGTTCGGAAGCTGCCGGCCGACACGCGTTTCCTCTCCGCGCACGTGCCGTGGCAGACGGGCGCAAAGCTGGAGGTAGCGGACTACAACGCCGGCTTCCACTACGTCGACGGCGATGGAAATGAGCTTGGCGGCGGCGCACAGTCAGGGGTCATCGAGGTCATCGAAGCCGCGACGGACCCGGGCGCCAAGGCGAAGGTCCGCGTC
This sequence comes from Myxococcales bacterium, assembly GCA_016794345.1. Classification (GTDB taxonomy): domain Bacteria; phylum Myxococcota_A; class Polyangia; order Polyangiales; family Polyangiaceae; genus Xiheicaenibacterium; species Xiheicaenibacterium phototrophicum. The sequence goes on from JAEUKE010000090.1 coordinate 15,200, forward strand.
GCGGTCAAAGGGAAGGACAGCGATCTGTCCGGCACGCTCGAGCTCACCGTCTGCCCCTGAGGCGCGGGACCAGCTCAGCCAGGGAGCGCCGCGTCGGGGTCGCCGCCGACCGAGCGAAGGTACTCGTCGTAGACCGGGATGCGAGGAGCCGTGCGCGCGACCTCCACCAGGGCGCGCACCGCCGGCGCGTCGTCGAGCGACGCGGCGTACGCCTCCAGGCTGGGCGGAAGCGCAACGCCATAGGTCCGGAAGCGCGTGCGCATCGGGTAGTACAGGCAATCGGCGATCGAGAAGCGGCCGAAGAGGAACGGGCCGCCCGAGCGCTGCAGCGCGTCCTCCCAGAGCTCGAAGACGCGGGCGATCTCCGCGTTGGTCGCGGCGTCGAGCTTCATGCCCTGCACGCGCCCGAAGAGGTGACAGGAGAGGTGGGTGCGGATGTTGGCGAACCCCGTGAGCATCTCACACGAGACCGCGCGGGCCCGAGCCCGAGCCAGTGAGTCCGCGGGCCAGAGGTGTGCGGCGGGGAACGCCTCGTTCGCCCATTCGCAGATCGCAAGCGACTCGTGGATCGCGGTGTCGCCCACGTGGAGCACCGGAAAGAGCCCTGTCACGCTCCCGGCCTTGCGCCGCGCCGCGAGCTTCTCGCCAGTCTTCTCTTGCGCCGCGTCCATCGGGTCGTTGGGGTTTCGCTTGCTCAGGTCCGTCTCCACGGTCTCGACGGAGACGTCCGCGCCCGCGTGTTTCAGCGCGAGCCAGGGGCGCATCGACCAGGACGAATAGCGGAGACTGAGGACGCAGAGGCGCAGGGGAGCCATGGGTCCTCTGCTAGCACGGTTGCGCGACCGACCACCGGCACAGATCATGGCCGATGCCGTGCAGCTCAGCCCCCGACTCGACATCCAGCTGGTCCGCCCTTCGGAGAGATTCCGGGAGAGCTTCTTGCGCGCGCTCGAGGAGCTTCGCGAAGAGGGCCTGCCCTGGTGGTCCGGAGACGACCTGGCGCTCGCCGAGCGGGATTTCTCGGCGTTCGTGACCAAGAGGCTCGCGGAGGCGAGCCCGAGCGGTGCGGCGCCGCCGAAGACACACCTCTGGGCGGTGGCGGAGGAGCGATTCGTCGGGCGCATCGCCATCTTTCACGAGCTGAACGACGCGCTGCGCACGTCGGGCGGGCACATCGGGTACGACACGGTGCCGTCGTTCCGGGGGCGCGGCGTGGCCACCGGGATGCTGCGGCTCGCCCTGCCGGTCGCGCGCGATCTCGGGCTGACCGAGGTACTCCTGACGTGTGACGACAACAACGCGGCTTCGATCCGCACCATCGAGAAGTGTGGCGGCGCGTTGCGGGAGACGCGGGTCCTCGATCCGAATCGACCGGCGAAGCGCTACTACGTCATCACGCTGGAGCCGTGAGCGAATGGAACGGCTACTCGTCATCCTCGACCTGGACGAGACGCTCGTACACGTCCCGGACTGGCCGCTCGGGCGGCGCGCTGATTTCCACGTCCTCGGACACCCCGGCTATCGCCGCCCGCACCTCGAGGCGTTCCTGTCGGAGCTGCGAGATCGATATGAGGTCGCAGTCTGGACCGCCGCCCGACGCGACTACGCAGAAGAGGTCGTCACCGCCATCTGCCCCTGGCGGTCGGAGCTCGCGTTCGTCTGGTCCGGCGAAGATTGCGTCGAGCACCTGGACGGCGAGGGCGGCGGGTGGAGCGCCGTGAAGGACGTGCGCCGGGTCCGGGAGCGGGGCTACGACCTCGGTCGCGTGGTCATGGTGGACGACTCCCCCGAGAAGCACCCGCACGGCCGCGAGAACCTGATCCCCATCGCCCCGTTCCTCGGCGACGGCGCGGACGCCGAGCTTCCGGCTGTCGCCGCCCTCCTTCGCTCGCTCTCGGCGGAGCCCGACGTCTGCGCCGCCTCGAGACGACTCCGTCGGGGCTAACGGAGTGACCGGGTCGTTCGCCGCCTTCGGAGCAACAAGCCGAGCGCGACGAGCCAGGCCGGAGAACGCGGCGCCGGCTCGGTGCCCGGGAGCGCGCACCCGCAGCCGCTGTCGATGACAAGCGGGTCATCATCCTCGTCGGCGTCGTCCTCCTCGTCGCCGCCAGCGCCTCCGGCGCCTCCGCTGCCGCCGTCCCCGGTGGAGCAGTCGGGGTCGGCTTCACACGCGGCGACGCACTCGCCGTCCGCGACGCACACCGGGCAGTCCGGGTCGGGAGCGGGGCAATCCGTCGCGCAGACGCCGTTCGCGGCGCAGGCCGGATCACAATCGGGATCGGTGGCGACGGCGGGGCAAGCGGTGGTGCAGAAGCCGTCGCCGGCGCAGGGACAGTCGGGATCGGGCGCCGCGCAGCCGGAGGCGCACGACCCGTCCGCGTCGCAGGAGCCGCCCTTGTCGATGAAGGGCTGGATGAACTCCTCGAGGTGGGCGTCGACGCGCTCGTCCAGCATGAAGGACTGGCAGTCGCTCCGGGTGTGGATCCCGACGAGCTTCTCGACGCCGTTGTCCAGGAAGAGCGCCGTTCCGCCGGAGTCGCCGTTGCACGTCCCGGAGGGGTCGACCGGCATCGAGAAGATCTTGCTCCCGATCTGGTCGATGGTGGCCTGCGTCACGCGCTTCACGCCGGAGCCGGTACCGCCGGCCGACGTGATGCCGAAGCCGACGAGCGTGATCGTGGACCCCGGCGGCGGCAGGGTGCCCATGGGGATCGGCGCGACGGGCGCGGGGGACGCGAGCCGAAGCACCGACACGTCGTCGTCGGCGTCGGGGTCGTCGAGGAACCAGTCCGGCTTGTACTCCGCCTCGACGACGTCGATGAACGTGCCGCCTTGCCCGACGACGTTGCCGAAGAAGACCTGCGCGAGCGTGCCCGGCGAGACCCCGGTGCTCGGGTGGATGCAGTGAGCTGCCGAGACGACGACGGTCGGCGTGACGAGCGTGCCGGTGCAGAACTGCTGCCCCTGGATGGTGAGCGCGACGACGCCGGGGTGCCCCGTGTCGAGCTCGCCGTTTACGATCGGCGCTTCGGCCGAAGCGACCGGCTCGGCCGAAGGAGGCTCTTCGACCTGGCATGCGAAGGACAGAGAAGAGAGCGCGGCGAAGAGAAGGGGACGACGCATCGGAGCCACTTGGGTGCCTGATTCTGGAGGATGTTCGCCAGCAGCGGTCGTGTCTCGACGCGGCTGAGATCAAGTTTGATCCTGGCGAGGACGACCGCGCAGGCGGAAGCCGAGCCCCGCGGCGAGGAGCAACCAGCGCCACACCTCCATCGCGCTCGGCACGCCGACACGTGTCGTCGAGCACGACCCCTCGGGTTGGTCGGACGCGCACTCGGGGGAGAAGCCGTGGCGAGGGAATGGGTTGCAGGCGGCGTCGATGGCGGACGGCGGATACAGCGCGCAGACGGCGGCGACGTCGTCGGGCGTGAGAGCGCGGAGCTCGATCGCTTGGTCCGGAGTCGTCGCGGGGATCATGACGGCGGCGGATCCCTCGGTGTGGGCGAGCCCCAGGAAGTGGCCCGTCTCATGGGTGAGGACACCGAGCAGATCGTACCGAAACGGATCGGCGTCGGTCATGGCGTCCGTCGTGAACGCGTGTGCGCTCGAGTTGATCTCGATGTCCGCGTCGACGACCTCGCCGGACTCAAGGTCGTAGCTCAGCGTGGTGAGCGCGATCTCACCGTCGCCGTTGCCGTTCACGCGGTTCGGCCACTCGTCCTCGCGGAACACGACGATGTTGGCGTTCCCCGCGTGCTCTTCAGCGGGGTAGTAGTCGGTCGCGTCGCAGGGGACGACGCCCATGTCGTAGACGTAGAGACCCGGTCGTCCGCCACCGGGGCACTCCGCGGTGGTCCAGCTCTCGAATGCGCGCTGCAGCAGCCCGGCGACCTCCTCCGCGCCGAGGTTCGTCTTCTCCGAGCCGGCATCGTTCACGGAGAAACCCGTGCACCCGTCGGTCCAGCGGATGAGCTTGCAGTCGAGCGGCGGCGCGACCGAATCGCAGAGCTTGCAGCTGAGCTCGCCGTCCTCTTTGAGCGCACAGAGGACGCCGTCGCGCGAGCAGCCGGCCTGACCTCCGCAGAAGGCTTCGTCGCAGGAGACCTGCAAACAATACGCAGCCGCGACGGGGCCGTGCGTGACGATGCCGAGCACCGTCCCCGCGAGAACCAACGCTCGGCGACGACCCACGTCGAAAGTAGACTCGAGCGCTCGGCCGACGCCAAGTCCGACCGACGAACGCAACGCGTCCGATCAGTGCCGTTCGCGGGTCGCCGCCGACCGAAAGAGCCGCGTGAGCCCCATTGCCGCGAGATCTTCGGGCATCGAGCCGACCGCGGCGGGGAGCTGGTTCTGGCCGGCGAGCGAGGCGAGGCCATGGAGGAACGACCAGACGACGCTGCCGAAGCGGCGCGCCTCGACGACGTCCGTGATGCCGGCGTCGAGCGCGAGGTGCTTCAGCACCTGGAAGGTCGCGTCCGCCGCCCTCTGCAGATCCGGAGAGCGGCTCTTGCTGAGCTCCGGCCCGAACATGACCGCCAGATGCCCCGGACGTGCGTGTGCGAACCGCAGGTACGCGAGGCCGGTCGCGACGAACCGTGCCTCCGGGTCCTTCACCTTCTCGCGGGCGGCGCGGAGCTCCCGGCCGAGCTCCCCGAACCCCTCCTCCGCGAGGGCCGTGAGGATGGCCGCCTTGTCCCGGAAGTGACGGTAGGGGGCGTTGTGGCTGACCCCGGCTCGCCGGGCGGCCTCCCGGACGGTCACCGGACCCGTACCGCCGTGCTCCGCGACGATGGCGAGGGATGCGTCGAGAAGAGCGCGCCGGAGGTTGCCGTGGTGGTAGGGGCTCGCGGTTTCCATGGGAATCACCGCATGTTGAACGACGTCAACATCAGCGTCAATCGATGGAGGCGCGGGCACATGTCCACATGTCCGGGTCGGCGTCGCGGGGCTTGCTCAACGCCGCGCGCGGACCGCGGCGGCGAGCCGCTCGGCGATCACGATCGAAGCCGGTTCGCCCTCGAGGAATCGAGTCGCCCACTCCGGTGACCCGGTGTCGGAGGTGACCGAGAAGCCTCGGGCCTCGAGCCGCGCGCGGATCTGCGCCGGCTCGAACGCCGATTTGATGGGCTCGCCGAGGATAAAAAACGCGGCCCGAAGCAGCGGCCGGGGGACGAAGCCGAGCCGCACGAGATCGGGCGTCGCGTAGGTCACGAGGAGCGTGCTCGCCTCCGCCGAACGGCGCGCGACAACCTCGAGCGTGGCTTCGAGGGCCTGCTCATCGAGGTAGGGCGTGACGCCCTCCCAGATCCAGACCGTGGGCATGCCCGGGTCGTGCCCGGCCTCGGCGAGCCTCTCGTCGAGCAAATCGCGCTCGAAATCCACGCCGACGAAGGCGACTTCGCGGGCGGTCGCGAGCGACCCGTCGAGCCGGGCGCGCTTGGCGAGCTGGGTCGCGGGGAAGTCGACCTCGAAGACGGCGGTGTCGCCGAGGTCCGCCAGGCGGAACGCCCGCGCGTCAAGCCCCGCCCCAAGAATGACGAGCTGGGCGGCCCCGCGGCCGAGCGCGGTGCGCAGCTCGTCGTCGATGGCGGCGGTTCGGAGCGACACGTGATCGAGCAGGCCCAGGGACAGAAGGCGCGCCAGCGGGAGCAAGGCGGGCCTCGCCTCGATCGCGGCGAGCGGCGCGCGGAGCCAGGCCGGCACGAGGTCCCGCGCCAGCTCGTCGCGCATGCCGCGGAACGGTGTCCCCGGCCCGCTCGCCGCTCCGCGGAAGAACGAGACGAACGCGGCTGTGGTGCTCGGTCGACCGTCACGCAAGACTGCGCGAGGGTAACCATGCCCCTCCCGGGTGCCAGCCCAACGGCAGAATTTCCCCGAGAATTCAAATGTTGTCGTCCGCCAACACGCCGCTCGTATCGCCGGATTCGATGTTGGAGAGCGGCAACATGGGGCGTGGACAAGGCGGGAACGGCAGAGGCGCAGGTATCTGCGTGCGGGCCGCTCGCCTGGACCCTGCCAGCCCCTGGGACCTTGGTGTAGGGTCAGGCTGTGCGACGAGCCTGGCTCTTGGCGATCGGGGCGACCTGGCTGGTCCTTGCCGGCTGCGACCAGCTGACTGGCAAGAAGGCCACGAAGGACGACGAGTCCGAAGAGGACGACGAGCCCAAGAAGAAGAAAAAGAAGAAGAAGGACGACGGGGCGACGAGCTCCGCGACCGCCTCCGCGTCCGCGGCGCCCACCGCGAGCGCAAGCGCCAGCGCGTCGGCGTCGGAGGGCGACAAGGGACCGATGGTGACGATCCCGGGAGGCACGCTGCGCGCGGGGGCGAGCTGCGGGGCGGTGCCGCGGGTGACCGACGAGGAGCTCGTTCACCCGTCGATCGCCATGAATGAGTTCTCGATCGACGTGTATCCGTTCCCGAACGACCCCTCGAGGGCCCCGAAGACCGGCGTCACCCGGGACGAGGCCGCGGGCCTGTGCCGCGAGGCAGGGAAGCGGCTGTGCACCGAGCTCGAATGGGAGCGGGCTTGCAAGGGCAGCGACAACCTGACCTTCGAATACACGGGCAATTACGACAAAGACGCGTGCGCCGCCCCGGCGGGCCTCATGCCGGGAAAGCGGCAGAAGTGCACGAGCTCGTTCGGCGTGGCCGACCTGCACGGGCTCGCGTTCGAATGGACCGCGAGCGCCTGGGGCCGCGGCACCGGGGCCAGCCTGGCGACCGTCCGCGGATACCAGGGCTCGAGCAACGTGGTGCGCGAGCGCTGCGCGAGCGGAGCCGGCCGAGATCCGAACAAACCCGGCGCGGAGGTCGGCTTCCGCTGCTGCTCGGGGTCGGAGAACGCGGCCGTCGTCGACCTCTCCCTCATCAAACGTGACGTGCTGACGGCGGACGACCGGGTCGACCCCGATCTCGCGCGCGACCTGATGAAGGCGATGCCACAAGACCACCAGACGGTCGACGGGGCCGCGCTCTCGTTCGACAAGATCTGGCGCTGGCACCCCCGCGACAACGAGGAGCTCGTGTTGGGACGGTGGACCGGACGCATCGGCCGCAACAATCCGTTCTTCGAGCTCGTGGTGTTCAAGGTGTGCGGCGGGGTGCCGGCCCGCGTGGCGCGCATCCGCGGCCCGGTGGAGAAGCTGGAGCGGCTCCGCCAGCTCGACAACGCCCGCGAGCGCCTGGTCTTCGACGTGTCGACCGACAAAGATCGAGGCGAGGTGAAGCTCGCGTATTGGTACGGCTCGGTCGCGGTGACGCAGCCGGACTGGATCAAAGAGGGCAACTCCATCAAGGCGAGGGGCCCGCGGCTCAACCCCGACAAGCTGAGGCCCAAGAAGTGATCCGGCTCCGACCGTCTCGGGTGCTCGGAGCGCTCGCGCTCGCGGCGCTGGGGTGCGACGGTGGGGGCGAGACCAGCGTGGCGTCCTCGGGCGGGTCGACGACCTCGACGTCGAGCGGAGGCAGCGCGAGCACCTCCGCCGGCACGACGGGCAGCGGCGCGGGAGGCGGAGGCGGAGGGCCGGCGTGCCCCACTTGCGCCGACGCGACCGACGCGTTCGTGCCCGCGGTCGCCGAGCTGACGGAAGCGTCAGGTCTCGTCGCGAGCGCCGTACACGACGGCGTCTTCTACGCCCACAACGACTCGGGGGACTCGGCCCGGTTCTTCGCGATCGGCCCCGCCGGCGAGGCGCGCGGAACGTACGTGCTCCCGGGCGCCGGCGCGGTCGACTGGGAGGACATGGCGCGCGGCCCGTGTGCGGATACGTCCAAGAGCTGCCTCTATTTCGCCGACGTGGGCGACAACGACGAGGTTCGCACCGAATACACGGTCTACCGCGTGGAGGAGCCCGCGACGCTCTCGGCCGGCGCACACGACGTCGCGTTCGAGGCGCTGCCGTTCCAGTATCCGGACGGCCCGCACAACTGCGAGGCGCTGCTCGTCCACCCCACGACCGGCGTCATCACGTTGGTCACGAAGAACGCGTCGGCGACTGCCGCCTACGAGATGCCCATGCCGCTCTCACCTCGAACGAAGGTGACCCTCGGCGCGGCGCACCCGGTGACCGTGGGCGGCCTCATTCCTCTGGTGACGGGCGGCGACGTACACCCGGCCGGCGCCTCCGTCCTGCTTCGGACCTACACCGGCGTGTTTCTCTATCCCATCGGGGCCGGGGAGTCGGCCGCGCAGGCGCTCGGCCACGAGCCGTGTGAGCTCGTCCCGCCCGGCGAGCAACAGGGCGAGACGATCGCGTGGTCGGCGGCCGGCGACGGGTACGCGACGCTCAGCGAAGGCGCCGGCCAGACGCTCCACCGCGTCGCGTGCTCCGGCACTCGCCGCTGATCAGCGCCCGGCGATCTCGGGCGCGCCGAGCACCGCCGCGAGCGCTTGCGAGCCCTCCTTCGTGGAGGCCTCGTCGAACAGATGCGGCAGTACGATGGCCGGCTCGTCGAGCGAGTGGAGGAGCCTGCGGAGGCTGTCGCGCTGCACCGTCTCGCGCAACGCGCGCCGCGCCCCTGCGACGGCGGCCGCGTCCCGATCGTGCTCGGCGCGCGTGGCGGCCTCGAGGGTCAAGAGCTCGGGGTGGGCGAGGAGCGACGCGCGCTCCGCGTCGGTGAAGAGCGGCGCCATGACGCCGTTCACAACGACCCGCAGGACCGGCATGCCCAGGTCCTTCTCGATGGCGTGCACGAGCTCGATCGTCTCGGTGACCGGCATCTCTTCGGGCAGGGTCACGACGAGGATGCCGCTCTTGGTCGGATCGCGGAAGAGCGCGACGGCGCGCTCCGCGTCCCGCCGCAAGACGCCGGGCGGCGCGACGTCGAGGATGACCTTCGGGACGCGCAACATGTCCAGGCCGTGGCCGGTGGCGGGCGCATCGAAGATGACGACATCGTACTGGTTGCGACCGTCCTCATCGACCTCGGTCGTGTGGAACCAGGCCTTGCCGAGCATCGACCACTCGTAGAGGCCCGGCACCGCGCGCAAGAAGGACTTGATGTACTCGTTGCCGAAGACGGCGTTCGAGACGGCCCTCACCTTGATGACCATGTGGCCGTATTCGGCCAGGGCCCGCTCCGGCTCCACGTTCACGGCCCAGAGGCCGTCTGCGACCTGCGCCACGTCGGGCCCGATGGGCTTGGTGCCCAGCACGGCCGAGAGCCGCTCCTTCGTGTGCGGCATCACGATGAGGACGCGTTTGCCGCGCGCGGCCAACGCGAGCCCGAGCGCCGCCGACACGGTCGTCTTGCCGACGCCTCCCTTGCCGGTGAGGAACAAGAAGCGGCGCTTGGCCAGCTCGTCCAGCGGGCCGCCGACACGGCGACCGCCCACGTTCTCCAAAAAGGAGCCGGTGAGCCGATCGAGGAAGCTCGCAGCGGCGCGAGAAGGGTCTGAAGGCTGGGTTCCGGACACGGCTCGGCGTAGCGGGAAGGCGAGCGGGACTCTACCTCACGACGGCAGCGCTGGGGTCCTCAAACGGCGACGCGGAGCCAACGGGGCGGCTCGTCGCTGAGGATCTCGAAGGCCGCCCGGCTCTGCGTCACGAGCCGCCGGTAGGGCGCGCCCCTGCGCCAGAGCTCGACCTCGCAGCGCGCGAGCTTGGAGTTCTGGCAGACTTTCCGGCCGCCCGGCGGGTTGTCGTAGGTGAGCCCCACGAAGGCCTCATTCGGAGCGGAGAACGTGGCGCGCGCCCGGTGGCCCCCGCCGCCCGTGACGAAGTCCCACCGCGTCTCCTCGAGGGTCGCGTCGGCGGAGATCGCCAGCGCCACCGTGTTGAAGCGCAGCTCCTCCCCGTCGAGCCGGAGCACGGCGGTGGTGAGCGGCGGCGTCCACAACCCACCCACGCGGTAGCGCGCGGTCGCGCACTCCAGGTAGGCGCTCGGCGCGTCGTCGAACCCGACCACCTGGCCCCAGGCGTACCGGTCGGTGTGGGCGCTGCCCCAGTTGTGGCTCTGGCTCCCCGTCCACCCGTCGATCGCCACGGGCCGCCCGCTCGTCGTGACGCGCCCGTTGAACAGGACGAACGGCGCAGGCGTCACGCTCTTGGCGCGTGGCACGGGAGGGTCGTACAGGCTCGCCGGCAGGAGCAACACGGGCCGCTCGTCGAGCGGCTCCAGATCGAGCTCCCAGCCGATCGCGCGCGCGATCTCACCCGTGGCCGATCGGCGCGTGAGGCGCGCCGCCCCGACGGCGACGTCGAGCCTCGAACGATCGAAGCTGCAAGCATCGAACGGGACGACCCGTTTGTGGGCGTCGATCCGCCCCGCGACGCCGTCGAACGAGATCGCCCACAGCTCCCCCACGGTCGCCTCCGGCCGGCCACGGGGCGAGAAGATCGTGTAGCGAAACCAGAACGCGCGCGGCTCGGTCGGGTGATTCGCGCGGATGAAGTAGCTCTCGTAGTGGGAGCGCGCGGCCCCTCGCGAGAAGCGACAGGCGTTCGCGGCGGCGAAGGTCCCGAGGTCCACCCTCTCTTTATCGATTTTCGGTTGTCAGGTGTCACGCCAGGAACAATGCTCCGCTCACGTGCTCCTGCGACGGCCAGACCTCGCCCCGGCGAACGACGCGCTCGCCCGGCTCACGCCCCTCGAGATCCTCCGGCTCGCCACGGAGAGCTTCGGGAACCGTGTCGCCATCCTCTCGTCGATGCAGCGGGCGGGGACCATCCTCTGCCACATGGCCGATCGCGCCGGGCTCGAGGTGGACGTGGTGTTCGTCGACACCGGCGTGCTCCACCCCGAGACGCTCGCCACGCGCGACCGGCTCGCCGCCACGCACCCTCACCTGCGGGTGCGGACGCTCTCGCCCGCGCGCACCTTCCTCGAGCAGACTCGGGAGCTCGGGCTGCTCTACCTGGACAAAGAGGGGCAGGAGCGCTGCTGCGATCTGCGCAAGAGCGACCCGCTTCGCGCGGTGCGCGGGGACTACGACGTGCTCGTCGGCGCGCTCCGCCGCGACGAGGGCGGGCGGCGCAGCCTGGTCCGCTCCGTCGAGCTCGACGAAGGTCTCGGCCTGTTGCGCCTCCATCCGCTCGCGTACACCTCGCGCGCGGACCTCGACGAATACGCGCGCACCCATGACGACGTCGTCATGAATCCGCTCCACCATCTCGGCTTCACCACGATCGGGTGTTTCCCGTGTACGACCCCCGTGCGGCCGGACGAGGACGAGCGTGCCGGCCGGTGGCGCCACCTGGCGGACGTGGCCTACTGCGGCATCAACCCGACCGACGTCGGATCCGAATCGGACGGCGTCGAGGTTTCCGACCGCTTCGGGGCCTTCGCCCGCGCCGCGCAGGCCCTCGCGGCCTCGCGCTGAACGGCCGCCACACCGCCTCGAACGCGCCCCCCGAGAGCGCGCCAGAATGCCCGGGTTCCCGCGGGACGGAACTTCGTCTATTTGTTTGTGCTGAGGTCGTATCTTTGGACGCCCGAAACCTCGTAGGAACCACCATCGACGGCCGCTACGACGTGGCGCGCCTCATCGGTGCGGGCGGGATGGGCGCCGTCTACGAGGCACACCACGCGGGCACGGGCCGGCGCGTCGCCATCAAGGTGATCTCGACGGGCGACTTCACGAAGGACGCCCAGCTCGTCGGCCGGTTCCATCGCGAGGCGAAGGCCGCCGGCGCGATCGACACGCAGCACATCTGCCAGGTGCTCGACACCGGGACGGACCCGACGTCGGGCCTGCCGTTCATGGTCATGGAGTACATGAACGGCGAGGACGTGCAGCAGCTCCTCCGCCGCGTCGGCCCGCTCCCGGGCGAGCTCGCGCTGCGCGTCGTCGCGCAGGTCTGCATGGGTCTGCAGAAGGCACACGACGCGCACGTCGTCCACCGCGACATCAAGCCGGCGAACATCTTCCTCGCCAAGGGCGACGCGGGCTCGGTGCTCATCAAGGTGCTCGACTTCGGCATCGCCAAGGTGAAGATGGAGACCGCGAGCGAAGCCGGGGACGCGGGCCTCACGCGCACCGGAACCATGCTCGGCTCGCCGCTCTACATGTCGCCCGAGCAGGCGCGCGGCTCCAAGGCGATCGACCACCGCGCCGACATCTGGTCGCTCGGCATCGTGCTCTACGAAATGGTCTGCGGGCGCACCCCGTTCCACCACATCGACGCGCTGGGTGAGCTCATCATCGCGATCTGCTCGGAGGCGCCCCGCCCCGTGCAGGACTTCGCGCCGTGGGTCGCGCCGGAGGTGGCCTCGATCATCCACAAGGCCATCCGCGTCGACCCGGCCGAACGTTACCAGACCGCCGCCGAGATGCTCGAAGCCGTCCGCGCGCTCTTGCCCTCGACGAACGTCGAGGAGGACATGATCATCGGCGTGACCGAGGCGGAGAAGAGCGCGGTCGCGCGCCGGCTGACGATGCCGCCTCCGCCGAACGCGATCGCCCCGTCCGTCAGCGTGCCGCCGCCGGCTCCGAGCCCGAGCATCCCCGCGCCTGCCCTCACGTCGGAGGGCGGCACGACGGACGGCGTCGCCGCGCCGACGGTGCGCCGCCCCGAAGCCGGCGGGCGAGCGAACGTGCCCCTCCTCGTGACGGGCGCCGCGATCGGCATCGTCGTCGCCGGCATCATCGCCTTCCAGGTCATCGGCCAACCGACCCCCGCCCCCGAGACCGGCGTCGCGGCGAACGTTCCGACCACCCCCGCCGAGACGGCTGCCGCAACCGCCACTGCGCCGAGCGCGGTCACGCCTTCGGTGAGCCCCGCCGGCTCCGAGAAAGAAGAGCGCACCGTGCGCCTCATCATCTTCCCGGAGGACGCTGCGGTGGAGGTCGACGGCAAGTCGGCGAAGGTCCGCAACGGTTACATCGAGCTGACCGGAAAGCTCGGCAGCAACTTCAAGGTGAAGGTCACCTCCGGCGGCCAGTCGGTCGACCAGGACATCGTCATCTCCGAGCTCGGGCCGCAGCCGCCCAAGGTGGAGGTGAAGCGCAAGGGCGTGCCCGGCGCGCCCGCCACCACGGGCGCACCAGGGCCTGCGACCGCGCAGCCCAAGCCGCCCAGCGGCATCGAACAGAAGTTCGAGTAGGGCTCGAGCCGCGACGCACGAAGCGACGCGGCTCGGAGCGTCGGCTCAGAACGCGACGCGTGCGTTGAGCCCAGGAACGAACAGGACCATGTGCCCCATGGTCGTCTCGTCTTCCTCGTAGCTGGACAGACCGTCGCCCTCGATCACGACGGAGGGGTTCTCGTCACCGCCCCACGTCGGGGGCGCAGCCGCGATCAGAACGAGCGCCTGCACGCCGGCGCCGATCTCGAAGATGTCCGCAAAGCGCCAGCCGATGCTCACCTCCGGATCGAGGTACACGAACGCGCCGACCTGCTCGGTCGTGAGCTCGGGCGCGCGGAAGGTGGAGCCCGAGCGCGTGGTGAAGCTGCCCGTGCGGACCGCGCGCGCCTGGGCGATGAGCGCGCCCGCGCCGAGCCGCAGCCGGACCGGGAAATCCTCGAAAAACCGCATCCCTGCGTCGACGCCGACGAGGTAGCCGCGCAGGCGCAGGTCGTCGGTCGCGGTGCCGCCGAGGCCCGGGTCGAGGCCCACCGGGTTGATGGTCGTCACGCGGTTCTCGACCGTCTGCGACGCCTGCAAGAAGCCCGCGCCGAGGCCGATGCCGAACCCGGAGCCGAACTCGTACGCGCCGTGGAGCATGACGAGCCCTCCGATGCCCGCTCCGTTCGTGCAGCCTTCGCCACACGACGAGCCCACGTCCCCCCCGAAGGAGGGGCTGAGCGCGACGCCGCCCGAGACGTCGAACATGATCTTCGACGGCTTGCGCCAGCGGTCCGCGTCTTCGTCGCGCTCGAGCGTGAGCTTCAGCTCCTGGTGCTCGCCGCGCTCGAGCGAGACCTCGCGCTTGCCGGCGAAGTAGCCGTCGTAGGTCGCTTCGACGACGTGCGCGCCCTTGCGCAGTCGGCCGTCCCACACGCCGCGCCCCACCGGGACGCCGTCGATACGCACGCTCGCCCCTACGGGCGACACGTTCACGAGCACCGAGGACTCGAGCGGCTCCGACGCGAGCGTGAGGATGGTGACATCACCCTGTTTGACGGGCGCAGCGGTCGGCTGGCTCCCGAGATCGCCGTCGCCGCGGAGGAACACGACGTGGTCGCCGACGGCGACCGAGCCCTCCCACGGCGTGACGCCGACGGCCGCGCCGTCCACCACGACCTCGAGCCGCTTGCCGCCCTTCTCGGCGACGCGCAGCCGGCCGGACGCGACGAGCGCCGGCATCTTCGCGGTGATCTTCACGGACTGACCGCCCGCGACGTCGATCGACTTCTCGAAGGGCTGAAAGCCCTCCTTGAAGAGCCGCACCGTGTGTGTCCCTGCGCTGACGCGGAGCGGATCGAGAAGCGGAAAATCCTGCCGCGGCTTGCCGTCGACGATGATGGACGCGCCCGGCTCCGCGCCGACGACGTCGATCGTCCCGACGAGCTGCTGCAGCTCGGAGAGCTCCTTTTGAGCTGCGACCTTCTTGTCCTCCGGCATGTTCGGAAACTCCCGGAGGAGCGTCACGTACATGTCGAGCGACTCGTCGAAGCGCTTGAGCTTGCGCAAGCAGACGGCCGCGTTGTTCGTCGCCGTGCGGGTCGGGAAGAGCTCGCGCGAGCGGAGGAACTCGGCGAGGGCTGCGGCCCAGGCCTCCTCCCCGAGGAGGGCGAGGCCCTTCTTGAACGCCTCCTCCGCGGCCGGCTTGTTGGCGGGGTCGGGCTGGGCCGGAGCCGTCGCGTCGGGCGGCGCCTCGGGCGCTGCCGGCGGCGTCGAGGGCGGCGCCTCGCCACCGGCCTTGTCCTCTGCGACGGCGGGCGAGACGCTGCTCGCGAGAGCGAGCGCCGTCACCGCGGCGACCAGTCGGTTCACGCGGCTCACGCGCGCACCCCTTTGCGCGTCGAACGCCGGCAGAGCCAAGCGAGACCGATCAACGCGGCGAGCCCGTACGGCGCAGGCGACCCTTCGCGCGTCGAGAGAGGCCGGGCCGCGCAATCGGCCGGCGGCTCGGGGTCCGGCGGTGGATCGATACACGCGCCCGCTTCGTCGCAGACCTTGCCCGCCACGCAATCGTCCACGGAGACGCAGCGCGTGAGGCACGCCGCGCCGCTGCAGATGAACGGGGAGCAGTCGACGGGGTTCCCGTTCGGCTCGACGAGGATGGCGCCGTCGCACTCCGCGCTGGACACCGCCACGCAGGTGCCGTCCGACCGGCAGATGGCGCCGGCCGCACACTGGTCGGTGTCAGTGCAGAGCGTGAAACACCGCTCGCCCGCCTCGTCGCACGCAAACGCGTCGCAGCTCTTCGTCGACGGCGTGCACTCGCCCTCCGTCTCGATGCTGCAGGTTCCGCCGTTCTCGACGCCCTCCGCGCAGACGAAGTCGCCGCAGCCGTTCTGCTCGTAGTCGCATTTGGTCGGGTTGGACCCACACGTCCCTTCGCACTCGGTGCCTTCGCCGGCGCAAGCCGGGCGGCTGCCGTGCGGGGGACCGCTCGGGACCTGGACACACACGCCCTCGCTGCCGCCGACGTCACACGCCTCACATTGGTTGCCGCAGTTGGTGTTGCAGCAGAACCCGTCGGCGCACTGACCCGTCTGACACTCCTTGTCCTGCGTGCACGTGTCGCCCTGGAGCTTCCTCTCCAGGCACTTCGTGCCCTCGCAATAGAAGTCGCCACCGCAGCCGACGCCAGGATCCCCCTCGGTCGCGCCCTCCACGCACTGGGTCAAGCAGGCCGTGTTCTCGTCGTTGCAGGCGTAGCCGTTGCAGAGCGTGACGGTCGTGTTGTCGACCGACACGTTGCCCGAGATACAGACGAGGGCGAACTCCGCCTCGTTCGCGCAGACGGCGGTGACGGCGTAGCCGTCGTTCACCTGGTTGCACTCGCCGGTGGTCAGCCCGGTGTCTTGGAGGCGGCACGACTCACATGCGCCGGTGCACGCCTCGTCGCAGCAGATGCCAGGACCACCCTTCTTGAAGCAGTGCTGGGAGGCGCACTCGCCGTCCGTGTCGCAAGCCTCGCCGTTCGACCGGACGAAGACCTCGTAGGACACGACAGCCGGGAACTGCGCAACCCCGGCCGCGCTCCGGCCTCCGCCGAAGACGATGGGACGGTCGATGCCGAGCTGAAGGGCGGCCGCGTGGAAGTTGCGCGGCTCCGCCATCTGCGTGCCGAGCTGCGACACGCCCGACGGGATGTCGAAGACCTCCGTCTGCGCGAGGATCCCCGTGGCATTGAAGCCGCCTGCGATCAGCACCTTGCCCTCGCCCACGAGGGCCGTCGCCGTGTGACCGGCGCGCCCGCTCTGGAGCACGACGGGCTGCGCGAAGAACGAGCCGGTCTGCGTCGCCTGGTTCCAGATGAAGCGGTCGGCCGTCGGAGAGAAGAAGCCCTTCAGGTTGGTGCCGCCGACGATCAAGACGTCCCCGCTGGGGAGCAGCGTCGTGGCGGTCGCGTAGGCGCGGTTCGCCGTCATGTTGCCGCCGATCGAGACGAAGCTCTCGCTGGGCGTGAACTGCTCGGCGGAGCTCAGCGCGACCGCGTCGAACACGCCCGAGTCCCCGCCTGCGATGAGGACCCGATCGGTGTCGAACAGAGCGGCCGTATGGAACCGGCGGCTTGCGTTCATGAAGATCGTCGCGCCGAACGTGCCAGCCGCGGCGTCGAACACCTGCGCGGTCGAGGGCGTGGCGCCGTCGCCGCCTGCGACGAGCACTTTGTTCGACGGAAGCTCCGTCGCCGTGTGGCCGAACCTTCCTGCCGCCATCGAGGGGAGCGGCGTGAGCTGATCCGTCGCGGGATCGTACAGCTCCGCGGACGAGAGGCCGCTCGTCGAGGTCAGGCTCGTCGTGCCGCCCGTGATGAGCACCTTGCCGCCGACCAGGGTCGCGGTGTGCCAGCCGCGCGCGGTGCCGAGGCTCGGGCCGATCGCAACCGTCTCCACCCCCGTGACCACGTTTCGGCAGAACTTCTCGGTCTCGCCGACTGCGTTGCCTACCTGGTCGAAGCCGCCGACCAGCAGGATGCACGCCAGATCACCCGCCTGGGGAAGCGAGGTCGCCGTGTGGTGTGTCCTCGCGCTGCTCAGCGCCGCCGAGAACCGCCACTCCGGATCCACGAGGAGCGGCGCCTCGAGATCGGCTGACCATCGCACGACCAGGCGACAAGTCGGGCTCTCGCCACCGAGCTCCCGCAGCCCACGGCCCATCGGAGAGCGCGGATCTTCGTCGACGGGGCAGCCCTCGACGGAGAGCGCGGCCCGGTGGCGCTCTCCGCGCGCATCGATCACGTACGGCGGCTCCACCCGGACCCGCGGCGCGCCCTCCGCGTCGATGACCTCCAGCCGCCCCGAGACCAGCCGCAGCGAACGAGCTCGCTTGAGCCGCACGGCGTAGGCGACCTCTGCGACGGCGGGCCGCGCCCAGAAGACCACATAGTCCTCGAAGCCGGTCACGCTGGGGCGAAGGACGAGGTCGGCGCCCCCAGGTGCCCCTCCGCCATAGAAGACAAAACCGTCATTCAGCTCGGCGTCGGCCTCCGACGACCCTTCGAGGGCGACCTCGACCCGGAGCCCGGACGGGTGGCTGATCGTCGTCGCGCCGCGCGCCTGCTTCGGTAAGACCAAACTGCCGACCGACGGAGCTGGCAGGCCGACAGTGAACCCTTCGGCATGCGGCGCCACCGTGACCTCGGTCGGACGAATGACGTCCGGGAATCGCGTACGCACGGCGTCGAGATCGGTGGTGCGCTCCGGAGGATGCGTCGCAGCTTCGGTCGACTCGCTCTCGGGCGTCCCACAGTCGACGCCGAACGCGAGCGCGAAGCCCAGCCCGAGCGCAGCGCTTGCGCGACTTCTTGTGGTGAAGCGAAGCGTGCTCACGGTGGCGAAGGTAGCAGAGAGCGTCAGCCGATTGATCGGAGTACGAACGATTTCCAATCCGCGCGATGCGGCCTAACCTAGCTAGCTCGGGTCCCTATGCTCACTCGCTCGCTTACGAAGCGTCTCTTTGTCTGTTCGGTCTTCGTGGTGGCTGGCTGCGCGGAGGACGCAAGCGAGACAGCGGGCGAAGAGGCGGGCTCTCCCCTCGAGCAAGGCAAAGCAGTCACCCCCACGCTCGCACCGGAGACGCCGAAGCCGAGCGTGACTGCGGCTCGCCCTGGAACGCTCCCCGCGGTGCCGCCAGAGACGAAAGCCACGGTCGGTGCGGCGTGCACCACCGACGCCGAGTGTGGAGCCCCGTGCGAGTTCTGCGACGGAACGACGTGTGCGCTGCGGCCGGCCGGCGCGGAGTGCCGCGCGTCGGCAGGCGTCTGCGACGTCGCAGAGACCTGCGACGGCGTCGCCTCGACCTGCCCGGCAGACACCTTCGTCCCGGCCTCGACCGAGTGCCGCGCCTCCGCGGGCATCTGCGACGTCGCCGAGACCTGCACAGGCTCCAGCGCCGCCTGCCCGGCAGATGCCTTCGCTCCAGCCTCGACCGAGTGCCGCGCCTCCGCGGGCATCTGCGACGTCGCCGAGACCTGCACTGGCTCCGGCGCCGCCTGCCCTGTCGATGCGCGCGCGCCTGCGGGCACGCAGTGCCGCGGCTCGGCCGGTATCTGCGACGTCGCCGAGACCTGCGATGGGACCAACGCCGCCTGCCCTGCCGACAGCTTCGTCGCGGCAGGCACGCAGTGCCGCGGCTCGGCCGGCATCTGCGACGTCGCCGAGACCTGCACAGGCTCCGCAGCCGCCTGCCCGGCTGACGCCTTCGTCCCTTCGAGCACCGTGTGCCGCGGCTCCGCAGGCCCCTGCGACGTCGCCGAGACCTGCACAGGCTCCGCAGCCACCTGCCCGGCTGACGCCTTTGCCGCTTCGAGCACCGTGTGCCGCGGCTCCGCGGGCATCTGCGACGTCGCCGAGACCTGCACTGGCTCCGCAGCCGCCTGCCCAACGGATACCTTCGTCCCTGCGGGCACCACGTGTCGCGGCTCCGCGGGCATCTGCGACGTCGCCGAGAGCTGCACCGGCTCGGCAGCCGCGTGCCCGACTGACGCCTTCGTCCCTTCGAGCACCGTGTGCCGCGGCTCCGCGGGCACCTGTGACGTCGCCGAAAACTGCACAGGCTCCGCAGCCGCGTGCCCGACCGATGCGCGGGTTCCTGCAGGCACAGAGTGCCGCGCTTCCGCCGGCATCTGCGACGTCGCCGAGAGCTGTGACGGCACGAACACCGCCTGCCCCATCAACGCCTTCGTCGCAGCGGGCACAGAGTGCCGCGCTTCCGCCGGCATCTGCGACGTCGCGGAGAGCTGCACCGGATCGGGCGCCCTCTGCCCGACGAACGCCTTCCTGCCCTCCTCCACGGTGTGCCGCGCCGCGACGGACGTCTGCGATGTGGCAGAGAACTGCACCGGATCGGGCGCCGTGTGCCCCGGCGACGCGGTGGCCCTGTCGACCGCCGTCTGCCGCGCCCCCATCGAGTCCTGCGACGCGCCGGAGCTCTGCGACGGCACGACGAAGGTGTGCCCGGTCGACGTTCGTTTCCCCGTGGGTACGTCCTGCACCGATGGCGACACCTGCACGCCTGCCGACACCTGCACCGATATTGGTACGGACGTCGTCTGCGTCGGCGGAGATCTGGATGGCGACGGAGAGGGCGACCTCTGCGACCCTGACGACGACGCCGATGGCGTGGACGACGTGGTCGACAACTGCCCCGTGGTGTTCAACCCGGGGCAGGAGAACCGCGACCTCGAGCTCCACAACACCCCGGGAACCGAGTTCGTCCCCGAAGACGGCCTCGGCGACGCGTGTGATGACGACATCGACAACGACGGCCTGACGAACGACGAAGAGTTCGCGATCGGCACACTGGCCGACGAGGTCGACACCGACAACGACGGAATCACCGACACGTTCGAGGTCGGGCCCGATCCGGCGAACCCCATCAACTCGGACGACGACGCAGCGATCGACGCGAGCGACATCGACAGCGACAACGACGGGCTCCTCGACAGCGACCTGCTCGAGATCAACGGAGTTCCCCTAGGAACCGACCCGACCTTCGACGTGCCCGACGGGGACGGCATCCTCAACTTCCGCGACCCCGACTCGGACAACGACGGGTTCGAAGACGGCGTCGACAACTGCCCGATCGTGGCCAACCCCGAACAGAACCTCGACGCGTGCCTCAACGACATCGACGGCGACACCGTCCTGAACGACGTCGACAACTGCCCGCAGGATCCCAACCTGGACCAGCTGAACTCGGACAACAACCCGCTGCCGGATCCCGGGGATGCATGTGACGACGACGACGACGACGACGGCATCCTGGACGGTCCCGACAACTGCGACACCGTCGCCAACGCGCCGATGCCGCCCGAGACGGAGCAGGCGGATCTGGACGAGGATGGAATCGGCGACGCCTGCGACGACGACATCGATGACGACGGCTGGCTGAACGACGAGGACAATTGCCCGACGGTCGCGAACGACCAGAACGATGAAGACGGCGACGGCCTCGGTGACGCCTGCGACGACGTGGACAACACCGACACCGATGGAGACGGCAAGCTCGACACCGAGGACAACTGCCCCGAGGTGGCAAACGACGATCAGGCCGATCAGGACGGCGATCTCATCGGCGACGCCTGCGACCCGGACGACGACGGCGACGGCATCGCGGATGACGTCGACGTCTGCGTCGGGCTCGCCAACGCCGACCAGCTCGACTCCGACGGGGACGGCGCGGGCGACCCCTGCGACGACGATGACGACAACGACGGCATCCTCGACACAGACGACCGATGCCCGACCGATCCCGACGCACAGTGCAGCGAGACGCCCGAGGTCCCCATCGAGGGCGGCGGGTGCGGCTGCCGCATCGGCGAGCGGCGGATCGACGGATCGCTCTTGGCGGCGGCGGGGATCATCCTCGCGCTCGCGCGCCGACGGCGGCGGGCGTGACGTCACGCCGAGGCCAGGACCGTGTTCTCCTCTGAATCCATCCTCCTGCCCTTTCACCCCCCTGGCCCCCCTCGCGAAGCGAGGGGGGGAATGAGATGATCCCTCGCCACATCGGGCTCGCCGGGCTCGTCACGGCCTTCGCGGTCGCGGCGCCCGCCTCCGCGCAGGAGACGCTCGGCGGCTATTCGCTCGACACGTTCGACCCCAGCTCACCGGGCGATCCGTTCTTCGCCGTGCCGTCGGCGGCGACGGAAGGGCACCTCGTGCCGCGCGCCCTCTTGCTCCACGATCACGCGTTCGAGCCGCTCGTCATCGGCAACGGCGAGTCGATCGTCGAGCATCAGGCGTTCCTCCGCGCGGACGCCTCGATCACCTTCTACGACCGCCTCCTGTTGTCGCTCGACATCCCGGTGGCGATCTTCCAGGACGGCGAATCGCCGACGATCGCAGGGGTCACCGTGAAGTCGCCCGATTCGGTGGAGATGGGCGACGTGCGGCT
This sequence comes from Myxococcales bacterium, assembly GCA_016794345.1. Classification (GTDB taxonomy): domain Bacteria; phylum Myxococcota_A; class Polyangia; order Polyangiales; family Polyangiaceae; genus Xiheicaenibacterium; species Xiheicaenibacterium phototrophicum. The sequence continues at coordinate 36,660 of JAEUKE010000090.1, forward strand.
CGCGATGCGCGGGCGCCTCTGGGGAGCCGACCGCAGCCCGCTCCAGATCGGCCTGCAGTCGAGCTTCTATTTCCCGACCGCGGGTAGCGACTCGCTCGCGGGCGACGGCCGACCGCGGGTCGAGCCGCGGGCCATGTTCTCCGGCCGAGTGGACGGCGAGACGTCGTTCCTCTGGTCGGCCTCGGGCGGCCTCATGATGCGAGGGCCCGAGAACCCCCACACCGTGACCTACGGCGCCGGCGCGGGCGTCGCCTTTCTGGACGACCTGCTGCTCGTGTCCGCCGAGGTCTTCGGCTCCACCCTGACGAGCGAAGAGACAGCTCTGTCATCATCGAACGCGCTGCGTATCGTCCCGGCTTCGACGACTTCGCTCGAGCTCCTCGGGGGCGTGAAGCTCCGGGTGCTCGGGGGGCTCACGCTGGGGCTCGCGGGTGGGCCGGGCCTGGCGGACGGCGTCGGCACGCCGAACGGTCGCCTCCTCGCCATGGCGGGCTGGGTGCCGATCACGCCGCGCGATCGCTCCGGAGAAGACGACGACGACGACGGCGTCACAAACGGCGTCGACGCGTGCCCGTCGGAGAAGGGCGTCTCCGACGAGGATCCGAAGAGAAACGGCTGCGCGCCACCCGACCGGGATGGGGATCGCGTCCCCGATCCGGAGGACGCTTGCCCCAGCCTCGCGGGCCGGGCCAGCGCCGATCCGACAATCAGCGGCTGCCCGTCCGACTACGACCGGGACGGCGTCGCCGACTCCCAAGACGCTTGCCCGAACCAGAAGGGCGTCTCCAGCCCCGACCCGGAGCGGAACGGCTGCCCCGGCGAGGTCGACGCCGACGCGGACGGCATCGCCGACAAGACCGACGCCTGTCCGAAGGTGAAGGGCTCACGCAACGACGACCCCTCGAAGAACGGCTGCCCCACGCGCGACGGCGACGGCGACGGCATCGCCGACACGGAGGACGCCTGCCCCAACGAGCGCGGCCTCCCCAACGCGGACAAGACACACCACGGCTGCCCGAAGGAGGTGCGTGTCACGACGGGTGAGATCGTCATCCTGCGGCAGGTGACCTTCAAGTTCGCGCAGTCGAGCCTCGATCAGACGGTGGACCCGGTCTCCGACGATCTCCTGACGGAGGTGCGCGACGTCATCTTGCAGCACCCGGAGATCGAGCGAATCGAGGTCCAGGGCCACGCGGACGATCAGGGCACGGCGGACTTCAACCAGGTCCTCTCTCAGGCGCGCGCCGAAGCGGTGAGGCTCTGGCTGGTGAAGCGCGGGATCGACGGCAAGCGGCTCACAGCCAAGGGCTACGGCGCCACGCGGCCCGTCGCCACGAACCAGACCGACGCGGGCAGGCAGCGCAACAGGCGCGTGCAGTTCGTGATCGTGAAGAAGACCAAGTAGGTCGGCGTGCGCCTCGTGGTCGACCCCGCGCTCGGCGCGCTCACTGCGGGACGGGCGGCACCACCACCGTGTTGATCGTGGTCGCGTTGCCGCCCGCGGGGTACGCGTACGAGGAGTACGTGTCGAGCCCCCACACGGTCAGCCCGAACGGCGCCGCGCTCTCGGCGAGCTGCGGACCGTTCGTGCACGCGCCGTTCGGCGCTCCGTTGCGGATCAGATCGACGCGCGCCATCTCGTAGTCCCCTGAGGAGCCGATCGGCTGCCAGCCGTCGATCGTACCGAGGCACTCGAGGGTGACGTCCGCGAAGGCGCCGCCGGTCTTCTTGCGGGTGAAGACGAGGTTCGTCGTCGGGTAGGTCGGATCGGTGAAGAAGACGTACCGGAGGAGCCACTGCGCGGGCGGAAGCATGTTGACGAAGTCCTCGTCGCCCGGACAGTTGACAGTGTCGCCGCCGACCACCCCGCAGCCCGGCATGGACTGCCCGATATAGAACGGGAAGTCCGCGCTCTGGCTGGTCACGCGGAAGGCCGTCTGCGCTTCGAACGTGGCGCTCTGGCCGAGCCCGATGGACGCGGGCGCCCCGGCGACGGGCGGATCGAACGTGAGCGTCGTCCCGTCTTTCATGCCGACGATCCGGTAAGGGATCGACTCCTCCGAGGACGCGGAGCGCGAAGTGAACGGGCTGCCGACGTACTCGGACCCGGTGGCGGACACCGCGGGGACCTGCTGATGGCCCGAGTCGCAGCCGCCGAACGTCGACGAGGCCGACGTGTAACACTGGTACGTGTTGCCACCGACGAAGGCGACGGGTTTGTCAGCTTGCAGGATGGTGCCGGTCATCTCCGCCGAGTCCCACTGGATGTACTCGCCCGCCTGCAGCGTGAAGGAGCCCTGCGCGGCCGGCGGGAACGCCGGCACGCCGCCGGCCGGCGGGAGGGCGACGCTCGGCAACACCGTCACCGTGGTCGTCTCGGCGGCGACGACCTGGCCCCACATGGTGCCGAGGCCGTTCAAGCTGCCTGCCGGCGGGAGCGCGGCCACGTAGTTGGTGCCCCAAGCGGTCGTGGGGAGCACGAGCTCCGCGCTCGGCAGGAAGGAGTCCGCGCCGCCGTACGGGAGGATGTCGTAGAGGGTGACGGGCGCGTCGGTCGTGATCTGCCAGGCGGTGCCGACCCCGCTGCCGAACACGGCCGTCCCGCCGCTCGCCCGGATCGCGGGCACGATCGGGCAGGTGGTGGGCGTGCCGTTTGCGCTCGCAGGGTCGTCCGACAAGAAGAGGACGGCGACCTCGCCGGGCGGCAGACCGGACGCGGGCACCGCGTCCCAGAGGCCGACGTTCGGGTCTTCATCGGCGACGCGGCCGAACTCGGTCACGTCGAAGCTCTGACCGCCGCGCGAGACGTCGATGTGGATCGGCTTGTCCCAGTTGTTGGTGACGAACGCCGCGAAACACGGCGGCAAGATGACGGAGACGAAATGCGGCGTGGGGACGAGGAAGTCGCAGCCGATGCTGCCCTTGCTCGCCGCGGCCGCGTCGCACGCCGGAATGCACGTACCGCCCGCGCAGCCCTGGTCGGGGCCACACGTCGAGACGACGTTCCCCGTCGCGTCGAGGACGTGTTTCAGATCGGCGCTGCATCCGAGGCCAGTGCCGCCGCCTCCCGCTCCGGACGTGAAGCCCGCGCCGGTGCTGCCCACCGCCGCGGCGTCGAAGGCGCTCGCTCCGCCCGATCCAAGTTGGTCATCGGCCGAGCAGCCCGAGATGGGCAGCGCGGCCGAGGCGAGCAAACCTACACAAAGAGAAGACGACCCGAGGATTCGCGCGGGGGCGACCATGGCCCGATCGTACGACCCCGGCGAAACGAGGGAATGGTCCTCGTTTCGCCCAGGACCTCGCGACGTCCAGGTGTGGTGCCGGCGCTCAGTCCTTCTCTTTCGAGAGGCGCGTCGCCGTCTCGGAGAGGTACTTGGACCCCGAGTCCTTCTTGGCCTTCAGCTTGGTGCCGAGGCTCGTCAGCTGAGCCTTGGCGCCGAGCGACTTGAGCGCGTAGAGCGAGCTCGATCGCGCGCTCTGGTTGGCCTCCTCGTCGAGGGCGATCTCCTCGAGCACCTTCACGAGGCGGTCCTTCTTGTAGAAGGACGCGGCCTTCGCCCACTCCTTGCCGCTCTTGTCGTAGTCCTTGAACTCGGTCTTCGCGCTGCCCAGCTCCATGAGGCTGGAGGGCGGACGCTTGTCGTCGCGGGGCTTCTTCTCGAGCACCTTCATGGTGAGCTCGTAGGCCTCCTCGTTCGGCTTTTTGGGGTACGAGTAGCCGGCCCACAAGCGAATGAGCCCTTCGAAGCAGGCATTGCGCACCTCTTCGTCGGTTCCCTTCGCCTCGACGAGCTTCTTGAACACCTCGAGGGCGCGCGGGTCCTCCGGCGCGGAGAGGCCGCGGCAAGCCGTCGCCTTGACCTTCTTGGTGTTGTCCTTCTCGACGCGCTCGGCGAGCTTGTCGTACGCGCCGTCGATCGGCTGGTTGATCCGTGATCCCAGCACCTGCGCGGCGCGATCGCGCACGCGGTCGTCCGCGTGCTCGAGGCTCGCGAAGACGAAGGTCTTCACGTCGGCGTTGTCCTTCGCGATGTAGCCGATCGAGTCCACGCAGGACCCGACCACCTGCGGCTCCGTCTCCGCCCGGCAGGCGACGAGGATCTGCTTGACCTGCGCGTCCTTGTTGCCGATCCCGATGCCGCTCGCGGCGCGGCGAACGGCCTCGTACCGAACGGCGGGAGCCTTGTGCCGGAGGTACTTCGCGCCGATCTCGGCGCGCTGCTTGTAGTCGTCCAGGTCGGCCGGGTGCCCGAGGCCTTTGTTGAAGTCCTTGTAGGCGTCGCACTGGTAGTCGATGCCGTGTGTCTCGAGCCGGCAGTCTTGCAGCATGAGCAGGCCGGTCTCGAAGATGTCCGGCGTCATCTTGGCTTTGTCGTCCTTGAGGAAGGCGGCGAACTTCTTCTTGTCGGGCGCGGGGCCGTCGATGAGGGGCGGGGCGTCCGCCGCGGGCGCGGCCGTGGGCGCAGCCGAAGCCGACGCGGCCGCGGTGGCGCTCGACGCGCCCTCGTCCTTCTTCTTCTTCTTCTTCTTCTTCGGCTCGTCGTCCTCTTCTTCCTCCGTCTCCTCCTTCTTGGCCTTGTCGGAGCCGCCCTTGAGGGCGTCGCAGCCAGTATGGAAGGCCATGAGGAGGGCAAAGACGGAGAGCAGCCGGAATTTCATGGGGCGGGAGGTTCGCACTGGGAGCGGGGCGGCGGCAATGGGGACCTCGGGGGAGAGGCCACGCCCGTGATGCAGCGCGGCGGCAGCTGACCGCTCGCGCAGCTTCCCGCACGTGCCCCTTGACCGTCCGCGAAAAAACCGCGATTGACCGGCCAGCTTCATGGCCGCGAGCTATTTCGACGTCGACGGCACGCTGGTTTCCACCAACCTCGTGCACCCGACGGTCTTCTACATGATGCGGCAGCCGACGCCGCTCCACTCGCTTGCAAAGCTGGGCAAGGCCTTCGTGCGGGCGCCCATCCTCGCCCTGGCGGAGATGCAGGACCGGCGGCTCTTCAACGAGATGCTCTTCATGTCCTACGGGGGCATGAGCGAGGACAGGCTGCTCACCCTGGCCGAAGAGGCGTTCGACAAGGTGCTCAAGCCGAACATCTACCCCGGCGCGAAGGAGCTCGTCCGCACCTGCAAGGACAAGGGCCACGAGGTCGTGCTGGTGTCGGGCGCGCTCGACTTCCTCATGCAGCTCTTGGCCGAGCACCTCGGCGGCTGCAGCGTCATCGCCAACAAGCTGGAGATGAAGGACCGCTTCGCCACCGGCAAGCTCTTGAGGCCGGTCGTCGCGGGGCCGGAGAAGGCGAAGCTCGTGCGCGACCACGCGCGGGCGAACGGCCACGATCTGGACGCCTGCTTCGCTTATTCGGACAGCTACTCGGACGTGCCCATGCTCAGCATCGTGGGCAACCCGGCCGCCGTGAACCCCGATCGCAAGCTCCAGCTCCTCGCGAGCACCTACCACTGGCCCATCATCCGCCTCGACCGCGCGGCCTGAAGAAAGACATGTCTCACCCCTCCGTCGTCACGATCGACAGCCGAAGCGCGCCCCGAACCCTCTTCTACGGCGACCAGCTGATGGACGTCGACCTGCCGACCGGCACGCGCGTCGTCTACCCGAAGCCCCCGCTCGCCCCGCTGAAGGACGTCGACGCGGCCATCCGCTACGCGATCAACCACCCGTACAACTCGGAGCCGCTCTACGCCCTGCTCAAGCCGGGCATGAAGGTCACCATCGCGGTCGACGACATCTCGCTGCCGCTCCCGCCGATGAAGCGGCCGGACATCCGCGAGAAGGTGACGACGATCGTCCTCGACCTTCTCACCGATCACGGCGTGGACGACATCGAGATCATCATCGCGACGAGCTTCCACCGCCGCATGAAGGAGTGGGAGATCCGGCACATGCTCGGCGACAAGATCGTCGACAAGTTCTGGCCGAAGAAGCTCTACAACCATGACGCCGAGGCGCCCGACGGGCTCACGCACATCGGCGAGACCGACCACGGCGAGATCGTCGAGATCAACAGCCGCGCCGCGGACAGCGATCTCATCATCTACGTGAACCTCAACTACGTCCCGATGGACGGCGGCCACAAGTCGGTCAGCGTCGGCCTCTGCGGGTACAAGAGCCTCATGGCGCATCACAACCCGAAGGTGATGCGCAACTGCCACTCCTACATGGACCCGTCAGCCAGCGAGCTCAACTCGAGCGTCGTGCGCATGGGCCGCGTGCTGAACAAGAAGAAGCGCGTCTTCACGATCGAGACGACGATCAACAACCGCATGTTCGATCGGCCGCTCGAGTTCCTCGCCAAGAACGAGGACGACCTGTCGCAAGCGGAGCGCGCCGCGCTCCGCGCGCTCAAGATCACGCTCGACAAGACGCCTCAGAGCCTGCGACAGGCCGTGTTCGATCGCGTGCCCGCGCCCTACGGCGTCACGGGCGTCTTCGCGGGCGAGACGGAGGCCGTGCACGAGCACACGCTCAAGCGCAGCTACGATCAGTACCTGGTCCCCGTGGTCGGCCAGGCGGACATCCTCGTCTCGGGCATCCCTTACATCAGCCCGTACAACGTGCACGCCTTCCTGAACCCCCTGCTCGTGCAGGTGATGGCGAACGGCTACCTCTTCAACCTCTACAAGGGGGTGCCGATGCTCAAGAAGGGCGGCACGATGATCGTGCTGCACCCCTGCACGGACAAGTTCGACAACGAGCAACACGCCCCGTACATCGAGTTCGTCCACCGCCTGCTCCCCGAGACGCGCGACGCGATGGAGCTGCACCGGCGCTTCGAGAAGAAGTTCGCGTCGAACCCGGCCTACATCGAGATGTACCGCAAGGGTCACGCCTACCACCCGGCCCACGCCTTCTTCATGTGGTACTGGGGCGAGGCGGGCCGCCAGCACGTCGGGCGCATGATCGTCGTCGGCGCCGACAACGAGTACATCCCGGGCCTGCTCGGCTGGGAGACCGCGCGCACGATGGATGAGGCGCTCCGCATGGCCCGCACCACCGCGCCGCCGCGCCCCGAGATCCTCGCGCTGCACGTCGCCCCGACGATGATGGTGGAGATGTTCGCCGAGAAGCCGAACAAGGCCCTCCCCGGCGCGAGCGAGCCGCCCCCGAGCTATCGCTGAGCGTGTTCGAACGGCTCTACGCTTCGCCCTGGCATCACCCGGGTATCGCCTTCATCGCCGCGCTCGCGTTCGTCCTCTTGTGGGCGCGCGGGCAGGCGTTCCTGGGCGCTTGGACCACCCTCTTCCTGTTCGAGATCGTCCTTGACGCGATGGTCACGGGTGGGTTCGCGCCCGTGCCCAAGGGCTCGTCGCTCGAGCAGAACCTGAGCATCGCCTTCGTGATCCTGGGCGACCTCCGGTACTTCGTCCTGGTGGAGGTCTTCGTCCGATCACGCGCAGCGCCGCACGGGCTAGGGCCGCCGGTGGGCTGGCTCTACGGCACGCTCCTCGCGTTCATCGTCCCTGTCACGTCGGTCGTCCCGCAGAAGATCTGGCCGGCCACGTTCGAGAACGTGCGCATGATCTTCCTGGTCTACGAGCTGATGATGTTCACGCTCGTGATCACGCTTCGCCTGGCCGTCTTGCCGCGCCGGCTCGAGAGCTTCGAGGGGCCGCTGCGCTCATGGCTGCTGCGGATCACGACGTTTGTCCTCGTGCAGTACGGCCTCTGGGCCACGGCGGACATCATCATCCTCTCGGGGGTCGACGCCGGCCACCTGCTGCGCCTCCTGCCGAACGCGCTCTACTACGGAGCGTTCGTCCCGTTCGTGTTCCTCACGGCTCCAGGATCCGCGCGCGCCACTTGATCCCCCGGGGCCGAGGTCGGAGGATGCGCGCCGGCCATGCTGAAGCCCGGGGACCAGGTGGACAGGTTCCGCATCGAGGAGCCTCTCGGGGAGGGCGGCATGGGTCGGGTCTACCGCGCCTACGACGAGCGCCTCGATCGCCGCGTGGCCATCAAGGTGCTCGTCCAGGACGACGACCCGGAGGCGCGCGCCCGGCTCGTCCGTGAGGCGCGCGCCGCGGCGCAGCTCGACCACCCGAACGTCGTGGCCGTCTACGACGTCGGCGAGGTCGAAGGCAGCCCCTACATCGCGATGGAGCTCGTGCCGGGCCGCTCGCTCCGCTCGATCGTCGGCGACGCGACCGTATCGCCCGACGAACGCATCCGCTGTCTGCTTGAGGTCGCGCGGGCGCTCGGCGCTGCACACGACGCGGGGCTCATCCACCGCGACGTGAAGCCGGAGAACATCATCGTGCGGTCGGACGGGCGCGTGAAGGTGCTCGACTTCGGGATCGCGAGGCGCACGCGACCGCCGGGTGATCCCAGCGCGCCCACGAGCTCGTCGCTCTCCACCCTGACGGCGGACGGCGTGAAGGTCGGGACGCCCACCTACATGGCGCCCGAGCAGATCCGCGGCGACAGGATCGATCACCGCTGCGATCAGTTCGCCTGGGCCGTCACCGCGTACGAGGTGTTCGTCGGCCGCCCTCCCTGGACGGGCACAGACCCGCTCGCCGTCATCGCCTCGATCATGACGGAGGAGCCGGCTCCTCCTCCTTCGGCCGCCCGGATGCCCTTGCCCTTCGCCGCCGTGGTGCGCCGCGCCCTGCAGAAGCGCCCCGACGATCGCTTCCCCACCATGCACCTGCTCATCGCGGCAGCGCAGGCGGCCGCGTCCCCGGTCACGCCGGGCGCTCCGCTCTCGGGGCCGCCGCCGTCGTCGATCCTCCCAGGCTCCCCGCCCGGGCGGCCCGTCTCGTACCCGCCGCCCGCGTCGCCGCGGCAAGAGCTCGCCGGCTTCTCGTTCACGCGCCGCTACTCCACCCAGGAGCTCGCGGAGATCTTCGATCGCGCGCTCAGCGTCCAGCCGAAGAAATACGGCTACGACGACGTGGTGCAGGCCGCGCAAGAGGTCGGGCTCGACGAGCTCACCGTGCAACAGGCGATGATGTCGCAGCTCGTGGACCGCGGCACGATCGAGGCCAACGAAGCGGAGAAGGCGCGGACGCACGCCGAGATCAAGCGGCTGCTGGCGTATTGGGGCCTGCTCGCCTGCTTCTTCTTGCTGATCAATCTGTCATCCGGCTTCGACCGAGGGGACGGCGTCTGGTTCCAGATCCCCTCATTCATCCTGGGCCTGCCCTTCGCGATCAAGATCGTGAGGCTGGTGTTCCCGAGCGGGCACAAGAAGAAGCCGCGTGTCGCGGCCGATCAAGCGCTCGAGGTCGACGCGCGTCGCCTGACACAGTTCCTCGCACAGCGGCCGCGGGTGCGCATCGACGTCCCGCAGCCACCTTCGAAGCCGAGCGTCCCGCCTGCCTCCGGTCCGCAACAGGTCACCCCCATCCGCGTCGCGCCGGCCCCCGTGACCCCCGACCACCTGGCCGAGCAGGAGGCTGCGGCGGCGGCCGAGGCCGTGGCGACCCCTGCGCACGCGCGACGCCAGGGCTGAGGCGCGGAGCCATGGGTCAGCGGCGGCGCGAATCGTCCAGGAAGGCGAGCGCCTCGGCGAAGACGCGATCACCTTCGGCCAGGTTGCCGTGAGTGCAGCCGGGCATCTCGAAATAGGCCGACGAGACGCCGGCGCGAGAGAGGACACCGACCGCATCGCGCATTCTTTTCGGTACGTCGAGCGAACACGACATCGTCGCGACCGCTCGCGCACCGCCGAGCCGATCGAGCCGCGGCGGACGCGGCGAGCCGATCAGGATGACACGCGGGTACCGCTCCGGTGATCGCTTGACGAGGTTCTCGATCAGCGTGGCCCCGAGCGAGTAGCCGATGAAGACGATGTCGGCGCTCGCCGGTGACTCGACGCCCGCCGCCGCGAGCGCCCGCTCGATGCGCGGCTCCTCGTGGACGGGGTCCGAGGTGATGCTGTGGAAGTCGGTCGAGCCGCCACAAGGTCGATCGCCGTCGATCGCGATGGCCCCACCCAGCGCGCGCGCGGCCTCGGCGAACCCGTAGAGGTAAGCCCCGGCGTTGGAGCAGATACCGGGCAGAAACACGATGCGCGGCGGCTTGCCGTCCGCGCTCGCCACGATCGACGCGGGCAGATCACCCGGGACATCGAGGCGCGTGACGGAGGCCGGCGCGGGCGGCGCGACGGCGCTCGACCTCGGTGGCGCTGACGGCGAGGCGCGTGGCTCCGGCGCAGACCGGGCCGAGGCCACCGCGGCCGAAGCGAGCGGCGGCGGCGACGCGTCCGTCGCTCGGCGATTCGAGCCGACGCTCGCGTCGCAGGCCCCCAGCAGGGTGAGAGCGGCCAGGAGCGCGGTGCCCGTGCGTGCCATGTCCTCGTTTCGACGGAGCGAGGAGGAGTGTGACACGCGGCTCGGGCGGAGCTAGCGCACCGTGCCGCCGCGGTCGCCGAACGGATCCCTTGCGAGCGCCGGCTCCACGTCACCGTCGAGCGCGCGGAGGAACGCCGCGACGTCCGCGATGGTCTTGTCGTCGAGCTCTTCGCCGAGCTGATGACGCGCCATCAGCTCCACGGCCTCCTCGAGAGTCTCGACGCTCCCGTCGTGGAAGTAGGGAGCGGTGCGCCCCACGTTGCGGAGCTGGGGAATGACGAAGGTCATCTTGTCGCCCTCGTCGCCCGTGCGCTCGAAGAGGCCCTGATCGTCCTGTCTGTCTCGCGGGAAGGGTACCTCCTCACCGAGCCGCGCGAAGCGCTGGCCGCCCACGCCCGGACCGTCGTGGCAAAACGCGCAGTTGCTCCGGAAGTAGTCCATGCCGCGCACCTCGGTCTCGGAGAGGGCGGCCTCCTCACCGAGCAGGAAGGCGTCCACGCGGCTCGGCGCGACGAGCGCGCGCTCGTAGCTCGCGATCGCCATCGCGACCAGGTCGATTGTCGGCGGCATCCCCGGGAAGGCCTCCGCGAACATCCCGGGGTAGAGCGGATCGCCTGCGAGGTACACCTCCACCGTGGAGCGATCGGCGGCCATCTCGTCGTCGGCGAAGAGCGGCATCAGCGCCTGCTCCTCGAGTGTCTCGGCGCGTCCGTCCCAGAACAGGTGTTGTTTGAAGCCCACGTTGAGCACGGTGGGGGCGTTGCGCCGGCCTTCCTGCCCGGCCACGCCGACGCCGACCCGACGCCCGTCGTCCCCGCCGTCGCTCGGCAGGTGGCAGCTGGCGCAGGACACGGTGCCGTCGGCGGACAGGGCCGGGTCGAAGAAGAGGCGCTGGCCCAGATCGATCCGCGCGCGCTCCGTGGTGTCGAGGTCGTCGAGCGACACGCGCTCGATCGCCTCGATGTCGCGGCAGCCCACGAGAGCCACGGCCAACAGCATCGCGAGAGAAGCTCCGTTTCTCGTCTTCATGCCCACGAAAGTAGGCGCGAGGCCGTGCTCGGTCGCGGACCGGGCCGGCCAGAATGGGGACAAGAGCGGCCATGTCAGCGCGCGGCGCGGTAACGCGCGGGCGACTCCCCCGTCCATCGCTGGAACGAGCGACGGAACGCGCGCTCGTCGGCAAAGTCGAGCAGGAACGCGACCTCCCCGAGCGGCAAAGACCGCTCCGCAAGGTATTGCTTCGCGAGATCGAGCCGCACCGCGTCGCGGATCTCGAGGAACGAGGTGCCCTGCTCGGCGAGCCTGCGGCGGAGCGTCCGGTCGGTCGTGCCGAGCCTCGCGGCCATCGACTCGATCGACAGCTTGCCCGAGGGCAAGAGCTCGGCGGCGACGCGGCGCGCCTGATCGACGAGCGTGGCCGGGGGCCGGTGCTCGGCGAGCGCAGCCTCGGCCGTCTTCACCAGGAAGGCGTGGAGCCGCGGATCGGCGCTCACCACGCGTGTGCCGGCGGCCTCGGCGTCGAACACGATCTCGGCGAGCGGCGCCTCCCACTCGATTGGTGCTCCAAAAAACGCCTCGTGAGCGCGCGTCTTCTTCGGGGCGGGGTGGCGGAACGCGACGCGGAGCGGGCTCAACGCTCGGCCGGCGAGCTGGCGCGCGATCTCCACCATCTGCGCGACCGCGCTCTCGGTCGCGCACCGAGCGGCGAGCGGGAGCGGGCCGCTCGGCCGGAGCCAGACGCGCAGGCCGCTCCTCGAGCGATCGACGTCGAAGGTGCTCGACGAGGTGTAGAGCGGCTGGTAGCGCCGCGCAACCTCGACCGCGCCTGCGAGATCGGGGGCCGAGCGCATGGCGAAGCCCATCACGTCGTAGGTCTCGACCGGCACGTGCCGCGCGACGTCCACGATGAAGCCGGGGTCGTCGAGCAGGCGCACGCCGGTCTCGAGGACCGCGAAGTGAAGCGTGAGCGGCACCGTGGACCAGGCGTCGTCCGGAAGCTCACCGACCTTGGCGCTGCGGAGGAGCGCTGCGGGCTCGACGCCGCGGGAGCGAGCGGCGGCGACGATCGCACGGGTCGCGGCGGCTCGGATCCAGGTCATGTCTCGAAGGCCGAGAGCGCGGCCGCGACGTCGGCCCGGTGACCGAGCGCGCCGAGCGCCTCACCCACGGCCCCGACGGTCGCGCGGAGCGCCTCCGGGCGCTTGAGGACCGCGCCCATGTGCCCCACGCGGAAGTAACGCGTGCGGAGCGCGGGCAAGAGCCCGCCCGCGACGACGACGCCACGTTTGCCGATCTCCGCGGCCAGCTCGGGACCGACCCCGTCGGGCAAGTACAGGGCGCTCAGCGTGTTGGCCGTGATCTCTTCGCGCTTCGGCAAGAGCGACAGACCGAGCGCGCCCCACCCGGCGCGCATGCGCCTGGCCGCGCGCTCGTGCTCGGCGAAGCGCGCCTCCATCCCTCCGTCGAGCATCTCTTCGAGGGCGACAAGCAGCCCGCGAAGGAGCGTGGTGGGCGGCGTCGCGAAATAGCTGGGGCGGCGCTCTTCGTAGGCGCGCATGATCGGGATCCACGAGTCGAAGTCGAGCGAGAGCGGCGGCGCCACGCGCAGGCGCTTTCGAGCTTCGAGCGCGCGCTCCCCGACGACGAGGAGGCCGAGCCCGGCGGGCAGGCCGACGGCCTTCTGCGAGGCCGTGAGGTAGACGTCCGCGCCCCAGGCTTGCATCTCGAAGCGCTCGCCGCCGGTCGCACACACGCCGTCGAAGATCGAGAGCGCGCCGCGATCCGCGGCGAGCCGCGCGAGCGCTCGCGCATCGACGCGCACGCCGGTCGACGTGTCCACGTGGGTCGCGAAGAGCGCGCGCGGCGAGCCCGAGCCCAGCGCGGCGCCGACGGCGTCGAGCGAGGGGACGTCGCCCGGCTCGGCCTCGACGACCGTCACCTTCACGCCGCGACGGCGGAGCATCTCCGCCATGCGGTCGGAGAAGTACCCCGTCCACACGACGACGGCCTCGTCACCCGGGTCGAGCAGGTTCGTCGCGGCCATCTCCATGGCGGTGGTCCCGCTGCCCGGCAGCACGAATGGCTGCGCCGAATCGGACGCCAGCCAGGCCTTGCGCATGAGCCCGAGCGAGGCGCCGAACGCCTCGATGATATCGGGCGCGAGGTGGCTCGACGGCGCGCCTGAGCAGGCCTCGAGCACACGCGGGGAGATCTCGACGGGCCCGGGGATCATCAGGAGCGGCATGTTTGCCACGTACCACACCCGCTCGACCGAGCGCGACGCCCCCGCTGTACCGGCGCCGGCGGTCGTCAGGTGTGCGTGCCCTCGGCCGTCGCGTCGGGTACACCTACTTTCCTGTCGGAGGACGCCATGTCACGCCTGAGCGCAGGCGGGGGTCAGTCAATCCCGACGCTGGAGCGACCCGCGCTGCAAGGCGCTAGGCTGCTCGCGCGTCGCTTGAGGGTCCTGTACCGCCCCTATCGCCGGTTCGGCGCCGAGATGATCGCGGTCGCTCGCGAGGGTCTCCCACTGGCCATCACCTTCGCAGGAGGGACGCTGCTCGGCGTGGTCGACACGGCCATGGTGGGTCGGCTCGGCGCGCCGGAGCTCGCCGGCGTGGCCCTCGGCAACGCCTTCTTCTTCACGATCACCGTGGCCGCCATGGGGGTGGTGTTCGGGATGGACCCCGTCGTCTCGCAGGCACTCGGCGCCGGCGAAGGCGCGCGCGCGCGGGCCGCCCTCCGGTCCGGGCTCCGCCTCGCGACGATCCTGTCGATCCCCGTGATGGCGATCCTCGCCCTCGCGCCGCTCTTCTTCGGAGCCTTCGGCGTGGAGCCGATATCCGCCAGGCACGCCGCGCACTTCTTGTGGGGCCGCGCGCCCGGCGCCATTCCGTTCCTCCTGGTGATGGCCCTGCGCAGCTACCTGCAGGGGCGCACGCACACGAGGCCCCTCGTGATCGGCGTGATCATCGCAAACGTGGTGAACTTCGTCGCGAACGGTCTTCTCATCTTCGGCGACGGTGCGCTCGAAGAGGTGGGCCTGCCCGCGATCGGCCTCCCCGCGTTCGGCGTGGCGGGCTCCGGTGTGGCTTCGGGCCTCGCGTCGATGGCGCAGCTCGTCTTCATCTACGCGGGGTTCCGCAAGCTCTTGCCCGCCTCGGGCGGAGGCGACGAGGACGTGCCGCTCCGAAAGATCGCCAGCATCGGCCTGCCGATAGGGCTCACGCTGCTGGCGGAGGTGGGCGCCTTCTCGCTCGCCGGCGTGCTCGCGGCCCGCATCGGCCCGGCGGCCGCCTCGGGTCATCAAGTGGCGATCACACTCGCGAGCCTGACCTTCACCGTGGCCATGGGGATCGCCAACGCCACGAGCGTGCGGGTGGGCCGGGCCGTGGGTCGGGGAGAGCCCGCCGCAGCACGTCGCTCGGGCGTGGCCGGCTTCACGGCCTCCACGCTCTACATGTCGGTGACGGCGGCCATCTTCCTCCTCTTCCCGACCGAGCTCGCCAGCATCATGTCGGACAGGCCCGAGGTGCTCGCGTCGGCCGTGCCCTTGCTCGCCATCGCGGCAGCGTTCCAGCTCTTCGATGGCGCTCAGGTGGTGGGCGCCGGCGCCCTGCGCGGGATCGGGCAGACGCGGTTCATCCAATACGCGAACATGATCGGCTACTACGTGCTCGGCCTCCCCGTGTCGCTCCTGCTCGCGTTTGGCCTCGACATGGCCGAACGCGGCCTGTGGTGGGGCCTCTGCATCGGGCTCGCGTTCGTGGCCCTCGTGCTCTTCTGGAAGTTCCTGAAGGCGTCGCGCGGGACCATCGAGCGCGTGTAGCCGGGGCCCGCCCGTCTCGCCTCCGTCAGCGCGCTGCGCCGATGTCGCGCAGCACGCGCTCGCGGATGAGCGGGACGGGCGGCGCGCCGTGCGCGAGGAGGGCGTCGTGGAAGCGCTGGTTGTCGAACTTCAGACCCAGCGCGGCCTGGGCCTGCGCGCGGAGCTCGAGGATCTGGATCTTGCCGAGCGTGTACGCGAAGTAGCCGGGGTCGAAGGTGCCGCGGTAGGCCTGCTGCTTCGCCGTCGCGCGATCCTGGAAGCAGTCCTTCACGAAGCGCTCCTCCGCTTGCTCGAGCGTCATGCCCTTCGTGTGCAGGCCGATCGAGACCACGAACCGACAGTTGCGGAGCAACGCGTCGCCGAGCTGCCCGAGCCGAGACTGCGGATCGTCGGCGCCGAAGCCTTGTTCGATCATGAGCTGCTCCCCGTAGTGCGCCCAGCCCTCGACGAACGAATAGCTCGCGAGCATCTTCTGGGTACGCGTCGGCGCGCGTCGGATCCACTGGCCGTGCAAGAAGTGCCCAGGGAAGACCTCGTGCACGCTCGTCGCGAGCAGCGTGCCGAAGGGCATCACGTACTCCTCCTGCTCCTTGGCGGGCCACGACGGGTCGGGCAGCGTGATGTAGTAATAGGCGGGCAAATCCGCCCGGTCGAACGGGCCGGGCCCGTCGAGGAACGCGCTGTTCCACTGCATGAACGGCGGCGTCTCCTTCACCTCGATCTTCCCCTCGGGCGGGAGCGTGACGAGCTTCTTCTGCTCGAGGAAGACCTTGGCCGTGAAGGTGAGCGACGTCGCAGTCTCGAGCAGCTTGGGGATCGGCGGCCGTGAGACCTTCGTGGAGCCCATGAGCGCCTCGTACGCGGCCTTGTTGCGCGCGAGGTCTTCCTCCGCCATGCGCTCGAACTCGGGGAGCGGGATCGAGAGCGCCTCCTGAACCTCGAGGAGGCGCGCGTACTGCGAAGCGCCGAGGATGTAGCTCTTGTCGGCGCGCGGCAGCTCCTGCTTCTCGAGGTAGCCGGCGACGTGCGCGGCCCTCGCGGCGAGCTCCTTCACGACGGCGATCGCCTCCTCCCGCAGCGTCGCGTCTTTCACGTCGGCGAGGAGCCGAACGACGTCTCCGCCGAGGTACTCGGCGTAGCCGCGGTAGATGCCAATGTCCGTCTTGACGAACGGCTCGGGGAGCGGCCCTCTCAGGTTCGCCTCGATGTGGTGCGTCTGCGGGAGGCTCGCCTTCACGTGGGCGAGCAGGCGTCGTGCTCGCTCGTCGAACGGGGCGTAGTCCCGCGTGAGGTAGCTATCGAGCGCGAAGAGCTCCTCGTAATACTGGGGCCGGCGCCGCCACGTCTCGAGCTCGCGGATCTGGAAGAGCTCCTCCTCGATCCCGAGCCGCAGGAGCTCGACGTCGAGCTTCTCGTCTTCCCCGAGCTTGGTCGCGTCGAGCTTCGCGAGGTCGGCCTTCGCCGCGTCGAGCTTCTTCGCGCGCGCGAGGATGCCCGCCTCGGAGTAGTCGGCAACCTTGCCGTCGAACTCGTCCCGCAGCCCCAGGGAGCGCGCGGTCGCAGGTCGGCTGACGACCGCGTCGGTGATCGCGTCGATGGTCGCGCGCGGCGAGGCCTCTCCGGGCGCGCGCGGCGCCCGCACCTCCACACACGCAGAGGACAGAAGAAATAGAGCGCCGACGAAGAGGCCCGCGCGCATCGTCAGCCCATCACGAGCGCGCGATCGCAGATGGCGCCGCAGTGGGCGAGCGCGTGATCGAGCGAGAAGGCCTCGTCGATCTCGGCGCCCGTGAGCACCGCGAGCACGTCGCTGTCGCTCTTCAGGTTCTCGCGGAAGGTGCCGTCGCCGGAGAAGGCGCGCATGGCGCTGCGCTGTACGATCTCGTACGCAGCCTGCCGCGGCCTACCCTTCTTCACCATGGCGAGGAGCACACCCTCGCTGAAGAAGAGCCCGCCCGAGCGATCGAGGTTCTTCTGCATGCCCTTCGGATAGACGACGAGGCCCTCGACGAGGCCGCGCGCGCGGTCGAGCATGAAGGCCATCGTCGCCGTCACGTCCGGCGCGATCATGCGCTCGACGGAGGAGTGCGAGATGTCGCGCTCGTGCCAGAGCGCCACGTCCTCCAGAGCGGGCACCACCGCAGCGCGCACGACGCGAGCGAGGCCGCAGAGGTTCTCGCTCAAGATGGGGTTCCGCTTGTGTGGCATGGCGCTCGAGCCCTTCTGACCGGCGGTGAAGCGCTCCTCCGCCTCGGCGACCTCGGTGCGTTGCCAGTGGCGGACGTTGGTTGCGAGCCGCTCGATGGAGGCGGCCAGGAGCGCCATGGCCGAGAAGAGCGCCGCGTGACGGTCGCGCGCCACGACCTGCGTGCTCACCGTCTCGAAGTGGAGCCCCAGCGCGGAGAGCGCGTGCCGCTCGATCTCGGGCGTCAGGTGCGCGTACGTGCCGACGGCGCCCGCGATCTTCCCGACGGCGATCTCCTCCCGCGCCGCGCGCAGGCGCGTCCGCGCGCGCTTGGCCTCGGCCAGGTGCCCGGCGAGGACGACGCCGAACGTGACGGGCTCGGCGTGGATGCCGTGGCTGCGCCCGATCATCGGGGTCATCCGGTGCTCGCGCACGCGCGACTCGAGCGCGACGATGTAGTCGTCGGTTCGCTGCAAGATCTTGTCGGTCGCGCGCGTCAGGAGGACGGCCAAGCTGGAGTCGAGCACGTCGCTCGACGTCATCCCCAGGTGGAGGAAGCGCGCCGACGGACCCGCGAGCTCCTCCACGTGCGTGAGGAACGCGATGACGTCGTGTTTCGTCGTCTTCTCGATCTCCTCGATCCGCGCAGAGTCGAGGCGAAGGTTCTTCCCGCGGATCTCCGCGGCGGTACCCTTCGGCACGCGGCCGTCTGCTTCCATGGCCTCGCACGCGGCGAGCTCGACCTCGAGCCACGTGGCGTAGCGGGCGTCGGCGGACCAGAGCTCGGCGAAGTCGGTGGGCGTGTAGCGCGGGATCATCTCGCGGGGAGCCTAGTCCCCGCTTTGCCCGCCGCCAAGGCGAGGCCGCCCTCCCGCCGGTCGGCGAAGCCGTAAGCGACCCCGGTCTCGTCGTCGAGGACGATGGCCTTCACGTCACCCAGCGGGATGGGGCTGGGCGCGATCTTGTGACCCCACCCCGTGAGCTCCTTCTTGATCGTGTCGCCTAGGTCGTTGCCGCGCTCGGTCCGGACCTCGTCGGGGACGAGCTGATGGTGCACGCGCCCGCGCTTGACCGCGGCGTCGACCGTCATCCGGTAGTCGATGAGGTTGCGCAGGACCTGCGAGATCACGTTGGGAATGGTGTCGCCGCCGGGTGAGCCGATGACGATGCGGGTCTTGCCGTCGCGGCTGACGATCGTCGGGCTCATCGAGCTCGCCATGCGTTTGCCGGGCGCAGCGTCGTTGGGGCCCCTCGGCGAGAAAGCGCCGAGCGCGTTCGACAGGAGGACGCCGGTGCCGGGCACGATGACCTTCGCCCCGAAGCTCGCCGACAGGGTCACCGTGAGCGAGACGGCGTTCCCCTCGGCGTCCACGACGGAGAGGTGTGTCGTCTCGGGCGACTCCTTGGCGATCTGCGCGAGCTCCGGCGCGAGGTCGGCGAGCGGCGTCGCCTTGGCGGGATCGACCGGCCGGGAGAGCAGGTGCAGCCCGCTGAGCAGCGCGGCCGTCGCGTCGGGCTTCACGCGATCGGCGTAGAAGTCCGGGTCCGCGCCGACGCTGCGCCTGTCGACGTAGGCGCGACGCGCGGACTCGACGAAGAGGTGGTACGCGCGCGCCGAGTCGGCCGGCGCGTCGTGCGCACCGAGCCGCTCCATCAAGGACAAGGTCTCCGCGATCGCGACGCCTCCCATCGACGGCGGCGGCATCGTCTCGACCGTGAAGCCGCGGTAGCTGAACCGGAGCGGCGCGCGATCCTTGACGCGGTAGGACGCGAGATCGGCCTTCGTGACGAGGCCGCCGTTCTTCTTCATGGCCGCGTCGACCGCGTCGGCGAACGCGCCCGCGTAGAAACCCGCGTCGCCGTCTTTCGCGATCGCCTCGAGCGTCTTCGCGAGATCGCGCTGCACGATCTTGTCGCCTGCTTCGTGTGGCTGCTTTCCTTTTGCCGTTCCGAACACCGCGCGCGCTGCCGGGTCCGCCTTGAGCTTGGGCCACTGCGCCGCGAGCGACTGCGCCGCGCGCGGCGAGAGCTTGTGGCCCTTCTTCGCGAGCCGAATGGCCGGCGCGAGGAGCTCGCCCAGCGGCTTCTTGCCGAAGCGATCGCGCGCGTGGTTGAGGCCCGCGACCGTCCCCGGCACCGCGGTGGAGGCCCAGCCCACGCCGCCGGCGTCCACCTCGGCGACCACCTTCTCCGTCGTCGCGCCCGTCGGCCCGGCCTCGCGGAAGTCGATCGCGACCGACTCGCCCGACTTCATGCGCACGAGCATGAAGCCTCCACCGCCGAGGTTGCCGGCGCTCGGGTGTGTGACCGCGAGCGCGTACGCGGCCGCGACGGCTGCGTCGACCGCGTTGCCGCCCTTGTCGAGGACCTCGACCGCGGCCTTTGTGGCGTTCGGCTCCACGGTCGTCGCGATGCCGCTCTCCCCCTTCACGGCCTCCGCCCCGCCCATCTTCAGCTCGATCGGCGGGTTGGGCGCGGGCGGCGCGGGCGGCTCGACGAAAGCTTGGACGGCGCTCCCGCTCGCGCTCGCGGTCGCGGCGGCAGAGGGCGACGCGGACGACGGCGTCGAGGTCGCGACAGGTCCCGGCGGCACGACGGGCGACGGTCCGGGATCGGAGCAAGCCAAGAGCCCCATCAGCGTGAGAGCCACCGCCCGGCGCATCATCCGTCCGCGTTCTACCACGCGAAGGACAACGCCGCAGTCGGCCGTGCTCTTCGCTCTCCGCCCTCGCCGCGACGCCTCACTTCCGAGGCGTTGCGTTCACGCAAACAAAAGCCCCCCTCGACTTTGGCCGAGGGGGGCTTTGGGGTGAGCCCACGGGACGACGTCACCCGCAAGGTGTGGCGTCGTCGCCTCGAGCCGACGTCACTTGCGGCGCTTCACCACGCGGCGGCCGAAGGCGAGCCCGAAGGTCGCCATGCCGAGCGCCATGAGACCGAAGCTGAAGTCGGAGTCCGACGGCGCCGCGGCGCAGTCCGCCGAGCAGCCCGCCTCCGCCTTGCAGCTGTTACCCGAGCACTCCGCGTCGCTGTAGAACTGCACCTCGATCGAGAAGTAGTCGGCGAGCGCAGCGGCGCAGTCGTCGATGTTCGTCGCCTGCACGTATTGGCCGTCGCAGAACATGGCGCCGTCGCCCGAGTCACACTGCGCCTCGCAGCCGCCCTGGAGCTGGGCCTTGCAGTCGACGTAGCCGCTCGCCTGGCAGTCGATCTGGCAGTCCATGTTCACTTCGGCGGTGCACTCGCCGCTGCAGCAGCCCTGGCACTGCGCCTGGCAGTCCGGCTGCTGGACGTTGCAGCCCGCCGCGCACTCGCCCTGGCAGGTGGCCTCACACGAGGCCCGGCACTCGCCCTTGTTGCTCGAGGCCGAGCACTGCGCGTCACAGTCCGCCGTGCAGTTGCCCTCGCAATACGCCTCGCAGTCGAACTCGCCGCCGCTGCACGACGCTTCACACGAGCCCTGACAGCTCGAGGTGCAGCTCGCCTCGGCGGTCACGTTGCACTGGCCGTCGCAGCCGACCTGGAGCTCGGCGGCGCACTCGGCCTCGAAGGTCAGCGGCTCGCACTTGGCCTTGCACTCGGGCGGGTCCACGTAGACCTCACACTCGAAGTTCCCCTCCGCCTCGAAGTAGAGGTTGCCGCAGGCGTCGAGGCCCTTGGCCTGAGCGAGCGGAGCAAAGGCGAGAGAGGCAGCGAGGCCGGCGGCCCCGAGAAGCAAGGGTGCGATACGCATGGAAGAACTCTCCTTGAAAGACGATGCGGCGGTCCGAACCGCATCGTAAGCAAGACGGTCGCCACCGGGCCAGATTCAACCCAACCAGGGCAATTCCCCGCGGATTCCTGCTCGCGCGGGGCGATGCGTGAATCTCGGTTCACACCCGCGCGCTACGAGCGCCAGACCGAGCGTCACTCCAGCGTGGTGGGGACCGTACCGGGACCGTAACGCGTTACGATGCCGTTACGCTTCACGTTGGGCTTGGGGCTGCCGATGAACTCGCCGCCAACGGCCCAGTACGCGCCCGTCTCGTCACGCCAGATCGCGTGGAGATCACCATGGGGGTCGGCCGAGAAGTCGTCGGCCCACGCGGAGCCGTCATACCGCTGCTTAAGGCCGCCCATCCCCACGATCCCCACACCGCCCCCGCCGCAGAAGACGCCGTTCACGTCGTTCGTGAGCGTGCGATCGAGGCGCGTCCACGCGGCACCGTCGTAGTGGAGCAGGTCGCGGCCGCCGACGGCCCACACGTCTGTCGCTGAGCATCCGTGCACGGTGGTGATGGTCCCCGAAGAGACCGGCGGGTCCGACTCGAGCACCCACTCACTGCCCTTCTTGTGCCAGATGACGCCCGCCTCGCCGACGACGAAGAGGTCGTCCGAGCTCGTCCCCCAGACCTTGAAGTGCGCGCGGTTCTTCGGCGCTCCAGGCAAGACGACGGGTGACCACGCCGAGCCGTCGTAGTGGAGGACGACGTCGTCAGGCGTCGTGCTCGGGCCGCCGACCATGCCGCCCACGGCCCACACGTCGGTCGGCGAGAACGCCATGAGACCCCAGAGCGTCGCCGTGGTGCCGGACTGGTGCTCGACGAAGCTCTGCCCGTCGTAGTGGGTGATGCGGCCGTCTTCGCCGACCATCCAGATGTCGCTGTCGCTCGTGCCGTGGACCCACCAGAACGAGCTGGTGCCGCCGGGCTTCAGGTCCTTCCAGGTCTTGCCGTCGAAGTGGATGGCGAGGGCGTCGAAGCCGCTGTTCTTCAGCGGACCGCCCACGGCGTAGACGCTCTTCGAGCTGGTCCCCCAAACGGCGAGGAGCGCGCGATCGAGCTTGGCGTCGTCGAACACGACCTGCCACGCCGGAGCCGAGGGGGTGCCGCCCGCACCTCCGCCCGTTCCGCCCGTGCCGGTGCTCGAGTCGTCGCCACAGGCTGGCGCGACAGCGAGCGCGCCCAGGAGCGCCAAGAACCATCTCGAGCTCATCCGCCGCCTCCGACTCCTCCACCCCCGCCGCCTGCTCCGCACGCTTCGCCCAGCGTGTAGCCACCCTTGCAGATGCACTCGCACTGGACCTGCTTGTCGCCGGGCTCCGCGCACGCAGGCACCACGCTGATCGTCTTCATGCTCTCGAGGCCGCGTTTGTCCTTCAGGGTGACCTCGAGCGAAAAGGTGCTGCCGTAGATATCGGTCTCGAGCCACGTGTTGTGGCAGACGGGGATGTTCGCGTACGAGGCGATGTCGCCCTCTGCGCTCCGGCCGTAGCCGGCGCCGTCGTCCTTCAGGTTGAAGTTGCGGGTGTCGAAGCGCACGAGCGTCGTCGCAGGGTCACGCAGCGCGCCGGTGAGCGTGACGCCACATGGGTCCACGTTCGTGGCCCGCACACCCACGAAGAGCACGCGGCCGCCTTGAGGGGGCTCGATGATGTCGATGCCACCGCCCTCGGTGAGCGGGTGGTCCATCTGGTCGGCCCCGTAATAAAAGAGCTCCAGCTCGGGGCTCTTCGTTTGATCTCCAATGAATGGGAGCGTGCAGGTCGGGGCGCCTGTCGACGACGACGTCGTGGTCGACGTCGTCCCTTCGTCATCGGAGCAAGCCAAGATGGAGGCGGCGAGCGTGGCGACTATCGCGAGCGCCCGCCACGAGAGCGGTCTTGTCATCAGAAGCAGTTCACGTCCTCGGACTTCGGATAATAATAGACGAAGATGTTGCAGTGCTCGTTCTTGTCGACGACAGGCCCGAACGTGTAGCAGCAGTCGAGCTGGTCTTCGGACGTCATCTTCACGGTGCGATCGAACTCGTTCAGACCGTCGCAGCCGATCGCCGCGGGCGGCTCCTGCCACTGGTACGAGCAGGTGTAGAAGACACCGCCGTTAGGCTGAATCTGCGCGAGCGAGTCGCCGATGGCCATCGGCGGCTCGTCCCACTTGTCCGACTCGTAGAACTTGGCGGTGTCGGCGGGCTGCGTGGTGGTCACGCCGTCCCACGAGAACATCTGGAACTGCTTGCCGCGCGAGTGGAAGTGGCCGTTGGCCCCGACGACCGTGATGGGCTGCTCTGCCCCGGCGAGCTGGCAGCTGCCGGAGTAGGTGGGCGACGGGTTGCTCTGGCAGACCCGGATCGACTGCTTGGTCGCGAACAAGGTGCCCATCTCGTGGACGACCTCGTTGTCCGGCAGGTGCCAGAAGTTGATGAGAACCTCGCCCGCGCCCTCCGGCGTTGTCTGGGTGGAGGCGTTCACGAAGTGCGACTGGAGCATGACGTACTCCTCGGGGTCGAGCTTGTTGGCGACGCCGTCGGGGAACGTCCAGTCGAGGTTGCCGTCGATCTGCGTGTTGGCGATGAGCGGCCAGTCCGCCCAGTTCGTGCTCTTGAAGCAGGGGCCCTGCCCGTTTTTGTTGAGGTACGGGCCCTTTGTCGGGTCGAGGCCCTCGTCCCCGGGGACGATCGTCCGCACGCGGAAGAGGTTCATGTGGTGCGACCCCTCCCGCTGGAAGATCTGGACGCGGTGGAGGTTCATCATGCCGGACTCGACCTTGCCGTCCGCCATGAGGTCCTTCACCTTGAAGAAGTAACAGTTCTGTACTTCTTCTCCGGGGCCGACGGGCTGCTCACCCGTGCCGAACTGGAAGCCTTGGCCTTCGGGCGGTGCGGCGAGGGGGCTCTCGGTTGGCGCGGTCGTCTCCTCCTCCGGGCAGCCAGCGACGAGGACGGTGAGCGGAGCAGCGAGGGCGAGGGCGAGCCAGCGGTGGAGCATGAGAAGGAGTCCCCTTTCGACGTCGGCGCGCCTCGCAAGAAGCGTGCGCGCACCGACGACCCACAGAATAGCTTCGTTTCTTCCCAAACGGAACGCGCGTGGCACACCCTGACAGGCGCCGGGCCTGACAGCGGCGCCCTACCTCGACCCGGCGGGCGCTACCGCCGCCGACGCAGCAGGGCGAGCACTGCCAGCGCGAGCAGGCTGGCGCCCGCGGCCGGCGTGGGCGCACCGGGCAACCGGCAGTCGCAGGCGACGCCCTCGACGTCGCCATTCGAGTCCTCGTCCCCGATGCCGTCGCCGCCGCCCGAGCCGCTTCCCGAGCCGGGGCCTGCCCCCGAGCCGCTTCCAGCGCCGGAGCCGCCCGTCCCGGGGGTGACGACCGTGCCGAACTCGTACGCGCCGATATCGGGGGTCGCGTCCGTCGGGCGAGCGATGGGCGTGAGGTCCGCCGAGACGCCGAGCGCCGGAGGGACCGTGGTGGGGACGGTGAGCGGGCTCGGGATCTCGAAGCCGGCCGGACCCACGCCCGGCGCGCCCGCGTCCTTGAGGGGGCTGCCCTCGAGCGGGACCAGGTTGCCGCCGGCCATGTCCTTGAACATTGGGTCGGCCCCGGTCACCGTGCCGGTGAAGAAGGCTGGCGCGGTGAGCCCGCTCTGGACGAAGTTCCGCTCGCCGGAGAGCTGCGGGCCGTTGGTCCACGCGGCCTCGCCGTCGTTGATGAGCGGCGGCGAGCCGCCCTCCGTCAGGAAAACGTTGTCGTGGACGGCGACGCTCTCGAGCCCGTAGCGGAGCCAGAGGCCGGTGGCGTCGGGGCCAAGTATGACGGTGTTGTAAGCGAACCGGTACCGGCCGTTCGTGTCGCCGGTGCCGTCCCCGCCGAAGCGCGCGACCATCCACTCGCGGCGCTGGATGAGCACGTTGCCGACGATGTCGCTGTCCTCCCGGGCGAGACCGGGGTCCTGCCCGTCGGGCCCGATGAGATCGAGCACGTGGTAGTAGGGGTTCTCGATCCAGTTCGAGTAGATCTCGTTGCGCTCCGCGCGGCTCTTGACGTTGTTGCCGCCGTTTGCATCGTGAATGTACGAGTGCTGGAGGCGGAAGACCGAGCCCGGGTACATCGACTCGTCGGTGGCGATGTAGACCTGGTGCTCGTAGAGGTCGCTGCCGCAGGCATAGACCTCCACGAACTCCATCGTGAGGCTGCCCGACTCGGAGTCGGTCCCGAGGATGCCGTGGTTGGGGCAGTCGTGGACCGCGACGTCGCGGATGGTCACGTCGTCCGCCTTGTGGACGACACAGAAGCCGCTCGCGCCGGTGACCTCGAAGCCCTCGAAGACGAAGTGCGAGCCGTGCAGGACGATGCCGTACTCGGCTCCGCCCTGGATCACCGGGCGCTTGCCGTTCTTGCGGATGCCACGCAGCGTGATCTTCTGATCGGGCGTGCCCGTGCTGTCCGGCCGGACGTGGATGTCGCCTGAGTACGTGGCGTCCCCGTCCACCTCCACCACGTCCCCGGGCTCCAGATCGGAGACGATCTCCGCGATTGTCTGGTACGGCTTGTCGGGGCCGACCTGGTAGGTCGCGGCGAACGCGGTGGAAGGAAACGCGACGACGACCAGTGCAAGAAGGGATGCTCTTCGCATGAGATAAGCGCCGGGTACCTAGCACCCGTCCGATCGGTGTGCACGCCTACGGCGCGGCGCGACCGTTCTTCCCTTCGAGCTCGGACAAGACGTTGCGCAAGTCTGTCGCGACGCTCGTCGCGGGATCCGTGAGCGCCTTGATATCCAGGCCGTCGAGCGACACGTCCTCGCGCAAACGGCGCGCCTCCAGATAGAGGCGCACGACGCCCGGGCTGCCCGAGTCACCCACGAAGCCGAGCGTCTGTCCGTCGTCGAGCGTGGCGCCCGGCTTCGCGTCGGGCCCGGCCGCGTCGAGCCGGCCGTGCACGAGGAGGTAGGTGCGCGAGCGATCACCTTCACGGACGACGTGAGCCGTGATGACGGTGTTGCCGACGAGCCTGCCGCTCGCGACGACCTTCGTCTTTTCCTCTTGGCCCTGCAGGCGGATCGCCTGGACCGGCGTGCCGCGCTCGGCCGAGAGCTCGACCGAGGCGGGGCTCGCGTCGGCGGGCTGGCTCGCGACGTCGTCGAAGCCACGCAGGATGAGCGGCGGCGACGCGATGGGATAACGAAACGCCCGCGGGTCTTCCGGCCGGTCGGGGCGCCGCGGCAACACCTCGAAGGAGCGGCCGCGCGTGCGCCGCTCCTGTTGGACCTCGGTGTCGCGCGTGAGCGGCTCCTCCGGCGAGAGCAGCGGAACGCACACGTCGCCCTCCGGCAGGTGGCGCGGGGGGCACGGCATTTCCTGGAGGCTCGGCGCGGCGGTCGCCGCTGGCGGCGCGGTCACCGGCTGCGGCTTCGCCGCCACCCCGACACGCGCGCCGATCGCCGCGACGACGGCGCAGGCGAGGGCGGCTTTTACGGCGGGGTGCATGGGATGGATGAGCCTACTCGAGAGCGTGTCATAGTCGGCAAGACGATGGTGGCCCGAACGACAGCTCTCGGTATCGTCCTTCTGACGTTCGCTGCCACCTCGTCCTGCTCGACCTCTGCCACTTCACCTTCTTCCGACACCTCCTCTCGACCGGTTGCGACGGGCCCGCTCGCATCGGGCTCCGCTCTCGTCGCGTCGGCTTCGGCGCGACCTGGACCTTCTTCGACACCGTCCGCTTCGTCTTCGGCTGCGCCTCCTCTCGGTGATCCGGACCTCGCTGGTGCAGCGCTCCACGCGGACGCTTCATTCCTGGCCGCGCCGGATTTTCGCGGCCGCGGCTCCGGCACCGAAGACGAGGCGCGGGCGGCAGCGTGGCTCGCGAAGAAGCTCGACGAGGCCGGCGTGGAGAAGGCCTTCGGCGCGCGCACGGTCCCGTTCCGCTACGCGCGCGGATCGAGCGCAAACGTGCTCGGGCTGGTCGCGCCCCCGGCCAGCACGAAGCAGGGTTTCGTCCTGGTCGGCGCGCACTACGACCACGTGGGTGTGCGCAACGGGGCCACGTACTTCGGCGCGGAGGACAACGCCTCCGGTACTGCCATGGTGCTCGGGATCGCGCGGGCCCTCGCGAAGCGCAGGGCGGAGCTTGACCGTCCTGTCATCGTCGCGTTCTTCGGCGCGGAGGAGCACGGCCTGCACGGCAGCCGCGCCTTCGTCAAAGGCTGGAAGGACAACGACCATCCCATCTCGATGATGGTGAACGTCGACATGATCGGCCGCAGCCTGGTGGACCAACCGCTCCTGTGGCTGGGGGCGCGCGCGCTCGGTGTCCTGTCGGACGTGGACCCGGACATGGCCGTCGGCGCGGTGCTGGCCGCAGACGACCCGAGCCTGAAGGAGCGGGTGGTCGCGGCCTGCGAGCCCGAGGGCGTGCGGGCGATCACGGCGGACGATCTGCCGCCCAGCCTGCGCCCGAAGGTGGAGGAGATGAGCCGCGGGCGGGGCGATCACTTCCCGTTCGAGCAGAACGGCATCCCCTTCGTCTTCTTCAGCTCGGGCGAGGCCACCGAGTACCACCAGCCCACGGACACGGCCGACAAGCTCGAGCCGGCGGTCCTCGAGCGCCGCGCGCGGGCGATTCTTCGCTTCATTCTGGCCGAATCGAGGCGCTGAGCCGGCGTACCGGTTGCCTCTCCGGCGAGGAGGAGATACCAGCCGGCCCATGGCAAGCGCCGCCAAACTCGACCAGACGCTCTCCAACCTCTTCGACGCGGAGCGGCGCGTCCGCGACCTCCACGACGAGATCTCCGACGCCGATCCGGCGGAGGTGCTCGGCGCCGTGGAGCGCGCCCTGCCCGCCGCTCTCAAGGAGTCGGACGAGCGCGAGGCGTCGCTCCGGCTCGAGCGCCTCGCCCTCCTCCTCGGGGAGATGGAAGGCCCGCGTCCCGTCGACCTCCTCATCGACATCGTCGGCTCGGACCTGTCGGACGCGCGCGCGACGGCGGGCGAGCAGCTCGAAGGGCTCGCCTTCGACCGCTTCAAGGAGGTGGCGAAGGGTATCGAGCGCGCCCTCAAGCGCCTGCCCGCAGGCTCGCCCGCCCTGCCGGAGCTTCCGTACGTCATCGCGGAGGTGCCGGAGCCCGGCGTGGTGAAGCTCCTCGAGCAGTTCCTCAAACACGAGGACCCGGACGCTGTCGCGGCGGCCATCGAGGTGGGCGTCGAGATCGGTGACCCCTCCTTCGCCAAACACCTCGAGCCCTTGGAGGACGACTCCCGCACGGTGGAGATGGCCGACGACACCGGGGAGCCCGCGGAGGTGACAATCGGCGAGCTCGCGCAGGACGCGCTCGCCATCTTCTCCGACGTGGAAGGGGAAGACGACGACGAGCCGCCGTCGGGGAAGCGCTGAGGACGTGACGAAGCCGGGCGCCCGCGCGACCGGAGTCCTGGGGCCGTCCTACTCCGAGGAGGAGATCGCCGCGCTCCAGGCAGAGGTGCTGCCTCGTTATCTCGCGTTCTTCCAGAGCCTCGCGGTCGATCGGCTCAACCTGGCTCCCCCCGGGAGAGTCGCGGCGATGGGCATCCTCGCATCGAGCCTGGCCCTCGCGGTGGCCGAGCGTGCGCCGGCCGCGACCGTGGTCGGCTTCGACCCGTCGGAGTCGGGCGTGCGGACACGGCGCTCGCGCCCGAGCTCACACGATCTCGAAGCGCTCACGAGCCTGCCGCTCAAGCACCCCGACGCGTCGTTCTCCCACATCGTGGCGGTGCACCCGCTCACGCCGCCCGCGGAGCGCCGCCGCCTGCTCGCCGAGGCTCGTCGCGTGCTCCAGCCGGCCGGGCAGCTGCTCTTGACGCTTCCGCTCCGGGGCTCGTTCGCCGAGGTGAGCGACATGCTGCGCGAGTTCGCCCTGAAGAGCGACTCGACGAAGCTGGCGGAGGCGGTCGAGATCGCGGCCGTGAGCCGACCCACGCCCGAGACCCTGACGGAGGAGCTGGAGGCCGCTGGCTTCGATGACGTGACTGTCAGCGTGGAGCTCCTGAGCGTGCCGTTCGAGACCGGTCGTGATTTCGCCGGCCACCCGCTCTTCGGGCTCGTCGTCGGCCCGGACGTCGCAGCCGCGCTCGGGCTGCCCAACGAGGCGGTC
>JAEUKE010000111.1 GCA_016794345.1 Myxococcales bacterium
CACATCGAGCGGGTGGCGTACGTGTCCATGGCTTTGGCGTTGGGGGTGCCCATCGTCATGCTGTCGCTCGAGCGGGCCATCACGCGGCGAGCGCGCGCGGCGGTCTGAAGGGCCCGGAGGTATGGCGCGAGGAGCGCGAACCGGTGTGGCTCGCGATCGATCCCGAGCGCACTGGGGGCGACGCCGTTGGCTCCCTCACCGCATCCAGCCGACCGGCGCTCGAGAGACTCGACATCGTTGATGCGACGGCTACCCTCGCGTCGCATGTCACGACGCATCTCTGTCTTCGGTTTGGCCTTGGCCGCTTGGACGGCGGCTTGCAGCTCCGGGTCGAGCGCGCTCACGCCGGCCGCCCCATCCGAGTCGCCCCCGCCGGAGGTTGCCGAAGTCTCCAGCTCGTCGAACCCGACGGCGACGACGGCACCAACTTCGGGGTCGCAGCTCACCGTTCTGGGCGTGTCGATCAGCACGGCAAAGGCCGCCGACCTCCGGGCAGCTCTGGCCAAGGAAGGATGGGATGCCTTCTCGATCGCCGAGGCGACCCCGGACAGCATGTACGCGCGCTGCAGCGCCATTGCCTGCAAGGGCAAAGGCTGTGGCGGGGCCGACAAGCCTACCATCTCGATCAGCATCGATCGCGGTGCCGGGGAGAAGGGCAATCCCAACGCCATCCCGCTCCGCGACGTCTTCGAGATGAACCAAGCGTCCAGCCCGGACTACCCTCAGATCTACGACGAGGCGGCCGACGTGCTGGTGCACCTGAAGCCCGCAGAGGGCATGAGCAACGCCGAAGCGAAGGCGCTCCTCGAGCGCATCGTCCGCCGCCCGCAGTGAGGGGTGGCTGCCGACACGGCACCTCGTCTCGGGCCTGCTGCCGCTCGGGCTCGATGCAGGCCGGCGTCACCGCCAACCATGTCAGCGACCACAGCGGTGGGCGAGTCATCACGGTAGCGTCCCCTCAGCGGGGCCGCTTGCGACGCGCGGGCGCGCGCTTCTTCGGCGCGCTCACGTCGACGACGCGGGAGGCGATGGCGAGCTCGGCCAAGGGCGGCACCACGAGGCGGCCGACTTGCTCCTGGAAGTAGCGCTTCACCGCCGCCCAGTCCTTCGGTCCTTCCCCGGGCAACCGCGCTTCGCGATCGGCGTCGTCGAAGAAACAAAGCGCGCGGAGCAGGAGGCCCTCGTTCAGATCCCCGTGCATGGCGCGCAGCGCCGCCATCGCGTCGGTGATCGAGACGTGTTGATCCTGCATCATCACGTACAGATCGAAGAAATCACGCCGCGTCCCGCGGTCCAGGATCGCGTGCAGCTTCGTCCCGAGCAACCCGGTCAGTGCGAGCCGCCGGCCTTCGACGAACCGAGCAACGCGCGGAAGAACGAAGACCGAGACGTCGATACCATCGAGGTCGAAGTGAACGGAATCGGCCGCGCTCTCGATTGCCTTCGCCCCCGCCCGCCGCAACGCCGCGCTCACCTTCTTGAAGTCCGCCGTGTTCGCCACGCCGATGTCGACGTCCCGCGTCGGGCGATACGGCTTGAAACAACGAACGGCCTGTCCTCCGATGAGGAACCACCTGTCGAGCGCGCGGAGCGCGTCACGCAGCTTCGGTGGAATGACCTGCTCGGGCTCGAG
>JAEUKE010000077.1 GCA_016794345.1 Myxococcales bacterium
TTGATGGGGATGTTCTGGAGCTGGATGGTCTGCTGGGTCTGCGCCCCCGGAGAGAGCTCGAAGCTCCCGAGCGTGCGTGTCACCACTCGATGATCGAGCCCGAACGATCGGGCCTTGAGCGTGAAGTTGCGCAGCGTGCCGCTGGTGTTGCGGACCTTGTAGGTCAGGCTCGACAGCTGCGCTGCACTGCCGATCGATGTGACCCAGCTGACCACGAGCGGCGGCGCGCTCGGGCCGTCATCCGGGATGTACTCGTCGAAGACCAGCGCGGAGGACGCCTCCGCTGTCTCCTCGTCGGCTTCGTCTTCGTCCTCCCCCTCCGGCTCCACCGCGCAGCCAGCGAACACAAGTAGCAGCGCAAAGAGCAACGCGCTCAGTCCGTACGCCTTCGTCATGGTCCCGCCTCCCGTCTGGACGGCACCCTACGCGAACGAAGCCAAGGCTGACAAGCCTGACTTCGTGCCGAGTCTGTGAAATCGGCCGGCAAACCCCGCCAGCTTACAAATCGATCAGCCAGGGCACATCTAGCTTACAGATCGATCAGCTGCGGGTGGTGGACAGTGGGAGCGAGGCGGATGTTCCGAGCGGCCGACGACACGGCTCGTGGCCTCTCGTGGCGTTGGGGATAACCACCGTGGAAATGGTCACATCGACATCGCGGCTGCAGTGGGGCGAGCGAGCCTGGCCGCGATACCGAAGCTCAAGGCGGCCCCGAGCACGAGCCCGCCCGGCAGGAGGACGCTGAACAGCGTCGAGCACCCCAAGATAGAAGTCGCGCAGGCTTCCCACTGCCTCTCCCTAGACGAAGATGCTCTCGCCCGGGAACGCCTCGCCTGCCGCCCCCGCAGGCGGAACCGCGTAGAGGCCCGCTCCCAGGACCGACAGGAGGTTCTCGCTACCCGGAATGGGATTCGCCGGATCGCCGCCGAAGTTCACCTTCTCGAGCCACGTGTCCATGGTGAGCATGTCGATGAGGCGCTTGGGGGTGTCCTGGAAGCTGACGAAGTTGAGCCCCGCGTCCGGCACGGAGCCTGGCGCGACACCGTCGAGGAACTCGTAGCCCTGGCGGTAGATGCGGTTCGAGTCGGGGTCCTGGAAGTTGGTGCGACCGTGGTTCGCGCGGCGGACATGGCTCTGAATGATGGCGCCCTGCGGCTGACCGTCGGGCTCCTGAAACGCCGCGTTGCCGGGCTCGGTGATGTCCACCGTTCCCGCGAATGGGCACCCCACTGCCTTCGTCCAGCCGGCTTCTCGTGAGCCGCCGACGAGCGCGCAGCCGCTGATCTTGTCGCGTCCGACGAGCTCCTCCTGGAGATGGCGCGGGATCCGGCGCCATGCGCCGAGGTCCACCCGGAGGCGCATGAACGCGAGGTAGGTGCCGCCGTTGAGCCAGGCGTCGGCGCTGGTGTCGGCGACCTCGCAGACGATGACCTTCTCTCTGTCGCTCCCGCTGGGAATATTGGAGATGCCATCGTGAAAGTCGACCCAGCTCCGCTTGTCCTCCCGGTTGAAGCCGTTGAACACGGCTGAGATCGCGAGGGGCGACTCACCTGTCGCCTTCGCGGCGTCGTCGAGCACCTTCCAGGTCTCG
The DNA here is from genome assembly GCA_016794345.1 of Myxococcales bacterium. Taxonomy (GTDB): domain Bacteria; phylum Myxococcota_A; class Polyangia; order Polyangiales; family Polyangiaceae; genus Xiheicaenibacterium; species Xiheicaenibacterium phototrophicum. The sequence continues at coordinate 1,592 of JAEUKE010000077.1, forward strand.
ACCACGGGCAAGTTGACGCTGAGCGGGGTGTCCCCGATGAACTGCAGCAAGACCTCCTCGGTCGCCGGGTTGCGCTCGACGCCGCTCGCATAGCGCAGCCCCGATCCGCGTAGGAGCGGCCCACCCCCGCCCGCGAGCGGCGACTTGAACGGCACGAGCGGCGCGGGTGCCGGTCGTTTCGCGCCGGCGAGCCGAAACGCCTTGACGCCATAGCCGACGAGCGCCGTGAACCCGAAGGCCTTCGGCAGCGCGGTCCCGGGCAAGTCCGGAACGGCGCCGCCCTGGAGCTTGCGCAGCGCGACGAAGACGTCGCGCAGGGTCTGCCCCACGGCGGACGCCGCTGCGCCGGCCGGTGCGCGCAAGAAGAGAAACGCCGCGCACCGGCCTGGCGTCTGCCCGCTGTCCCAGTAGATCCCTTCCTGCAGCGTCATGGT
>JAEUKE010000126.1 GCA_016794345.1 Myxococcales bacterium
ACGATGCGGCGGCCCGAGCGCACCACCGCCTGGAGAACGGCGCACGCTTCCCGGAAGCCGAGCCCGCCCGGGACCGGGGTGCCGGTGTTGGGGCAGAGGGCAGGGTCGAGCCCGTCGACGTCGAAGGAGACGTAGACCTCGTTCGGCAGGCTCTGCGCGATGTCCTCCGCGACCTTGCCGAAGGGCTCGCCGGCGAACGTGCGCTCGGCGATCTCCGCGTCGTAAAACGAGCGGATGCGGCTCGAGCCCTCGGCCAGCGCGTGCTCCTCCTGAGACAGATCGCGGACGCCGACCTGGACGATCTTCGAGACCTCGGGGATGAGCGCGTGGACGTTGAACATGATCGACGCGTGGGATCGCTCGAAGCCCTCGTAGGCCTCGCGGAGGTCGGCGTGTGCGTCGAAGTGCAAGACGCCGAGGCTTGGGCGCCGCCTGGCGTGAGCCCGGATGGCGCCGAAGGGGCTCGCGTGATCTCCGCCGACGAGCCCCACCAGCTTCGATCGGTCGAGGAGGCCCCCGACGATCTCCTCCACACGGGCGTCGAGGGCGCGCGACAGCTCGTTCGCCCGCGCGAGCCCGGCCGCGAGCGCGGCGTCTTCCCCCGCGCCGCCCGCGTCGATGACCGGCTGCGCCGCCGCGGAGGCCTCCGCGTTCCAGGCCTCGATCTCCGGATCGGGATCGAGCATGGCGATGCCGCGCTCGTAGGGCTTGCCGGTCTGGATGTCGAAGAGGTCGACCTGGCGGCTCGCCTCGAGGATGGCAGCAGGCCCGCCGCGCGTGCCCTTGCGGTACGAGGTCGTGGGCTCCCACGGCACGGGGACGATGATGACATGGGCGTCATCAAGCCCATGTGGGAGCCCGTAGATGCCGCCGCCGATCGCCGGGCCGGAGGGATCGAACGCCGCGGTCACGCCGGCGCCATCGCGCCGAGGTCGTCCTTCGTGTCCTCGGGGTTGGGGATCCAGTCCTCGTCCGGCCCCTCGTCCGGCAGGACCAAGGGCGTGCCGTCGTAGCGGACTCGCTTGCCCGGGAAGATGAACGTCTTGAAGATGTACCCAGCGATCGAGGCTTGATCGAGCGCGGGGTGGATGAACGGCGCGACCTCGCGGGCATGTGCCTCGGGCGCGAGGCTCCAGTGCAGGCCCGGGTGTTTGTGGTGGATCGAGTGGAACCCGTTGTTGAACGTGAACCAGTTGACCACCTTGCCGACGAAGTTCCGCGAGTGGTTGTGCTCGCTGTCCTGATCGCAGCCGTCGTGCTGGAGGAAGTTCATCGAGACGATGCCCCAGGCCGCGTATTTGTGCGGCAGGAACACGAACACGAGGAACTTCTGCCAGTCGATCACCGCGAGGATGATGTACGAGCCGAAGAGCACCGCCTGCTCGATCCGGAACTGACGGAACCACGCGGGCAGCCGCGTCTTGATCATCCTGAAGTACTGCGCCTCGCCTCGCATGATCGAGGGCGCCACCATCAGCGTGAAGAAGAGCCCGTTGAGGAGGTGCCAGCGGAAGCGCGCCTTCGTGGTGCGCATCACGTCGCGGCGCGTCTGCGTGTGCTTGTGGTGGCTGAGGTTGTGCCCCGGCACATAGGCGCTGACCGGGTGTCCGTAGGTCGTCGTCAGGACCATCTGGAACGCGCGGTTCATGCCGCGCGAGTGGAACACGGGGGAGTGGATCGTGTTGTGCGTCGCGACCGCGCAGAAGAAGGAGAAGAAGCAGGTGAGCGCGAAGAGCGCTCCGCCCGATATCCAGCTCGCGGTCGTGGCGGCCTGCCCGGCGAGCAGCGAGTGCTGCGGCAAGAGCCACTGCACCACGACGAGGCCGTAGAAGACGCCGCAGAAGGCCAGCGTTCGAAGATCGGCTCGGTACCTGAGCATCGAAGCACTCCTGTCGAAAAGTCGACAGGGGTCTCTTAGCGCAGGGAAAGCCCCGGGGGAAAGCAGGAGCAGCCTTGCGCGATCACGAATTTCGTGGGCTTTGAGCTTTCTTGGAGCGCAATTCGTGCGGGCCCGGGCATCTGAGCCACGAGATCCGCCTGTTCAGCTATTCCGCTTGCCGTTATCCTCGCCACCGCTTCGCGTTCCCTCCGGGAGAAGGCTTATGACCATCCGTCGCAGAGTGAGACATTGTCCTACCCTCGTGGCCCTCGGCGTGCTGAGCGTGATCGCCGCTGGCTGCGCCTCGGAGGAGAGCGGTACGGGCGGCGGTGGGGGAGCCGGCGGCGGCGCCACGACGACCACGGGGGCGACGACGAGCGCGACCACGGGGGCGACGACGAGCGCGACCACCGGCGGCTCGACCGGCAGCTTCATGAACGACTGCGGCAACGGCGTCATCGAGCCCGGCGAGACCTGCGAGGGCTCGGACTTCGGCGGCAAGGCCTGCTCGGACTTCGGCTTCTCGGGCGGCACCCTCATCTGCAACCCGTATTGCAACATCGTCGTGTCCCAGTGCACGCCGAAGGAGGCCTGCAACGACGGGCAAGACAACGACTCCGACGGCTTCGTCGACTGCCAGGACGACGAGTGCTCGGCCGAGGCCGCCTGCACCGATCCTTGCTCGGCCGCCCAGCTCCTCACGATCCCGGACTACGCGTCGGGCAACAACATCGCGGGCGGCCCCTC
>JAEUKE010000181.1 GCA_016794345.1 Myxococcales bacterium
ACCTGAAGGGCACCACGACGGACGGCGTGGCCGAGTGGGACCTCGCTGTCGACTACGCGGACGACCAGGCCCTGACGGTCGTGCCGGCCACCCTCGAGGGGAAATGGTACGCCTCGTCCTTCCCGGAGGGGGCGTTCGTCACCCCGTTCAACCGCGAGGGCACGCTCGAGTCCATCGGCCTGACACGCGACGACGGCATCCAGCTGCTCGGCCTCGCGTCCAAGGAGCAGGACCCGGCCGAAGGCCGCACGCTGCTCGTCTACGACCCGCCGATCGTAGTGCTGAAGCTGCCGGTCGAGGTGGGCGCTTCTTATGCTTCCACGGGGCAGATCAGCAATGGTGTGGCGTTCGGCATTCCGTACGCCGGCCGCGACACGTACGAGGTCTCGGTGGACGCCGTGGGCAGCATCGATTTGCCCCAGCTGACCTTCGAGGAGGTGCACCGCGTGATCACCAAGGTCACGGTGGAGCCCGCTGTCGGGGAGCCGGTCGTGAGGCGACAGGTGTCCTTTTATGCGGAGTGTTTCGCCGAGGTGGCGCGCGCGACCAGCGTGGACGGCGAGACGGAAGATTTGTTCTCGACGGCGGCCGATCTGCGCCGCCTCGGTTATTGAACCAGGAGACAGGCGAATGATGACTTGGGATCTGTTCAAGCAGTACTTCAACTCGTGGGAGAACCTGACCGCCAAGTACCTCGAGGAGTGGATGAAGAGCCCGCTCGTCCTCGAGCCCGCCGGCGCGTGGCTCTCCACGATGATGAAGGCCAAGGCGCAGGCCGACAAGACGGTCGCCCAGACGTGGGGCCTGTTCGGGCTTCCGACCAAGCGCGACCAGGAGCGCTCGCTCCACGCCCTGAACCAGATCCAGAGCCGGCTGCTCGATCTGGAGGAGCAGCTCGCGGCCCTGAAGGCCCAGAGGCCCTGATCGCAACGCCGCAGGAAGGAGAACCGCCGTGCTCGACCTCGCCCGTTACGAAGAGATCAAACCCGCGCCGCGCGCCATCTTCGATCGGCTCGCCGAGCGGAGCTCGCGCGTCCGCTTCATGGTGCCCGAAGGCGACGACTATCGCTCGGTCACCTACAAGAGCTACGCGGAGCAGATCCGCCGAATGGCGATGTTCCTCGTGGGCGGCGGGTTCGAGTCGGGCGAGCGTGCGGCCGTGTTCGCTTCGAACTCGGTCGAGTGGATGGTCTCCGCGATGGCCGTCCAATCGGCCGGCGGCGTGCTTGTGCCGATCTACCCCGCGTGCACGGCGAGCCAGGCTGCTTACGTCGCGAAACACAGCGACGCGACCGTCCTCTTCGTGGACGGGGACGAGCTCGTCGCCCGCCTGCTCGAAGCCTGGAAGGAGCTCGACGGCGTGAAGCGCATCGTCCTCTTGCCGCGCACCGGCGAGGTGGGCAGCGTGCTCAAGGCGCTCCGCGAGAAGGGCAAAGACGTCCCGTCGCTCCACGAGGTGGAGGAGCGGATGATCCGCTTCCCTGCCGCGCTCGCCCGGGGTGCCGAGCGAGACGAGCAGTCGCCCGCGACCTTCGACGACCGCCTGAGCTCGATCCGCCTCGATGCGCCGGGGCTCATGCTCTACACGAGCGGCACGACCGGCAACCCGAAGGGCGTCCCTCTCACACACGTCAACGTGGGGACCAACGGTCTCGACTGGATGCGCTGCTTCGCGCCGCTCCTTGAGGAGGGGTACGTCGATCTGCTGTGGCTGCCGATGAGCCACATCTTCGGGTTCGGCGAGGCGTGTATCGGCGACTCGCTCGGGTGGACGGCATACCTCGGCGACCCGGCGACGGTCCTCAAGCGGCTCCCCGACGTGAGGCCGGACGTCTTCTTCAGCGTCCCGGCGTTCTGGGAGAAGCTCGCGACCGAGGCGCTCGCCGAGCCGGATCTGGAGAGACAACGCGCGCGCCTCTCGGCCCGCACCGGCGGCCGCCTCAAGTTCTGCCTCTCCGGCGGAGCCGGGCTCAAGCGCGAGGTGAAGGAGCTCTTCTACAAACACGGGCTGCTCGTGCTCGAGGGTTATGGTCTGACCGAGTGCTCCCCTACGCTGACGCTGAATCGCCCGAAGGAGTTCCGCTTCGACTCGGTCGGCAAGCCCCTGCCCTCGCTCGAGCTTCGCCTCGACGACGACGGCGAGATCCTCGCCAAGGGCCCCAATGTGTTCGGCGGTTACCACAAGGACGAAGCGGCGACGCGCGAGTGCTTCACCCCCGACGGGTGGTTCAAGACAGGCGACGTCGGCCGCTTCACGGAAGACGGCTTCCTGCAGATCGTCGATCGCAAGAAAGAGATCCTGGTCACGGCCGGCGGCAAAAACGTGCCGCCCGCCAACATCGAGCTCCGCTTCGCGGACGAGCCGCTCGTCTCCCACGCCGTCGTCTATGGCGACGGCAAGAAGTTCATCGTCGCGGGGCTCTGGCTCGACGCGGAGGCGGTGGCCGCTCGTCTCGCCGCGGACGGCGTGGACAACGGCGAGCGCGCCGCCGCGGTCCATCGATTGGTCTCGGAGGCCGTCGAGCGGGTGAACGAGAACCTGGCGAAGTTCGAGCAGATCAAGAAGTTCCGAATCATGGACACGCCGCTCACGGTCGCCGGCGGCCTGCTCACCTCGACGCTCAAGGTCCGCCGCAAGAAGGTCTACGAGGTCTTCGCGCGCGAGCTCGAGGCGCTCTACGACGAGGGCGCTCCGTGATCGATCGCGTCTTTGCTCTCGCACAGCGCCTGGCCAAGAAGGGCCCCGCGGTCGGCCAGACGCCCGCCCGCGAGGTCCACCGCGAGAACAAATGGCGCCTGCTCCATTACGTGGCGCGCCCGGAGGGCCGCCGATTCGGGGCGCCCGTCGTGCTCATCCCGTCGCTCATCAACCGGCACTACGTGCTCGACTTGATGCCCGGCAAGAGCTTCGTGGAGTGGCTCGTGGCGCGCGGGCACGACGTCTATTGCGTCGATTGGGGGACGCCCACGGACGAGGACCGCTACCTCACGTTCGACGAGATCACCGACCGCTACATCGGGCGCGCCATTCGGGTCGCGTGCCGCGAGTCGGGCGCGCCGCGCGCGCACGTGCTCGGGTATTGCCTGGGCGGAACGCTCGCCGCCATCCACGCGGCCGTGCGCCCCGAGCACGTCGGGACGCTCACGCTGCTCGCCACACCCATCGGCTTCCACGACGGCGGGCTGCTCTCCCGCTGGACGCGGACGCGCGCCTTCGACGTGAAGGGCGTGGTCGAGGGGCTCGGCAACGTGCCCTGGCAGCTCATGCAGTCGGCTTTCCACATGCTCCGCCCGACGATGAACCTGGCCAAGGCCACCACCATGCTCGACAAGGCCTGGGACGACGAGTTCCTCGACGGCTTCTTCGCGCTCGAGACGTGGGGCAACGACAACGTCTCGTTCCCCGGCGCCTGCTACGAGCGCTACATCGAGGAGCTCTACCGCGGCGACGCGTTGGTCAAAGGGACCTTCTCCCTCTCGGGCCAGCCCGCGAAGCTCGAGAACATCCGCTGTCCGCTCCTCACGGTGACCTTCGAGCACGACGCCATCGTGCCCTGGCAGAGCGGCGCCGTGATCATGGACATGGCCGGCTCGACCGACAAACACCGCCTCCATTTGCAGGGCGGCCACGTCGGCGCGGTCGTCTCCAAGAAGGCCGCGAAGGGCCTGTGGCCTGCGATGGCGACGTTCTGGGAGGACCGCGACCAGCTCTGCGCTGCGGGGTAGCTCACCCGGAGAGTCCGCAGGCCCTCGGCTGCTGCGCGCACGAGCCAGCCGAGCAGCGCGATGGCGAGGCCGGCCACGAGCTCGCCGCCGAGCGCGACGACGAGCCCTGCAGCCGTGAGCGTCCAGCCGAGCGCGCGCCCCGCCTCCGCGGCGATCCGGGTGGCTCGCTGGAAATCTCCGCTGGAGGCCCACGACACGGCGCGGACGATCCGCCCGCCGTCGAGCGGCAGTCCCGGCAACAGGTTGAAGAGGCCGACGAAGAAACACGCCGCCGCGAGCGAGAAGAGCGCCGTCGGGACCGGTCCGATGTGCTGGACGAGCTCGGTCAGCGGCAGACGGGCCGGAGCGGAGAGGGAGACGAGCAGCGCGCCGGCGCCCAGCGCGACGAGGCCGAGCGTCACGCTCACGATGGGACCGACAATGGCCATCCACAGCTCTGCCCTGGGTGTGGGCGGCTCACGCGTGAGCCGGGCCGCGCCGCCGAAGACGTGGAGCGTGATGTCACGCACGGAGACACCCCACGCGCGCGCCATCGTCGCCTCCGCTGCCTGATGGGCGACCACCGCGGCGAACAACGACAGCGCGGCGATGGCCCCCGCGAGGAGCGTGAGGGCTCGTCCCCACGCGGGATGCACCGCGAGCAGGGCGCCCGCGAGGCCCCACGTGATGAGCGCGAAGCCCACGATCCAGCTCGGATCGAGGCGAACATCCACGCCGCGAACGCGGGCGAGGCGGTAGCCCGTTGCCATGGGGGGGCTTCAAGCAAACGCCGAGCCCACCGCGCGGGCGCTCAGGCTCGGCGCGCCGACTTGATGACGATGGCCTGCTGGGGGGCGTCTTTGGCGAACGGGCCTTGCGAGCCGGTCTTCACCGACTTGATCTTGTCGACCACGTCCATCCCGGCGGTCACGCGGCCGAACACGGTGTAGCCCCACTCGGCCCCCGACTTCGACTTGTGGTCGAGGAAGGCGTTGTCGGCGACGTTGATGAAGAACTGGGCCGTGGCGGAGTGTGGATCGCTCGTGCGAGCCATGGCCACGGTGCCGCGCGTGTTCTTGAGGCCGTTGTCGGCCTCGTTCTGGATCGGCGCCTTCGTGGCTCGCTTCTCGTAAGCCTCGTCGAACCCACCGCCCTGGGCCATGAAGCCGTCGATGACGCGGTGGAAGATGGTGCCGTCGTAGTGGCCCGAGTCGACGTACGAGAGGAAGTTCGCGACGGTCTTGGGCGCGACCTCGTCTTCGAGGGCGATGTGGATGGGTCCGAACGACGTGTCGATGACGACGGTGGTAGCCATGGTGCAGGAGGATACTCGAGGTGGGCCGACAAACGGGCCCCTTCGGGCCGCTCTCGAGCCGATCCACCCGCGCCCGAGATCGTGGCATCATCTGCCCGATGGCTCGAGGTCGAGTTCTCGTCGTGGACGACAGCGCTCCGGCGCGTGCTGCCGTCGTCGAGACGTTGAAGCAGGCCGGCGATCTGGACGACGTGTACGAGGCGGAGGAGGGGCTCAGCGCGCTCCGGATCATGGCGGAGAAGAAGCCCGACCTCGTCGTGTGTGATCTCGTCATGCCGGGGTGCGACGGGCTCCAGTTCCTGCGGCTCAAGGCTGCGAAGCCCGAGCTCGCGACGGTCCCCGTCCTCATCCTCACGGCGGACGCCGAGCTCGAGAAGAAGGTGGAGCTCTTCGAGCGCGGCGCGTCGGACTACGTGCGCAAGCCGTTCGACCCGCGGGAGCTCGTCGCGCGCGTCCGCGTGCACCTGCGTCTGAAGCTCCTGACGGAGGATCTCGAGGCGGCGAACGAGAAGCTCTACAAGCTCTCTTGCACCGATCCGCTGACGGATCTGTTCAACCGGCGCCACTTCAACAACGTGCTCGACGTCGAGATCGCCCGCGTCGTCCGCTATGGGATGCCGCTGTCGCTTGTCCTCGCGGACGTCGACCACTTCAAGCGAGTCAACGACGAGCTCGGTCACCTGACCGGGGACGACGTCCTGCGCGAGGTCTCCCACGTGCTCACCAAGGGCGTCCGCAAGGCCGACATCGTCGCGCGGTACGGCGGCGAGGAGATCGCCCTGGTGCTCACGAACACGGGCACCGCCGGGGCGTTCGTGCTCGCCGAGCGCCTCCGGGCCGCCGTCGAAGATCTCTCGGTCGCGGCCGGCGGCGCGATCGTCCGGGTGACCGCGAGCTTCGGCGTCGCCGTCGCGGAGCCCAAGGGAGACGTGACCAGCGCCGCGATGCTGATTCGACGAGCCGACAAGGCGCTCTACGCCGCCAAGCGCCACGGTCGGAATCAGGTCGTCATGTGGGGCCCGGAGCTGGACCGCACGTCCTCGCCTGGCTGAGCCGAGCCGGCCCGCGCCACTCGCTCAGGGACCGATCTCCCAGCCTTCCGCCGGCTCCTCGGCGGGGCCTTCTTCTGCGGCGGGCTCCGGCTCTTCGGCCGCGCCCTCCGCGCCGCCGGCGTCGAGAGGCTCCGCGTCCTGACCCTGATCGCCGGCCTCTGCGCCCGCCGGCTCCGCGACCTCTGCGTCTTCGGCCGCTGCAGCTTCGGCCGCCGAGAGCGCGGCCACGTTGCGCCGGATGGCGTGGCGGCTGGAGAGCGCGACCTCCCCCAACATGCGGGGCCCCTCGCGACCGACCTCGACGCCGTCGATGACGAGGAAGGCCTCGCCGATGTCGGCCGCGCGCCCGCCGAGCCGGAAGTCGACGTTGACGTCCCTCCCCTCACCCGGCGAGAGGAGATACGGCTCGTGACGCGTGGTCCGCCCCGACGCGCGCGGAATGACTGATCCGTCATCAAGGCGGAGACCGATCGCGTCTCGGTCGATGGAGACCGCCTGGTCGGTGCGGTTCTGCATGAAGGTCTTGACCACGACCTTGTCTCCCTTGACGTACGCGTGTTTGACGCGGACGAGCACGGCATCGCCGACGACGACGGTCGAGGCGTAGAGGGGCTCTCGGTATCGGCCACACCCCGCAAGACTTGCGGTCGACACGGCGAGGACGGTGAGGAGCGCTGGGAGAAGACGTGCGCGTACAGCCATGGGATCCACGTAACACCGCGCGAAAAGCCCAGCGTCCCTCGAGCAGATTCCCGACCGGCTCGGGCAGGAATCGAGCGATCGGCGCGCACGGAATCGACAGGCCGGGGCCCAGCGTTATGTTCCACCCCGTGCCGCATCGACGCCACGAAAGGCACCGCAAGAAGCGCGTCGGCCTCGTGCTCGGGGCGGGTGGCCCCGTGGGCCACGCCTATCACTCGGGTGTGCTCTCCGCGCTGCAGGCCGCGTTCGGCTGGGACGCACGCGAGGCCGACGTGGTGGTCGGGACGTCGGCGGGAGCGCAGGTCGGAGCGCTCTTGCGAGCCGGCCTCGACGGCGACGATCTCGCCGCGCGAGCGAAGGGCGAGCCGCTGTCGCCCGAGGCGCAGGAGATCGCGCGACACTACGTCCGGCCCTATTCGGCCGCGCCGCGCGGCGCCTCCGAGCGCCGCGGCCCCGCGTCGGTCCGGTTCCTGCTCGAGGCCGTGAAGCGGCCCGGCGTGCTCCGCCCAGGCCGCTTGGTCTCGGCCCTCTTGCCGGAGGGGAGCGTCGAGATGGCACCGCAGGCGCACGGGTTTCGCAACATCTTCGGCGACAGCTGGCCCGAGCGCCCGCTCTGGATCACGGCGGTGCACCTCGACGACGGGAGCCGCGTGGCGTTCGGGAAAGACGGCGCGCCACCGATCGACGTCGGCACCGCCGTCACGTGCTCGGGCGCCGTCCCCGGCGTGGCCCGTCCCGTTCGATGGGGCGGACGTCGCTACGTGGACGGCGGCATCGCCTCCGCGACCCACCTCGACCTCCTGCACGACGCGCCCGTCGACGTCGTCATCGTGAGCTCGCCGCTCTCGATGTTCACGCCCATGCGAGGGCTCCTCTGGAACGAGATCCGGACACTGGAGAAGAGAGGTGTCCCCGTCGTCGCCTTCGAGCCGCGCGGCGCAGCGCTGGAGGTGATGGGCTACAACCCGATGGACACGACCGCCGCCCCCGTCGTGGTGAAGGCCGCTTACGAGACCACGCTTCGCGAGCTGGAGAAGGCGGACGAAAAGACGCTCGGGCTCACGCGGAAGACGCGGGGCTGAGGTCCCGGGCTTCATCCGTCCAGTGTGCACCTGGGGGAACGGTTCGCCCCTTTCCCTACCGAACTGCAGGTTTCGGAAGGATTTTCGGCCGTCCGGCGCTGGCGCGTGCCGTTCAGACTGCTAGGGAACCGGGCGTTCGTCACGATTGCGGGCGGGGAGCTCGGTTTGTGAATTGATCAGAGAGCTTGAGGTCCCCAACAACGCGACAAGGACGAACGTGTTGTTCGTCGACGACGACACGCTCTTTGCGGATGCGACCGCCGAGATCCTCCGAGCTCGCGGCTGCAGCGTCACCACGGCGAGCTCCCTCCTGGACGCCAAGGCGCTCGGGCCCGGTCGGTTCGACTGGGTCGTCGCCGATCACTTCCTGCCGGACGGGAGCGGGCTCGATCTCGCCTCGGACGTGGACAGGACGCGGACGCGTGTGGTCCTCGTGTCGGCGAGCCCGCCTCTCGAAGCGGCGCTCGAAGCGCTCCGGTTGGGGGTGGCCAGATTCCTGACAAAACCGTTAGATTTTGAGGCGCTGTTGGAGGTGCTGCGCCCCTGGCAACCTCCGGGCGCGGCGCGGGCGCAGGCGCTTCCTTCGGTCGAGTCCCGAGCGCGGCTGCTCGACGCGCTCGCGCGGTCGATGAGCCCGGTGCTGATCACGGGCGAGACCGGGACCGGCAAGGGCCACCTCGCGCGCGCCATCCATGATCGGGGAGGTGCGGGCCGGCCCTTCGTGGCGATGAACTGCGCCGCCATCCCGGCGAGCCTGGCGGAGGCGGAGCTGTTCGGCGTGGAGCGCGGGGCGTACACCGGTGCGGAGCCGCGGCCCGGCTTGCTCGAGATGGCGGACGGCGGGACGCTGTTCCTCGACGAGATCGGCGACCTCGCTCCCACCGTACAGACCAAATTGCTCTGCTTCCTCGACGACGGAACGTCTCGCCGCATCGGCGGAACGCGCTGGAAGCGGCTGGGGGTTCGCATCCTCGCCGCCACGCACCGCGATCTGGGCGCGCTCGTCGCGGAGGGGGCCTTCCGCGTCGACCTCTACCACCGGCTGGACGTCGCGCGCGTCGAGCTGCGGTCGCTCCGCGACCGGCCGGAGGATCTCGAGCCCCTGGTCGCCGGCGTCCTCGCCGACCTCTCGCGGCGCGACGGCCGCCATTACGCCCTCGCGCCGGGCGAAATGGGTCGCCTCCGCGGGCACCGCTGGACCGGGAACATCCGCGAGCTGAGAAACTGCATCGAGCGCGCGACGCTGGCCGACGCGCCGGACCGCCTGGCTCCTTCTCAGACGCTCGCGAGCCGCCCGGCGGGCGCGCGCGCGCCGATGGACGCCCCTGCTCCGGCGGCGAGGATGGCGCCGCTGGCCGTCGTCGAGCGCGCTCATGTGATGAGCGTGCTCGCCGCGTGCCAGAACAACCGCAGTCGCGCCGCGGAGGTCCTCGGGATCGGCCTCTCCACGCTTCGGCGCAAGCTCCGCGAGTGGAGCGACCCGGGATCGGCCGGAAGCTCCTCGATGGACGAGACGTGATGGCGACCGCAGGGCGGTTTCCCGGCAAGCTGCCTCTCGTCATCTCCTCCACGGAGGGCTCCGCGCGCGTCCACCTGAACCACGGGCGAATCGCGTGGGTTCATCGCTCTCACCATAACGTCTCGATCAAGGCCATCCTCGGCGATTGCGGGATCGAAATCGACGACGAATCCTGCCGCGACTTGATCGAGGAGAGCCGGACCTCGCGGAGACACTTCGGGGACGTCCTCGTGGAGTGGGGCCTGGCGGAGGCGTCCGCCATTCGTGAGGCGCTGAGGCGGCACGTCGAGCGAGAGCTGGGGCTCGTGCTCGGTTGGACCGACGCGACCGCGACGCTGCTGCGAGACACGCGCACCCTCGCGAGCGGGCTTTCGTTCCGGCTCGACGAGCTCGGGCCGGGCTCTCGAGGGCGCCGTCGTATTCACACGCAACACGACATACCCGCCGTGAAGCCGTTGCCCCCGCGCGACCGCGAAGCGACGGAGGCTTGGCTCGACCGCGTCGCGGCGATCTCGGAGCTCGAGGGATGTGCGCTGCTCGACGCGAAGCAAGGTGTGGTCCTCGGCAACCGCGGCACGGCGGAGGCGAGGCTCGAGGTGGCGTGGAGCATGGCGGCGTCGCTCGCTGCGCTCGGGCCGGGCGCGGAGGAGGTGCTCGCCTCGTCCAGCTCGATGGCCTACCTGCTGCGCCCCGTCCCCGCGCCCATCGGCGCCCTCGCCTTCGTTTGCTTCGACGCAGGCAAGCTCAGCCTCGCGCTCGCGCGGATCCTCATCACGAAGTCCGGGACGACATGACCCGTCCGCGCGTCTTGCTGGTCGAGGACGAGGCGCTGTTCCGAATGAGCGTGGCCGAGCGACTCCGACGCAGCAACCCGGGCTTCGAGGTGCTCGAGGCCGAGCACGGCGCCGAGGCGCTGGCGATCTCGAAGGACCACCCCCCCGATTGCATCGTGACCGACGTGGCGATGCCGGTGATGGATGGTGTCGAGCTCCTCGTGGCCCTCCACAATCGCCGAGCCCACTCGGGCGTGGTGGTGATGACAGCCTTTGCGGTCACGCAACCCTTCCCTGGCGCGCCCCTCGAGATCCTAGACAAGCCGCTGGAGCTCGGGCGACTCCACGGCGTGATCATGCGGGCGATCGATTCGCGAGGGCTGCTGACCGTCTCGGCCATCCTCCATGTCCTCGCGGCGCTCGGCCGCTCGGACACGCTGCGCGTCCAGACGGTGGACGGCGCGGCCGAGGGCCGCATGCAGCTTCGACACGGAGCGGTAGCGCGTGCCTTCTGGATCGATCGCGAGGCGAGCAGCGCTGCGCACGGGGTCGCCGCCGCGCTCACGATGCTCTCCCCTTCCCGCCCTCTCGTGGCGGGCCTGGAGAGGAGCGAAGTGTGGCCTCACGGCACGGAGGTCGCAGCGGAGCCACTCTCCGTCAAGCAGCTCTTGCTCATGGCCTCTGCGCGCCTTCGCGCGAGGGTCGGTGGCCCCCCCGAGGAGAGCGCCGAGCACGGCAGCGTCGGATCGATTCCCTCGGCCTCCGTGTCCGATCGTCGCAATTGACGCGGGCGCGCGGTGTTCCGATACCGATCGAATGCGCCTCGGTCTCTGTGTCGCTTCTCTGGCCCTGATTGCCGTCGGCTGTGGCGCGCGGTCCGAGCTCGAGGTCGGGCGTGCGCTGGAGTCGGCTGAGGGCGGCGCGGGAGGCGCAGGGGGCGAGGGCGCCACCACACAAGGCACGGGAGCAGGCACGACCCAGAGCTCGGTCGCGAGCACGACCCAAGGCGTGGGCGGGAGCGCGGGCGGCTCGTCGGTCGGCTGCGCGGACGGCGAGCGCGAAGGATTCGTCGACGTCGAGCGGTTCCCTGGCGTCGCGGGTTGTGCGGGCGGGTTCCAGATCCCCGGCGTCGCGGGCTCGCCGCCGCCTCAGTGCGGCCGCGTGGCAGGCGACGACTCGGTGAACCCGGCCGGCGTCGGGTGCGGCGCAGAGGATCTCTGTGCCGAGGGCTTCACGCTTTGTCCGACCGATGGCGCCTTCGCGCGCTGCGCAGCTGCGAGCTGCGCCGACGCCACGACCGAGCCCGACGTCTTCTTCATCAGCGGGCAGACCGGGACCGGGTGCGGTCTCTGCGCGAACGGGACCGGCACCGATCAGTCCTGCGAGTTCTGTGCTTGCGCGTCGGGATGCGCGCCGTCCCCGACCATCAACAACGATCTCTTCGGCTGCGGCACCGCGGGGCTGCCCACGACCGGGTGCGGCGCGCTCGATCGGTTCTCCGACGACCAGTGTGGCGCGCTGCCAGCGCCCTGGGCGTGCCTCGGCGACAGCTGCGGAGAAGCCCTTTCCGTCACGAAGCCCGGCCCCGGCGCGGGCGGCGTGCTCTGCTGCCGGAACGATTGCCTGGATTGACGATCCGCGAGCGCTCAGCGCTTGCCGGCGGGCTGCGACGAAACGCAGCCGAGCTGACCGCGCGCGCTGCCGTCCGGCCACTTCTTGCCGCTCGTCTCGACGGCGACGACCGTGCCCGAGCACTTCTCCAGGCAGCCGCAGATCTTGTCGCTCGGCTTTCCCTTCTCGGGGCTACACGTGAACCGCTTCGGTGGCTTGCACTGGCGGAAGTTGTCGCAGAGCGCGTTCGCGCCTGCGTCGCAGCCCTTTCCCTTCAGGGTCTGCAGCCAGGCGATGAGCGGGGCGGCCTTGGGCTTGAGCCCCTCACAAGCCTCGTAGGCGCCGTGCTCGCAGAGCATGAGGCTCTCGATGATGGGATTGTCGGCGTCGGTGATCGCGGTCGAGTAGAAAATCTGGCAGCCGAGCAGGCGCTCCTTCGCTTCACACGCGCGCTGGTAGACCTCCATGGTCTGGTCGCGCCCGGCGCCTGTCTTTGCGATCTTCTGGAGCGCGACGATGCACTTGGGCCCGCCGGACGCCTCGGTCAGGCAGGGGACGATCTCCGCGGGCGCCTCCGGCTCGGACGAGGTCGCCGTCGGGGTGGCCGTGGCCTCCGCCGCCGGGATGAAAAAGGGCTGCTCGAAAGAAGCCGGCGGGGGCGCGGTCGCGACGGGGGGCAGCGGCAACGGCGGGGGCGGGCTCGTGAACCGATCGCGCGAGCCTGAGCACCCGAGAAGCAGGGCAAGCGAGAGGGTGAGCCGGGGGGAGCGCATCAGGCGAGAGATGCTATGTTGCCCGGGATCATGCAAGAGTTCCGCCGCTTCAGGGGGACGAATACCTATCTGACCAACGAGGCCCTGGAGGCGGCGGTCAACTGCGCGCTGGCCCTGGGGCGGCCGCTGCTCGTCCGCGGGGAGCCGGGGACCGGCAAGACGCTCCTGGCCGAGGCCGTCGCCGAGGCGCTCGAGACGCCCCTGCTCACCTGGCACGTGAAGAGCACGACAAAGGCGCAAGACGGGCTCTACGTCTACGACACCGTGCAGCGCCTCTACGACTCGCGCTTCGGCGACGGGGACGTGCGCGACATCAAGCGGTACATCAAGCTCGGCCCGCTCGGCCAGGCGTTCGCGTCCGGCGAGCGGCGCGTGCTCCTCATCGACGAGGTGGACAAGGCCGACCTGGAGTTCCCGAACGACCTCCTTCACGAGCTCGACCGGATGCGGTTCCGCATCGTCGAGACGGGGGAGGAGGTCGCGGCCAAGGAGCGGCCGATGGTGATCATCACGAGCAACAACGAGAAGGAGCTGCCCGACGCTTTCCTCCGCCGCTGCGTGTTCCACTTCATCGACTTCCCGGACGCCGAGTTCATGCGGCGCATCGTCGAGGTCCATCACCCGGGCCTCGACAAGCTCCTCGTGGATCAGACGCTCAAGGCGTTTTACGACATCCGCGACGGGATGCGGCTGCGCAAGCGCCCCTCGACGAGCGAGCTCATCGACTGGATCGCCGTCCTGAAGCGCGCGGGCGTGGCCGAGATCAAGCTCGACAAGAACATCCCGTTCCTCGGGACGCTCCTCAAGAAGGAGCAGGACCTGGCGGCGTTCGCCGACCAGCTCGCGGGCGGCAAGCGCTACCGAAGCTGACATGTTCGTCGACTTCCTCTACGAGCTGCGCAAGCGCAAGGTGCCGGTCGGCGCGCAGGAGGCCGTCGCGCTCGCGACCGCGCTCGTGAAGGATCTGCACGGCTCGTCGCTCGACGGCTTCTACTACGTCGCGCGGTCCGTCCTGGTGCACGACGAAAAACACCTCGACGACTTCGACGTCGCGTTCGCCTCGTATTTCAAGGGCGTCCACGCGGAGGCCAAGGAGATCGCGGCGGAGCTGCTCTCCTGGCTGCGCGACCCGATCGCCTGGCGCAACCTCTCGAATGAGGAGCGCGAGGCGATCCAGAAGCTGGATCTGGAGGAGGTGCTCGCCCAGCTCGAGGAGCGGATGCGCGAGCAGAAGGAGCGGCACGACGGCGGCAACCGATGGGTCGGGACCGGCGGCACGTCTCCCTTCGGCACGAAGGGCCAGAACCCGAGCGGCGTCTCGGTGGGCGGCAGCGGCGGCAAGGGCGGCGCGATGGTCAGCGCCGACGCCCGGAAATACAAGCCGTACCGGAGCGACGTGATCCTCGACACGCGGATGATCGAGGTCGCGCTCCGCAAGCTGCGCGTGTTCGCGCACGAGGGGAGCGAGACGGAGCTCGACGTGGAGGGGACGATAGACGCCACCGCGAAGAACGCGGGCGAGCTCGAGGTGGTGGTGAAGCCGCCGCGCCGTTCTAACACACGCGTCATCTTGATGATGGACGTGGGCGGCTCGATGGACCCCTACGCCTACGTGATGTCGCAGCTCTTCTCGGCCGCCAAGCGGGCGACACACTTCAAGGAGCTGAGGACCTACTACTTCCACAACTGCGTCTACGGGAAGGTGTACCGGACCGAGCAGTTCCTCGAGCCGGTGAGCGTGCGGGACCTCCTCGCGGAGTGCAACAACACCTACAAGCTCGTCCTCGTCGGCGACGCGCTGATGGCCCCGTACGAGCTGCTCGGCTCGAGCGGCTACGCCGGGGAGGACGGGCGCATCCCCGGCATCGAGTGGCTGCGGATGCTGCGCGAGCATTTCCACCGCGCCGTCTGGCTGAACCCGGAGGACTGGCGCAGCTACCGCGGGACGACCATCGACCCGATCTCGCAGGTCTTCCCGATGTTCGACCTGACGCTCGAGGGGCTGGGCGAGGCCGTGACGGAGCTCATCCGCGGAGGCAAGCGATGACGATGGACGTCATCGTCGCGCTCGCGGCTCGCCTCCGCGCCGCGAAGTCGGCCGCGCTCGGGCTCGCGCCGCTGACCTTCGTCCTCGCGCTCCTCGGCCTGGCGATCTTCGCGAGCGCGCACCTCGCGCGGCTCGGCACCACGGGCGCGCGCGCCGGCGCGGCGGGCATCGTCGCGACGGTGATCGTCGCCGCCGTCGCGTTCGCCGTGGTCGCGCGATCCCGCTGGCGCGACGCGCGGGCCGCGCTCCGTCGCGAAGTGCAGAAAGAAGACGCCACGCTCGGCGCGGCGATCGATCGTGCCGCCGGCCTCGCGATCCGCGTGGAGCGCGACGCCACGGAGAGCGCGGAGACCCGCGAGCTCGCCGAGCTCCACCTCCTGCGTCAGCTCTCGCAGGTGGACGTGGAGCGGCTCTCGGAGGGCGCGGCGAACGCGGCGCGTGTCGTCGGGGCCGGCGCGCTCGCCGTCTCGGTCGTCGCGCTGTCCGTCGTCGCGATCGACCCCTTCCGCGTCGTCGAAGGGCTCGACGTGCTCGTGGCGCACGACGGCGTCGCCCCGCTCGGGCTCCTGTACCTCGACGACGTCGACATCGTCGCGAGCCCGCCCGCGTACATCGGCAAACACGAGGAGTCGCTCGAGCATTTCGATCGGGTGGAGCTGCCGCGGGGGACCGTCCTCACGATCCGCGGCCGGCCCCAGCGACCGGGGCGCGAGCTCGTCCTGACCGACGGCACACACGAGGAGCCGTTCATCGAGGACGGCAAGGGGATGCTCCTCGCTCGGTGGACGGTGGGCGACTCGGTCGAGCTCAAGATGGCGGCGCGGTTTGGCATGGTCCGCATCCCGCAGCGCGACACGCTCCTCGTCGACAGCATCCCCGACCTCGCGCCGCGCGTCGTCCTCGAGGGAGCGCCGAAGACGGTGCGCCTGGTGGATACCCCCAGCGTCTCGCTCAAATACGAGGCGACCGACGACCACGGCCTGCGCGAGATCGCGCTCGTCCTCCGTTCCGGCCCCAAAGAGGAGCGCCGCACGCTGAGCAAGCCCACCGATGCGAAGCGCGAGCGCGGGGCACACGAGCTCTCGACCCGCGAGCCCTTCTTCCGCAAGAGCTACGTCCCGGTCGAGGTCTCCGTCGAGGCCAAGGACAACGACGCGGTGCTCGGGCCGAAGTGGGGCAAGAGCGCCGCCTTCATCGTCATGCCGCCGCTGGTCGGGGAGCCCGAGGCGCTCCGCTTCCTGGCGCTCGTGAAGGCACGCGACGCGCTCGTCGATCTCGCTGCGGCTCGCGTAACGACCGAGGTGCCCTCCGCGAAGCAAGCAAAGGACCTGGTCGACCGAGAGAAGGAGGCGCAGCAGAAGGCCGTCGACGTCGTGGAGGACGTGCTCGCTGCCACGTACGGCGGGCTCGGCGTCCGCGGGCGAGTGCGCACGGTCATCGCCGGCCAGCTCCGGCGGCTCGGCCAGTCGCTCGCGGCGTTCGAGAAGGAGCCATCCAGCTCGAGACACGGTGAGCTGCGGACCACGACGGAGGACGTCGTCCTCGCGGTGGACGCGGCCATTCGCTCGCTCGGCACGGAGGACGCCAAGCGAGTCTCGAAGCGGCTCGCCGAGGTGGCGGACGAGGCGGCGCTCGCCGCGCGCGCGGCGAGCGACCCGGCGGAGCTCGAGCGCGGCCGGGCGAGGCTCGCCGCTGCGCTCGACGTGCTCGACGGCGGCGGCAAGCAGCTCGCGGTCCTCGCCGAGCTCGGCGCCGATCTGGGCGACATCGTCCGGGGTGGCAAAGGTCGCATCGCGCGCGAGCGCGATCTCGCCGCGTACAGGAACGCCGAGCTCGCTGCGATCGACCTGGCCGAGCGACTCAGGCAGCCGGTCTCTTCGATCGGCGGGGGCGGCAAGCCCGGCGTCGAGTCGGGCGGCGGCGACGGCCAGGGGGTCGACGAGGGCGAAGCGTCCGAGGCCGCCGAAGCGGCGGAGAAAGGCGCGAAGGAGCTCGAGGAGCTCATCCAGCGCCATCAGCAGGAGATCGAGCGCGTCGAGCAGGCGCTCAAAGACGCGACCTTGCCCGAAGAGAAAGAAGCGCTGAAGAAGCTCGCGAAGGAGCAGGCGGAGGCGCTCCGCGAGGCGGTGAAGGATCTGCCCGACGCCGGCTTGCCCGGGTCGGCCGCGGAGAAGGCCGCCGAAGGGAAGAAGCGGGCGAGCTCGATGGCCGGCTCGCTGGAGCAAGGCGAGGTGAAAGACGCGCTCAAGGCCGGCAAGGAGGCGCTCGAGGCGCTCCGCGAGGCGCAGCGTCGAGGCGACAAGGAGGCGGACGCGTTCTTCGACAACGAGGAGGTCGGCAAAGACGCGAAGCGCTCGGGAAACCGCGTGGAGGAGGCCCTCGAGAACCTGGAGAATGCGCTCGAGAAGATGGAGAGCGCCGCCAAGGACCGCGCGAAGGGTGAGCTCGGCGAGGCGGGCGCCAACGAGAAGCGGCTCGCCGAGAAGGTCGACGACCTGCGCCGCCGCGGGGAGAGCGGCGACGCCTCGATGCCCGAGGACATGCTCGACAAGCTCGAGGAGGCGGGCCAAGCCATGCGGGAGGCGCAGAAGGCGCTCGAAGAGGGCGACTCCCAAAAAGGACAGAAGCGTCAGCGTGACGCGCAGCGCCTGCTCGAGATGTCACGCGGAGACGAGGACCAGGATCAGAGGCAGAGCGAGAGCTCCGACGACGGGACCGACGGCGACGGCAAGAAGATGGATCAGAAGGCCGAGGTGCCCGACAAAGACAGACACAAGGGACCCGAGGCGTTCCGGAAGCGCGTGCTCGACGGGCTGGGCAAGCCGGGGGACGCGCGCCTGAAGGACGCCGTGAAGCGCTACGCGGAGGGGTTGCTCAAGTGAGCCGGAAGAAGCTGGCAGGCATCGTGGTGGCGGCCCTGGGGCTCGTCGCCCTGGCAGGGCAGGCCGCGCTCTCGAAGGAGCTCGGCGGGGACGCGATCCGCGCCGCGAAGGCGCGCACCCTGACGCTCGAGCTCTCCTCGCCGGACGCGCTGAAGGAGCTCGGCGGGGCGAGCGAGGCCGACCAGCTCCTCGCCGTCGAGAGAGCGCGCGCGCTGCTCTACGAAGGCCGGTGCGCCGAGTCGGCGGCGATCCTCGCGCGGCCGGACCTGGCAGAGTCGGAGGAGGCGAGCGCCATCGGCGGCGCGGCGCGCGGCTGCGAGCGCGGCGTCGCGGGAGCCGTCGTGGTGGAGAACGAGGAGGCAGGCTCGTGGATCCGCATGCAGGACGACGCGGACGTCGCGCTCGCGCCGCTCCTGACCGAGGTCATCAAGCAGACCCGCGTGGTCTTCGAGCGTGACCTCGGCGTCACCATGCCGCGCCCCGTCCGCGTCGAGCTCGTCCGCGATCAGTTCGCGCTCTCGGCGATGACCGGCTTGCCGCTCTCGGCCGCGCGAACGACCGGGACGGTGGGCGTGGCGAAGTGGGGCCGCGTCATCGTGGTGTCGCCGCGCGCCACGGCGGACGGCTACCCCATCCTCGACACGCTCGCGCACGAGCTGACGCACCTCGCCCTGACCCGCGGGTCGGGTGACCGCGCGCCCCTCTGGCTGCAGGAAGGCGTCGCTCGGGAGGAAGAGTCACGCTGGCGTGAGCCGCACTTCTTCGACGACCTGCCCTCGGCGAACGACATCGCCGCGTTTGGCATCCGCCACAAGATCGGCCCGGACATCGACAAGATCGGCCCCTCCATCGCGCTCCTGCCGAGCGCCGAGGAGGCCCACGTCACGTACGCGAAGGTCCAGAGCTTCATGCGCTTCTACGCGAAGGAGGCGGGTGACGGCGCGATGCCGAAGCTCCTCGCCGAGCTCAAGGCAGAAGGCGGCAGGAGCGAGCTCGACTCGGTGATCGAGAAGACCTCGGGGATGACGTTCTCCGCCTGGTCGGACAAGTGGAAGGCGCACATCGAGCGGACGGGAAAGGAGCTGCCGGAGGAGGCCAAGCCCGGCGCGCCCCCGCCGAAGGAGCTGAAAGACGTCCGCAAGCGCTTCCGGCTGGGTGAGCTCATGCTCGCGCGCGGCCACCACGCGGCCGCCGCGAAGGAGCTCGAGAAGGGCCAAGCGCAGATGCCGCGTGAGGCGAACCTGCGGGCGCTCCTCGCCAAGGCGCTCCTCGAGATGGGCGAGCGCGAGAAGGCGGCCAAGCTCGTGGCCGAGCCGGGAGACGTCGCCGGGAACGACGCGCGGTGGTGGTCGATGCGCGCGGCGCTCGGCGTCGGCGAGGTGGACGAGGCCCGGCGAATCGCGGTCGGCCTCGCGCCCTACGACCCGGACATCACCTGCGAAGAGAAGGCGCCGCCGGAGCTGCCCGCCGACCCGGTCGGCCGCGCGCTCTGTCAGGCCGCGCGCGAGAAGCCGCGCTCGAGGTGAGGGCCTGCGGGGCCCCCTCGCCGGTCACTTGAGCCAGCGACCGATCGAGTTGCGCCCGACGCCGAGGCGCTTGGCCGCCTCGCTTTTGTTGCCGTCACACGCCTTCAGCGTCGCCTCGATGTAGCGCCGCTCGGCTTCTTCGAGCGAGAGGCCGAGGGGGATCTTCACGCCAGGCTGCGCGCCGGTCGCCTCACCCGAAGATGGTGGGCCCGAGTCGCGGACGCGCGCGGGCTGAGGGAACAGGTCGGGGACGATCCGTCCGTCGGGCGCGAGCGCGACCGCGCTCTCGATCCAGTGCTCGAGCTCACGCACGTTGCCGGGGAACGCGTGCGCGCGCAGCGCAGAGATCGCTTCGGGGGTGAGCTCGGGCTCGGGCCGGGCGTAGCGCGAGGCGTAGCTCTCGGCGAAGTGCCGCGCGAGATCTTCGATCTCGTCCGCGCCGCGGTCGCGGAGCGGTGGGATCGCGATCTCCACGACGCGGACGCGATAGTAGAGGTCTTCGCGGAAGGTCCCCTTGCGCACGGCGCGCTCGAGATCTTTGTTCGTCGCGCAGACGATCCGCACGTCGGCCTGGAGCGTGGTGCGGCCGCCGACGCGCTCGAACGCTCGATCCTGCAAGAAGCGCAGGAGCTTGCCTTGCGCCTCGAGCGGGAGCTCGCCGAGCTCGTCGAGGAATAGCGTGCCGCCGTCGGCGAGCTCGACCTTGCCGGGCACGCGGCGGTCGGCGCCGGTGAACGCGCCGCGCTCGTGACCGAAGAGCTCGCTCTCGACCAGCTGCGCAGGGAGCGTCGTGCAGTCCACCGTGATGAACGGCCGGCTCTGGCGCGCCGAGTTCACGTGGATGGCCCGGGCGAAGAGCCCCTTGCCCGTGCCGGTCTCGCCGCGGAGGAGCACCGTCGCGTCGGTCTGCGCGGCGAGCGTGACGCGCTCGTAGACGCGGCGCAGGGCGTCGCTGCGCCCGACGATGCGGTTGAACGGGCCGCGCAAAACGACGCCCGGTGTGCCGCCGCCGCGCAGCGTGGTCATCCTGAGCGCGCGACCGAGCTGCGTCGCCAGCGCGGCGAGGTAACGTTCGTCCTCCAGATCGAAGGGCCCCCCCTCTTTGTTGAGCACCTGGACGACGCCGCGGACCGGGGCGCCCTCGTCCTCCCGGATCGGCGCGACGAGCACGGTCTTCGTGGTGTAACCGGTCGCTCGGTCGACCGAGGGGTCGAAGCGGTCGTCGGAGCGGGCGTCGTCGAGTCGGACGAGCTCGCCGGTCCTCGCGACGTAGCCGGCGATGCCGCGTGAGATCGGCTGCCTCAGGCTGGGCAGCTCGGGCAGGAGGGCGACGCGCGCGAACAGATCCCCGCTCTCGGCGTCGACGAGCCAGATCGTCGCGCGGTCGGCCTCGAGCGCAGCGGCGAGCCGCTCGCAGGCCGTCCGGAGCAAGGCGTCGAAATCGACCTCGCGAGCGAGGAGGGACGCCAGATCGACGAGGAGGGACAGACGCGACATGGCGCAGTGGTGGCCGCGGGGTAGGATAGCGCTCGTCCTGTCGTCCGTGGGGATGGCCTGCGTCACGCGGTCGTGAGGGCAAAGCGATTTCCGGACCAGGCCCGGGACGCCGCGTTTCCGCGGCGCCCCGAAGCGGACCACAACGGCCGTGCTCCAGCCGGGTGCAGGCCGAGCCCCCTGCCAGTGCACCACGAAAGGCGGAGCCGAGGACGAGGCCCAAAAGGCGAAAGGAAGACGGACGGTTGACCTCGTTCGTTCGAGGGCCCTAGCATCGGCTCCCCCCCCATTTTTCGATGAGCGTCGCCACCTACGCTGCCGCACAGTTGCTGCGCGTGCTTCCGAGGGTCCGGATCACGCGGGCCGTCGGCAGGCTCGCCGACGCGAAGATGCACCCCAAGATCGCCGAGGCCGTCGTGGGGCTTTTCGTCCGCGCTTACGCCGTCGATCTCGACGAAGCCATCCAGCCCAACGGCGGCTTCGACAGCTTCGACGCGTTCTTCACGCGGGAGCTCCGTCCCGGGCAACGTCCGACGCCGTCCGATGCGCGCGTCGTCGTCAGCCCCGCCGACGGCCGCCTCGACGCCGTGGGTGACGTCGAGATCGGCGGACGCTTCCAGGTGAAGGGCCGGCCCTACACCGCCGAGGCGCTGCTCGGCTCCCCCTCCGAAGCCGCCCGCTACCACGGGGGTCAGTACTTCATCGTGTACCTGTCGCCGCGCGACTACCACCGCGTGCACGCGCCCGTCGGAGGTGTGGTGAAGGAGATCCGCTCGATGACGGGCGACCTCTTTCCGGTGAACTCCATCGGCGAGAGGCACGTACCTTCGCTGCTCGCGATCAACCGGCGCGTCGCCATCCCCATCGAGACGACGCACCTCGGGCGCGTGACGGTGGTGATGGTCGGCGCCATGATCGTGGGCCGCATCACGGTCGGCTGCATCCCCGAGCGCGACGTCCCCTTCGGTGATCACGTCATCGATCCCGGCTGGGAGGTCGAACGCGGCGGCGAGATCGGAATGTTCCACCTCGGCTCCACCGCCGTCGTCTTCCTCGAGCCCGGCGCCCCCAAGCTCGACCGAGCGTGTGGCATGGTGCGATACGGAGAGGCGCTGCACACCGTATGAGCCGTGAGGACGACGCCGCCACGAAGGGCGCGGACAGCCGCAAGCCGGCCTCGATCCCGGCGCCCGCGACCGTCCCGCGTCCGTCTCGTCCTCCCGGCGCGAGCGCGTCGTCCCCTCCCCCCGGGGTGCGTCCGCTCTCGACGCCGCCGCCTGGCTCGGCCGGGTCCGTCCTCCGCGCGAGCTCGGACGGCGCCCCGACGCAAAGAAAGGGGACGCTCTCGGGCGTGCCGCCGCCGCCGAGCTTCACCGGCTTCAGCGAGGAGGAGTTCGACGCCGAGCGAACCATGGTGGTCGATCCCGACGACGCGCCGACCGCGGACTACGATCCGCGCGTCGCCTCACCCTACGGTCCGTCGCCCAACGTGCCGCGCGTCACCGATGTGGTGCCTCAGGCGCGGGCGAGCGAGATGGGACGGCGGCGCACCTCTCGCCGCACCGTGAAGATCCCGGAGGACCCGGTCAAGCGGAAGGACAAGCCCGCGACGGTGACGGTCGAGGCCGCCCCCGACGCGGGCTTCTCGCCGTCGCCCGCCTCCGCGATGGACTTCGGCGACGCGAAGTCTCTCGACGCCGCGCCGGACTCGATGCCGGACGTGAGCGACTTCACCGACGAGATCACGATCGTGCGACCGCTCCGGATCATTGACGTCGGCAACGAGCCGCCGCCTCCGATCCGGTCGGCCTTCGCGACCTGGCCACCGGCGCCCCACTTCGGCGGAGAGCCGATCGAGGCCGGCTGGACCCCCGCCGCACCAACCGTGATCGAAATGACGACACGGTCATCACTGGACGCGAGCGAGGCCGTCGAGGCGGGCCGAGGTGGCGACGCGGCGACGCCGCTCGACCCGATGCCGCGCGCGGAGCTGCCCCCGCCGACCGAGGAGGAGCCGCTCACCCCCGTCGCTCCGCCCGTCATCTACGAGGAGGTCCGCGCCGCTCGCCCGCCGATGACGAGCGCGCCGGAGATCTCGGTCGAGCACGCCCCGCCCGAAGCTCGGGAGGTCGCGCCCGAGTCGATCCCCGACCAGGGCGACATCCTCGAGGAGATCGAGCCGGACGCAGCGCCCATCGCGCCGAAGCGACCGCCGCCGCCGCCGCCGAAGAAGGCGGAGCAGAAGATCGAGCCGGTCCCGGAGCGCGAGCCGCAGCGACCGAAGGCCTGGTTCGAGGACATCTTCAGCGACGAGTACATCCGCACGCACGACCGCCCCGACTCGGCGCTCGTCCGCCGGGAGGTCGACTTCATCGAGGAGAGCCTCGCGGTGGAGAAACACGCGGTCGTGCTCGACCTTGCGTGCGGGATGGGCGACCACGCGAACGAGCTCGCGGCGCGCGGCTACAGCGTGGTCGGCCTCGATCTCTCCCCCGGCATGCTCGACATCGCGAAGCGCGGCGCGAAGCGGCGCCAGAGCGCGGATCCGGGGTTCACTCCGCCCACGTTCACGCATGGCGACATGCGCGAGCTGACCTACGAGGAGGCCTTCGACGGCATCTACTGCTGGTCGACGAGCTTCGGCTACTTCGACGAAGAGAAGAACCTCGCGGTGCTCGCCAGCGTGCACCGCGCGCTCCGCCAAGGCGGCATGTTCCTCCTCGACGTCGTGAACCGCGACTACGTGGCGCCGCGCTCGCCGAGCCTCGTCTGGTTCGAAGGGACGCAGTGCGTCTGCATGGATGACATGTTCGTCGACTATTTCACCAGCCGTCTCCGCGTGAAGCGCACCGCCATGTTCGAAGGAGGCATCTCGCGCGAGCTCGACTACTCGATCCGGCTCTACAGCCTGAACGAGCTCGGGAAGATGCTCAAGGAGGTGGGCTTCAAGGTGGTCGAGGTGACGGGCCACACGTCGCATCCGGGCGTCTTCTTCGGGACCGAGTCCCCGCGAATGATCGTGCTCGCCGAGCGGAGCTGATCGCGTGGCCGATCTGGCAGACGACCTCTCGACCTCCCTCGGGGCCCGCGTCTCGAAGGCCGAGACCGACCGCGTCATGTACGCGCGCGATCTCTGGTTGCGCCACCACATCGACGTGCGCGCCGGCGACATCGCGCAGCACAAGCCGGCCGCCATCGTGTGGCCGCGATCGACGGAGGAGGTCGCCGCCATCGTCGCGCGCTGCGCGGAGGAGGGCACGCCGCTCGTCCCCTTCGGCGCGGGGTCCGGCGTGTGCGGCGGCGTCTTGCCGGACCCGCGCGCGATCGTCCTCGATCTCAAGCGCATGAGCGCCGTCCGGTCGCTGCGCCGCGAGATGCCCTCGGTCGACGTGGAGGCGGGGGCGCTCGGGATCCGCTTCGAGGAAGACCTCCAGGCGCAGGGACTCACGCTCGGCCACTTCCCTTCGTCGATCCTCTGCTCGACCGTCGGCGGCTGGGTCGCGGCGCGGAGCGCCGGCCAGTGCTCGGGCTACTACGGGAAGATCGAGGACATGGTCGTGTCGCTCGAGTGTGTCGTGGGGCGCGGGGAGATCGTGCAGCTCAAGCGACGGATCACGGGCCCCGACCTCACGCCGATCGTGACGGGCAGCGAAGGGGTCCTCGGGGTCGTGACCTCGGCGGAGCTGCGCCTCCACCCGAAGCCGACCAAGCTCGCCTTCACGTCGTACGCCTTCCCGACGACCGAAGCCGGCTGGGAGGCCATGCGCGAGATGTTCCAGGCCGGCCTGCGACCGGCCGTCTGCCGGCTCTACGACGCCTTCGACTCGTTCATCGCGCGCCGGGGCTCGGTCCGAGGCCAGCGGAAGGGCTCGAGCCCGGGCGCGTCCGCCTCGTCGCTCGCCAAGTCCACGAAAGACGCGGCGCTCCGCCTGCTCCTCCGCGCGCCTTCGGTGATGAACCGGCTGATCGACGCCGTGGGTGACCGTGCGTTCGGCGGCGCGATGATGGTGCTCGTCCTCGAAGGCGACGCCTCCCGCCACGCCGAAGATCTGGCGCGCATTCGCCACGTCGCGGCGCGGTACGAGGGGCGCGACCTGGGCGAGGCGCCCGCCCGACGCTGGTACGAGCACCGCTACAGCGTGAGCTACCGGCTCGCTCCGGTGTTCATGGCGGGCGCGTTCAGCGACACCTTGGAGGTCGCCGCCCCGTGGTCACGGCTCGGCGAGCTCTACCGGGAGGTCCGGCGCGCGATGGGCAAACACGTCTTCGTGATGGCCCACCTCTCCCACGCCTACCCGGATGGCTGCAGCATCTACTTCACCTTCGCGGGGAGCGCCCCGACGCGAGAGGCGTCGCTCGCGCTGTACGACTCGACCTGGCGTGACGCGCTCGAGGCCGTGGTCCGGGCGGGCGGCACGATCTCCCACCACCACGGCGTGGGCCGGAGCAAGGCGCCGCGCCTCGGGAGCGAGCTCGGCCTCGGCGTCGAGGTCGTGCGCTCGCTCATGCGCGTGTTCGATCCCGCCGCCATCTTCAACCCTGGAAACCTGCTGCCGCCCGTCGCGCCGCGGAGGCCCGCGCACGATCGCCCGGTGCCGGACGTGACGAAGCCCCGCTTCGACGACAGCTCGCTGTTGGTCGAGGCACACGGGGCGACCTCGCTGAAGGCGCTCGAGGAGCTCGCGCATTCGCGCGGGCTGACGCTCAGACTCCCCGCGACCGAGGAGACAGTTGCGTCATTTCTGGCGCGAGGCGCGCCGGGCGCACCGGACCCTTGGGAGGATCCGGTCGATCACCTCGTCGCGGGCTTCACGGCGAGGCTGGCCTCGGGGGAGCAGCTCGTCGTCCATCCGGGCCCACGAAGAGCGGTCGGCCCCGACCTGTACGCGCTCTTCGCTGGGCTCTCGGAGAGAGTCGGTGTGATCGAGTCCGCAGCGTTGCGGCTTCATCGTACGGGCCTCGCCGCTCATCCGCTCGCGTGCGCGGTGCCCCGCGACCCGGCCATCGGCGCGGCCGAGCGGCTGCTCATCGAAGCGGTGGTCAAGGAGACGAAGGGCACCCGGTTCCAGTCGTGAGCGCCCGAACGGCCCCGCGTCGCTTCCCACCGAGGCCGGCTTTCCTGTATCACGGGCGCATGTCCGTCGCGTGCCGCTGGAGCGCTTCGGTGCTGTCGCTGACGCTGACGTTGGGGGGGCCCGGACGGTCGCGTTTGCCCAGCCCGCGCAGCCACCGGCTCCGCCGGCCCCCACGGAGCCCGCTCCCGCACAGCCTGCTCCCACGGAGCCCGAGCCCGCGCCCGCTCCCGTGGTGCCACCTCCCGCGGTGCCCGCTCCCGCGGTGCCGCCTCCGGCCGCCGCACCGCCTCCGGCCGCCGCACCGGCTGCACCGCAGACACGCGGCGGACCTGCGCCGCCGCAGGGAAAGAAGAAACACGAGCCGCGGACCGACCTCGCGCCGGGCGACAAACGCGAGCCGCAGGACTACGACGGCCGCGAAGACGTGACGTCCACCGCGGAGGACGCGCTCTGGATCCCACGTGTCCTCTTCTTCCCGGCGTACCTGGTCGCCGAGTACGTCCTGCGCATCCCGCTCGGCGAGGTCACGATCGCCGTCGAGCAGAACAACGTCATCAGCGAGGTTCTGAACTTCTTCACCTTCGGCCCGGATAACAACATCGGCATCATCCCCACCGGGTTCCTCGACTTCGGCTTCCGACCGAGCATCGGCGTCTTCTTCTTCTGGAACGACTTCATCGCGCCGGGCAACGACCTCCGCGCCAACCTCGGCTTCGGCGGCATCCGGTTCTGGCGGCTCGGGGTGGTCGACCGCATCCCGTTCGTCCCGCCGATCGCGACCGAGCGCTCGCGCTCGTATTTCCAGATCGAGGCCGACTTCCTGACCCGCGCCGACCTCCTCTTCTACGGCATCGGTCCGTCTTCGATCGAAGACGACGAGTCCGGCTACTCGGTCTTCACCTACGGGGGCGGAGGCCGTGTCCACGTCGAGCCCTGGCGCGGGACCTTCTTCGAAGGTTGGCTCACGAGCCGGCACCAGCGGAGCGGCGCGGGCGAGTGCGCAGACAGCCTCATCGTGGTCAACCCGGAGGACGGGTCGATCATCCGCGGGTGCGACCCGCCGACGATCCGTCGACGGCTCCTCGACGGCGACATCGATCCGCCGCCCGGCTACGGCCGCACCTACACGACAGTGAAATCGGGCGGCCGCATCGTCCTGGACTCGCGCGAGAAGAGGCCGGCGCCGGGGACCGGCGTGGCCTTCGACGCCAAGATCGAGCACGCCTCCGACGTGGAGCCGCCGAACCTCGGCAGCTGGCTCAACTACGGCGCATCCCTCGCGGGCTTCTGGGACATCACGGGCAAGCAGCGCGTGCTGAGCCTCACGCTGAGCGCCCTCTTCTTGAACCCGATCGGCGACTTCGAGGTCCCGTTCCTCGAGTACATCGGCGTGCGCCGCACGGAGGACGTGCCGGACGGGGAGGTCATGAAGGGTTTCCGCCCCGGACGCTTGATCGGCCGCAGCGCGTCCACCGCCACGGTCGCCTACCACTGGCCCATCTGGGCATTTCTGGACGGCGTGATGGAGGCCGCGGTCGGCAACGTCTGGGCCGAGCCCCACATGGAAGACTTCGATCCCGCGAAGCTGCGGTTCTCGTTCGTGGGCGGGATCCGCTCGCCGAACCACCGCGATCACTCGTTCAACCTGCTGCTCGGCTTCGGCACGGAGACCTTCGAAGACGGCGCGAAACCAAACAGCCTCCGCTTCTTGTTCGGCGGAACCACTGGCTTCTGAGACAGCTGCGAGCCGGGCCTCCCCTCCCGGCGGACCGGCGTGAGACCTGCGCAAACGTGCAGTTCAGGGCGGTTTTTCCCGACGTCCTTGCGGTTCTCGGCCCTGGTTGTTATGGCATGCCCCCCCAGGGCGCGTGGTCTACGCGCCTCGATCACAGGAGGATTCCCCGATGGCCGGAGCGAGCAAGATGACGAAGACCCAGTTCATGGCGGCGATGGCCGAGAAGGCGGGTCTCGACAAGCGGCAGGTGAACGCGGTTTTCGACGCGCTCTCCGGGCTCATCAAGGAGCAGCTTGGGCCGAGCGGCCCGGGCGAGCTGACGATCCTGAACCTCGTGAAGCTCAAGGTGAAGGAGACGCCCGCCACCGCCGACGGTGAGAAGGTCAACCCGTTCACCAAAGAGAAGCAGTTCGTGAAGGGCAAGCCGGCGAGCCGCAAGGTCCGTGCGACCCCGATGAAGGGCCTCAAAGACCTCGTCAACTGATCCGGTGAGGGCGAGGCGACAGGGGGCGGGCGTGCTCGCGGCGATCTTGGCCGCGAGCACCGGGTGTGGCGACGGGCCATCGGGGCGCGCCGCCGAGTCGCCGAGCCAGCCGACGACGAGCGCTGTCGTCCCTCTCCCGACAGCCGCTGCGCCGGCGTTTCCGGCGCGTGTCGACCGCA
Organism: Myxococcales bacterium; assembly: GCA_016794345.1. Classification (GTDB taxonomy): domain Bacteria; phylum Myxococcota_A; class Polyangia; order Polyangiales; family Polyangiaceae; genus Xiheicaenibacterium; species Xiheicaenibacterium phototrophicum. The sequence goes on from JAEUKE010000181.1 coordinate 27,955, forward strand.
TCTTCTCGGCCATCCCGCGGGACGCCGAGATGGTCGGCCATCTCCCCGGCTTTCGGGCTCTGCGCGAGAGCGGCCGAACGGGCGCCGATCTGGACGCCCTGGTCAAGCTCGTGGCGAAGGAGAGCGCGCCCAAGGTCGGCCTCGCCCCCGCCGACGTGGAAGCGATCCTGCGGAGCCTGCGCGGCGCCGCGGTGTTCGGCTGGCTGGGTGCAGAGGAGGACGAGGCGTCGCTCGGCCTGATGCTCCTCGCGGACGACCCGAGCCTGGTCGACGGCGCGCTCCGCACCCTCGCGTTCGTCGAGACGGAGCCCCATCGCTTCGAAGGGAAGCTGGCGGGGCGGCAGGTCCACGCCGGGTGGGTGCGCGAGATCGGCCTCCTGGTTCTCTCCACGAAGGAGCGCCTGGTGGACGCGAGCTTCGAGACGCTGCGCGGCGAGCGGCCGCCGCTCCAGGGCCCGCAGGTGGGCAGCGGACCGGACCCGCTGTTCCTCTCGCTCGCCTTGTCGCAGCAGGGTGGGCTCGTCGGCGCGGACGTGACCACGAAGCTGACAGTTCCGTTTGATGGCCCAGCCCTCTTCGAGCTCCGAGCGTCGGGCGAGAAGGTCCCGCGCGTCGCCGAGGTGATCGGGCCGTCGCCTCACGCGCTCGCCGGTCGCATGCCGAAGGGCGCGGCCTTCGCCACCGGCCTGTCGCTCACCCGCGTGGAGGGCAAGCGGCTCCGCGACCTGGTCGCGGAGCTGGCGAGGGTCGACGAGAGCAGGCGCAGGGAGTGGCCGTCGCTGGCCGACGCCTTCGTCCGCTTGAAGACCTCCCTCTCGCTGGCCGACCTCGACGCCGCCCTGGGGGAGGAGATCTGCGTGGCCGGTTACCTCCTCGACTCGGGGCCGAAACAAGGCGGCGCCGAAGCGTTCAGCAAGATGACGGTGGTCGGCGCGCTCGCCGTCCGCGACGAGCAGGCCGCGCGCGCGGCGCTGAAGCACGTCGGCGAGGAGATCAAGCGCGAGCAGAAGGGCACCGTGCTCACGCCGGGGAAGCTCAGCGTCCCGGTCGACGGCGCCGTGCTCAAGGTGGAGGTCCGCAAAGACGTCGTTCTGTTCGGGGTCGGGCGCTCCGCAGACCTCGACAAGAAGCTCGCCGCCTTCGGGAAGGACCAGGTGCTGGCCTCCGATCCGGCCTTCGCCGGGCAGCGAAAGGGCGGCCACGCGACGTCACACGGCTTCGCGTTCGTCGACTACGGCGCGATGAAGACGCTCGACCCGACCTTCGCGGAGGCCACCAAGCTCCAGGCTCTCGCGACCTGGGTCGACCTCGGGCTGGCGCCCGATCCGAACGGGCTCTCGGTGACGCTCGAAGCCCAGGGCTTCGCGGCCATTCTCGGGACGACCGCGGCTCTCGCGGTAGCGAGCGTGCAGCGCTATCTCCAGTCGGCGAAGACCGCCGAGGCGAAGGTGAGCGTCTCCGCCATCGCCCGCTCCGCGGTGATGGCGTTCGAGCGAGAGTCCATCTCGGGGCCGACCCACAAGCTCTGCCGGAGCGCGCCCGCCGTTCCAGCGCAGGTCCCCCGAGGCACGACGTACCGTCCCGTCGCGGAGCCCAACCAGGACTTCCAGACCGGGAGCGACTCGGAGGGGTGGCGGTGCTTGCGGTTCGACATGACCGAGCCCTTGCGCTTCCGCTACGAGTACCGCGCGGGCAGCGGATACAAAGGCCCGGCACGCGGCGGGCCGAACCCCGGGCCAAACGGGTTCGAGGTCTCCGCCGAGGGCGATCTCGACGGCGACGGCAAGACGAGCCTGTTCACTCTCGTCGGCAAGCCGGGCCCGGGCCGGACGATGGTGCTCTCCAAGGAGCTCTTCGTCGTCGACGAGCTGGAGTGAGTATGATGCGGCGGATGCGTCTTGGGGCTCTGCTCTTGGCTTCGTCCGTCGTCGCGATCTCAGCGACGGCGCTGGCCCAATCGCCTGGTCAGGCCCTCTACGACGAGGGCGTGAAGGCCTACTCCGCCGGCGATCTCGCCGCCGCTTGCCCGAAGTTCAAGGCGAGCTTCGAGGCGGACCGCGTCGCCGCCCCGCTCTTCATGCTCGCGAAGTGCGAGGAGAAGAGCGGCAAGATCGGCAGCGCCCTCACCCACTACGAAGAGGTGATGCGCCTCGGCGGGCTCGAGCCCGAGCTCCGCGACCAGGCGGCGCGTTCCCTCAACGACCTGGCCCCGCGCGCGCCCAAGCTGAGCTTGAAGCGAGGGTCGGCGCCGGCCGCTGCGGTCGCCAAGCTCGACGGCGTCGTCTACACGATCGACGGCCGGCCCGAGCCGATCGATCCGGGCGAGCACGAGCTCGTCGTCACGTCCCCCGCGCACGAGCCGAAGACGATCACGTTCACGGTGAAGGAGGGCGAAGAGCGCGCGCTCGACATCGAAGTCGGCAAGGAGCTCCCCAAGCCTCCGCCGCCCCCCATGGCTCCAAAGGCCGAGGGCCCCGACACCACCCCGCTCTGGATCGGCGGCGGGGTCGCCGCCGGCATCGGCGTGGTCGGCTTCATCGTCGCCGGCATCACCGGTGGGGTCATCCTCGGCGGCGAGTGCGACGGCGATCTGTCTTGCCCCAAGCGGGAAGAAGGCCTCGAGACCAGCGGCCTGGTCATCTCCAACTACGTCGGCTGGGGCGTCGGCGGCGCAGGCGTCGCAACCGGCGCCATCCTCTTCATCGTCGCAGCCGTTCAGGGTGGCGAGGCAGAGCCGGAGGGCGCGAGCACCGGCGTCCAGGTGACGTCGGGTCCGGCTCCGTTCGGCCTCGGAATTCGCGCCACGTTCTGAGGTCTCGGACGGTCGGCTGAGCTATCCTCCTCGCCGGGCCGGCGTGGACGAGACATCGACAGAGCTTCCCATCAACTGGCGGCCGGGCTCCGTCATCGCCGGGAGGTTCCGCGTGCTGCGTGTCCTCGGGATCGGCGGCATGGGCGCGGTCCTCGAGGCCGAGAACACGTCGCTGGGGCAGCGCATCGCGCTGAAGGTGCTGCGGCGGGAGCTGGTCGGGAGCCGGGAGGCACAGGTTCGGTTCGATCAAGAGGCGCGCGCCGTCTCGCAGCTGCACACCGATCACGTCGCTCGCGTCCACGACCTCGGCAAGACCGAGGAGAACGAGCCGTTCATCGTCATGGAGCTGCTCGACGGCTACACGCTCGACACGCCGATCGACTCGCCCGAGCAGACGCCCATCTCTCTCGCCATCGATCTGGCCGCCGAAGCCTGCGTGGGTCTCGCCGTCGCACACGCGGCGGGCATGGTCCACCGCGACATCAAGCCGGGCAACCTGTTCGTCACCCGCCGCGCCGACGGCTCCGAGATCGTGAAGGTGCTCGACTTCGGGCTGATCAAGGTCACCAAGAGCGACCAGCTCCGGCTCACCTCCTCCGCGACGGTCTTCGGCACGCCGCTCTACATGTCGCCCGAGCAGATCATGAGCTCGACGAAGGTCGACGCGAGGACCGACCAACACGCCATGGCCATGGTGCTGTTCGAGCTCCTGACCAAGCAGCCGCCGTATTACGACGAGTCGCCGACCGCGGTGACGGTGAAGATCGCCACGCTCGCGCCTCCCAGCCTGCGGGCGCTGCGCCCCGACGCGCCAGCCCAGCTCGACGCCATCCTGGTCAAGGCCCTGGCCAAGGCGCCCGAGCAGCGCTTCGAGGACATCGCGTGTTTTGCGCTCGCGATCGCGCCGTTCGGGACCGAGCGGGCGCAATCGGCGGCCAGGAAGGCCGCCGCCGCCTTGAACCGCCCGGCCGTCGTGCCCGAGGTGACGTTGCCCGCGTCGGCCATCACCGGAACCGAGACGGTCTCGGGGCTGAGCACGATGCGCCGCCTCGACGCGAAGCGGAGCCGGCGTTTCGGCGCCGTCGCGGTCGGCGCGGCGGCGCTCCTGGGCGTCGGCGGCGCCGTCCTGGGCTACGGGCTCATGACAGCACCGTCGTCAAGCCCGCGGTCGGGGGCGCCGACCGGGGCTGCTCCCGAGGCGTCGCCCGTCCCGACGGCGGAGGCCGCCGACATGGCCTCGGCGACCGCGCCGCGGATCGAGCCGTCCGTCGAGGCGCCGCCGGCGCCATCCGTGCCCCGCCCCGCCGCGTCGGCCTCGGTCGAGAGCGCCCTGCCCGTCACCGCCGGGAAGCCCAAGCCGCGCCCCCCGGCCTCGTCCGCCGGCTCGCCGACCGGCGCCCCGACCCCCACGCCGACGTCGACCGAGTTCATTCCGGTCTACAAGAACCCCGGCGACCCGAAGAAGTAGCGGGGGCGCGGCGCCGCGACGGGCCGGGCGCACCCAGCCCGAAGGGCCGGATCAGAGGTGGTGGAACCAGCGGAAGAAGATCCCGACCTGGTACCAGTCCTCGTTCACCAGGTCGTTGTCGTTCCCGGGAGCGAAGAACTGCGGGAAGTCGACACGGAACAAGAGATCGGCGATCGGGTTGTAGTCGTCGCTCGCCGTGATCCCGATCTCGCCACCGAGGGGCAGCGCGAGGGTCTCGGTCGCGAAGTCGAAATCGTAGATGGCGAAGCCATGGTGGACGCCGAGCCAGACATCTTCGCTCGGGTTGAAGATGAATTTCAGCGGGATGCCGCTGTCCAGGTAGAACGGGCTCGCCTGTTGGTCGTAGAGACCAACCGCCATACCCGAGGCGAAGCCGCCGCCGAGGTTGCGGGCGTTCTGGAGATCGCCGTCGAAGTCGAACGTGACGAACGCGCCCGTGTCGATGCGGCCCCAGGTGCCGAGGTGGATGGCGGTCGGGACGCCGAGCAACAGCCCGCCGGGCCCCGCGGCGTTCAAGCCGGTGTCGACGCCCGTGAAGTAACGCAGCCGACCGCCGATCTCGAACACGTGGCCCGTGTAGCCGCCGGTCATGCCGATGCTCGGCAGCACCAACCAACCACCGCCGATGACGTCGGAGGGGTTGTTCGAGAGCCGATGGGAGTGGATCGTCGCCTCCATCTCGAACTGGTCGACGATCCCGATGTGGATGCCGGAGGTGAGGAACGTCGTCGGCGTACCTTGGCCGATCCCCGAGATGGAGAGCCCGAAGTCGGGCGCGAGCGTCCCGCGCGGGACCGTCAGAGAGCGCATCGAATAGGCCTTCGGCTGGCGCTTCGACTTCTTCCGACGGCGCTCCGTCTCGGCGGCCGCGTTCTCCGGGATCTCCGTTCCGGTCTCGTCGATCGCCGCGACGGCGTCTTGCTCGGGCGCCTCACCCGGTCGCTCGAAGCTGTTGGGATCGTCCGTTCCGAGCGCCGTCTTCCCGTATTTCTCGGAGCGAGGCAGCGCGATCGTGACGAGCGAGCCGCCCCCCTCGGTCTTGGTGACCCGATGGGTGGCCTTCGACGGCTCGCGGAGGTCGATGACGAGCTGGGCACCGCCCGCGATCTGCTCGACGGTCACCGACGTCACCTGCGTCGGGAAATGCTGCGTCAAGAGAGGGAGGCGGTTGACCTTCTCGGGGACCGCCACGCCGCTGAGGATGTAGACGAGCCGGCCTTCGGCCTTCTGCTCGGTCACCGTGACCGGACCTCGCACGGTCACCGTGACGACCGACCTCCCGTCCGGCATGACCTCGAAGCCCGGGTAGGTCACGAGGGGTGGGCCGGACGCGGTGCCGGCGTCGACGCCGGGTCCGCGGGGCTTCGTGTCGTCGCCGTCAGAGCCCTCCCATTTGGCGTTCGCCTCCGCCTCGACGTCGTCTCCGGTCTTTGCCTCCACTTTTGCTGAGCCCTGACAGCCCAGGAGGCCCGAGACCCCAAGCAGCAACGGAAGCAAGCTCAGCCGGCAAAGCCCGTGGACACGCACGCTAGCGATTACAGCACGCGCCCGCGAAGGCATACAAAGAACCGCCGAATGGTTGTAGCGTTCCGACCCATGCGAAGCCTCCGTCTCGCCGCGGCCGGCGCGGTCCTCACCCTCTCCGCCCTCGCCTGCGGCGACGCCGGTCCCCCTCCCGCCGCTCCGGGGGTGCCGATCGATCCCCCCAAGCAGAACGAGGATCTTGCGAAGATGATGGAGGCCACGCCCGCGGAGCCGGCCAGCACGACCCCGCCGCCCGCGGCGGAGCCGCAGCCGACCGCGAGCGCGTCCGCCCCGCCCGCCGCGGCCGCCGCCCCCGAGAAGAAGCCGGCCGAGAAGAAGCCGGCCGAAAAGAAGTAGCCCGCTCAGGTCGAGCGGGGGGCGCCGCCGACCGCGCGGGCCGCCCGCTCGAGGAGCCCGGCGACCGCGCCCTCGTCCCCCTTCGCGCCGTAGCGGAGCGTCTCGTACTCCTGCATCGCCAGGATGGCCTGGTCGCGCGCGGCCGGGTCGATCCGTTCCGTTTGTCGCAGCCGGTCGGCGAAGCTTCCGATCGTGAGGGAAGGCTCCCGGGCGATGCCCTTCGCCTCGAGCGCGCGGATGAGCTCCGCGAACGCGGGCAGCGGGGGATCGACCGGACCGCCGCGGAGCTTGGCCACAGCGCGCCGCCCGCGCAGCGTGCGGTACAGAATGAGCACGGCGAAGAGACCGACCAACATGAGCGCGAGCTCGAACGGAGTTCGCTCACCGAGCCAGTCGTCGACGGCCTCCCACGCGGTCCGGAGCGCGTCGACGAGCGCGGAGGTGGTCGGGGTCTTCAGTCGCGACGGATCGGCCTCGGGCGCGGCAGGCGTCGCGTCCACCGTCTGCCAGCGTCCGTCCACCCAGACCTCGACCCAGCTGTGGGCGTCCCGTTCGCGCACGATCGAATAGCCGAACGGCGAGACCTCGCTGACACGGTAGCCCGCCACGACGCGTGATGGGACGCGCGCAGCGCGCGCGAGGAGCGCCATGGCGGAGGCGAAATACTCGCAATGACCCGAGCGCCGGACGGTGAGAAACTCGACCACCGGCTCCATCCGGGAGTCGGCGTCGAAGTCGAGCGAGTAGGTGAAGTCGCTCCGCAGCCGCTCCTCGATGATGGCGACGCGCTCCCGGGCCGGCTGATCGCCGACGCCCCACGAGGCGAGCGTGGCGTGCAACGTGGGAGCGACGGACTCGGGAAACCGGAGGTCTTGCGGGCCGGGTCCGAGGGGAACAGCCGCATCCGGCTCGCCGGGCTTGAACCAGACACGCTTCGCTCCGAAGCCGGCGGGCGGGTGGTGAACGCCGAGCGCGTCGCGCTGCAGAATGCCCGTCGAGACGACCACGTCGCTCGCCCCGAGGGGCAGGGAATACCGGCGCGGCTCCGAGGCGTGCTCGATCTCGACGAACGCCGCCGGATCGTCGGGCCGAGTCTTGGTCTCGACGACCTCGCGCGGCGGGATCTCGCTCATCGCGTTCCACTGCCGCGCGACGTACTGGACGAGCACCACGCTCCGCAGGAGCGGCGGCGGCTCGCCCCGAACGCGGAGGACGACCTCGTCGCTCTGGAGCATGCCCTCGAGCGCGCCGAGCTGCATGTTCTCCGAGAGGCCGGTTCGTCCCATCTGCTCCCAGCGCGCCGCGAGCCTCGCGATGAGGGCGTCGTGCAGAGGCGGCAGGGCGCGCGACAGGCCGAACATGCTGGAGAGCGAGACGAGCGCGACGAAGCCGATCGCGATCAAGTGTCTGGGCGAGAGCTCACGCGCCGCCGGTCGCGCCTGGTCTTCGACGCGCAAGGCGAAGAGGGAGAACCCGAGCGACAGCGAGAAGAGGACGACGTAGGGCCACCCGATCAGCGCGCGCCCGGCCCCCGTCAGCGCGACGATCGCGGCCGCGACGGTCACGCGCGCGCCGTAGACGGGGCGGCTCACCATCGCACGCGCGGCCGCGACGGCGACCATGGGCATCACGAGAAGGAGCGTGCGATCGGACAGCAGATCCGCGCGCGCGCTCGCGGGTGGCCCGCCCGCCAGACGCGGCACGAGGACACCGAGGACCATGGCGCCGATGGCGAGGCCTGCCTGGGCCAGCCTGTCGAGCTCGAGACGCGGACCGAGGAGCAACGGGAGGATCGCGCAGAGGACCGGGAACCACGCCGTGCTCGGCGGCGAGCCCACGGCGACCGCGGCTGCGGCGCAGGCCACCGCGAGGGAGACGGCGCGGGAGCGGACGAACGCGGCGATCATGGGGCCAAGAGCTCCCCCGCGTCGATCGTGCTCGCCGGGATCGTCACGTCGAGGCCGTCCCGTGTCGTCGGCTCGTCGAGGGTCTCGACGACTCGCAGCCAGCGAACCGGCAGACCGCGCGAGCGCAGATCGCGCACGGCCTTGGCCGGCCCGTCGTGGGCGGAGATCACCACCAGGGAAGACAGCTCGGGGCCGAGCGTCTCGATGGCGGTCCGCGCGTCGCGGTCGTCGTCCACGAGCACGTGTGTGCCGAGGCGGTCGAGGACCGCGTCCAGGGCGGGTTGCCCGACGCGTGACTCGAACCGAACGATACTGTCATTGATGAGGAGCGCGTCGATCCCCGTCCCTCTCCGGATGAGCGCGGCCGCCACCCCCGCGGCGAGCGAGATGGCCGCCTCCTTGAGCTCGTCCGCCGCCTCTTCCCCGTCGACGACGAGGGCGATGGCGACGCGCTCGGTCTGCTCGGCGACGTACGTGCGAACGTGGGGCACCCCCGTCCGCGCCCAGGTCCTCGCGTGGAGGTGGCGGAGGGCGTCGCCGGGACGATAAGGCCGGACCCCGACGATGTCGCTCTCTCCCGGCGCTCGCGAGCTCAAATGCCCGCCCTGGCGCTCGGGGATGCGGTGGGCGAGATCGAGATCCCCGACGTTGGCGATCTTCGGGACGACCAGGAAACGCGGGCCGTCGCTCTGGCGCCGCGGTCCGACCGCCAAGCCGAGCGGGACGAGCGCGGCGATCTCGAACGCGTCGAGGTGGTGCTCACCTCGGGCGGAGAACCGCGCCTCGGCCACCACCGTCGCCCGCTCGCGCGGCCGCAGAGAAGCGACCCCGCTCGGGTGTCGCGCCCACTGACCATCCCACGGCAGGAACGGCCCCGACACGCGCACCGACAGGACGGGCCGGTCCCCCGCGTGATCGAGGTGCACGAGGAAACGTTGCGTCGCACCGACCGAGACGCGGGGCGCGTTCTCGATCTCGACCTTCACGCCCTTCGTCCGGAAGAGCGGCCTGAGCGCGAGCGAGCCGAGCATGAGCCCGGCCAGCGCCCCGAAGAGCAGGTGGACCTGCGTCTGGGTCACGTCGACGCCGGCGAGCCCGACGAGCATCGTCAGGAGGAGGACACCGCGCCCCTCTTGGCTGAGCGAGCCGTACAGGAAGAAAAAGGGCAAGAAGAAGCGCCAGCGCAGGCGGCGTCGCAGGCGATCCCTGTCCGGCTTCTTCTCGGGGATGAGGACGTGGTTCAGCCGAGCGAGGCGGCGCCGAGACCGGAGGACGTTCTGGATCCGACGCACCCAGCGCGACGCTCCCTCCGGGGCTCGGGCGTCCCTCCGCTCGGTGTCGGACGCGCCTCCCCGCCCGGTCATGATGGAACGGGCACGGCGGAGACGATCTCGTTCAGGATGGAGGCCGCCGAACGACCGCCGTACTTGGCGCGCTCGGTCGGCAAGATGCGATGGCCCAACACGGGCGACGCGAGCGCCTGCGCGTCGTCCGGGGTGACGAACGAGCGGCCCTGGATCATCGCGCGCGCCTGGCACGCCCGGAACAGCACCAAGGTGCCGCGCGGGCTCACCCCGAGGGCGATGTCGTCGTGGTCGCGTGTCCGCTGGACGAGCGCGCGGATGTAGCGCGCGACGCGCGGCTCGACGTGGACCTGCCGGGCCTTCGCGATCATGGCGAGGAAGGCCTCTCGCCCCGCGACCGGCTTCACCGCCGCGAGGGGGTCGCGCTCCTGGCGGTCGAACAACATGCCGAGCTCATCCTCTTCCGAAGGGTAGCCCACGGCCAACCGCAAGACGAACCGGTCGAGCTGCGCCTCCGGGAGCGGGTAGGTGCCCTGGAAGTCCACAGGGTTCTGCGTGGCCAGGACGATGAACGGGTCCGGCAGGCTCATCGTCGCGCCGTCGACCGTGACCTGCACCTCGCTCATCGCTTCGAGGAGGGCCGACTGCGTGCGCGGCGACGCGCGGTTGATCTCGTCCGCCAGGAGGACGTTCGTGAAGACGGGCCCCCGCTGGAAGGCGAGCGTTCCTTCGCGCGGGTTCAGCGTGTGTGTGCCGAGGATGTCGGACGGCAGGAGGTCGGGCGTGAACTGCACGCGCGCGAACTCGAGCTCGAGGGCGCGGGCGAACGCCTTGGCGAGCGTGGTCTTGCCGACCCCGGGCACGTCCTCCACCAGCACGTGGCCGCCCGAGAACACGCCGACCAGGAGCAGATCGATCGCCTCCGGCTTTCCGCGAATCACCTGAGACAGAACACGCTTGAGTTCGGAGACGAGCTCGGGAGCCTCGGGCACGACACGTACTCTTTCAGGCGGCCCGGCGTTTCTCAAGACCCCGGCGACCGGGGACGCCCCGAGGTGGGCGTGTTAGCGTCGACCCGATGCGCGCTTCGCCGCCCCGTCCGTCGCGCCGCGCCGCCTTTCTGACCTTCTTGCCCTGCCTGGTGCTCGCGGCCTGCGGAGACGACGGTTCCGGAGCCACCAGCGGTCCCGGCGGCTCCGGCGGGGGGACCGGAGCGACGTCCGTCGTCACGACCGGCGGCCCGTGGACCTGCGACGCCTGCCCCCCGCAGGCGCCCGTCTGCGTGAACGACACCTGCGCGAACATGTGCCCCGCCGGTCTGTCGGTCTGCGACACGAGCCCAGGTGGCGCCCTCTCGTGCTGCGAGGCGGGCCAGCAGTGTTGCCCCGGCCTCGGCGAGGCGCAGCTCTGCGCGCCCGCGGGCGAGCCCTGCCCGGTCGTCTGCGCGGACGGGAGCCTCTGCCCAGACGGACAGCTCTGTCAGCTCGACGTCGTGACCGGCACGTTCGGCTGCACCGACACGTGCGCCGGGCCGGCGGAGTGTGGCACCGTCTGCTGCCCGTTCGGCTCGCGGTGCGAAGCCGGCTCCTGCCCGCTCCCCGACCTCTCCATCGACGAGGCGCGCCTGGCTGCGACCGCGGAGGTCGTGAGGCAGACCTTCTCGGAGAGCTCCTGCTCCCTTCAGGAGGGCTGCCTGGGCGCGGCCGGCGAGCGCAAGCTCCTCAAATTCGACCTCGGGACGCCGAACAAAGGCGACGGCGACCTCTTCCTCGGCTCACCGGCGGAGAGCGACCTGTTCGAGTACTCGCCCTGCCACGACCATTTCCATTTCAAGGGCTACGCCCAATACACCCTCCTCGACGAAGACGACCAGCCGGTCGGCGTGGGTGAGAAGCAGGCGTTTTGCCTGCTCGATTTCGAGAAGTGGGACCCGGCCGCGGGGCCGGAGCAATACCACTGCGGCTTCCAGGGAATCTCCAAGGGCTGGTCCGACATCTACGAGAGCAACCTGCCTTGCCAGTGGATCGACGTGACGGACGTCCCGCCGGGCTCCTACACGCTCGTCGCCCAGGTGAACTTCGACAAGCTCCTGGCAGAGAGCGATTACACAAACAATACCGTCATGATCCCGTTCGTCATCGAACAGGAGACGTGTACGGGCGGCTGCGGGCCCTCCGATCCGGCGTGTTGCGGCGACATGGACACCTGCCTCTTCGCGGGCAACGGTCTCTGCGATTGCGGCGGGTTCCAGCCCTGGGACCACGCGGATTGCCAGACCTGCTCCGGGTGCACGGAGGCGACCACCTGCCCGGGCGGCTGCACGCCCTCCGACGACGTCTGCTGCGACCCGGCCAACCCGTGTGGGCTCGGCCCGGACGGGATCTGCCAGTGCGCCGGCGCGCAGGCGTGGGACGCGGAGGACTGCGCGGCGTGTATCTCCTCCGACCTGGACTGCGCGCCCGTCGACTCGTGCCCGTCGGGCTGCCCGAGCAACGCCGGCAACGCTTGCTGCGCCGACCCCGCGAACGACACCTGCGGGTGGGCCGGCGACGGCTTCTGCGACTGCGGCGGCATCGCGTGGGACTTCCTCGACTGCTCGAGCTGCGCCTGCAACTGAGCCCGCTTCAGCGCTGCCGCGAGATCGCTTCCGCTGCCTCGGCGAGCGACTCGGCGTCCACCTCTTCTTCGGCCGCCCGCTCGAGCGCGACGCGCAGCTCGTCGCCGGACGTGAGGCCGGCCGCGACTCGAATCCGCTGGCGCGCGTCGGGGGCGGCGGCCTCACGCAGGGCTATCGCCGCGCCGAGCCGTTGATCGGGCGAGAGCGTCGCGTCGGTGAGCGCGGCGGCGATGTCGTCGAGCGTGAGGCCTGCGCTGCGGTAACCGGCGTCGCTCGACACGGCCGCCTTCAGCGCCGCGCGCCAGGCTTCGAAGGAGCGCCCGCGCCGATCGAGCAACGACGCGACCGCGCGTGTGCCTTCTCCGTGCACGCGCCGGGCCTCCTCGATTCGGCGGACGATCCCGAGGGTCAGGCTCGAGGCGGCGGCTTCGGGCTCTCGGCCTGGCGCGGCGAGCCCACCCGACACGGTCACGAGCTCGCCGCTCGTCTTGCGAATGAAGAGCTCCGCGCCCTGCGCCCAGACCTTGGCGATCTCCGGATAGGGGATTGTCACGCCCCCGACAGGCCGCTCGATGCACACGCCGTCGCTCCCCACGACGACCGCTGGCGGACGCCGGAGCCGCTGCCATCCGGCGAACGTGCCCAGGATGCCGACCAGCCAGCCCCCGAACGCCACGAGCGGGAGCGAATAGCCATGGGTCTTCTCGAACCAGCTCACCACCATGCCGAGCAGGAAGAACCAGAGCACGAACGTGGCGGTGAGACGCCAGGTCGCGAGGAGCAGCCGGCGACGTGGATCGGCGAGCTCGACGCGGACGCGCCGCTCGTCCGCGCCCAGATCGAGATCGTCGAGCAAGGCGTGCCCCGCCGCTTCGTCCTCGACGGCGACGTGAACCGTGTCACCTCCCGAGAGAAAGAGCTGCACCTCCTGTCCTCTGGCGGAGGGAACGAGGACACCACCCTGGATCGTCGCGCGGCCGATTCGCTCGACCCGCCCGGCCCGCTCGATCAGGAGCGCGTCTCTCTCCACGCGCAGCCGCGCCGACGATCGCGCCTGTACCCAGGCGAAGAACGGCGCGATCAAGAGGAGGAATGGGGCCAGCAACATGCCCATGCCCGCCATCGCGGTGCCGAGCTTGGTGAGCCCCTCGAGGCCGAGCGCGGTCCCGACGGCGACCGGCACCCAGGGCAGGACGAGCGCGAGCCCCGCGGCCCATCCGAGCGTTCGGCTGAGGGCGCTGCGCGTGCGAGAGACTGTTCTGGACGGAGACGGCACGTGTTTTCGATCTTACCTCCGAGAATCGCCTTGCCGCGCGCCCGGCACGGATGACACTGAAGGGAGCTCGGGGCACACCATGCAAGACCTCCCGCTGACGACGCCGCGCTTTCGCCTCCGCTCGCTGCTGCTCGCCGGGGCGGCCGCGTTCGTCGGCGTCCTCTGCTTCACCTCCGCCGTCGACGGCTGCACGAAGGAGAAAACAGAGCCGGCCAAGGCGGCGGCTCAGCCCGACTGGCCGACCGGCTTCGTCGAGCTCGAAGCGCCGTCCGGCTCCGCCTCCGCGGCTCCGAAGTAGCCGGCCGGCGCTTCAGAGACCCAGGAAGAAGCCGCGGATCCCCGCGCCTGCGAAGTCGGGCCACTCGTGGCCGCCGCCGTGCTCACACCACAAGACCGGCTCCGCGCAGCCGTCGTAGACGGCGCACGGCGCAGGATCGATCGGCGCCGAGGCTGAGCCCAGGCAGCCGTTCGCCATGAGCCAATGGTCGCGGCTGTCTTGGCCTGCGCTGACCGGCACCTGGTCGTCCGCCGAGCCGTGGACGAGCATGGCGGAGACGCTTCCGGTGCAGGGACCGGCCCACGGTCCGCCGCCCGCGACCGGCGCGACGGCACGGAAAACCTCGGGCCTGTAACAGCCGAGGTGATTGGAGAACGACGCGCCGTGGCTGTGACCAGCGGCGAAGACGCGTGCCTCGTCGATGCAATGGCTCGAGACGAGGCTCGTGATCAGAGAATCGATGAAGGCGACGTCGACCCCGTCCGGCTCCATGTCCCAACCGACGCCGCCGTTCTGTCCCGGCAAGGGGAGCGCCTGGGGGTACACGTAATAGGCGCCTTGCCCGCTGAGCCCGAAATATTGGCTCGCGGCGTCCGCCGTCCCATTGAAGCCGTGGAAGCCGAAGACGAGCGGGACGGCCGACTTTCCGTCGACGTCGTCCGGCACCACGAGCACGTAGGTTCGCATCGTCCCGTCGACGTCGAGCGTCTCGGTCGTCGTCCCCGGCGTCTCGGTGAAGTCGCAGCTCGGCGGCGCGCCGCCGCTCCCGGTCGTCGCCGATGACGTCGGCGACGATCCGGTGCTCGATCCGCTCGTCGTCGACGTCGCCGTCGTCTGCCCGGCGCTCACCGTCGTGCCGCCCCCCGAGCCCGTTCCTTCCGAGGAGTCTCCGCACCCCAAGAGGAAGAGGAGCGCAGCCGCGGGACCAGAGAAGAGCCGGGCATGGATCATTTCTGCATCCTACACCCAGCCTTCGGCCGACCTCGGAAGATCAATCACGCGCGCGCGGACGCGGCGGGCCTTCGAGGACCCTGTCCGCCAGCGTGCCTCGCTGCTCGGAGTCGAGGAGCGGGACGACGACCGCGAGCACCTCGAGCAGACGCGGCTCGGGGCGAGCCGGGGGTGGAGGCAGCGCGCTCGAGTCGAAGGAGCTCGACGCGAAGGAGTCGAGGAAGCGCTCGAAGGCGGCCGGGTCGGGCGGCTCGGGCCGTGCGATCGGCTCACCCAGCCCCGCTCGCGCAACGGCGGCCTCGATCTCGTCGCGCTGTCCGTCGTCGACGTCCAAGCCGTCGAGCATCATCCCGAGGTGACCACCCGGCGGCGGTCCATGCGGGGGGTGAACGCCTAGCGCACCGGCGGGCCGCCTTTCGCGGACTCGCGCCACGACCGAGGCGCGCTCCGTCGCGTCGAGCGTGTCGTGGAGCGTGACGAGCGCGCTCGTGAGGCGAGCGTGCATCACGTCGCGACGCGCGTCGATTTCTCGATCGGCCGGACGGAGCGCGGCGATATCGACGGAGCCGGATCGAATCGCGGCGGCGAGCGCCGCGGTGCGCGCGCGATGCTCGGGCTCCTCTTCCCGGGGTCGGAGCGAGTCGAGCGCCTCCTCGATGGTCACGCGCTCGGCGGACGTCAGCCCCGGCTCCTCCAAAGCGGCCAAGAGCAAGGCGTGGGGTTCAATCGGCGGCCCGCTGCGCGGCTCGGGAGCGCCGGATTCGAGGGCAGCGGACTCCGAATCGACGTCGTCCTCGACGCCGCGGCTATCGGCCGCACAGCCCGCGGCGGCGAAGAGGGCCAAGGGAACCGTGATGACGAGAGAAGGAAAACGCAGGGTCTTCATGCAATGAAAATGGCGGGTCCCCGTGACGGACGGTTGAACGAATCGTTTGGGTTTGTTTTCGCGAGAGGCGCCGCGTGCGCTCGCGTGAACGAGAAATCTGCGGCCGCAACAGAACTGCCATGTCGCCATCACCACGTTGCCTGTTCTCGAAAGTTGCGCTCGCGTGTCTCGTCGCCACGGTCGTCCACGTCACGAGCCTGCCCGAGGCGCACGCGGAGGAGGAAGGCGGCGGAATGCAGAGCCCCGGCCTCTTCGGCGTCGGTCTCCTCTTCAGCGGGATCGGAGTCGCCGGCCTCGGTGTCGGCGGCTACTTCTTCGGTCAAGGCTCCGGCGCGTGTGACGGCCTCTCCACGAGCTCGCTGCCGACCGCGAGCGCGGTGGAGACGTGTCGCGCGGGCGTCATCCAGCAGGTCGGAGGCGTGCTCGGGATGGTGGGCGGGGGCATCTTCGTGATCGCGGGCGTGCCGATGATCGCCGTGGGCGCCACCCCCGAGGACGACCCGCCCGCGCCGCGGATCGGCCTCTCGATCCAGCCCACCGGCGCGACGTTCCAGATGGAGTTCTGACGTCGAATCGACGGGCCGCGGCCGTTAACAATCGCTAACACACGCTTCACACCGGCTCGAAGCGCCCGAGTCATCCTGTAACCTCGGTCGGATGAGCGCGGCGGACGAACAACCCATGTCGGTCGTCTACATCGAGGACGACGACAAGCTCGCGCGGCTGACGGCGAAGTACCTCGAGTCCCACGGGGTGCGGGTCACCCTCGCGGCCGAGCCGCGCGAGGGTATCGCCAGCGTCCTTCGACAGAAGCCCGACGTCGTCTTGCTCGATCTCATGCTCCCGCAGATGGACGGGCTCGAGGTCTGCCGGCAGCTGCGCGCCCGCGTCGACACGCCCATCCTGATGGTGACGGCGCGGGGCGAAGAGGCCGACCGGGTCATGGGCCTCGAGGGTGGGGCCGACGACTACATCGCCAAGCCCTTCTCCTCGCGTGAGCTGCTCGCGCGGATCCGCGCCCACGCGCGGCGCGCGCGAGGGAACGCGGGGCCTCCGCAGGGCCTCGTCCGCGCCGGCGCGCTCGAGATCGATCCCGCGAGCAGGCGAGCCTCGCTCCGCGGCGCCGACCTGGGCCTGACGACCTACGAGTTCGACCTCCTCCGGGTGCTCGCCGAACGAGCCGGGCGCGTCTTGACCCGAGAGCAGCTGGTGGACCTCGTCCGCGGCAGCGCGGACGAGGCGTTCGATCGCTCCATCGACGTCCACGTCTCCCATCTCCGCAAGAAGCTGGGTGATGACCCGAGGAGCCCGCGTTTCCTCAAGACCGTGCGCGGCATCGGCTACCTCCTCGCGACCGACGGGATCTGACGTGCGGCTCGGGAATCTGCTGAGGCCCCGCCTCGCGCTGCACATCTACCTCGTCGGGCTGGCGCAGATGGTCGTCGTCGCGGCAGGGTTCGTCGCCATCCTCTACGCGAGCCGACCCGAGCTTCGTGGTCCGCTCGAGGTGCAGGCGCGAGGCGTCGCCGACGAGATCGCGCCGACCCTCGACGACCCCACGAGCTTGGCCCAGCGCCTGCGAGCCCGCACGGACGTGTCCGTGGTGACGGTCATCGGTCCTGACGGCTCCGTCATTGCTTCGACCTCCCCCGAGGCGCCGCGTTGCACCAGGCGTCCGCCGGATCGCCCGCCGCCGCTCGGGGGCGGGCCGCCGCCGCTCGAGGATGGCCCTTGGCTGCCCCCGCTCGACGGCCCCCCAGGATGGGGTGGTCCGGGCCGGCCCGGCGGACCGGGCGACCGCGGCCCCCATGGTGAGCCTCCCGGCCCCGGCCCGTGTGCGATCGTGCCGCTCTCTTTCTCGACCGGCGACGGCCAGCTGCATTATTTCGGCGAGCCGCTGCCAGAGCCGCCGTCGCTCGGCTTGCGCGTGATCCCGCTGGTGCTCTTGGTCGTCGGCGTCTCGTCTTTCCTCCTGGCTCGCTGGCTCCTGCGCCCCCTGGAGAAGCTCTCCAAGACGGCGCGCGCCCTCGGGGCGGGCGACCTCGGCGCGCGCACGGGCCTCGCCCGCCGCGACGAGCTGGGCGACGTCGCGCGTGCATTCGACGACATGGCCGAGCGCGTGAACCAGCTCCTCCGCGCGGAGAAGGAGCTCATCGCCAACGTCTCCCACGAGCTGCGCACGCCGCTCTCTCGCATCCGGGTCGCGCTGGACATCGCCGCCGAAGGGGACGCCGAGACCGCACGTGAGTCCCTCGCCGAGATCGCGGCCGATCTCGACGAGCTCGAGCGGCTCATCGAAGACGTCCTGACCGCGGCGCGCCTCGATCTGCAGGAGGCCGGGCCCTCGAGCGGGATCCCGCCGCTGCGGATCGCCCGCTTCGACGCGCGTGAGCTCGTGGATGAGGCGGCCGGTCGGTTCCGCGCCGCCCACCCGAACCGGCCGCTCGACGTGCACGCCGAGGAGGGCCTCCCCACGATCGAGGGAGACCGCGTCCTCCTCCGGCGGGTCGTCGACAACCTCCTCGAGAACGCTCACAAGTACACCGAGGCGCCCGCGTCACCGATCGAGCTCTGGGCTCACTTCGATGACAATCTGGTCATTGAGGTCGTCGATCGCGGGATGGGCATCGCGGAGGCGGATCTCCCGAACGTGTTCCGTCCGTTTTTTCGCGCAGACAAGAGCCGCACGCGGGCCACCGGCGGGCTGGGCCTCGGCCTGGCGCTGGCCAAGCGGATCGCGGACGCACATGGCGGCGTGCTCCGGCTCGAGAGCACCCCCGGCGTCGGCACGCGGGCCCGGCTGACCCTCCCGGTGAGACGTGGTCAACCCGGCTGAGGTGGCTCGCCGCGGACGATCTCGGTCGGACCGGTGTGACGGACCGTGGGCTCCACCAGCAGCTCCTCGGAGGCCGTGGCCCTCGCCCACGCGACCAGCGCGGCCACGTCGTCGTGGCGCGGGCGGCTCGTGTCCGCGAGCGCGGCGAGGGCCGCGCTCATCTCGCCCGCGCTCTGGAAACGCGCGGCCGTGGAGACCGCCAGGGCGCGATCGAAGAAGGTGTCCCACGCTGCGTCGAGCCCGGTCCGCTTGGCGGTGATGGCCGGCACCTCGTGGCTCAGCACGGCCATCGCGGTCAGCCCGTCGGAGCCTCGACGAAAGAGCGGCTCGCCCGCGAGCAGCTCCCAGAGCACGACGCCGGCCGCGAAGAGATCACAGCGCTCGTCGATCGGCTCGGCGCGAACCTGCTCGGGGGCCATGTATCCGGCGTGCCCGGCGACTGTCTTCGTCTCCGAGAAGGTGGCCTCGAAGAGGGCCTTGGCAATCCCGAAGTCCGAGATCTTCACCTCGCCGCTCGACGAGACGAGGACGTTCGAGGGACAGAGATCCCGGTGCACCACGTGGAGCGTGCGCCCCTCCCGGTCGCGCGCACCTTCGTGCGAGAACGCGAGGGCCGAGAGGATCTCCTGGGCAATCCACGCGGCGACCCCGACGTCGATCGGGCGCTTGGAGCTGGAGAGCCGCTTCGCGAGCCCGGTCAGCGTGACCCCGTCGACGAACTCCATGGCCAGGAAATAGGCGCCGTCGTTCCGCCCGAAATCGAGCACCTGCACCACGTTGGGGTGGACGAGCCGCGCCGAGATCTCCGCCTCGGCGCGGAACGCCTCGATGAACTCGGGCTTGTCGGCGAGGTGGCCATGCAGGAGCTTCACGGCAACCTCTCGCTCGAAGCCGCCCTCCGGGCAGTAGATCGCTCGGTGAACCGTGCCCATGCCGCCCGCGCCGATCTTCTCTTCCAGGCGGTATTTCCCGAACAGATCGTGTGAGCGGACATTGCGCTCCGCGCGCCCGATCGCGCCCCGCAAGGCGCGCGTGACGAGGAACGCGAGGCCGCCCGCGACCGCAAACGACAGCGCCCGTACGATCTGCATGCCCGGAGAGAAGAGCGGGCGCGTGGCCTCCTCCGGCGTCAGAGCGCCGCGCAGGTTTGCGTAGTAGACGACGAGGAAACAGGCGGCGGTCGTCAGGCCGACGAACACCCCGGTGACGGCACGGAGCCGCACGATGGACGCAACGATGACGCTCGCGAACAACATCGGCGGGACGTACGAGCCGAGCGCGTCGGAGCTGCTCCGGTAGTGAGCGATCGTGACGAGGAAGATCGTCGGCGTGAGCGCCTCGATGATCGCGCCGGCGCGGATGGCGATGGCCCGAGAGGGCAGCCTGAGCCAGCGCCCCTGGACGGTGTACCAGGCGAGCCCCACGAGGCTCAGCATGGCGATGGCCGGCCCCTCCGTGAACCCGAGGTGGAAGTAGACGAGGATGCCGCCCACGATCCCCGCCACGGCGAGGATCTGGAACGCTTGGGCGATCCGCAGATCGAGGCCGTGGACCTCGTCTCCGAGCGCCTCGTCGAGCGGCGCCCGGACGATGCTGTGCTTCGACGTCACCTCGTCACCCCACGACGGCTCGCTAGTTGAGCGCTCCGGGGTCCACGGCCTCTTCTTCTTCGGCCTCGTCCGAGGTTGCGACCGGGCCCGCCTGGTGGTGCACCATCCTCCACTCGCCGTCCTCTCTTGCAAAGACGTTGGTGGCGACGAGCCGGCTGCCGCTGAAGACCTCGAAGCAGATCACGTACGCCGTCTCCCCGAGCAGGTGGACGCGCGGCTCGACGCATCGAATCTTGGGAGACGTGGGGTTGTCGAGGATGCCTCGCAAGCTGCCGATCACACTCGCCCTGGATTGCAGCGGCGACCACCCTGGGTGGATGCAGGTGATGCCCAGGTTGCGCGCCCACAGCTGCTCCATCGCGGTCAGGTCCCGACTCGCAAAGATGGCGTAGAACGCCTCGTTGGCGGCGAGCACCTCCGCTTCGTCGCGCGACATCATGGGGGGCATCTTCGCACGGAGCCCGTCCGGGCGCCTCCGTCCTTCGATGGGTCCTCGACGGCGCACGACCGTGCTAGATCGGGCCCATGGACCTCGCCTCCGTCTTGCCGTTTTCGCCAGCGAGCATCGCGAGCTCGCCGCACAACGTGATCCGGCAAGCTTGGGACCGACTCTCTCCCCTGCCCGGCGGAAAAATCCTCTTCTCGAAGGCTGTGGGGCTCGCGGCGCCCTACACCTCCACGATCGGCGCGCGGGTGGAGCAGCTCCGCATGCGGTACGCGGAGGTCTCGATGGAAGACCGACGCTCGGTACGAAACCACCTCTCTTGTGTCCACGCCATCGCGCTCACGAACCTCCTCGAGCTGACGGGCAATGTCGCCGTCGCGTACACGCTGCCTGACGACGCGAGGTTCATCGTCGCCGGCCTGTCGATCGAATACCTCAAGAAGGCGCGCGGGGTGCTTCGGGCGACCAGCGAATGCCCGGAGATCCCCTCGAGCGAGCGCCGCGAGTACATCGTCCCCGTGCACATCTGGAACGCCGCCGGCGAAGAGGTCGCGCGCGGCGAGCTCAAGACCCTGGTCGGCCCCAAGCGGGAGCGCTCGTGACCACCGCGCTCACGGGCAAGGAACGCCGCTTCCTGCGCGCGCTCGGGCACGATCTCGACCCCGTGGTGCAGGTGGGCAAGCTCGGGCTGACCGAGGGCGTGGCCGCCGCGACGGACGTTGCGCTCGACACACACGAGCTCATCAAGCTCAAGATCGGGACCGAGTGCCCCGAGCCGGTCGCGGACATCGCGGAGGCCCTCGCGCCCCAGGTCCAGGCGGAGCTCGTACAGGTCCTGGGCCGAACGATCCTCCTGTTCCGGATGAGCGCGAAGAACCCGAAGGTCCCCCTGCCGGGCCGGAAGATGACGAAACCGTCGCGAAGCCAGGCGAAGTCCAAGCCGAAGCGCCGCCCTCCCCGCGGTCGCTCCTCGGACGGCGCCGCGCCGAGGGAGCGTGGGGCTCCGGGCAGCGCAGCAGGACGCGGGGCACCGGGGCGCGGAGCCTCGGGGCGCGGGGCACCGGCTCGTGGGGCACCCGCTCGTGGCCCCTCCCATCGCGGCGCTGCCGGCCGCGGCGCTGCGGAGCACGACGACTCGCCCGACCGGAGGCCCGCCGCCGGTCGCCCCGCCTCGACGAGCCGCAAGACTCCGCGATGAGCCTGGGGGCGGGCGCGCGCGCGGCTTCGCTCGCCTGCCTGGGCCTGTTCCTCGGCTGTGACCGTCGCGAGCTGCAGCAGGGCGCGCCCGAGCCGGCGACGACGCCGGTCACGCCGGTCACGACCGCGCAGCCCGCCCTTTCCTCCGCCGCCCCTGCCGAGCCCAGCGCGAGCGCGTCTCCGTCCGCGTCGGCCTCGGTCGAGCCGCCCTCGCCTCCGCCGCCCCTGCTCGCGAAGCAGCGCGCGCCGCACGACTACGCGAAGGGCCCCTTTTATTTCACGCCCGCGTACGACGGCAGCCTGCGGTTCTCGCTGTGGCTCGGGACGATGGCCTTCGCTCGCCGCATGGAGGCGCGACACGGCCAGCGCCCTCATTTCACCTTCTTCGTGAACGGGGCGTTTTACACCACGGAGAAGGTCGAGAGCGACGTGGGGCACGCGACGACGCGGGCCGAGGTGCTGGTCCGGCGCGCGCTCACGCAGCAGGCGATCAACGAAGGCCACGAGATCGGCAACCACGGCATGGGTCATCTCGACGGTCGCGCCTTCGATCTCGCCGGCTGGGCCGCGGAGCTCGACCGCTTCCACACGACGATGGACTTCACGCTCTTCGAGCCCGTGACCGACGCCGACGGGCGCTTCGTGTTCCCACGCTTCGAGGCGCTCGCCGACGCGCCGGCGGGCGGGACGGGCGCGGCCTGCAAGACGGACGACGACTGCGACTCGCGCCGCTGCGTCGCGCTCACGGCGGAGTCCTCGCTCTGCACCGAGCCGTGCAACCTCAAGCGCCGATGCCCGAAGGGGACCGCGTGCGGCGCGCCCATGTTCCGCGAGGACACGGACCTGTGTCTGCCGCCGCCGGCGTTCCCCGTCGTGCACGAGGGGGAGCTCCTCTTCGACGCGCGCGGGAACGCGAACCCGAAGAGCAAGCGCCTCAGGCCCTATCGGATCGTCGGCTTTCGCGCGCCCTACCTCGGCGCCAACGACGCCCTCTACGAGGCGCTCGCCGCGCGCGAATACGTCTACGACACCAGCCAGGCTACGAGCCCGCCCGAGCCTCCGTATTTCCTCGCGACGCCTTCGATGAAGCGGCCCATCCTGGAGCTCGCGCTCATGCCCCACCCCGGCGCGCTCGCCGTCCCGATGGACTACAACTACCGGCTCGAGAAGGGCTCGCCGGAGCGCATGAAGGCCGACTACCGCGCGGCGATCGAGGCCTCCTACGGGGACGGCCACAGACCCTGGAACGTCGGCCACCACTTCGCCACCTGGGGCGAGGGGACCTACCTCACCGTCCTCGAAGACACCGTCGAGCACGTTGTCGCGGGCTGCCCGGACGAGCACGGCGAGCGGCATTGTCCCGAGGCGCGCGCGGTCTCCTTCCGCGAGCTCGCCAAGACCACACGCGAGCCCTAGCCTTCAATCAAGCGCTAGCGCGCTTGAGGTTGCGTGATTCTGCCCGCCGAAGCCGAATGCCGAGTCCGATGCCGCGTGCGACGCGGAGACCGTTTCGGGTGAAGCCCTGCCGACCGAGCCGCATATTCCGCTGGGCCTCACCCCGCAGAACCTCCCGAGCCAGGGGGCTGAAGCAGCCCCCTCAAACGCTCCGCGTTTTCACCCCAACTCCGCTGCGCGCTGCGCGCGGGGCCCCAGCCCCGCTTGCTCGCCTACTGCACCGCCTCACGTTCTTTCGCTTGATCAAGGACTAGCGGCGCGCGCGCGTCAGCGGCCGCGCTTCTTCCGGCGGGGCATGCGCACCTTGCCGTCCTGCTGGGCGATGAAGTGGATCATCTTCGCGAGCACCGCGTGGCTCATCAGCGCCTCGACGGTCGAGTACTCTCGCTCGAGGGACTTGTTGTCGAGGACGGTGTGGATCGCGCGGTGACAGTCCACGCAGAGGGTCTCGGTCGTCCGACCACCGCGCGACTTGGGGACCAGGTGGTGATCGGACGGCTTCTGCCCGGTGCGCTTGCAGAGCGGGCAGGGCCGGGGCTGCGCGGCGAGCGCGAGGAGCTCTTTGATCGTGGGCGGCCCGGACATGTCACCTGCGACGGTAGGCGCAGGGCTGACCTGACGAGGGCTCGACGAGCGAGTCAGGGCCGAGCTCGAGGCTCGTCGCGAGCGGAGCGCCCTGCGCCGGATCGGGACCTTCGACCTCGAGCGTGACCCGTGTCCCCTCGAGCTTGAAGGAGCCGGAGCGGTCGACGATGCCCGACCAGACACACGCCGCCCCGGGAGGACAAGGTGAGACCAGGTCGCGCGAGCTGAACGTGCCGCCTTCTTGGAAGGTCAGGTGGCGCGGGTATTTGCGCTCTCCACACGAGTCCGACACCCACGCTCCGGCGAGGCTCATGGGCGCGGCCGACGGAGCGCCCGACGAGGTCGGCACGCTCGTCGCCTGAGTCTCCACCGGCGCGCTCGTCGCAGTCTCGCCCGCCGGAGGCGCCGAGGCCGTGCACCCTGCCAACGTCATCACGGCCAACCCGAGTCGACTCGTCATCGTCATCTCGCTCCTCGTGTCGCGAATCGGAGATCACCACCTCAGAGAACCAGTGTGGCGCGCGCACGCGCCACGGGCTCGGGGCACGAGCACGCGGCTCGATCGATCCTCTGCTTCGCGGCCTTCACGCGCCCCGTGGCCGTGAGGCAGCGGCTGTCCGATTCCCCCGCGAGCTTGCAGACGTAAGCCGCCGCGCGCTGCATGGAGGTGAGCGCCTGGCATGCGGTCTCACATCCGGAGGCGGGCTCGGCGTTCGGCGCCGGGCGAGGAGGACCGGCGGGCGAGGGGTCGGTGGGCTTGCCGGCCCGAAGGAGCTTGTCGAGCGCTTGCTCCGCGGCGTCGACCTCGCGGAGCGCGTCCTCGATGTGGACCTCTTTCTCGGCCGGGCTGGAGGGAAGCTCCGCGTCCTCCTTCTTGCCCGCTCCGCTCGATTCTCCCTGCGAGACCGGGGCCATCGGTGGAGGTTGCGCGGGCTCGGCGGTCGGGGGGGCCCCCCCTCCGCACCCGACGCCGAACGTCGCGGCCGCGAGGAGGTGTAAGGTCACGAGGGCTCGTGCGTTGAGCCCCCGGCCCAGGGTCCCCATGCGGCTCGCGAGACTCCTTCTCGTGCTCATCATCGTCTTGCTCGTCGCGTGCGGCGGGTCGGCTGGGCCGAGCCTCGCCCTGCCGCCGAACGATACACCGGGCAACACCGCCGCGGCAGCCGCGCTCGCAGCGCCGTCGCCGGCGGCCTCGCCGGCCGGGCCGGGCTCGTTCGAGCCGCCGCCGAGCCGGGATCCTCCGCGAGACCTGAAGGAGGGCCCGATCCACACCGAGGCGGGGCAGCTCCCCAGCCTGCTCGTCGACGAGCCGACCGCGGAGGGCACGCCGCGTCGTGACCTCCCGCTGCGCGCGACGCGCGCCTCCATCCGCATCACACCGCCCGTCGCCGAGGTGGAGGTCGTTCAACGGTTCGAGAACCGCCGGGCGACCCCCATCGACGTGGTCTACGTCTTCCCTCTGCCGGAGAACGCGGCGGTCCGCGGCTTCACCCTGCGCGTCGGGGAGCGCACGATCGTCGGGCGCATCGACGAGCGCGGCCGCGCGCGAAAGATCTACGACGCCGCCAGAGGTGCCCGGCTGGCCGCGGCCCTGCTCGAGCAGGAGCGCGCGAACGTCTTCGTGCAGTCGATCGCGAACATCCCACCCAACGAGGCGATCGAGGTCACGACGCGATACCTGGTCGAGCTCACGTACGACGCAGGCGTGTACGAGCTCGCGTTCCCCCTCGTGGTCGGCCCGCGAGAGGCGACGAGCTCGCGCGTCACGCCGCCGTACCTGGGCAAGGGCGAGCGCTCGGGCGCGGACGTCTCGATCGACGTGGTCGCCGACAAGGCCCTCGTGCCAGGTGGGCTCGTCGCCGTCACGCACGACCTCACGACGGTGGAGTCGTCGGGCGCCGCGTGGCACGTCGTGCTCGCGAAGAAGGACAGGATCGCGAACCGCGACTTCGTCCTGCGCTTCGAGGCGTCGTCGAAGGAGCCGCGCGCGACGCTCGTCAGGAGCGGCGAAGCGGACGGCTACTTCCTGCTCACCGTCGATCCCCCTCGGGTGGACGTGGACCGAGCGGTCGGCGAGCGAGAGATCGTGTTCGCGGTCGACGTCTCCGGATCCATGGCCGGTCCGCCGCTCGCGCTCACCAAGCGCGCGCTCCGCTTGGCGCTCGAGCGGCTCCGGCCGGTCGACACCTTCGACATCGTCACGTTCTCACAAGGGACCGGCCGGCTCTTCGGCTCACCCCAGCCGGCGAGCTCCGAGTCCATCGAGCGGGCGATGGCGTTCGTCGGTCACATGCAGGCCGGCGGCGGCACCTACGTGCAGGACGCCATCGCGGCCGCGCTCGAGGGACCCGGGCCCGGCAAGCGGCGCGACGTGGTGTTCTTCACCGATGGCTACGTCAGCGCCGACGATCTGATCGTGAAGAAGACACGCGAGCTCGTCACGGGCACGGCCGCGCGCGGGGAGCGCGCCAAGGTCTTCGGCGTGGGGGTGGGCGCTGCGCCGAACCGATCCCTCATCGAGAGCCTCTCGCGAGAGGGCAACGGCGCGCCCGCGTACCTGCTCACCCGCGAGGACCCGGCGCGCGCGGTCCAGACGCTCTTCCGGCACATCGACAGCACTGTCATTCGCGACATCACGTTCGACTGGGGTGGGCTGCGCGTCTCGGACGTGACGCCCGAGCGAGATCTCGATCTCGTCGCCAGCCGTCCGCTGGTCGTTCATGGACGCTTCAGCGGGCGCGCGTCGCGACCTGCCGTCGTGCGCGCGACCTCTCCGTCCGGGCCGATCGAGATCCCGATCACGACGGTCGGCTCGACGGCCGGCGAGCCGCTCTTGGGCTCGCTCTGGGCCCGAGCTCGGATCGGCGAGCTGGAGGCCGACTACGCGGCCGGCGACCGACGTGCGCGGCTGGCGATGACGCGGCTCGCGCTCGATTTCGGGCTCGTGACTCGCTTCACGAGCTTCGTCGCATTCGATCGGGGGGGACCCGCGGCGGAGGGCCCCGCCGAGCTGATCCTGCAGCCGGTCGAGGCGCCGGAGGGCTTGTCGCTCGGCCTCCGCGTGACCCGCGAGGAGGAGCCGAAGGAGCCCCTGGCCGACGAAGGCGGAGCCACGCGAGCCGACGAGCAGACCGTCGCGGCCTCGCCGCCCGCCGAGGTCGAGCGCACGTCGCGTGGCTGCTTCTGCCACGCCGCCGAGTCGGAGCGTGGGCTCGACTGGCTCGCGTTCGTCGCGCTCTTCGGCGCCGCCGCGCTGCGAAGGGCGCGGCGCCGGGGGCTCAGCGGCGGCGACGGGACACGATGAGCCCGAGCGCCCCGAGCAACACGAGCGCGGTGGCGTCGCCGCGTCCGCTGGTCCGGCAGCCGCCGTCTTCGTCGCCGCCGCCGTCGGCGCTCGCCCCGCCGGTCCCCGCGCCAGTCCCCGAGCCCGCGCTCGACGTGCTCGAGGGGCCCGCGCCCGTGGTCGCCCCGCCCGAGGTCGTGCTGCCCGACGTGGCGCCGCTACCCCCGCCGCCGCCCGTACCTTGGCTCAGCGCGTCCGGCCGCACGTCCTCCAGGGTGTCGCCCTCGACCGCGTCGTCGATGAGAATGACAGGGCTGTCAGCAAATTCGACCTGACCCCGGAGGAGCCCCACCTGCGTGAAATGCGGGTTGTCGTCGGCGAGCGTCTGCGCCTGGGCTCCGGTGACGACCTGCGCGCCGTCGAACC
Source organism: Myxococcales bacterium (assembly GCA_016794345.1). GTDB lineage: Bacteria > Myxococcota_A > Polyangia > Polyangiales > Polyangiaceae > Xiheicaenibacterium > Xiheicaenibacterium phototrophicum. The sequence goes on from JAEUKE010000181.1 coordinate 55,192, forward strand.
ACACGTCGACCTGGCCCTGCGCCTCGTCTTTCGACCAGAAGATACGCATCGCGATGCGGTGCCAGGCGCCCGAGGTGACCGCGCCGTCCTGGTCCCAGTGGATCTGGTTCTGCGGCCTCCGGGTCGCGAACGTGATCCGCTCCCCTTCGACCTGGAAGGCCATCATCTGCTGGTAGCTCTGGTCCGATTCCCAGTATCCGATCTGGGCCGACGGATCGGTGGGGAGGGTCTCGGGCAGGTAGAAGCTCCAGGCGAAGAAGGTCTGCGCGCCCTCCGCGGTGCGCGCCGGGTCCGGACCGTGGTGCAGCTCGACACGCTTGAGGCCGTTCGGCCAGACGGCGTCGTTCGTGAGCGTGATCTGCGCGGCGTAAGACCCCTGCGCGGCCGGATCGGTGACGACCGAGATGTTCTGGGCGTTCAGCGCCCCGTCCCACTGGTCCACCGTCCCGTCCTCGAAGTCCCCGACCCACGCGACGTCGGCGGCGGCGGAGGCCGAAATGGTGACGACTGCGGCGAAGATCCCCCGGGCGACGAGCGTGCGCATCAGCGCATGGTAGAGGACGGCGCCCTTTTTACGTAGGCCGGACAGGCCCGCCTCGGCAGCTGGGGGTACTTGGGCAGCTCGGGGACCGTGCACAGGTAGAACCGCGAGCCTCGCGCGCTGTCGACGGTCTTGACCTTCTCGCACGTGACGCAGAGGCCCACCCGCTGCGTTTCCGGGTCCATGGGCGGAGCGTGACGCAACTCGGAGCCGGGCGGAAGAGCGCGTGTTTGCCGGCCCCATTCGAGCTATGGGAGATGCTCCGTGCACGACGAGCCCGAAGAGAGACCGCCGACCGTCCTGGTGAGCCTGCAGCTGCCGGGCGTGACAGACGCCGCCCACGAGGCCGATCTGGCCGAGCTGACCCGCCTCTGTACGACGCTGGGCCTGCGCGTCATCGGCTCCGTCACGCAGCGGCGCGCCCACGGCCGCGCCGGGACCGTCCTCGGGCTGGGCAAGCTCGCGGAGCTGGCCTTGTGGACGGGAGGCAGCGGGAAGGTCCAGCCGCACACGCCGCGGAAGAACAAGCTCCGCGATCGGCGTGAGCGCGAAGAGGAAGAGGCCGAAGCCGAGGAAGAGGAGCTCGAGGCCGAGCAAGGCCACGAGCACGACCACGACGAGGGGGACGAGCACCACGGCGGCGACCTGCCCAGGCCCCACGAGCGCGCGAGCGTCGTGGTCGTCGATCACGATCTCTCTCCCCGCGAGCAGCGCAACCTCGAGCAAGCGACCGGGGCGGAGGTCCTCGATCGCACGCAGGTCATCGTCGAGATCTTCCACCGGCACGCGAAGAGCCGGGAGGCGCGCCTCCAGGTCGAGATCGCCCGCCTGATGTACGTGGCGCCGCGCCTGCGCGAGGCCGGGGCCGGAGGAGACCGCCAGCGCGGCGGGATCGGCGGCAAGGGCGCGGGCGAGAGCGCCGTCGAGCTCGACCGCCGGCGCATCCGCGACCGCATCGCCGAGCTCAAACACGAGCTCGAGCACATCCAGACGGAGCAGGCCACGAGGCGCGCCGGCCGCAGGGACCAGCGCCGCGTCGCGCTCGTCGGTTACACGAACGCAGGCAAATCGTCGCTCATGCGCGCGCTCACCGGCAGCGAGGTCTACGTGGCGGACAAGCTCTTCGCCACGCTCGACACCACCGTCCGCTCGCTCAAGCCGGAGACGCATCCGCGCATCCTGGTGAGCGACACCGTCGGCTTCATCAAGAAGCTGCCGCACCAGCTCGTGGCCTCGTTCCGCTCGACCCTCGACGAGGCGCTCGAGGCCTCTCTCCTTCTGTTCGTCGTCGACGCGTCAGACCCGACGTTCCGCGAGCAGCTCGCCGTCACACGCGACGTCCTCGACGACATCGGCGCGCAGGAGGTGCCTTCGCGCTTGGTGCTCAACAAACGCGACCAGCTCGACGAGCACGCGATCAAGATGCTCGCGCGCGAGTACCCCGACGCGCTCATCGTCTCGGCCAAGGACCGCAAAGACGTGCTCTTCGTCCGCGAGCAGATCGTCACCTTCTTCGACGGGGCGTTTGCGGAGCGGGAGATCTTCGTCCCCTATGCGCACCACGGCTTCGTCCGGAAGATCCACGACGGCGCCGCGGTCGTGAGCGAGCGCTACGACGAGGAGGGGACACACCTGCTCGTCCGCGGCCCCGAGGCCGCGCTCGATCGCCTGAGCGCCGAGGTCGCCTCCGCTGGCTGAGGCGGTTGGAGCGTGGGGAGCGAACGTCGTGCGCCCGAGCACGCAGCAGGTGCGCGCCAGCTGCTCCGATACGAGACGTTTGACGCAGGCGCGCCGCGTGCATCGGCGGTGCATCCCCGGTGATGACCCCGGCCGAGCTGCTGGCCCTTCGATCGACCCCCGACACGAGCGAGCGCGCGTGTGATCGCCACATCGACGCGCTGACGCTCCGGCGCGTCCGGCTCGGCGGAACCCTCATCGCCTCGCTGATGGTCGCCGGCGCCCTCGTCGGGCTCTTCACCGACCCGGTGATCTCGGCTGCCGTGTTCGGGCCGCGCGCCGGCGCGTTCCTCGCCGCCCTGATCGTGGCTCGCCTGACCAGGCGGGAGTGGGCGCGCGGGCGCGGCTTTCCGCTGGCCGTCGCGCTCTCTCTCACCACGGCGATCGATCTCGAGGCGCAGATCGTCCACACCGGCCTCGCGTTGTCTCCCTACAACGCGGGCATCGCCCTCCTCGTGATGGCCACGGGGCTGTTTTTCCCGCTCAAGCCCCGCCAGACCGCGATCGCGGCGGGCGCGGTCCTGCTCACGTACGCCGGCACGATGATCCCCCTCGTCGATCCGGCGGACTGGGCGACCGCGACGCGCCAGGCCTTCTTCGTGCTCACGGCAGCGGTCGTCGCCGTGACCGCGAGCCACTTCTCGTCGCGCACGCTGCGGAGCGAGTTTCTGGCGCAGCTCGCGCTCCGAGAGGAGCGTGAGATCACCGAGCGCCTCCTCACGAACGTCCTGCCGCAGTCGATCGTCGAGCGACTGAAGCGCGACCGCCACGCGCTCGCGGACGGCTTCCCGGAGGCGACGATCCTCTTCGTCGACATCGTCGGCTTCACGCGCATCTCGTCCAACCTGCCCCCGACCGAGATCGTCTCGCTCCTCAACGACGTGTTCTCGCGGTTCGACGACCTCGCGGACCGCTACGGGCTCGAGAAGATCAAGACGATCGGCGACTGCTACATGGTCGTCGGAGGGCTGCCCACCCCACGCGAGGACCACGCCGACGCCGTCGCCGACTTCGCCATCGAGATGCTGCGCGTCGTCGAGGAGCTGCGGCTCCCGGACGGGACGTCCATCGCGGTGCGCGCCGGCATCAACACCGGCCCGGTGGTCGCCGGCGTCATCGGGCACCGCAAGTTCATCTACGACCTGTGGGGCGACGCGGTGAACGTCGCCTCGCGGATGGAGTCACACGGCGAGCCGGGCGCCATCCAGGTCACCGAGGCGACGTACGAGAAGCTTCGCCACGCCTTCGAGCTCCACCCGCGCGGGGTCATCGCGGTGAAGGGCAAAGGCGAGATGGCTACGTATTTCCTGCGCGGGCGACGAGAGAGTTGAGCGTGTCGAGCGCCTCGGCGAGCGGTCGCCCCGCGCGGCTGCGCGCCCGAACCGTAAACGGCTCACGCGGGTCGCCCTCGACGTAGACGACCTCCGTCCCTTTGCCGAGCGCCTCCGTCATCACACTGACGATCTCGTCGCGGTCCGCCTCCCACGTTCCCCGCGTGTTCGGCGCGTTCAGCCTGTCGAGGACGCGGAGCAGGATCTCTCCCGTACCGAAGCGCAGGCCGGCGGTGAGCGGATCTGCTTCGAGCAGCTTCGCCGCGCGGAAGAGGCGCGCCATCGAGTCGGCGAGCCGGGCGCCGGGGACGTCGGCCGCGCGCTTGCGCGTGAACGACAGGCCGGGGCGGCCCTCCGATTCGTCGAGCGCGTAGTCCGACTCGTGGCCGACGAGGAGGACCGCGGGGCCGTGGTGGACGTGGCCGTAGTCGACGACGTCGACCAGGACCTCGGAGGCGCCGCGGGAGGCGAGCGAGCCGTTCTTGATCCAGCCGTGCCAGGCCTCGAGCACCTTGGCGTGTGGCGGCACCGCGCCGGGCTCGGCGTACAGCTTGAGGAAGATGCGAGGGCTCAGCATGGCTGTCCTTATTGGGCCGCGACCGGCGCGGGCGCCTGGACGAGACGCTCGTAACACTGGTGGGAAGCGTCGACGAAGAGCTGCGCCTCTTCGATGCGCTGGTGCGCGCTCTCCGCGTCGTCGGGCTTCTCCGCCTCGCGTTCGGCGCGGAACAGGTAGTGGGCGAACTTCGCGCCCGCGAATGGATCGTGGAAGAGCTGCGTGTCCACGAGCTCCGATCGGAAGCGGCTCACGATCTCCGCCGGCTGCTCCCCGATGTCGGGGAAACGTTCGCGCGTGAGCGCGCGCGCGGCGGTCAACATCGCGCGGAAGGCCCGCTGCCCGGCCTCGGCAGGTTTGCCCTCGTCGAGCAGGACCTGCGCCTCGAAGACCTCGCGCTCCGCGGCGGCGAGCGACATGAGCACGTACGGCACGACCTCGCCGGCGCACTCGCCCACGCCCATGTCTCCGATCGAGTACTCACGCGGGTCGCCCCAGTCCGAATAATAGGACCGGTCCGCCTCGTAGGCGGGGACGGGCGCGAGCGCGTCCACCATGGCCCGCACCTCTTTTTTGCCGATGCGCTGGATGAACGCCGAGAACGTCTCGCCTTCCTTTCGCTCGGCCACGAACCGATCGGCGAGACGCGTGACCATCTCGGGGACGTTCTTGGACGGGATGGCGCCGATGGCGAGGCCGTAGGTCCCGGCATTCCGCGCCCACTCGCCGCCGACGACGACCTGGAAGTGGGGCACGCGTCGCCCGCCGACGTTCCGGCTCACGCCGAGGAAGCCGATGTCGGCCGCGTGGTGCTGGCCGCAAGCGTTGAAACAACCGCTGGCCTTGATGTGGAGCGCGCGCGCGGCGGGGTCGAGCCGGTCCTCGAGGACGGTGAGCCGCCGCTTCAGCTCGGACGAGAGCCCACGCGAAGAAGAGATGCCGAGCTTGCACGTGTCGGTGCCGGGGCACGACGTGATGTCGGTGATGGTGTTGGCCCCCGCCTCGCCGAGGCCGATCTCGTCGAGCGCTCGGTGGAGCGCGGGCAGGTCCGCCTCGGTCACCCAGCGAAACGCGAAGTTCTGCTCGACGGTCAGGCGGAGCGAGTCGCCCACGAAGCGCCGCGCGATGGTGGCGAGCGCGCGCGCTTGGTCCGAGGTCATGTCACCGAGGGGGAGCTTCACCGTGACGACCGCGTACCCGGGCTGGGCCTGCGGCCTCACGTTCGTCCGGCGCCAGGCTTCGAAGCGCGCGCCGTGATCGCCCTCGAGCGTCGACGGAGGCTTGAGCGCAGTCTCCCGCACCGCGCCGTCGCCCTGCTCGAGGAACGACGTCCACCGCGGATCCTCGCGCAGCTTCGCGCGCTCCTCGGCCACGAGGCGCGTGAACTCCTCGATGCCCATCTTCTTGATGACGAACTTGAGCCGCGCGCGGGCCCGGTTCTCTCGCTCTCCGAAGCGCGAGAAGAGGCGGCAGACGGCCTGCATCGTCGGAAGGAGCTCCTCCTCCGGGACAAACGCGTCGAGGAGCTTCGCCGGGTGCGGAACCGAGCCGAGCCCGCCGCCGACGTACACCTCGAACCCGCGTTTCTTGACGCCGTCGACCTCGCGAACGCGCGCGACGCAGCCAATGTCGTGGAAGCTCGTGAGCCCGCAGGGGTGATCCGCGCAGCCGGAGAAGGCGATCTTGAACTTGCGGCCGAAGTCCTGCGTGTCGTCGTGGCCGAGGAGGAAGTAGGTCGCCGCGTGCGCGTACGGCGCGACGTCGAACGACTCGTCGTTGCAGACGCCCGCGTACGGGCAGGCCGTGATGTTGCGCACGCTGTTGCCACACGCTTCCCGCGTGGTGATGCCCACGGCCGCGAGGCGCCGCATCATGTCGGGCGTGTCATCGATGTGGACGAAGTGCAGCTGGATGTCTTGCCGCGTCGTCACGTGCAAGATCGCGTCGGAGTATTCCTCCGCACACTCGGCCAGCACCTCGAGCTGCGTCGCCGAGAGCTTGCCGAAAGGGATCTTCACGCGCTGCATGCCGGGCGCGTCCCAGAGCGTGCTCGGTCCCTTCGTCAGCGCGCCCGAAGGAAACGCGAGATCCCTCATCGCCTCGCCGTCGTGGCGCTGGCCGTTGTCGTAGCGCTGGCCGTACGCCCCGCGACGGAGGCGCGTCTCGGCGAAGAGCTTCTCTTCAATCTTGCCCTCCTTCCGGAGGTGGATCTGCGTCTCGAAGATGTCGATCTCGCGCGCGAGGGCTTCGGGCATGGCCTCGGCGAGCACGTCTTTCCAACGAAGGGCGCCCATGGCGGATCCTTAGCGCATTCCTTACCAATTTGGGGAATGAATGGGCCAACAAAGCAACAATCACAAGCCGATTCCATAGTTTAATTCAATCACTGCTTTGGTGAGACAATCCCGGTCCTTCCCGCCGGAGCGCGCGAACGGTACCCTGACGGTGAGGTTCTTCATGGCTTCCTCTCTCTTCCGCACGTTCGTCGCGGCCGCGGCGTTCGCTGGCAGCGCTTGGGTCGGTCTCGGCGCAGCCGAAGCAGCTCCGCTCGCGGTCACGCAGCAGGGCCGCCTGTTCGACAGCGAAGGCAACCCCGTCGCCGGCACGCTCGACGTCGAGTTCGCCGTCTACGCGAACGAAGGCGACGCGGTGCCCATCTGGAGCGAGGTGCACTCCATCACCTTCGACGACGGCTTCTTCTCCGTCTCGCTCGGCTCCGTGACCCCGCTCGAGGACGACACGTTCGACGGCAGCGTGCGCTGGGTCGGCGTCACCGTCGGCAGCGATCCGGAGATGAGCCCGCGCGCCCCGGTGCTCAGCGTGCCCTACGCGCTCTCCGCCGAGAACGCGACGGGCGACATCACGCCGAGCTCCGTCACGATCCCCGGTTACGGACTCGTCATCAATGCGCAGGGCGAGTGGGTCGGCGACCCAACCAACCTCCAGGGCCCGCAAGGCCCGCCCGGTCAGCAAGGCATCCAGGGCCCACAAGGCCCCGCGGGGGCCATGGGCGCGACCGGTCCTCAGGGCGCCGCCGGTCCGCAGGGCCCGCAAGGCCCCGCCGGTCCGCAAGGCCCGACGGGCGCCACGGGTCCCCAGGGCCCCGCCGGTCCGCAAGGCAACCCCGGCCCCGCGGGCCCTGCCGGCGCGACGGGCGCCACGGGCCCGCAAGGTCCGGCCGGCCCTGTCGGCGCCACCGGTCCGCAAGGTCCCGCTGGCCCCACGGGCGCGACGGGCGCGACGGGCCCCGCTGGCCCCGCCGGCGCGACAGGCCCCGCCGGCCCGCAGGGTCCGAGCGGCGTCGTCGGACAGGGCTTCGCGTCGGGCTTCGCCGCGGCGCCCACCGCCAGCACCGCGTTCATCTCGCCGACGGTCAGCGTGACGATTGCCGCAGGCCAGAAGATCTTCGTCAGCTCGAACGCCGCGCTCGGAGCGGGCGCGAACGCGGCGACGAACCTGAACCTCTACATCTGCTACCAGAGCGGGACAATCACGCAGGTCGGCGGCGGAACGTTCGGCCTCACGGCCGCGGCCAACCAACGGCAGCTCTACGGCCTCAGCGCCGTCATCACCGGGCTCAGCGCGGGGACCTACCTCGTCGGGCTCTGCGGCTCGTCGACGAACGCCGCGAACTGGACCAACAACGAATACGCGTACAACTCGGCGATCGTCTTCAACTGACCGTACCGTCAGCGTAGCGCGCTACTTCGGCTGCTCCTTGCACACGTCCTCCTGGCCCTTGGGGCAGCGGATGCGGACGTGAAAATGGTCGTCGTGTGGCTCGGCTCCGTCGGGCTGCACGAAGAGGGCCTGCACCTTCTCCACGTTCTTCCGGTGCTTGTCGTGCCGGTTGGCGTAAGCGAGGAGCCTCGCCTTGAGCGGCTTCGAGATGAAGATGTACGCGAGCCCGGCGCGGTGGTCCTTCGCGAAGCTCTCGACCAGCGCCCAGTTGAGCGCGTCGTCGAAGACGAGGCCGCTCTTGTCCTTGGCCTTCCCGTCGGCGCCGTACGCGACGAACTTCTTCGGCTGCACGACCCGCCCTTTGGGGTCGCGCGCGTAGAACGCGATGTCCGCGTCGCGCCCCGACTGGTGCGAGTGGTGCCCCGAGAGCGGACCGCCGTCTTTCGCCGACAGATCGCCGACGACGAGCTTGGCGCCCTTGAACGCCTTCGCGATCTGCTTGGCGCTCCGCTGGAGCATGAGCACCAGCGAGGGGTACGCGTAGCTGCGGTCCTTGCTCTTCTCGAGGATGACGAGGTGCGGGGAGGGGCGGAGGCGCTTGGCGCGGACGATCGAGCCGTCGTTGGGGTAGCCGACCGAGAGCGACGCCTTCGAGCTCGCCAGGGCGCGCGGGCTCTCCGCGTGCGCCGCGACAGGCGCGAGCAACGCGAGCGCGACGAGCGCGGCGACGCCGGCGGGTCGGCCCATCAGTTCTTGTCCTTCTTCAGCCGGGTGACCGGCACGAGGACGACGTTGTCGCCAGGCTCCACGAAGACGTCGTACTCGCGCTCGTCGCGCGGGAGGCTCACCGTGATCGTGTGCCGGCCGGGCTCGATCCGCAGCGGGCGCCCCGCCTCGGGGACGATCACGGTGCGGCCGTCGATCTGGATCTCCGTCCGCGCAGGAAGTGACGGTATCGTTATCTTTGCATCGCGCCGATCGACCTGGTTCTTGACGGTCCGCCGCCCGGCGAAGAACGAGAGGAGCGCGACGACCAGGAGCCCCGCGACGAGCGCGCCCAGCAGGGCCCTGTTGGGGCGAGCCGGCGCGGCCGGCCCGACGACCGGGACGGCGACCGCGACCGCCGCGCTTATCGGCTGGGTGAGCCGCTCCACCGGAGCCGACGCGGGCGCGCCGACGCCCGGCTCGGGCGGCGGACCGCTCGTCGCTCCGAGGGCGCGCTCCGCGAGCTCGGCTCTCCCGCCGGGCTTCGCCGGGAGCTCGGCGAGCTCGGCCGCGGTCGGCCGGCCGTTGGGATCGAGGGAGAGCGCCGCGGCGACCGCGGCGTGCGCCGCCACCGCGGCGGGTAGCTGCGGTCCGCGCGAGCTCGCCTGCGCGAGCTCCTGCTCGTCGAACAGGCGGCGGCCGAGCAGACACTCGGCGACGACCGCGCCCCACGCGTACACGTCGTCGGCCGGCTGCGCGGGGCGACCGAGCGCGGCGTCGCGCGAGGCGTAGCCAGGCTTGCCCGAAGGCCCTTCGCGCGAGTCGCCGGCGCGGCGAGCGAGCCCGAAGTCCACCAGCACGATCTCGCCCGCGTCGTCGACGACGACGTTGCTCGGCGCCACGTCGCCGTGAACCCAGCCCGCCGCGTGCAGCTCCGCGAGCGTTCGTGCGAGATCTTTCCCGATCTGGAGCGCGCCCGCCTCCGAGAGCGGGCGGCCGGCGAGCAGCTGATCGAGCGGTACCCCGCGCACGTGCTCCACTGCGACCCAAGGCAAGCCGCCGAGTGTTCCCGAGGACTCGAGCGCGGCGGTGCCGGGCCAGCGTCGCGCGCCGAGCACCTCCGCCTCGCGGCGGATCGCCTCCGCCACGGCTCCCGATGGCCGCTCTCCGAGCGCAGGTCGTTTGACCACCAAGAGCCTGCCCGTCCGGTCCCCGAGACGGACGCCGAGGAACACCTCGCTCATGGTGCGCCCAGGCAGACGCGCCACGAGGAGGTGCTCGCCGAACGTCTCGGGTGTCATCCTCGAGCGCTCCGGGGCGTGGCCATCGACCAGCCGCCGAGGCTCTCTTCGATCGCCCTCGCCGCGGCGAGCGACACGTGATCACGGCCGACGTTGGCGACGACCTGGACGCTCACCGGCAGCCCCGCCCCGTCGAAGCCGACCGGCACCACCGTGATGGGGACGCGGAGCGGGTTGAAGATGGCCGTGTGCCCGACGTCGAAGGGGCGCAGCGCGGGCACCCCGTGGCGCGGCGCGGTCGTCGTGTAAGGCGGATAGAGCAGGACGCCGCCGTCCCCGAGCAGCGCGTCGAGCTCCGCGGCGAGCTCGCGGCCCTCGGCCGCGAGCTGATCTCGCTGCGCCGTGAACCGCTCGAGCACCCGGCCGATGAGGCAGATCGCGAGCGCGGGGAACGTGTGCGGAGAGCGCCCGACAAGGAGGCGCGCGAGCTCGAGGCGTGGGTCGATCTCGTCCCGGCCCGTCGAGTCCGCCAGGATGCGCTCGTAGCGCTCGTCCCCCGCGAGCTCCTGCAACATCGCGCCCCAGATCTCCAGCCCTCGGCCGAGCGCGGGCAGCTTCGCCTCGCGTACGCTCGCGCCGCGATCGGCGAGCGCGCGCGCCGCCGAACGAACGCCGCGCTTCATGTCGTCCGAGACACGCATCCGCCCGCTGTGCTCGACGGCGTAGACGACGAGGCCCTTCAGATCGACGTCCGCCGGCTCTCCGAGCGGATAGTGGCGCGAGCCGGGGTCGCCCTCGTCCGGACCGGCGAGCGCGCGCAGGAGCGGCATCACATCGGAGACGTGACGGGCGAGCGGGCCGCTGCAGAGGAACGCGCTCGCCTGCTGCGGCGGAGGTGGGAACTGCCCGGTGTTGGGCAAGAGCCCGCCCGTACCTTTGTGCCCGATGGTCCCGCAGAACGCCGCGGGGATCCGCACCGAGCCACCGATGTCCGACCCGATGCCGAAGGGCACCGCGCCGGCGGCCACGATCGCGCCCTCGCCTCCGCTCGAGCCGCCCGGCGTTCGCTTGAGGTCCCACGGGTTGTTCGTCCGCCCGAAGAGCTTGTTGACCGTCTCCAGGTAGAGACCGCCCTCGGGGACGTTCGTCGTGCCGACGACGATCGCGCCGGCCTTGCGTAGCCGCGCGACGAGCACCGCGTCGCTCGTGGCGATGACGTTCTTGCGGGCGACGAGGCCCGCCGTCTGCGGCATGCCCTCCATCGCGAGGAAGTCCTTGATGGTGCACGGCACGCCGTGAAACGGCGGGAGCTCGTCGCCGCGTCGCACCGCGTCGTCGGCGGCGCGGGCTTCGCGCCGCGCGGCGTCGAAGCGCGTCGCCACCACCGCGTTGATGGCCGGGTTCACCCGCTCGATCCGCCGGATGCTCGCGTCCACCAGCTCGACGGCAGAGATGACGCGGTCCTTCACCATGCCGGCAAGCTCCGTTGCGGAGCGGCGGAGGATCTCGTCTTCGGCGGGCGTCGGCCGTGAGCTCGATTGCGGGGCTCCCTGGAGCATCACCATTACCTATGGCACGATGGCCGCCGGTCGGACAGGGAGACGTTCCCGAAAGGCCTGCCCCAAACATGACCGATGAGCGCAAGGTTCCGGAGGGGCGGCTCGCGCGGCTCTCGCAGTTCGCGGCGCTCGGCGCGCGCGCCGGCGTGACGCTCCTCTCGAAGCGCGGATCGAGCGCGCTCGCCGCGGAGACGGCGCAGGTCCTCGGCAGCATGCGCGGGCTCGCGGCAAAGGTGGGCCAGATCGCGAGCTACGTCGACGGCCTCGTCCCCGAGGGCAGCCGCGACACCTTCGAAGGCGCGCTGGCGACGCTGCGCGCGCGTGCCCTCTCCTCCCCGTTCGAGGACGTGCGTGCGCTGCTGGAGGAGGAGCTCGGCGCCCCGATCGATCGCCTCTTCGTCGCCTTCGAGGAGGAGCCCTTCGCGAGCGCATCCATCGGACAGGTCCACCGCGCCACCCTGGAGGACGGCCGCGAGGTCGCGGTGAAGGTGCAGCACCCGGGCATCCACAAGGCGGTCGAGAGCGACCTGAAGAACGCGTCGGTGCTCGAGCCGCTCGCGGGCCTGGCCGGCGGAAGGAAGCTGAACTCCAAGCAGGTCTTCGACGAGATGGCGACGCGCCTCCGCGAGGAGCTCGACTACGCGCTCGAGGCCGAGCGGCAGGAGCACTTCGCGCGGTTGCACGCAGGCGACCCGAAGATCCGCGTCCCGGAGGTCATCCGCCAGCGGTCGAACAAACGCGTGCTCACCACCTCGCTCGCGAGCGGCAAGACGCTCGAGGAGGCCGGCCTCGCCTCGGAGGCGGAGCGGCGCGCGTTCGCGGAGACGCTCTGGCGCTTCGTGTTCAAGGGCAACCTCGTCGGCGCCATGTTCAA
>JAEUKE010000186.1 GCA_016794345.1 Myxococcales bacterium
CCGCCCGCGCCGCCGCCGCCGCCTTCGCTCTCCCCGCCCGCGCCGCCGCCGCCGACCGTCGCGGCCGTGCCGTACATACCGGTGGCCGAGATCGCGGTCTGGCTCGTCGAGACCCTCGTCGTCGATGCGGCCGACGTGCCCGAGGCCGACTGGGTCGACGACTGCGAGCCCGCGCCCCCCTGCCCCCCAGCGCCGCTGGTGTCGCTGCTGCATCCGGCGAGCGTCAGCCCGAGGACGAGCGCGGCGGTCGTCCTCGCGCTCTCCCCCAGCGTCACTCGCTCACCACACACCGGGCACAGGGTCGCGTCGGCGCGCGCGTGGCAGCCGCATGCAGGGCAAGCTCGCAGGCGAATGCGGAACGATCGCATCGACAGACGATACCACGTGGCGAGGGGACCTCACGCGCCCCGACCAAAGAACACTCTGCCAAGGCCGCGCGCCCGGTGTAGAGTCCGCGCGATTTGAGCTCCCGCCTGCGCGTCGTCTCCCTTTTGTTCCTCGTCTCCGGCGCCACCGGGCTCTTGTACGAGGTCGCGTTCTGCAAGGTCCTCTCCACGATCTTCGGGGCGACGGCCTACGCGGTGAGCACGGTGCTCAGCGCCTTCATGGCCGGCCTGGCGCTCGGTGCCTTCTTCGGCGGTCGGCTGGCGGACAGAATCAAGCGGCCGCTCGCCGCCTACGGCGCGGCCGAGGTCCTGGTCGGGGCCCTGGCCGCCGGAACGCCCTGGGTGTTCGGCGCGCTCACCAGCACTTACGTGAGCATCGCGCGAAGCGGGACCAGCCTGGCCACGTTGACGGCGCTCAGGGCCTCGCTCACGTTCGCGATCATCCTCGTGCCGACGGCGTGTATGGGCGCGACGCTGCCGCTCCTGTCGCGCATCTTCGCGGGTGACGCGGAGGGGCAACGCCGACTGCCGATGCTCTACGCGACCAACACCCTGGGCGGCGCGCTCGGCTCGTTGCTCGGCGCCTACGTCGTGTTGCCCACCCTCGGCATCACCGGGACCATGCACGCGGCCGCCATCGCCAACGTGCTCATCGGCGTCACCGCCATCGTGCTCGGCCTGCGCGGCCCGGCGATCGAGCTTTCCTCCCCCCGGGCACGCGAGGCAACCTCCACGCGGGAGGGGCTGCCCTTCTCGTTCCTCGGCTTCGCGTTTGCCTCGGGCTTCCTTGTCTTCGCGGCGGAGGTCGTGCAGACGCACCTGCTCGCCGTCCTCATCGGCAACTCGGCTTACGCCTTCGGGCTGATGCTCGCGGTGTTCCTCGTCTGTCTGGGGCTCGGCGCCGCGCGCGCCCCGGCGCTCGGCGCTCGCCACGGCGCCGGCGCGCTCGCGCGAGGGCTCGCGCTCGCCGCGCTGGGCCTCGCCCTCACCACGCCGGGCTGGGATCAGCTCCCCCACCTCTTCACCATCGCCGGGAAGGTCTTCGACTCCTGGGGAGCACGTGAGCTCACGCGCGGCGCCGCCGCCGTCCTCATCCTCGCGGTGCCCACGTTCTTCATGGGCACGACCTTCCCCCTCTTGCTCGCGCGCGTGGCCGCGCGACAGTCGGTCGCGCGCGATACGGCCCGACTCACGATCGCGAACACGGTCGGGACCATCTTCGGCTCGATCGTGACGGGCTACGGTCTCTTGCCCCTGCTCGGCTCGCAGCGAACCCTCGTGGCCATCGCGGTCGTGTTCGCGGTCCTCGCCGCGCTGGCCGTGCTCACCGCGGCCGAGCGCGGCAAGACGATGCGCGCCACCGCCGGCATCGCCTCGGCAGGGGCCATCGTCGCCGTGCTGGCCCCCACGTGGAACCTCGCCCGGCTGACGAACGGGGCCAACGTCTACTTTACCCACGGCCCGCCGCCGGACGACATCCCCTTCGTCCGGGAGGACGTACACGGCGGCATCACGACGGTGGCGCGGCGGGGCGACCTGCTGACGATGTACACGAACGGGAAGTTCCAGGGGGACGACGGCAAGGAGATGGCCGCGCAGCGACACTTCGCCCACTTCCCCTCGCTCTTCCTCAAGAACGAGAGACGCGCGCTCGTCATCGGGCTCGGCACCGGGACCACGCTCGGGACGGTGTGCGCCTACCCGTTCGAGGAGATCGAGGTGGCCGAGATCTCACCGGCCATCGTCGAGGCGGCCGATCAGCTCTTCGCAGGTCCCAGCCGCGGAGGTCTCCATGACAAACGCGTCAGACTCCACCTGGATGACGGCCGCAACGTCTTGCTCTTCTCGGACGGCGGCTACGACCTCATCACCATCGAGCTCTCGAGCGTCTGGTTCGCCGGCTCCTCGAACCTCTACTCGAAGGAGTTCTACGAGCTGACCAAGAGCCGCCTCGCGAAGGACGGGGTGCTCCAGCAATGGGTGCAGCTGCACCACATCGGCGCGCGCGAGGTCGCCGTCATCGTGCGCACCCTCCGGAGCGTGTTCGCTCACGTGGCGCTCTTCGAAGGCGGCGCGCAGGGCATTCTGGTGGCAAGCGACACGCCGCTCGTCGCCAGTCGCGCCCGCCTCGCCGCGCTCGACCAGCGAGCGGACATCCGCGACACGCTCGGCGAGGAGCGCCTCGGCGACCTCATCGGCGAGATCATCGCTTCGGGCCCCGAGCTCGATCGTTTCTGCGACGACACCGCGAAGGAGCACGGCCCGCCGCTGGTCTCGACCGACGACAACCTGTTCCTCGAGTACGCCACCCCGAAGGGCAACGTCCTCAACTACGACAAGTCGCTCGCCGACATGCTCGCGCTGCTCGGCCGCTACCGGACCGCCGAGCCAGCCGCCCGCCACCTGGGCGATTGAGCTCGGCGACAGCAAACAGTCCACCGAATCTCCGAGAGTTGGGTCTCTCGGCTGGTGGCTGAGTGATTTTCGCCGAGAGCGAGCGAGGTCGGGGGCGAGTCGCGCGGAGCGTACGAGCGTACGAGCGTACGCGAGCACGCTCGACCCCGAGATCGCGAAGCTATCGGCGAAAAGCGCCAGCCACCTAGTTGCAGGTGCCGGGCTGACACGACGCCACGCCGGCCGAGACCTGGCACGTGTTGCCGGCGCCGCAGTCCGCGTCCTTCCGGCAGCCGCCGGCGTCGTAGGTGCAGTAGAGGCCGCGGACCGCTCCCGGGCAACACGTCTCGTCGACCGGGACACACCGGCCGCCGGGCTGCGCGGTGCACTCGCTGTCCGTCGCGCAGGAGATCCGGATGCACTTGCGCACCTGGCTGCCGAACGTGCCCTCGGGGATGCAGAAGCCGGGACCTTGGTCGCCGTTGCTGCAGTCAGCGTTGTTGTCGCACTCGTGTCCGTCGTTCTGACAGATGTTGTGCGGCGGCTCCTGCTGTCCGCAGCTCGGGTAGAGCGGCGTCGTGATGCAGAGCTCGTTGTCGCCGCAGTCGTTCACGTCCTCGACGTTCTCGCAGCACTCGTCGAGCACTGGCTCTGCGCCCCCCGTACCGCCACCGCCGCCCGCACCGGTCATTCCGCCCTGACCGAGCCCGCACTGCGTGTTCGGTTGGGCGGGGAATTGACAGGTCCGGAAGCCTCCGGGCGTGAGCGCCACACACGTGCCGCCGCCCATGCACTCCATCGAGGTCTGACAGTCGCCCCCGTTCGTCGACCCGGTCCCGGTGCTCGTGGTGTTCCCCACGCTCACCGGGCCCGACGGGCCGCTGCCCGGGCCGGTGCCGCCCGAGCCGCTTTCGTCTCCGCATGCAGCGAGGACACCGATCACACCGAGGGGCAGGAGAACCAAAGCAAGGCGAGCCATCCAGAACCTCCGTTTTCGACCTTCAAGCTTGTCCGACGGGTGGTCGTCAAGGCAAGCGTTCAATCGCCTAGGGGGAGGGTCAGCACGCTCGTGCGGGTGGACGTAACCACGTCCGTGGGGCTCAAGGTGACCATGCGTGAGCGACCGGCCGCGGTCACCGTCAGGCGAGCCGTCGAAGCGGCGCTCCGACCCACGACGACGGTTCGGACGGGACCGCTCGAGACCGAGGGCCACGCGTCCCCGCGCTCGCTCGGCAAGAGCGGCGAGACGACGCGCCCGGCCCCGTCGATGGTGACGGCGTCGGGGCAACGAGCGCCGGCATCACACTCGACAGTCGCCGCGACCCCACCCGCGGCCACGCGCGGGGCGTACGCGGGGACGCTGCCGAGCTCGACTGCGGAGCGGAGCGCCTTCGCCCCGACGTCGCTCGCGTGCGACGACTGGAGCTCCGAGGCGACGAGGTCGAGCTCGCCGAGGACGCGCGCGCGGCACCGGAGCGCCTCCAGGCGGCCTTCCTTGTCGCTCGGGTCCAGGCCGTTGAGCGAACGCCAGTGTGCGCAGGCGCGCCGCTCGTCGCCCGCGGCCTCGAAGCCGCGGGCGATTCGCCGGTGGACACGTGTCGACCGAGGCGCGAGCTCCGCGAGGCCGTCGAGCGCGGCTAGCGCGGCCTCGCGCTCGCCCTTCGCGAGCAGGGCCTGGGCCTGAAGGTCGAGCGCGAGCTCCGAGTCGGGGTCCACCTCCGCGAACCGCGCCGCGCGCGACGCGGCCTCGTCGAAGCGCCCGCCCAGGAGGAGGCGCCGGATCAGCTGCGCGTGCGCGCTGCGCCTGGTCTCGTCGTCGGCGAGCACCCTGCGGAGCTTCTCGAGCTCGGGCTCGCCGGCGGTGCTCCAGCTCGCGTCCGCGACGACGTGGCTCACGCTCCGGGGGAGGCTCACCGTGATGCCGGACACGGGGCCACCCCAGGAGGTGCTCCGCATCACGACGGGCGCGGGGGAGGCGTCCCCCGGCGTGAAGTTGATCGGGAAACGGACCGTGACGACCCCGCCCTCCGGAGCGGGGAAGGTGAGCCCTCGCACGCCGGCGACGACGCAGGACTTCACCTCGGGGTCGGAGATCGTGCTCCCCCCGTCGGCCGAGGTGACGACAGTACCGTCAGATCCGATCGTGAAGGCGATCGTGACCCTGCCCTCGAGCGCCGGGTCCTTGCGCAGGCCCTTCTCGTAACAGAGGCGGAACCGGCCGAAGCTCTGGCGAACGATGCGCTTGATGACCTCGGGCGGCAGCCTGCCGCTGACCGACGTGCCGCCCATCCGAACGAGCGGCGGGCTCGTCTTGTGTGACCCCGACAGGTGCCCGCTTCCGCTCCCGAACCCGACGCCTGTGCCGGTTCCGTCGCCGCGGCCGATCGTGCCGATCTGCCCCAGCCCGATGGTGCCTTCGCCGCGGCCGCCGCCGCCCTCTCCGATGCCGGACAGCGCCAGACCGCCGGCGCCGAACGCTTCGGCGAGGTCGTCCGAGCCCCAGAGGTTGCCCTTCGCGCTGCCTTTCAGCGAGTCATCGAGGGCGGCCCACGGGGTGGTGGGCGCGCGGTCGGCGCTGCTCGGGCCCGCGGGCGGGCTCGGCCGGGGCAGCTCGGGCGCGCCGACATTCGAGGCCGAGGGCGTCTCGACGGGCGCCTTCTCGCTCCCTCTGGTGCGCTCGATGCCGAAGGCGCGAAACATCGCGTCGTTCTCGAGCACGAGCAGCGACGTCTTGCGGGACATCACGAAGTGGCGCCGAGAAAGATTGACAATTTCGTCATTGTTGTCGCCTCGCGCGAGGGTGAGCGCGTCGATGCGAGCCCGGGCGAACGCTCGTGCCGTGGCCCCGCTCGTCGCGGGCCGCGCCGTCACCGTCAGCCGCGTCTCGAAGGGCGACGAGCCGAGCTGGCCCCGCACACGCAGCACCTCCCCGGTCGACACCGACCCCGTGCCGGCGAGCCTGAGCTCGTCTCCGAGGCGCAGGGCACGGGGCGCTGCGGCCGCGACCGTGAAGCCGTTCGGCGCCTCGATCTGGACGTTCCGGATGACGGGCTGGGCCAGGGCGAGCACCACCTGCTCGACGTCGCGACCGCGCGCCGTCCCCGGGTCGAGCCGTTCGTACGTCCCGCTCAATCCGTCGGCGACGGCACGCAGGACGAGCTCGTCGACGTTTCGCCCGATGCCGACGAAGCGTACGTCCGCGGCGGCGACCGATCGGCGCGCGCGCTCCACGATCGCGCTGGGCTCGAGCTCGCCCGAGGAGGCGACCCCGTCGCCCACCACGACGAGCTGCGCGCCGTCCGTCGGCGGCAAGCGCGACGCGCCCGCCGCGATGGCGCCCGCGAGATCACTCGACCCGTGAGGGGTGAGCCTCAGGAGCCAGGCGCCGAGCGCCTCCTCCATCTCGGGGGAGACCGACGCGAGCCCGTCCTCCGGATACGCGCTGCACGCGCTGTCGCAGGCGAGGACCGCGAAGCGCTCGCCGGGCTCCATCGCGGCGACGGTGGAGCGCGCGAGCGCGACCTCGGCTGCGAGCGTGGCGGACGACTGGCTCCGGCTCGCGTCGAGGACGATCACGCGGCTCGAGCCGCGGGAGGTGGGTGGCTCGGTGGTGCCGGGCGGAAGCGCCACGGCGGCGCGCAGCGCGGTGGTCCCCGAGCTCGCGTCGACCGCCGCGACGGCGTCCTCCCTCCTGGGGCGCTGCCACGTGACGACGAAGTCTCGGTCGGGCGTGACGCGGTCTCCGGCGAAGGAGACGGTCGTGCCGCCGCGCTCGTTGGCGATCGCGGCGGTGTGGCTGGGCGTCGCGACGTCGAGCACGTCGTCGCCGTCGAGGTGCACCGTGATCACAAGCTGCCCCAGGCTCGTCGCCCGATCCTCCCCGGCCGAGAGCGGGTAGACGTAGCGCGCCGCGCCGGCGAGCTCGGCGATCGGCTCCTCGTAGCTCAGGAGCACACGCCGAGAGCCTCGGGCGGGGAGCGGAAAGACGCGGAGCGACAGCTCGCTCCCTTGTGACCACTCGAGCAGCGCCGGGTCGCGCGGGCGCACGGTGTCGTCGACGATGCCCTGGAAGATCGAGGCGGCGCGCTTGCGCTCGACCATCTCGCCCTCGACGAGGTCGTCGCCGACCCAGAGGGCGAGGCGCGACACGCTCGCCGCCGGGGGCACGGCGAACACGAAGCGGCCCTCCAGCACGCGGTCGGTCTCGTTGTCGAAGACCTCCTCCACGGTCGTGGTCGCGACCCCTTCGCGGATGTCGACGCGGACCTCGTGCCTCGCGAGCTTCACGCCGCCGACGACCTCGGAGCGACCGGGCACGCGCGCCGTCATCCGGCCGAGACCGCGGACCGCGGATGACGTGCTCGCTGCGATGGCCGTGCTCGCAGCGGACGCCACGTCGGGCAGCGCCGCAGCAGGGGCGAAGGCCGCGCGGATCTCCGCTGCCGAGACGGAGGCGCTCTGGCCTCGCCCGAGGCGGCGTTCCCCGGTGGGCCCGGCGACGACCGCCACGCCTCGATGAACGGTGATGGTGGCCTCTTCTCCGTCGGAGGCGACGACCACCTTCGCGGCTCGCCCCGCTTCGACGCGGACGACGTGATCGCAGACGGCGACGGTGCGGGGGGCGTCCTCTGGATCGGCCTCGATGACGAGCGCCCCGCGGGCGAGCTTCAGATCTCCCGCGGTGATCCCGGACACCTTCGTCGACGGCGAAAGCACGAGGCCGCCCGAGGCGTCGAGATCGAGACGGGCCGTCGATCCCGCGTCCGTCACGAGCGATTCCCCGCGGACCGAGTCGCCGACCGCGAGATCACGGCACGTGGCGTCGGCGTCGCAAGCGAGGAGGTGGGGCGCTGCGCCGGCGCGGAGCGACAGGACCTCCGTGACGCGGCCGCCGGGCTCGGGGGCAGCCGGCGTCGGGTCCGTCGCGCAGGAGAGGGCGAGCAGACAAAGCGGGACCAGCCGCGGTCCGGACCGGACCGGTCGAGCAGAAGGCGCCAAAGAAAACCTCCGCTCGCCTACGACACAGGGAGCTCGTCAAAGTTCCCGGCCCCCCCGAGCCCCCACTTCACCGGCCCGCCTTCCGCCGTGGACCGGCCTCCTGCCGGACCTGCTCAGTCCTCTTCGTCTTTCTCCTTGTCCTTCGACTTCTTCTTCTTCGCGTCGTCGGAGGGGGCTTCCTTCGACGGGGCGGAGGACTTCTCGACGAGGGGAATGACGTTCTCCTGCCGCGGCTTCGGCTTGTAACGCTCCTCCTTGATGATGTTGCCCTCCTTCTTGAAGTCGACCTTGGCGATCTCCACCTTCGGCGGGTTGCGCAGGCGCTCACGCTCTTCTGCTGACAGAACCGTCAGCACCATTCCGCCGTTGAGCGCGCCCGGCGGCCCGAAGGGGCGACCGTTCACCTCCATGACGTGGAACTCCGTCCGCCGGTTCTCGGCTCGCCCGTCGGCCAGCTCGTTCGGGGCGATGGGCTTGCCTTCCCCGTAGCCGGCCGCCACCAGGCGGAGGTGATCGACGCCGCGGTCGACCAGCCAATCACACACGGCGAGGGAGCGACGCGCCGAAAGCTCCTGGTTGTGGTCGTCGGAGGCGCGAGAGTCGGTGTGCCCCTCGACGCGCAGCCGCGTGACGTCCGGGCGCTCCTGGAGGAACGTGAGCAGCTGCTGCAGCACCTTCTCGCTCTCGGGGCGGATGACGGCCTTGTTCGTCTCGAAGACGATCTTGCCTTCGATGTAGACCTTGCTGTCGCCCGACCGGGGATCCCAGCGCGCGTTCGCGTCGAACCAGCCGGGCATGGGGGTGCGCACCTCGGGCGGGGGCACCGGGTTCGGGGGGAGCCTCGTGTCCGCGCAGCCGGCGCCCGCGGTCAGGGTCACGGCGAGCGTCGCAGCCAAGGGAGCACCGGCGCCAGGTCTCTTCGCGTCCATTTGAGACCCGATCGTGACCGAATCCGGGGTGCGGCCGCAAGTAAGAGGCCTTGCGGTCGCCCCGGCCCCCGCGCGACCATGGCGAGATGTTGACGGTTTTCGAGGTTCATCTCGTCCCGGGATCCGACGCTTCGGCCCTCCTGTCGCCGGAGATCCTGAAGGAAACGAAGGCTCAAGTGATGACCGTCGCCGAGGCGAAGGCCGTCGGGTTCGGCGGCCTGCCGGACCTGGGCCCCAACGTGCGGCTCATCGCCATCCACGCCCGCGACGCCCAGTGGATCCAGCGGGCGCTGGAGCGCAGCGAGATGGTCAGCGGCTTCAACATCCACCAGGTCGACGCCTGACACCGGTTCAGGCCTGCCGCTGCGGAAGCCGGCGGACGGGAATCGTGCTAGCCGAACCTGGTGGCTGACGCGGCGAAGCTGAGCGCGCTGGTCGAGCACCTGAGCGGGCTCGAGAGCGTGCTCGTCTGTTACTCCGGGGGGGTGGACAGCGCGGTGGTGTTGGCCGCGGCGCACCGCGCGCTCGGCGCGCGCGCCATCGGCATGACCGCGGTCTCACCGAGCCTCGCGCCCAGCGAGCTCGACGACGCGCGCTGGGTCGCGGCCCAGATCGGCGCCGACCACCGGCTCGTCGACTCGAACGAGATCGACGACCCGAGCTACCAGCGAAACGATCCCGACCGCTGCTTCCACTGCAAGAGCGAGCTCTACCGCATCGCCGAGCGCAAGCGGGCGGAGTGGGGCCTACTCCAGGTCGTCAACGGCACGAACGTCGACGATCTCGGGGACTACCGGCCAGGCCTCAAGGCGGCGGACGCGGCTGGCGTGCAGAGCCCGTTCGTGGTTCTCGGGTACACGAAGGCGGACGTGCGCGCGTGCGCGCGCGCCCTCGGCCTCGAGATCTGGGACAAGCCGGCCGCGGCTTGTCTCTCGAGCCGCCTGCCCTTCGGCACACGCGTCACACGGGAGCGCCTCGCACGCATCGGCGGGCTCGAAGCCTCGATCCGCGCGCTCGGATTTCGCCGTGTGCGCGTCCGCTATCATCCGCTGGGCGCAGAGGCTTCGCCCGGCGAGCAAGCGATCGCCCGCATCGAGCTCGACGAAGCCGATCTCGCCCGAGCCGCCACGGCCGACGCACGCGAGGCGATCGTCGCCGCCGGCAAGGAGCACGGCTTTCTGTACGTGACGCTCGACCTGGCGGGTTACCGCGTGGGCAGCCACAACGAGGCGCTCAAGCCCTCGCGTTCGCTGCCCCTCGTGCGGTGAGCGCGCCTATTTCACCGCGTTCCACCAGAACTCCGGCGCGTCGCCGCCCCAGGCGTCGAGGAGCTTGGCCGTCGCCGGCGCGGGCACGAGCGTCTCCGCCTCTCCCGAGAAGCGGAGGGCGAAGCGCTTCGGCTTCCCGGCGAGCACGTTGGGTCGAAGGATGCCCGGCTCCCCCGCCGGCTGCTTCGCACACCACGCGTCCGCTCGCTTCACCAAGGCGGCGGACGGGCCCACGTGACCACGCTCCACGGTGAGCAGGAGGTCTTCGTCGCCGTCGCCGTCGAGATCCTCGAAGCGCTCTTCTTTCGTGTCGACGAACGTGGCCCCGCGCTCCTCCAAGATGCCGTTTCCGAGCATGCAGCTCGACGCCGCGCTCTCGTAGATCTTGCTGAAGACGTGGAAGCGCGAGCCTTCGGGCTTCGAAAAATCGAGCGTGAACCGGAAGGAGAGGGAGCCGTCGCCGTAGGCGCCGAAGCCGTCGGAGCAGACGAGGAGCGTCCGGTCGGCGCGTTTGGATTGTTTGCAGCCCCGCACGTTGACGCTTCGATCGACGGCGACCACGCGCCAGCCGTCGGGTCCGTTCTCCGCGAGGACGACGTTCCCCGGCGTGATGTCGTTCGCGCGCTCGTCGCCGCAAGCCGCGAGGCCCAGGATGGCTTGGTCCTTACCGGGCCCGGAGAACGAGCCGCGGTAGATCTCCTCCAGGAAACAGACCTCGGAGAAGTCCTTCGCCTCGAGCAGGGAGCCGTCGGGCGCTTCGGCCGGACCGTCGAAAGGTGGCGTCGATCGGCAGCCGACCATGGGCTTGCCCGCGCCGCTCCAGATCGACACCGCGCAGAGGCTCGCGAGGATGGAGAAGTCGCCCTCGTCCACCCCGGGCGGCGCGGGCGGCAGCGGCGGCTTCGTGCGCGGCGCGGGCTCGGTGCTCACCGGGGACGGGGCCGAGGCAGAAGCCGAGGGGGCGCTGCCCGATCTGGGAGGCGGCGCGGGGAGCCGCGCCGCCTCGTTGGGAATCGGGTCGGGGGCGCCGCAGGCGAGACAGGGCACCACACAAGCCACCGCGACCCAGCGCCGCGCTTCGGAGAGCATGCCCCGTCCTTTACCACGCCGAGGCGGCCGTCTTTTCGGCCGCGCCCGGGCTCGGCCTCGACAAGGACCTCGCGGGCGGAGGCGGCGGCGGCACGCCGGTCAGATGGCCACGACGAGCTTCGCCACGTAGCCGTCCGTCGGGTTGCCCGTCACCGTCGCGAGCTGCAGGCTGGCGCCGTCGCCGAACACGTTGTCGCTCTCGAGGCTCGTGCCGGCCAGGTTGTCGACGCTCGCCTCGTAGCCCTCGGTCGCGTACGCCTCGCTGCAGACGTCCTCCGGCATCGCGAGCTGCGAGGTGAGGATCTTCTGGCTCGCGTCGGTCGCCTCGTCGAGGCTCGGGTAGATCTCGAAGTGGATGTGCGGCCACCGTCCGCTGTAGCAGCCGGGAAAGATCGTCGTGAACCTGACAACACCGTCCTCGTTCGTCTCCTGCACGCCGCGGAGGTAGCTCTCGTCGGCGACGGTGGAGGAGTACATCGAGTAGTTGCCGTCCCTGTCGCAGTGCCAGAGATAGACTGCGTAGCCCTCGACCGGCGAGCAGTCCTCGGCCGTGTCGATGACGGTCAGCTCGACCGTGAGCGGGATGCCCTCCGCCTCGGCGCCGGTGCCCGTCAGGCTGGTGCGGATGTCGTTTCGCACGATGCCGCTCAGCGTGAGCGCGTTTTTTCCGTTCGATCCATCGCCCGGGTACGGGCCCGCCGTCTCCTCGGGGATCTCCGTGCACTCGCCGCTCTCCCAGTCCTCGTTCGTCGCGCCGCCGCCCGAGCCGTCCGAGTCGTCCACCGCGATCTGGCAACCAGCGGCGGTCGCCACACCGGCACCGAGCACCCAGCGGAGGACCTGTCGCCGCTGCTTCAGGCGCCTGAGCTCTTCGAGATCGCGACGAAGGCCGTCGTGGTGTCCGTCATCTTGCATGTCTTTCCCTGCTCCTTCTCCGGGTTGGATGCGCCATTCGTCACGAAGTGATCGCGACGACACAATCGCTAACGTTTCAGTCATGATGCCGCGCGGCGACGCGCGAGGGCGAAAGGCACCGTCGGCTCGTCTCTCTCGACGCGGGTTCGAGTGACCTCGTGCCTCACGCTCGATCGCGCCTCGGCGCCGAGATCGACCAGGCGCCACCAGCGCTCGGCGTCGGCGTTCGACCAGGGCCGCGGCACGGAGCAACGCTCGAGCGCATCGAGGAGGGCGGCCCCGTCGCGGAAGCGATCACCGGCGCGTTTGGCGAGACACGAGAGCACGATCGCCTCGAGCTCCGGGGAGAGATCCCAGGGGCGGCGGAGCGATGGCGGGAGCGGCAGCTCCGTCCGATGGGCGCGCGCGATCTCGTCGACCGTGCGGAAGGAGAACGGCGGCGACCCGGTCAGGAGGACGTAAGCGAGCGCGCCCACGGCGTAGACGTCGGCGGCGGTCCCCACCGAGACCGGGTCGTCGACGCACTCGGGCGCCATGAACTCCGGCGTCCCGATGTGCCACCCCGAGCCGCTGAGCGCGCAGTCGCTCTCCGCCGCGAAGCGCTTGGCGAGCCCGAAGTCGAGGACCTTCACGCAGTCGGGGTGCCCCTCGCGGTGGCAGAGCATCACGTTGCTCGGCTTGATGTCCCGATGGATCAGACCGCGCGCGTGCGCGTGCGCCAGCGAGGCCGCCACCTGCCGGAGGATCACGAGCACCCGCCCCGACGGCAGCGGGCCTTCCCGCGCGACGAGCTGCGCGAGGGTCAGCCCATCGACGAGCTCCATGGCGAAGTAGCGGACGCCGCCGCGGGTACGGCCGTATTCGTAGACGGAGACGGTGTTCGGATGCGCGAGCTCGCTCGACAGGCGCGCCTCTCGCATGAACCGCGCGGCGGAGTCGCTCGTGCTCTTCCGAGGACGGATGACCTTCACCGCAGTCCGCCGGCCGAGCAGCTCGTGCCGTGCCTCGAAGACCGTCCCCATCCCCCCCTCGCCGAGCTTCCGGGAGAGCCGATACGGCCCGACCCGATCGGAGACCGCAAGCCCTGCGGAGCGGCGGGCGAGCCAGGCGCCGACGGCGGCAGCGACGAGGAGCGCGAGCCCAGCCAGCGCGGCGACCCAGAGGTCGGGGGGCGTCATCGAACATTACGTTGCGCCCCCCGCGTGAAGACGTTCGCGAGCCTGCGTTTGCGATTGTTAAGCGAGGGGAGCAGCATGTTGGCCGTGCACGGCGGCAGCTCGGCCGGGCGCGGAAGTCGGTATCCTCACGCCGCCGATGACCACCCACAACATCCGGATTGCGCTCGACGGCGTGGTGAGGCTGCTCTCGCAGAACCTGTACGGCGAGCCCGACGCGTTCGTGCGCGAGATGGTGCAGAACGCCCACGACTCGATCGTGAAGCGACGCGCGGTCGATGGCCGCGGGGGACGGGTCGACATCCTGCCGGACAAGGGCGCCCGCACCGTCACGATCGCGGACGACGGGGTCGGTCTTTCACAGGACGAGATCCACGAGCACCTGTCGACGATCGGACGCTCCGGGACCGACGAGCTGCGGCAGAAGCTGCGCGCCGGGGACCCCGAGCACGCCGCGAGCCTGATCGGACAGTTCGGCATCGGCCTCCTGAGCGCGTTCTTGGTGGCCGAGCGGGTGACGATAACGACCCGACGTGCGGGCGAAGCGCGCGCATGGCGCTGGCGCTTCGACGGCGGGACCGCGTACGACCTCGAGGTGGCCGAAGCGCGCGACATCGGCACCACCGTCGTGCTCTTCCTCAAGGCCTCCATGACCGAGTTCCTCGACGTCGAGCGGCTCGAGCGGCTCGTGCGGCGCTATGCCGACTTCCTCCCCATCGACATCCGGGTCGGCCCCACCGGCACGCCGTCCAACGCGGGCACCGCGCCCTGGGAGGAGAGCAACGCTTCCGACGAGCAGGTGCGCCGTTTCCTCGTACGCCGCTTCCCGAACGAGCACACGCTCACGCACGTCGTCGTGGACGGCGAGGCCGGCGGACAACCGGTGCGGGGCGTGCTCGCCGTCACCGATCGTGAGATCGGCATCGGCGAAGGCCGCCTCGACCTCTACGTCCGCCGTATGTACGTGAGCGGCCATCAGCCCGGCCTGCGACCGCCGTGGGCGGCGTTCGTCCAAGGCGTCATCGCCTGCGACGCGCTCGTACCCACCGCGTCGCGTGACCGCGTGTTGCGCGACGATGCGCTCGACCAGGTCTCGCGAGTCGTGGGCGACTCGATCCTCGACCACCTGCGCTCGCTCGCGAAGCGCGATCACCAGACGCTCGCCGGAATCCTCCGCTGGCACGCGCACGGGCTCTTCGCATTGTGCCTGGAGCACCGAGATTTGCTCCGTGACCTCGCGGACCTCATGCCCGTCAAGAGCACGGTCGGGACGAAGACCATCGACGAGCTCGTCCGGGCGAACCCCGACGGGCGCCGGCTGCGCTACTTCCGTCACCGTCCGAGCGCCGAGCGAGTCCTCCCGCTCGCCGAGGCCCGCGGACTCGTCGTGCTCGATCTCGTCGAATCCCACGCAGAGCACTTCGTGCTCGAGTACGCGCGGCAATGGCCCGGTCGCCTCGCGCCAATCCGCATCGACGAGGCCGGCGCCGGCGGCTTGATCGAGAGCGTCACGGCCGCCGAAGCCCTCCGGCTCCGGCCCGTGACGGTCGCGTCGGAGGCGCTCGTGACCGGCGCGCGCGTCGAGATCGCCTCGTTCGAGCCCGAGACCATCCCGGCGTTGTGGCTCGAGACTCAGAAGGGACGGGGCCGCCGCGAGCTCGCCGACGCGGTCGAGGAGCTCGGCACCCCGGCGTTCCTGGGCGGCGCGCTGGCCAACCTCGGCACCGCCACGTCGGACTGCGCCACGCTCTACCTGAACGCGTCGAGCTCGCTCCTCGCGGCGCTCGCGCGACGAAACCGCCTGACCGAGGAGCCCGACCGGACGGTGCTCAAGGTGATCGTCGACCGCGCGCGCGCCTCGGAGAAGAACGAGCTGGCGGAGCTGGTCGACCTCTGTCGCGCCCTCGAGTGGGCGCTGGAGGCGAGGAGATGAGCGAAGAGGCGCTGCGGCGAATCACCGCACTGAAGGACGCGGGCCGGTACGAGGCGGCTCTGCGTGAGCTCTCCCCTGTCGCAGCGGCCGCGCGGGAGGGGGTGGACGTCGTCTTCGGCATCAAGGCGTCGCTCGAGGAGAGCAACCTCCTCGGGATCGTCGGCGACCATGACCTCGCGATCGCGCGGGCGACGTGGGCGATCTCGCAGGCACACTCACCGAAGCACGCGGCGACGCTTGCGGAGCATGCGTGGGACGTGACGATGACGTTCCTCCTGTTCGCCAACGCGGCTTCCGAGCACGAGCAGATTCCGATCCAGCACGTCCTGCGCGTGCTGGACGAGGCCGAGCTGTTCCTCGAGCGGATCGGGCGACCGAGCTGGAGGTGTGGTGTGCAGTCGGAGCGCGGCGCGCTATTCGCCCGACACCGTCGATTCGAGGAGGCCGCCGAGAGCGACCGCGCGGCGCTGGACGGGAAGCTGCGCGATCCGCGCGCGCCCGGTCACAGCGCGAGGTCCATCCAGCGCAGCCTCGCGCGATCGCTCTCCGAGCTCGGGCGGCTCGACGAGGCCGCAGAGGTCCTGGAGGACCTCCTGCGCCAGCCGAACCTCCTGCCGCTCGACGAGCTCGCGGCGCACACGTACCTCGGCCACAACGCGCTCAAGCGTGGCCTTGGGCCGCTCGCCGCGACGTGCGCCGACAACGCGACCCGGCTGGCGAGGACGATGAGCCCCAAGCAACGGATGGCAGCCGCCGGCCTCTCGGTCGAGGCCTACCTCGCGGTGGACCGACTGAGCGACGCGCGCGCTGCGGCCGACGAGATCATGAGATGCGCGGAGGCGGTCGGCACTGCGCACGCTTGGTGCTCCGCCTATCAAGACGCGTTCGACGTCGCGCTGCGCGAAGGGGACGTGGCGCGTGCGACCGAGCTCCTCGGCCGGATGGAGGAGTGGGCAAAGAAGGTCGACGCCCGCATCGGCGATACCCATCGCATGGATCTGGTGCTCGAGCGTCGAGCCAAGCTCGCGCGCCGATAGCCGAGCCGAGGCTCGACGGCGTGACATCCAAGGCGCGAGGCATGATTCCCGTTGCACGCCGCGAGGAGGAAGGCCGGAAACACCCCTGCGCCGTTGGACCTCACGCCGACGACGGCCGTGAAGGGCGCTGCCACGCCGACAACCATCGTTCGGGGCGTGGGCGTCGACGGCGCGGTCTACCTGATCGTGCCGCGCAGATCGGAAGACGTAGCCGGGACGGATCGACGATGACGGCGCGCGGGCGCGTCACCGTTTCGGGGAGCGCGTCACCCGCGAGCTGATGACGAGGCCCGGGATCACCAGCAAGAACCAGGTGGCGAACATGAATGCCTCCTGGCCGCCCGAGTGAAGGGCGCGATCCGACGAGCTGCCTCGAGAGAGGTCGGCCCTCTGCCAAAGGCCGTCGGCGGCCTCCGGACACTCGCAGTCGACCTTGCCACGACTGCCCCGCCCGCCCAGCCGGTACCCGCGCGACGAGCTCTGGTGCGCCGCGCAGGTCTCGCGACACATGGGCTCGTAGAGCGAGACCGCGAGGCGGCTCTGCACCGTGGAGCTCACCCAGATCGCCGCGATGACGCCCACGACTGCGAACGGGAGGACGATGGCGGCGCGGGTCAGGCCCTGCTTGCGGGCGTCCGCGACCTGCCGCTCGTACTCCGGACCGTGCATGACCATGCTCGGGCTCCCCTCAGCGGCGCGAGATCAGGGACAGGGTGCGGCCCAATCCGTCGTCGGCGGGACGATGACCGCGGTGCCCGTCTTCATGAAGGAGTCCCAGAAACACGAGTACTGGCGCTTCACGTCGTCGCGGTGGGAGTAGATGGCGTGCGCGTCGTACGTGCCGTCCGCGGTGAACTGCAGGACGGCGCCCGTGTAGGGCGAACCTGACTCGTTTGTCATGTTCGACGTCACCGGGAGCGACAGGACGCCGTCGAGCCCGGCGAGCGCGAGGGCGTCCTGCATCTCGGGCCAGACGACCTCACCCGCCTGCGCGTGGCCGTAGGCGAGCGCCATCGCGTCGTAGACGGGCGTCGGGAAATAGGAGTCGTCTTTCCCGACCGGCTCGTAGATGGGCCGCGTGGGGTGCCCCTCGAGCGGACGGCGCGCGAGGTGTGGCATGTAGATCATCGGATCGGCCGGCTCGAGCCCGGCCGCGGCGATGGTCAGCGCCGGATGGAGGAAGGTCGGCACCACGGAGGTGCCGAGCACGAGGACCAGAAAGCCCGGGATCTGGCCGTCGCGCAGCTTCGTCTCGCGGATGAAAAACGTCCAGTGGCCGCCGGCGCCGGTGGGGACCGCTGCGCGGAGGCGCGCGTCGGTCGCGCCGATCATGTTCGTGTACATGCCGCCCATCGACTGCCCGGTGATGCCGAGCTTCTGCGCGTCGAACTTGAAGGCCGTGGCGCCCGCGGGCAGCTCCGCACCGGTGCACGCGGCGAGGGTCGCGGGTGGGATCTCCAGCGCGGCGACCGCCTCGACGAAGAGCCGCGCCTCGAGCACACCTTGCCGGAACGTGTCGCGCATGGCGGCGAAGTTCTCGACGTTGAGATACTCGTCCTCCGCGGCGCCGGGGAAGCGCTCGGGATTGAGCGGCATGGCGAAGCCGGCCATGGCGATGCCCTTCGTCGCGATGGGGAACGAAGGACCGATCGGATCGCCGGGCATGCCGTCGTCCGCCACGGGACGGACCATGGCGATACTGTAGCCGCCCGAACCGTGGACGTTGATGACGAGCGGGTAGCCCTCCGCCGGCATGGTCGTGCGCGGGATGGTGATGGCGACCGGGGCGATCTCCGTGCGCTGCTGGACCGGCGTGCCGCTCGAGTCGAGGACGAGGCGACCGTCCGTATCGAAGGGCGGCGTTCCGCCCTGGAACTGCGGGAGCGAGACGGTGCCGCGCAGGACGCAGAGCTCGGGGTAGTCCTCCGCGGCGTCGAGCGCGAGCTCCTCGATCGTCACGTCGTGCGCGGCCACGACCGCGTCGCCGAGGCGCGCGGTCTCTTCCACGACTCGGCCGGTGGTGAAGACGGTCGCGGCGGCGATGTCCGACGGCGCGACCCCGGCGACCGCGAGCGCATCCTTCAGCGGGGCGTACAGGTCGGCGGCGCGGCGCTCCGCGTCCGTCTGGCCGGTGCCCGCGATGACGCGCGCGAGGACGGGGTTCTCGCCGAGCGGCCGGCCTTCCGCGTCGAGCGCGCTCTTCAGGACAAACGCCGCGTACCGGGTGCCGGGCCGCAGCACGAAGCCGGGGCGCGGCGCGATCGAGACGAGGTTCTCGGGCGTGTACGGATCGACCTGATGCGTCTGCGCGACGACGGGGACGAGGGTGCCGCGCGCAGAGGAAGCCGGGTCGATGTCGACGATCGCAAACGGGGTCGTGCCTGCCTCCTCGGGCTCACGCGGCGCGAGCGGCGCCGTGAAGCGGAAGTGCGCCACCGGGATGACCGGGAAGCCGACGGCCTGCGAGGCGTTCTGGAGGAGGCCGACGACCGGCGGCGCGGAAGCCGGATTGGGGAAGCCGCGCAAGTCCGGATGGCCCTCGGCGTCGAGCCGGAGGTCGTTCGGGTACGGGACCTCGAAGAACTTCTCCGGGTTCGTCAGGTCGGCCTCGAGGTCGAAGACGACCGTCGTGCCCGGGTCGGGCGTCGGGGTTGGCTTCGTTTCGTCGTCGCCGCAGGCGAGCAGCAAGGCAGCGCACAAAAGCACGCTCCCCCCTCTGCGAAGCGGAGGGGGGCCGGGGGGGAGGGAAAGGCAGGGAGAACGAACAAGCAAGCAACCACCTCCTCGTCTTGTCTGGACCTCGAGCTTTCCGTGGACAGCAGCGATGGGGGTTGGCCCACAGCCTCCGCCCGCCGCCGGCCTCGCTCACGCCGACACGGTGCTGATGCTGGGCGGCAAGCGCTCGCGCAGCGTCTCGAGCACGATGACGGCCGTCTCTTCCACGGCGCGCCCCGTCACGTCCACCACGGGGTAGGCGTGCTCGCGGAAGATGTTCTCCGCGTAGTCGAGCTCCTCCCGGACGTGCTCGCGCATGCCGTAGTTCGTCTCCACCGGCATGCCGAGCTGGCGCAGGCGCGCTTGACGGATCTCGCAGAGCTGATCGATGCCGATTGTGAGGCCGACGACCCGGTCCTGCGGGGCCTCCTTCAGCTCGTACGGGAGCGCCGCGCCGAGCACCAAGGGGAGGTTCGCGACCTTCAGGCCGCGCTGGGCGAGCAAGAGGGAGAGCGGCGTCTTGGAGGTGCGCGAGACGCCCACCAAGACGATGTCCGCCTTCTTGAAGTTACGGGGGTCCTTGCCGTCGTCGCTCTTGACCGCGAACTCCACCGCCTCGATGCGACGGAAGTACTCGTCCGACAGAGGCAGGAGGGCGCTGGGCATGCCGATGGGCTCCCGACCCAGGAAGGCGCCGAGCTTGCCGATGAGCGAGCCGATGACGTCGAGCGCGTCCACCCGCAGCTCCGCCGTCATCTGGTGGATGAACTCCCGAAGGTCGGGGGCGACCACGGTGAACACGAGCAGAGCGCCCTCCCGTGCGGCCCGTTCGACGATGGGGCGCGCGACCTCCTGCGTGCGGACACGGGTGTGCAGCCGGATCTGCGCGCCACTCTTGGGGAACTGCAACAGGGCCGCGCGGACGACCTTCTCGGCCGTCTCGCCGGTCGAGTCGCTGAGGACGTCGATGTATCTGCCTTCTTCCACCGGAGCCAAGCCTACCACCTCGTCAGTCAAACGTCTTGCCCCGCGCCGAAGAAGCTCTTCAGCTTGTCCATGAACGAGGGCTCCGCGCGCGCCGGTTGGATCTTGTTTCCAAGCGCTTGAGCGAGCTCTTCGATCAGGCGCTTCTGCTCTTCGTCGACCTGACGCGGCACGTCGACGGTGATCTCGACCAGCTGATCGCCGCGCCCGGCCATGACGCGCTTCGGCACGCCTTTGTTCCGGATCCGCAGCACGGTCCCCGGCTGGGTGCCCGCCGGAATGCGCAGCTTGCCACGGCCGTCGAGGGTGGGCACCTCCACCTCGCTCCCGAGCACCGCCTGGGGAAACGAGATCGGCAAGGCGCAGACGATGTCGTCTCCGACCCTGCGGAACACCTCGTGGGGCTGAACGCGGATGATGAGCTCGAGATCACCCGCGGGCCGATCGGGCCGCGCGTAGTTTCCGCCGCGCTCGACGAGCCGCGTCGCGCCGTTCTCCACGCCCGCCGGGATCGTGATCTCGATCGTTCGCTCTTTGGGGACGACGCCGGGACCACGGCACGTCTTGCAAGGATTGGTGACGATGCGCCCCGTTCCTTTGCAGGTCGCGCAGGTGCGCTCGAGCGCGATCGGCAGGACACCTTGCTGGACGCGGACACGCCCGCGGCCCTTGCAGACGCCGCACGCCTCGGGCGACGCGCCCTCCGCACAGCCGCTCCCGCCGCAGTCCGTGCAGGGCTCGACGCGCTCGTAGGTGAGCTCCTTCGTGCAGCCGAAGGCGGCCTCCTCGAAGGTGATCTTCACCTCTTTCTGGAGCGGCGGCGTCTGCCCGACCTTGATGCCGAGGACGTTGAGCAGGTCGCCGAAGATCCCGTCGATGTTGAGCTCGGAGAAGTCGAAATTGACCCCACCCGGGAACGGGCCCTGCGCGCCGGGGCGCCCGCCGTCCACCCCGAAGCGATCGAACATCTCGCGCTTCTTCGGATCGCTCAGGATCTGGTAGGCGGCGTTCAGCTCCTTGAACCGCTGCGACGCGCCCGGGTCGCCGGGGTTCCGGTCGGGGTGGTGCTTGGCGGCGAGCTTGCGGAACGCGCCCTTGATGTCGTCCTGGGTGGCCGAACGATCGACCCCCAGAACCTCGTACGGATCTTTCAACGCTCCGGGTTTAGCACCGATCGGCTCGGGCTGTCAGGGCCGGGCTTTGGGGAGGAAATCCGCGAAGTGTGCGCCCACGCGGGCGGGCTCTTCGGCCAGCCGGATGACGAGGTCCGCCATCTCGTCCACCACCCAGGCGAACTTCTCGGGGCCGAGCGAGGAGACGTCGAAATCCGGCGCGCTGTTCATGAAGTCGATGGCGTAGGGCACGCCGTCGCGGATCGCGAACTCGACCGTGTTCATGTCGTAGCCGAGCGCGTCGCAGAGGAGCGCAGCCTCCCGCACGACCCGCGCCTCGAGCTCGGGCGAGAGCGGCGGCATGGTCTCGTGCGCGCGGGCGTAGCGCTCGAAATGGCCGAGCCGCGGATCCCAGAGCGCGGGCAAGACGCGCGTCTTGCCGACGACGATGCAGCGCACGTATTGGGTCCACTCGATGCTCTCCTGAACGATCATGGTGAGGCGGCCGCTCTTGTCGTAGGCGCGCCAGAGCTCGTCTTGGCTCGTCACGCGCGACACGTCTTTGAAGCCGCCGCCCCAGTGCGGCTTGATGAACATCGGGAAGCCGAAGTCCCGCGCGAGCCCCTCCCAATCGAGCGGGTAGGCGAGGTTCGAGAGCGACGCCTCGCTGATGTCGTCGCCGTACGCCTTGGACGGCAACACCGCGGTCTTCGGGACGGCCACGCCGAGGCGCGCGGCGAGCGCCGTGTTGAAGAGCTTGTCGTCGGCGATGCGCCAGAACGGGTTGTTCACGACGCGCGTGCCCGCGAGCATGGCGAGCTTCAGGACGGGCTGGTAACAGACGATGTCGTGGGAGATGCGATCGACGAGGACGTCGTAGCTCGGCGGCGCGTCGACCCGGGTGATGTCGAGCTTCGCGTACTCACACGTGACACGGTCGCTCTTCCGCTTCACGGCGGCGATGAGACCGTCGGGGAACGTCCGCTCCCGACCGACGAGGATGCCTACGCGCTTGGGACCCGCCGAGCTGTGCATGTCGCGCGGAGGCTACCCGAGAACGCGGCGGCGCGGATCCTCTGCCAGGATTGTCGGCCGGCAGGCGGAACCCTGCTACGCTCAAGCCGTGTCGGAACGAAGACGGGGCACTCGGGCTCCCATCGAGCTCAACGTCGAGTACAAACGCGTCAACACGTTCTTCTCGGACTACACGCGGAACATCTCGAAGGGCGGCACGTTCATCCGCACCTCGCGCCCGCTCGACGTCGGGACCGAGTTCGTCTTCGCGCTTCGCGTCCCGCTCCTCGACGAGCCGCTTCGCCTGCGCGGCACCGTGAAATGGATCATCACGGCGGAGGAGTCGTCGCCCCAGAACCAACCCGGGATGGGGATCGAGTTCATCTACGCCGACACCGACGAGCGACGCGCTACGGAGGGCGTCGTCGAGCGGCTCATGGCGCGCGAGCTCGGCGAGACGCTGAGCCACAAGCTCCTGAAAAAAAGGTAGCGGCGCGTCGCCGACAAGAAGTAGGGCACGCGCCGGAGCACGGGGAGGGGGGGGTCGGCGCTTCCGGCGCGTGCAATGAAGAAGATGATCTCCGCCGCGCGAGCGCGCCAGTCGGCGCGTGAAGATTTTCGCCGATGGCGGTCGCCGCTCAGGGAAGCTTCGCGCCCTTGGGCAACGCGTAGGTGGTCCGAGGCGCCAAGATGTCGCGCGCGATCTGCACCTCCATCAGGTCGAGCACCGGGCTCTCGGCCACCTTGCGGAGGGACTCCTCGGTCGGCGCGCCGCCCGCTCGCTTGCCCATCGCGACGTAGAAGCTCGCTTCCACGCGGGTGGACTCGGAGAAGGCCTGTGCGACCAGCGCGTCGTCGTTCAGCCGCCCCTTCGCCCACGCCGCGAGCTTGCCGACCCAGGTGGGCGAAGCGAGCGCGCTCTCGAGGATCTCGTCGGCCGTTCCGTCCGGAACGGCGCGGAGCTGCTTCTCGACGAGCATGAGCCAGAGGGCGCCGTAGACGAGGTCCTCGAGGGGCGCCCCGGCGTCGATGCCCTTCTGCAGGGCTGCGCGGGCTCCCTCCAGGTCGCCGCGAACCAGGGCGCTGGACGCCGCCTGGAGCATGGTCGTGCCCACCACCGCGCGATCGCCGCCCATCTCGTCGAGCGCTCTCGAGAACGCCCGCTTGGCCCCGGAAGCATCGCCGAACGCCTGCAAGACGCGGCCGAGCGTCCGGAGCGCGCGGACGCGCTTGGGCCCCCCTCCCCGTCCCTGCGCGTGCGGCGTCACCGTCTCGAGCGCCGCCGTGAGCGCCGCTTGCGCCTCTGCGGCCCGTCCGGCGTCCCGGTGGATCTCGAACGCCACGAGCTTCGCGTCGGCAACGTCCAGCGGGTCGCTTCCGGACGCGGACGCGACCTTCGCCGCCTCGAGCGCCTCGTTGGGCCGACCGGCCTGACGTTCGAGCATCGCCAGCAGCAGGTGGCCCTCCGACGTCGGCTTCTCGGCGAGCGCCGCCACGAGCAGGGGGCGGGCGCCGTCGAGCACACCGCCCCGGATGAGGACGCCGGCCATGCGTTGGCGGACATCGGCGACCGAAGGCGAGATCTTGGCGGCGCCGGCGGCCTTCTGCGCCGCCTCGAGCAAGCCGCCCGAGGCGTTCACCGTCCGGCGAGCACCCGCGATGTCGTTCGCGCGCGCGTCGGCCTCGAGCGCGCCGACGAGCGCGCGCAACACCGCCGAGACCTGCTCGGGCGAAGGCCGGCCACCGAGTGCCGGCTCGAGGACGAGCGGGACGGCCTCGCTCATCCCGAAAGACGCGAGCGAGCGCGACAGCTCGACGGCCGTCGCGACGTGTGACGGCTCCCGCCGGTAGGCCTCGATCACCACGCCGAGGAAGGCGGCATCGAGGAGCTCGGCGTCGATCCCGAGCTCGCCGCCGACCCGGCCGGTCGTCTGCTCGTCCAGCGCGGCGAAGAGCGCGCGCCAGCTCTCCCCGTCGTCGCGCGACTGGGCTTGGACGAGCTGCGCGTAGAGATCGGGGTCGATGATGCGGCGCGCGGACGAGGAGTCGATCTTCTCGATGGCGCCGCCGACGTCGCCGTAGCGAAGCAAGAGGGCCGCGACCGTCGTGCCGCCGCTCCCGAGCCCGCGCGCGACCTCGGCGGCCTCCTCCTGCGTCGGGCGCTTGCCCGACTGGCGGAAGGCCACGTTCGCCTGGATGCCGAGGTCGATCCAGTCGCTCGTCGCGCGAACCGCGTCGTCGATGGCGGTCGGGTCGAGCATGGCTCGGCCCAGCGCTGCGCGCTGGGCTTCCCCGGCGATCTCGATCGGCAGCCCCGTCCGCGTCTTGGCCCAGCTGTCGAGCGCCGCGACGTGTTTCTGGATCTCCGCGGCCTCGGCCTTGGTCGCGGTGCGGGCGCGCCAGCCGTAGAGCACGCGCGACCTGCCTTCGTCACCTCTTGCAGCGAGCCTCCGGATGGCGCCGTCGATCGCGGGCGCGGTCTCGGCGTCGAAGACGCCGGGGCTCTCCTCGCCGCGGCGCAGCAGGTACATGGCGCCGAGGACGCTGCGGAGCGCGCGATCCTCTGCGCCGCGCTCGAAGCGCGCGCGCGCGTGCAACAGCTGCGCGCGCACGACGCCGAGGACCTTCGCGCGGCGGGCCTCGTCGCGCGCGCCATCTGCCAGGACCTCGCGCAACGTCCGCGCGAACGACGCGTCGTCGACCGGGGCCGGGGCCGGGGCGTTGTCGGCGCCGCCGTGTTGGGCGGGGCCAGCAGCAGACGCACACCCGGTGAGAGGCGCACCAATCGCGAGCCATCCCGCGAGGAGCCAACGACTCGTCCGTCTCATTCCGGCGCAGTGTACAACCCAACGCGGCTGGGCGCCCGCACGGTCGGCGGTCGGGTCGCACGGGCTGCGGCGCGGCTCGGCGCACGCGGCCCCCCGCGCTCAGTCCCCCCCGCCCGCGTGCTCGACCGCCGTCTTCAGGTAGTTGACGGCGCGGAGGTGGTACGGGCCATCCGGCCGCTCCAACAGGTAGGCGTCGAACGCGGCCGCGGATGCCTCGTATTTGCCGACGTGGAACAGGGCGATCCCCTGGGCGTAGCGGAGCGGGTAAGCCGGATCGAGCGCCGCGGCGTCGTCGAGCTGGGACAAGACGTAGTGCCCCGAGAAGAGGCCTTGCGGATCGGGGAAGTCGAGGCGTGGCGGGTGACGGATGAGGAAACGAACACGCGCGCGCTCCTCCACGTCGTCGATGGGGAGCGGCGCGCCCGGGGAGACGAGGCCCCCGAACCGCCGCTTGTAGAACGACCGGAGGACGAGATCGAAGGTGGGATCATTCGAGTCGTCGACCCAGCCCTTCTTGGTGAAGGTCTGGGCTGCATCGCCGCCGACGACCGCGAGATCCTCCACCTCCGCCCCGGTGCGGGCGAAGACGTAGAAGGCGCGGACGAAGCGCTCGGTGAGGTGGGCGCGGAGATCCAACATGGCCTGGGGCTCGGCGACGAGGAGAGGACCGCTCAGCTCGAGGACACGCTCGGCCGCGTGTTGCATCTCGAGGCGATCACCCGCGTGCTCGGCGAGGCTGTAGGCGCGCAGCCGCGCAGCGAGGATGCGCACGTTCTCGGAGGGTGCCGCCCCGTCGAGCGCTCGCCCCGAAGCGACCGCACGGGCGCGCGCTTCGGCCACCTCACGCGGAGCGAGCCTCGGCAGCGGGACCTCTTCGGGCAAGACGCTCCGCGGCACCATCACCGCGACGGCGATCGCCGCCATCGCGACGATCACGACACCGAGCTGCCATCCCTCGAAGTGCCGTGCGAGGCCCTTTCCGTCGGGCCGTCCGGTCGCGGCTTGTCGCACCCGGCTATGCTACCCGAGCCGCGACTCCCGCGAGCAAGGTCACGAGCCCGTGTGTCTCACGGGCGCCCATCGCGCAGAACTGGACGCCCATGCCACCGGGCTTCGTCCAGCGCACGACGGCGGGAACGATGGCGTCGTGGTCCAGATCGGGGAGCTCGAAGGCGAGCTCGACCGAAGACCCGAACGAGAGCGCGTGGGGCGTCTCCAGGTACGCGCCGCCGAGGCTGATGTCCCCGCAGCGGGCTTCCACCCACTCGCCCGAGCGCAAGCGGATCTTCACCCGGGGATGGAGCTGCTTGCGTGGGTGCTTCCGCTTCTCTCGCACGAAAAGCAGAGCGGCACATCGGCCGCGCCGCTCAAGGGGCGGACGGACGCCCCGCGCTCGCGGCCACGGGAAGGGCGAGCGTCCGCTCGCCGGGCCCGAGGTTCTCGCGGAAGAGGAAGACCGCGCAGCTCTGGAGATCGGGGCCGAGCGGCGGGTTGAACGTCACGCCCTGGACCGAGCCATCCGCGCGGACCACCACGCGGAGCGTGGAGCTGACCGAGACCGAGACGCCCTCGTTGGGGGCCTTCTTCGCCTGGACTTCGCCGAAGCACCGCTGGACGGACGCGCGGATCGACGACTCCGACGGAGGCGCGGCAGCAGCCGGAGCGGGCGCCGCGCTCGGCTCGATGGCGGGCGCTCCCACGCGCGGAGGCTGGCTCGCGGGGGCGGGCTCACCCGGTCGCGGTCCCTGCTGCGGCTCCGCCACGGGCGACTGCGAGTCGGGAGACGAGACCACCTCGGGCGCCTCGGTCTTGTGCGCGGGAGGTTGCATCATCGCGGCGACGCGATCGGGGATGAGCTCCACATCGCGCGCGCCATCGAGCGAGACCGAGGCTCGCACCGGACCGTCGAGCAGCCGGCCTTCCCCGGACTTGCCCCCTTCGCCAGCGACGCCCCGATCCCCCACGAGGACCGAGCCGCTCTCGACGTGCACGACGAGGCCTCGCGACGAGCGCGTCACGGTGAAGATCGCGCCGCGAACCGCGCTCGCGACCTCCGTCTGTCCCGCACGAACCACGAAGCGCTTCGGCCCGGTCGCCTCGACATGAACCGAGCCCGACTCGAGCTCGACCACGTGCACGGCCGCGGACGCAGGCTCGCGGACCACCGCACGGCTTCCGGCCGAGAGCGTCCACGCGAGCTTGTCCTCCTCCGCGCGGGGCGTCGCCTCGGAGGCGCCGAACGCGAGCGGGCCGAGCGCCGCTTCGACCACGTCGCCAATCTTCAGCGATCGCGCATCCAGGACGCCGGCCGGCATCCCCGGTGCGTTGGGGACCTGCGAGGCGTCGATCGGCTCGGCGATGGCGACGGTGGGCGCTCGCGGGTCGGTCGCGGAGACGAAGTACAACCCGCCCACCCCAGCCGCGAGCGCAGCGACGATCGCCACGCCTCGGGCCCAGCGGCCGACCGAAGGTCGCGGAGCGGAGCGGACGGCAGCCGGCTCGGGTGCGACGAGCGACTCGCGATCGGCGAGCGCCGCGGGGATCGCGGAAGGCCGCTCGCGACCGAGCTCGGGGACGATCGACGGACGTTCGTCCGTCGGATCGGCATCCGCAGACTCGCGCGGCGTGTGCCCGGACTGGACCGGACCTGCTTCCAACGAGGCGAAGAGGCTCGCCTCCATCTTCTCCCAGGGCAGCTCGGGCAGCGGATCTTCCGACAGCTCCCGGACCATCTGGCGGAGGATGCGGGCGTCGGGCTCGGAGCGGCGATCGTCGCTCATCACGCCTCCTCTTTGGTGCCGTCTCGGCCCAGCTCGTCGGCCAGCGCGGCGAGCGAGGGCTCGTCTTTCATCAGCTCGCAGAGCTCGCGGCGCGCGTAGAAGAGACGTGTGCGGATCGTGAGCACCGGCGCGTCGACGACAGCCGCGATCTCCGCTGGCGCGAGGCCCTCGAGCTCGTGCAGGACGAAGACCGTCCGCTTCTTCTCGGGGAGCTTGTCGAGGACGCGGCGGAACGCCTCGATGCGACGGCTCTTCGCGGCCTCTTCGTCGGGGCAGCCGCCACGGTCAGGCTCGTTCTCGGAGACCTCGGTCGCGAAGACGGGTCGTGACCGCGCAGCCCGGCGGTTCATGAGGACGACGTTCACGGTGACGCGGTGGAGCCACGTCGAGAACTTCGATTGGCCACGGAAGTCGCTCAGGCTTCGGTGTACCTGGAGGAACACCTCCTGGACGAGGTCCTCCAGATCGGCCGCGCTGTTGCGGCCCCCGCCGGCGCCGAGCATCCGGTAGGCGAGGCGCGCGACGTCGCCCCGGTGTCGCCGAAACAGCTCACGGAAGGCGGCCTTGTCGCCTGCCCGGGCGCGCTCGACGAGCTCATCGGCCTCTGCGGAACGCACGACCGGCATCGTAGCGACCCCGACCGGAACTGGGAACGGAGCGCGGACGGAGCGTTGAGCGGCGTCGACCGGGGCCATCATGAGCTTCGGTGCACACCCCGGCAGCCGGGTTCAAACCGCTGGCGGCTGGAATCGGCGCGGGAAGTGCTTTGGCCCTCGAGCCGGCAGAAAAGATCCGCTCGAAAGTTGGCCCGACCCCCGGAATGGACCTCAGGCTGAAAGGCGCAACATGATGCTCGCCATCGCCATTCTTCTTACCGTCCTGCTCGTCGCCGCCGATGTGAAGGAGCTCAAGGCTCTTCCCCGTCGGCAGCGACGCCTCGGCTCCTGATCCCAGCGAGGGGGTCAGGGGGTGCAGAAGGGCCGACACGGCCGGGGAGGCGTGTCGGCTCTGGCGGGTGCGACAACGTCGCGCTTGTCGGTGACGCGACGCGACAGATCAGAACAGGGCGCTGAGCTCGACGGCCGACGCCTTCTTCTGCTCCAGGATCGCGTTCACGGCGCGGAGAATGCGGGTCTTCTGGGGGCCGCTGATGGCCTTGCCTGCAATCGCCGAGTCGATGGAGCGCGGGGTGACCGGACGACCGCTGCGCGGCTTCGCCGGAGCAGCCGACTTGTCGGCCTCGCCGCCCGCAGCTGCCTTCGCCTTGGCTTGGCGCTTCTGCAGCTTCGCCTTCCGATCTTCGGGGCGGAGGCGCTCGAGCTTCGCGCTCGCGGCGACGAGGCGGCGGGGGTCGATCTTCTTCTCTTTCAGAAAGTCGCTGAACTTGGTGGCCATGGCGGGGGGCCGTGTCTAGCACGGCTCGTTCGACCCTGGTAGCGTCCGACCGCGATGAGTGAGGCAGATTCTCCCGAAGGTGGGTACGAGGCGGTCGCGGCGGCAGCTCGCGCCGCCCAGGAGCGGCTGGGCGGCAGGCCCCCCAAGGTCGGGGTCGTCCTGGGGTCCGGGCTCGGGAGCTGGGCGGATACGCTGGCCGACCGCGTGACCGTCCCCTACGCGGATTTGCCTGGAATGCCGCGGCCCAAGGTCGTCGGCCACCCCGGCAACCTGGTCGTGGGCGGGGTCGACTCCCACGGCCGCTCGACGACCGTCGCGTGCCTCCAGGGGCGGGTCCACACCTACGAGGGCCATTCTCTCGGCGCCATCGTGTTCGGAGTTCGGGTCCTCGCGAAGCTGGGCGTCCGGGCCGTCCTCCTGACGAACGCCGCCGGGGGCATCCGCCGCTCCTTCACGCCCGGCGATCTCATGGTCCTCTCCGACCACCTGAACCTCATGGGGCGAAACCCGCTCGTGGGCTCGAACGACGACCGAT
This sequence comes from Myxococcales bacterium, assembly GCA_016794345.1. GTDB lineage: Bacteria > Myxococcota_A > Polyangia > Polyangiales > Polyangiaceae > Xiheicaenibacterium > Xiheicaenibacterium phototrophicum. Next base: position 29,488 of record JAEUKE010000186.1, read on the forward strand.
TCGGTCCGCGGTTCCCCGACATGACCGAGGCCTATTCCAAGGAGGTCCGCGGGCTCGCGCACCAGGCCGCGGCCGACGCAGGCGTGCCCATCCACGAAGGGGTCTACGCCGCGCTCCTCGGCCCGACGTACGAGACGCCGGCCGAGATCGAGATGCTGCGCGCGCTCGGGGCGGACGCGGTCGGCATGAGCACGGTGCCCGAGGTCATCGCGCTGCGGCACATGGGCGTGGCGGTCGGCGCGATGAGCTGCATCACCAACATGGCCGCCGGGCTCTCCGCGCAGAAGCTCGATCATTCGGAGGTCGAGGCCACGGCGCGCGCGTCACGAGAGAAGTTCGTGTCCGTCCTCAGCGGCTGGGCGGCGCGGGTAGGCACCGCCGCGTGAGCGATCCGCAGATTGACTGGCAGGCCCTCGAAGTCGCGGCCGCCTCGGCGCGGCGACACGCGCATGCGCCCTATTCGCGGTATCTCGTCGGCGCCGCGCTCGTGACCCGCTCGGGCCGCGTCTTCTCGGGCTGCAACGTCGAGAACGCCTCGTACGGCCTCTGTCTGTGCGCCGAGCGCAGCGCCATCGCGGCGATGGTCACGGCTGGTGAGCGCGACCCGGTGGCGCTGGTCGTGACGACGAACGGCCCGAAGGCGGGCAGCCCCTGCGGGATGTGCAGGCAGGTGCTCGCCGAGTTCGCCGAAGACCTGCCCATCCAGCTCGACGTCGCGGGCGATCCGACCGCGACGCGGCGGACCTCGCTCGCCGCCCTCCTGCCGGACGCGTTCCGCGCCAGCGACCTCGGCTAGGAAGCTAGTCGTCCAGCGCGCGTGAGTCCGGCTCGGAGATGCGCTCCATCGCGAGCGCCAGCGCCTGCTTCGCGCGATCGAGCGAGGCTTTGTCCTCGCCCCACTTGGCGCGCGCCTTCTCCAGCCGCGCGCGGGTCGCCGCGAGGTCGCGACCCAGCGCCTCGCCCTCGTCGCGCGACTTCGCCAGCTCGTCGCCTTGCGCGGCGAGCTTCGCCCCGAGATCGCGACCCTTCTCCTCCGCGTCCTCGAGCTTGTCTCGAGTCTCGGAGAGCTCCTTGTTGCGGCGCTCGAGCTCGGCCTTGAGCGAGTCGCGCTCCTGCGACGCCTCGTCTCGCTCCGCCGTGCGGATCGCGAGCGTCGCGTCGAGCTCGCGGGCATGGGTGTCCGTGTCGGAGAGCTTGTTCTGCGTGGCCGCCAGATCGGAGCGCAGCGACGCGATCGTCTTCTCGTGGTCGGCGATCTTGGTCTCGGCGTTCTCGAGCTTCTCCTTCGTCTGCTCGAGGTCGACCGTGAGCGACGAGATCTCCCCGTCGAGCTCCTTCTTGCGCGCGAGGAAGGTCGCCTCGCGCTCGGTCAGCACCTTGTCGTGCTCCTGGACGGTGCTCGCGAGCTTGGCCTCGTGCTGGCCGATGAGCTCACGCTCGCGCTCCGCGAGGCGCTGCTCGGCGGCGCGGCGCGCCTCCGCGAGCTCGCCGGCGTGTTTGTCGGCCTGCGCGGAGCTCTCCGCCGCGTGTTTCTTCGCCGCCTCGTCGAGCTCGGCGGCGTGTTTGTCCGCCTGAGCCTTCTCTGCGGCCTCGTATTCGCCACGCAGCTTGTCGATCTCGAGCGCGTGCTGCGCACGCAGCTTGCCGACGCTCGCGTCGTGCTCGGCGCGCAGCGACTCGACGGCGCTCCTCTGCTCGCCCTCGAGCGACTCGATCGCCTGCTTGTGCTCGCTCTTCGCCCTCTCGATCGCGGCTGCGTGCTCGGCGTTGGCCTTCTGGAGGGCCTCCTCCGAGCGGCGACGAAGATCGGCCATCGCCGCTTCGGCCTCGAGGCTCGCGTCGGCGGCCTCCTTCTTGGCCTGCGCCAGCTCGCCCTCGCGCTGCGAGAGCGAGGCCTGCGTCTTGTCCCCGCGGGCCTTGTAGTCCTCCGCTCGCTTGGTCGCGAGGTCCTTGTCGGCCCGCAGCGTGTCGACAGTCCCCTCGAGATCGGCTTTCGCGCGCTCGAGCTCGAGGATCTTGTCGACCTGATCCGCCCTCTCGCGCTCGAACGAGAGGGCCTGATCACGCAGATCGATGAGCTCCTTGTCTTTCTTCGAGATGTCGTGGCGGAGGCCGAGGAGCTCTTTGTCTTTTTTGTTGAGGGCCTCGCGGAGGTCGAGGAACTCCTTGCTGGAGACGCCGCTCTTGGCGGAGCCGGCGGAGGCGAGGCGCGTCTTGAGCTCTTCGACCTCTCGCTTCAGGAGATCGGTCTCGTCCGTGGCCATCGCGGCCTGCGACTCCGCGTGCCGGAGCGACGCGCCAGCGGCGGCGACCTCCTTCGACAGCTTGACGATCTCGTCCTTGGCGCGGCCGAGCTCGCCGCGGAGCTGTTCGAGCTCACGCGCGTGCCCCTCCGACGCTTCGGCCGGAACCGGAGCCGGCGGAGGCACCGACGCGACCTTGTGAGGGGGCGGCACCGAGGCCGCCTTCGGCGCCGGCGGTGCAACGGAGGGCGCCGCGGGGCTGACCGTCGCGGCGCCGTTGCTGCCGCCCGGAGCGACCGCGGGAGCGGGAGCCGACTCCTCGTCCCCCATCAGGCGGCCAAACGCGTCACCCAGGAAGTCTTCGATCTCCTCGTCACCCTTGATGGGCACCGAAGGCGCCGCGGCGGCGGCAGGCGCGACCGAGGGCGCACGCGCGGCCGCGGGCGCCACGCTCGGCGCGCGCGGCGGCGGCGCCATCGTCGGCGGCTTGGGCGGCGGCGCCGCCGGGGCAGCCGGCTTGGCCTCTTCCAGCACGTCTTCTTCGTCGATCTCGATCGCGTCGTCGATGAGGATCGCGTCCTCCCCCTCTTCTTCCTCTCCACCGCCGATGGGGACGAGCCGGCGAATGTGCTGCAGGAGCTCGCCGAGCGCGATGGGCTTGTGGACGTAGTCCTCGGCGCGCGTCCTCAGCTTCTTGTGCTGCTCGAACGTGTCGTCGCTCGACTCGCTCGACATGATGATGAGCGGCACGTCCTTGAGCTGCGGGTCTTTCTTCAGCTTGTTGCAGACGCTGAAGCCGTTCATCCTCGGCAGCTCGATCGAGAGCAAGATGAGCTGAGGGGGCTCGGCGGAGGCGGCCGAGAGACCGACGTTTCCGTCATCGACGACCTGCACGGAGCAGCCGAGGCGGGAAAGCTCCGTGCGCAGCTCACCGGCGAACGCTGCATCACTCTCGAAGACGAGGACCTTTGTCATTTTGTTCGGCAGGAGGCGGGGGGGCACCCACGATATCGATCGAATGGCTTCCCGGTCAAACAGTCATCACCCGCCGGCGAAGCTCCCCTCTTCTTCGTCCCCGAGGCAGATCCCGATGCGGCGAGCGGTCATCACGATGCCTTTGTCGGTCGGCACGAGGCGGGTCTTTCCCGCCGCCTCGTCCAGCGGCAGCAGGACGACGTCGTTGTCTCGAAGCCCCACCATCCCGCTCACCGCGCCGTCCGCGAGCCTCGCGATGGCTGAGGTCCCGAAGCGGAGCGCGAGCACGCGGTCCGCGCTCGAGGGCCCGCCGCCACGCTGCAGATGACCGAGGACCATCGAGCGGGTCTCCTTGCCGGTCAGCTGTCCGATCTGCTTGGCCACGCGCTCGGCGATGCCGCCGAGCACCTCGACGCGACGGAACTCATCGCCCGCCGACTTGATGGCCATCTCGCCTCCGAGCGGCTTGGCCCCCTCCGCCGTCACGATGATCGAAAACTTGCGCCCGCGTCGCTCGCGCTGGAGGACCTTGCTGGCGACCACGTCGATCGAATAGGGGATCTCCGGGATGAGGATGGCGTCCGCGCCTCCGGCGAGCCCCGCCGTGATCCCGATCCAGCCGGCGTGACGGCCCATCACCTCCACCACCATGACTCGCTCGTGCGCTTCCGTCGTCGTGTGCAGGCGATCGAGGGCCTCGGTCGCGATGGTGACGGCCGTGTCGAACCCGAACGTCACGTCCGTCCCGGCGACGTCGTTGTCGATGGTCTTCGGGACGCCGATGACGCGGGGCAAGCCCATGTCGAGCAGGCGCTTGGCGATCGTGAGCGAGCCGTCGCCGCCGATGGCGACGAGCGCGTCGAATCCGGCGGCCTTGAAGCGGTCGACGAGCTCGACCGATCGATCGGCCGGCTCGAGCTTGCCGGTGGCCGGGTTGAGCGTCGGGTAGTGGAACGGATCCCCGCGGTTGGCCGTCCCGAGGATGGTCCCACCGAGGTGACCGATGCCACGCACGGCGTCACGGTCGAGGCGGATCATGCCTTCGGGCTCGAAGAGGCCCCGGTACCCGCTCTTGATCCCCCAGACTTCCCACCCCAACCCGATTGCTGACAGGGTCGCCGCGCGGATGACGGCGTTGAGACCCGGGGCGTCGCCGCCGCCGGTGTTGATCGCGATCTTCAGCTTCGAGGCCATGCGACGGCGAGGATCGCCCCCTCGGCCCATCCTCGCAAGTCCTCTGCTGAGCTGGCGCGGAGAAGCACGCTTGGGGGAGCACGCGAGCCCCTGTATCCTGGCCTCGTGGCGGCGCTCCGCAGCGTCATCTTCGATCTCGACGGGACGCTCGTAGACGTGGCCGGCGCCGCCGCCCGATGCGTCGGCCGGATCGCGGCCGCCTCGAAGGCCACCGAGATCGACCCTGCGGCCACGCGCGCCGCCTTTCGTGCGGCCAGGAGCGCTCGGGCCCGGCTCGCCAGCTGGGTCGCGCGCACGATCACCTCACACGGCGGGAGGCCGCCCCCGACGAGGGCCATCGCGCGGGCGCTGCGGGACGTCGCGCGGGACGTCGAGCCCGATGTCCGCGTCGTGGAGGTGGTGGCGAGCGTCGCGCGCACCCATCGGGTCGCGATCGTCACGAACGGGCCTCGTGATCTCCAGCGCGCCAAGCTGCGCGCCGCCGGCCTGGCGGAGCTGCTCCCGCCATCGAGCGTCTTCGTGTCCGGGGAGCTCGGCGTGCGCAAGCCGGACGCCCGCATCTTTCGGCGCGCGCTCGTCGCCACCGGAGCGCCCGTCGAGGCGACCTTGTTCGTCGGCGACGACGAGCGCGAGGACATCGAAGGCGCGCGCGCGTTGGGGATGAGGACGTGCCGCGTCGCGCCCGCGGGGACGCCGACGTCCGCCGACGAGCGGGTCGAGCACGTGTCCGCGCTGCCGAGGGTGCTCGCTTGCGTGACATGAACGACGTCGTCGGGCACTGCGACATCGTCTTCGTCGTGCTCGACACGCTGCGCTTCGACGTGGCGGACGACGCGATGCGATCGGGCGAGACGCCGAACCTGCAGCGCGTCGTGGGGGCGTGGGAGCGCCGGCTGACGCCTGCCTGTTTCACCTACGCCGCGCACCACGCCTTCTTCGCCGGCTTCCTCCCCGTCCCCGATCGTCCAGGAGTCCACCCTCGCCTGTTCGCCTGCGCGTTCGAAGGCAGCCAGACGATCGACGTGCGTACCCGGGTCTTCGACGCGCCGAACATCGTGGCTGGCCTCGCCGCCGCCGGCTATCACACGGTGTGCATCGGCGGCGTTGGCTTCTTCAATCCGGCGACCCCGCTTGGCGCGGTCCTGCCCGGGTATTTCCAGGAGGCCCATTTCGATCGCTGCCTCGGGGTCACCGATCCGGCCTCGGCCCACAACGCCTTCGCGCTCGCCGCGCGCATTCTCCGCGGCGCTCCCCGCGACCAGCGTCTGTTCCTCTACGTGAACGTGGCGGCGATCCACCAGCCGAACCATTTCTATTCGACGGACGGACGCGGGATCGACGACATGGCGTCCCACCGCGCGGCGCTGCGCTACGTCGATAGCCGCTTTCCCATCCTCGAGCAGGCGATCGCCGCACGAGACCGCGTCTTCGGCATCGTCTGCTCGGATCACGGCACCGCGTACGGAGAAGACGGCTTCTTCGGTCATCGTGCGCCGCACCCGGTGGTGAGCGCGGTCCCCTACGCGGAGGCGGAATGGCCGCTTCGATGACCTCTCCGCTGACGGGCCCGCTGTACGAGCAATACCTGTACAGCTACCCCCACAAGCTCGCTTATGGCGCCATCACGCCCGAGCGCTCGCTCACCGAGGTCTGGGCCGCGGAGCCCAAAGACGCGCTCTGCCTCTATGTCCATGTCCCGTTCTGCGAGCAGCGCTGTGGGTTCTGCAACCTCTTCACGTTCGCCAATCCGAACGAAGGGCTCCCCGCGCGTTACCTCCGCACGCTCGAGCGCCAGATGGCCCGAACGCGCGCCGCGCTCGGCGCCGCACACTTCGCCCAATACGCGATCGGTGGGGGCACGCCCACCTACCTCTCCGCCGACCAGCTCGGGGAGCTGTTCGACGTCCTCAAAGGCCGGATGGGGCTCGACCCGCGCACCTCGCCTGGGTCGGTGGAGACCTCGCCGCTGACCGCCACGAACGACCGGCTCCGTGTCCTTCGCGACCGAGGCGTCAGCCGCATCAGCATGGGCGTGCAGAGCTTCGCGGACGGCGAGTCTGCTTCGATCGGGAGGCGTCAGGCCGCCCCGACCGTACACGACGCGGTCCGGCGGATCCGCGACCATGGCTTCCCCACCCTCAACCTCGACCTCATGTACGGCTTGCCCGACCAGACCGAGGAGAGCTTCGCCCTCTCGCTCCGGGCTGCGCTCGAGCATCGCCCGGAGGAGCTCTACCTCTACCCCCTCTACGTCCGCCCGCTGACGCGGCTCGGACGCGCCGCCGCGCCGAGCCCCGACGATCAGGATTGGGACGCGGAGCGGCTCCCTCTCTACCGCGCCGGTCGCTCGTTGCTCCTCGCCGAGGGCTACGCGCAGGTTTCCATGCGCATGTTCCGCCGCGCCGGCGCGCCCGACCCCGCGACGACGTCTTCCTACCGATGCCAGCGCGACGGCATGGTCGGGCTCGGCGCCGGCGCACGCTCCTACACGGACGACGTGCACTACTCCACGGCCTACGCGGTGGGCGCGCAGAAGGTCAGGACGATCCTCGAGGCGTACGTCGAGGCCGAGGATGAGTCATTCGATCGCGTCTCCTGGGGCTACCTCCTGACCGAGGAAGAGAAGCGGCGCCGGTTCGTCATCCTGTCGCTGCTGAACGAGAGCGGGCTCGATCTCGCCGCCTACCGACGGCGCTTCTCGTCGGAGCCACACGTGGATCTGCCGGAGCTCGAGGTGCTCCTCGCGGCTCGCGTGCCCGATCCGCTGATCGAGCGCACCGAAGACCGGCTGGCCCTGACGCCGGCCGGCTTCGAGCGCTCGGACCAGATCGGCCCCTTCCTGATGTCGGCTTCGGTCCGCAGGCTCGCCCGAGAGGGGCCGCGCTCGTGAGCCTCACGCTCGTCTACCGGGGCCCGCTCGCGAGCTGCAACTACGGCTGCGAGTATTGCCCGTTCGCCAAGCGGCGCGACGATCGGGCCGCGCTCGCTCGCGACCGTCGCGCGCTCGCCCGCTTCGTGGGTTGGATCGCCGCCGAGACCACGAGGGAGCTCTCGGTCTTCTTCACGCCCTGGGGCGAGGCCCTGGTGCGCAGCTGGTACCGCGACGCGATCGTCACGCTCTCGCACCTCGCCCACGTGTCGCGCGTGGCCATCCAGACGAACCTCTCGGCGCCGCTCCGCTTCCTCGAGCAGGCCGACCGGACCAAGGTCGGGCTCTGGTGCACGTACCACCCGGAGTGGACGACGCGCGAACGGTTCGTGGCGCGCGTGCACGATCTCGCCGCGTCGGGCGTCAGCCACAGCGTCGGCGTGGTCGGCCTGCGCCGCCACTTCTCCGAGATCGAGGCGCTCCGCGCGGCGCTGCCCGCTTCGACCTACCTGTGGGTCAACGCGGTGAAGTCTCATGGGGGCGGAGAGCCCTACACCGAGGACGACGTCGCCTTCCTCACGCGCGTCGACCCGCTGTTCTCCTTCAACCGCGTCCACCACCCCTCGCGCGGACGAAGCTGCCTGACGGGCGAGCGGGTCGTGTCCGTCGACGGCGACGGCGTCGTGCGGCGCTGCCATTTCGTCGACCAGGCCATCGCCGACCTCTACGAGCCCGGCTCGCTCGATCGCGCGCTCCGGCCGCGCCCCTGTCCGAACGCGACGTGCGGCTGCCACATCGGCTACGTGCACCTCGAGGACCTCGACCTCTATCGGACCTACGGCGACGGCGTGCTCGAGCGGGCGCCCGCGGCGCCGCTCATCGAGCTCGGGAGGCGAGCAAACGCGCGGAGCTCGAGCCGATGCGGGCCGAGCCCTGCCTTCGAGACGCCGTTGAGGTGATCGCCGAAGGCGTTCGCCTCGAAGACGACGTGCCCTCGGCCGCGCGCGACGAACGCAAGGTCGACCCCGACATGGAGCGCGTCGTGAAAGCTCGCCACGCGCACGGCGTCGCCCATCGCGCTGTTCCATCGAGCCGGATCCACGGTCGCCCGGACGTCTTCCTCGGCCACCCTCGTGCCGCCGAGGTGGAGGTTCGTCACCGGGTGCGAGCTCGCCCGCCCGACGACAAACGCCGGCTCGCCCGCCACGACGAGCACGCGCAGGTCGTAGTTCGGCCCTGGGGTACCGTTGCGGCCAGGCAGGCGCGCCTTCGGCACGAGGCGCTCGACGATGGCGCCCTCGCCGAGGAGGAAGTCGACGAGCCGGCCCGCGGGTGCGTCCGCGTAGCGGATCAACCTCCGCGAGTTGAAGCGGCGCGCGCCGTCGGTCTGCACCGTGGACTGTGCGACGAGTCGATCGCCCGAGCGCTGCACGACCGCGAGACACGACGCGGACGACGCCGTCGCGACCTTCACGAAGACGGTCCCCACCCCCTCCTCGTCCATCCGCTCGTGCAGATCCGACGAGGTCACGACGCCGTCGAGGCGATGCGGAACCGGGATGCCTGCCTGCTCGTAGATTCGCGAGGTCACGCGTTTGTCGAAGAGCTCTCGAATGGCGGACGGGGCGGTCATGACGCGGACGTCCGGCCGCACCGCGAGCGCGCGCTCGATTCGCTCGAGCGCGCAGAGGAAGCCCAGGTGGACCTGCCGCGGCGCGACGATCCGGCCACGATCCTCCTCGAGGCGAGCGATGTCCGTGGGAGAGATGAGCTCTCCGCCGGGCTCCGCTGCTCGCGCGTCGTAGCCGAGCGCGAGCAGCGCGCGCTCGACCTCGAAATCCTGTCCGGCGCTGTCGATGCGGAGCGTCGCGCACGCGGCGAGCCTGTCGGCCAGGTCGACCCGCCCCCGCGCGACGTCCAGCCACGGGACGATATCCAGAGTCGCCCCGGGGTCCTCCGCGCGCACCGCCTCCTCGAAGAGCCGGGCGCGCGGGCTTCTGGGGTTCGCAATGGCGGCGTACGCGGTCACTCGCCGACGGCGACGTAGCGGTACTCGGGATCGGCGATGTCGCGCTGTCCTTCCGCCTTCACCTCGGCGCAGACCTTCGAGAGCCGCGCCGCCACCTCGCTCGAGAGCAGGTTCTCGGACACGTCGAGCGAGGCGAGCGAGGCGAACGCCTCCGGATGGGAGAAAAACGGCGCCGCTTCGTCGTCGACGAGCGTTCCTTTCGACAGATCGAGTGACTTGATGCGGCCCATCACCTTGGCCCCCGGCAAGGCCGCCACGACCTCCCCGACGTACGCGCAATCGACGATGCCGAGGTGGGTGAGGTTGGGCAGGTTCGCGCCGGAAAGGATCGGCTGGGCGTCGCGGAACGTCGAGTCGCCGCCGTAGTTCTCGTCGCCGGTCCACACCTCCAGCCTCTCGAGCGACGGCAGCGAGCCGGCGGCCACCGACTTGAGCGCCGCCGCGGGGAGGCCGCCCGTGCGGAGCGTGAGGGAGCGCAGCTTCGGCGCGGCGATCTTCCCGAGCCCGATCTCCGCTCCCTGGAGCGTCAGCTCCTCGAGGTTGGGGTAGAGCGCCCAGAGCTTGCCGATGTCGCCCACGTTCGCCCAGCTGATCTCGGTCTCGTCGGGGTACTCGAAGTCCCCCAGGAAGAGGGCGCGGAGAGTCGGCTTCGGCCCGGCCTTCGCCAGCGCCTTGATGACGCGGTCGTAATGGTTCTCCCCTTCGTAGTCGAACATTCCAATGGTGAGGCGGCGGAGGAAGCGCGCGGACGGGTGCGAGACGGCGGCTGCGACGAGGGCATCGATGTCGGCGCCGTCTGCGTCGTCGTAGCCGAGGCTGATCCGGACGGTGTCGAAGAAGCCGAAGCGCCACGTCACCTGTACGCCCTGACCGACGAGCTCGTGCAGGTCCCCGTGGAAGAGCTCGCTCGAGCCGGTCAAGAGCGCTTGCTGCCGCGCCGCGAGCTCCGGGTTTGCCCCACCCGCGAGCGCGATCTGGATGGCCATGAGCTCACCTCGCTGATCGCCGCTCGCCTGGAGCCAGTCCGCGTAGACCTGGTAGGCGTGCACGTCGTCCGGGCTCGCGAGGATCGCTGCCTCGAGCTCGGGGTTCGTCTTGGCGGGCGGCGGCGCGTCCCCTCCCCCCGCCGAGACGAGGACGTAGCCCTTCTTCACCTTCTCGGCGATCAGCTTGTCGTACTCGCGCTTGGCGTCCGCGCGGCTGTCGAAGTCCTTCGTCGTCTCTTGCCCCGCTGTCCCGATCTTCCCCCATCTCGTGGTGAACGACTCCTCGTCCAGCTCGATCTCCCAGAACTTGTTCGACTTCCCCTCCGAAAATTCGTAACGCGGCATGGTCCCTCCGGCGCCGGGTCCCAACGCTATCAGGAGTCGAGCGACGGACGCGAGGCGGTCGCGAGGCGCTCAGATCGAGATGAGCACGGCCTGGGTGATCCGCGCCCACGCCTCCAGATCGGCCGCCGCAGCCGGCACCACGCCGTCGATCGACGGGGGCGACGAGGCCACGACGACGCGACCGGGCGAGGTGGGCGCCGGCTCCTGGGACGAGCCCCTCACGCGCAAGGCAACGACGTGCGCGCGGGTGCTCTCCTCGGCCTCGAAGGCGACCACCTCGGCCTCCTCCCCCACCTCGATCTCGACGAGCTTCGCGGCGCGTTCGCGTACGAGCGCGAGCGCGATCACGTCTCGCTCGGGCGCGAGGGCTCGATCGAACACCAGGCGACATCGCAAGGACTCCCCGCGTAACAGGTGAGCCGCGCGCGCGACGAGCGCGCAGACGGCGCCGAGCGCGAGCGTCGCGCGCTGGTAGGGCGCGTCGCGGTCCTTCCGCCGCGCGAGGGCGAGATCGCCCGAGAAATGGACCGACACCGTCGTCCGGGGACGCGAGGTGACGCTCTCGTCGCGTGTGTAATAGAGGAGCTCGCCGAGGGCCCAGCGCACCGTGAAGAGATCGTCGACCAGGTCGGCCCCAGGGGTGAGGTAAGCGAGCTCCGAGCTGACGACGCTCTCCAGGTTGCCGGCGGTCGAGACCGACGAGAACCCGCCCATCGGGTAGGAGCCTTCGTCGCGGATCCGGCTCGTCACGGCGTCGCCGCGGGCGCCCTTGTGCCGAAGGAAACGTGGCACCCGAAGGGCGATCGCCTCGGTCGCGCCCACGAGCTGCCGCACCCCGGTGCGCGCCGCGCGCGATCGCAGCACCGGAGCGTTCTCCGCGAGCACGAGGTCGGCCTTGGTGATCAGCTCACCGCCGCGTGCGCCGTGCCCGGCGAGCGCTTCGTAGCGAGCCGTGAGGCCCGCGCGCCGCCCCGACGAGAGCAGGGCCGCGGCCCCCCGCGTGCGAAGCTCCGCGGCGGGTCGGCCGACGATCCGCCGGAGCGCCCCCGCGTCGAGAGCGCCGACCCCAGTCGACTCGCTCCGCCTCCGGACAATCTCCGAGCCGACGAGGATCGCCCCCGCCTGCCGCCCGGCGACGTCGTGACGACCGAGCGCGTCGTTCACGTCCTGGAGGGCCGCACACGACGCGACCGGTGCGACGAAGACGTCGAGCCAGCGACCGACCGCCGCGCCGAGCGCGGCGTCCACCGGCAGATCGCGCGAGAGCCTCCGCCGCGCCTCGTCGAGACGGACCACCGGGAGGAGCAAGAGCGCCACGACGTCGAGCAGCGCACCGAGCGGCGCGGCGCCGGGGACCTCCGACGCGAGCCCGACGAGCGCCGGCGCGAGCTCGGTGAAGGCGTCGTCCTCCGGGGCCACGAGCAGCGACAGGGCGAGATCGGCGAACACCGCGTCGTCCCGCTCGGAGCGCGCCCTCGTCGACACGTCAGGCTTCGAGCCCCAGGAGGCGCGGCACCTTCTCCTCGAGGAGGTCGATCTCCTGCCGCGTCTCGCCGACGTAAGACAGGAGCGCGAGATCGCTCCGATCCACCGCGCCGCCATGGAGGAGCCAGGCGTGGGTGCGGATGAGCCGATAGAGCTTCACGACCTTTCGATCGCTCACGAACACCTCGTCCTCGCGGACGAGCGTGCGGATGATCCTCCGAAGCTCCGCGAGGAGCTCGGGCGAGAAGAACCGGTCGCGGTCGCGCTCGAGGCCGCGGGCCGCCTCGACCTGCCGAGCGAAGAGGAGGTTCAGGTACCGGTGGGCCTTGAGCAAGTCGAGGAGCGTGGCATGGCCCTCGGCCCAAGGGCGCCGGCCGAGCTCCCGCTGTGTCATCGCGTCCAGCCCCGCGTCGATGAGCTCGGCGAAAAACGCCTCCTGGACAGACCGGCAAGCGACCTTCAACGCGAAGCGATCCTTGAGCGCGGCGAGCTCGCCCTGATCGGGGATCTCGTTCGTGGCGGCGAAGAGGACCTTCAGCCGAACCGGCGTCGGCACCCCGTCCTGGTAGAACTTCCGCTCGTTGATGACGGTCAGCAGCGCGTTCAAGATCGCGGAGTTCGAGCGAAAGATCTCGTCGAGGAACACGACCGACGCGGTCGGGAGCTTGCCGCGCTCCCGCCGGACGAAGCGCCCGTCGCGGAGCAGCGCGATGTCGATGGGTCCGAGCACCTCGCTCGGCTCGGTGAACCGCGTCAGCATGTACTCGAAATAGTCGGAGTCCGGCACGCCCAGCGCTTCGCGGAACTTCGTCACGAGCTCGCTCTTGGCCGTGCCCGGATCGCCGACGAGCAAAAGCGGCTCCTGGGCGACGGCGGCCACCGTCATCAGATCGATCACCCGCTCGCGCCCCACGAAGAAGCGGGCGACGCTCCGCCGGAATCGGTTCAAGCGCTCCCGGATCGCAGGGGCTTCCTTCTCGAGGGTCTCGAGATCGATTTCATCGACTTCTTTCATGTGTCCTCGATGAGCTCCGCGCGTACGGCGCGCTCGTCGTCGTCTGCCAGGCGACGCGCGCGCGAGACGCCGTCACCTCGGTGGGGGCAGAGCGCCGACGCGAGCGCGTCCGCGAGCTCCACCGCCGAGAGGCAGAGGTGGGTGTTCGTGTTGTAGCTGTCTGTGGTGCCGGCCCACTCCGAGGTGAGCGCCGCCACGAGATCGAGGCGCGAGATCGCCGCCGCGTAAGCCGCCAGCGCGCGGACGAGCCCGAGCCGCTCGACGGGGGAGAGCCGGCGGCCGAGGACCGCGCGCTCCGCCGTGAAGATGGCCTCCTCCCCGGGCTCCGCTCCGAGCAGATGGAGCGCGCCGGACAGGGCCAGGCGGGCGCCGGCCGAGCGAGCATCGCCGCCGCCGATCCGTTTGCGGAGCGCCTGGAGCGCCGAGGACAACACCCGCTTCGCCTCGTGATGCCGCAGGCTTCGGGCGCCGTCGGCGAGGCGCAGCGCGATCTCCGTCTGCTTGTCGGCAGGCAGCGCCGAGAGCCGCTCGGCGCACGTCGCGACGACGCCGTCGGTCACCTCGCTCGTCTCGAAGCGCTCCGCCAGCGGCAGCGCGCGGACGAGAATCCGCAGGGCGACGTCGGCGTCCGCGCGCGAGACCAGGGTCCCGAGCTGCGCGAGCCTCGGCGCGGCGATCCGGGCCGGGCACGCGCCGAGCGCGGCCACCACCGCGGACACGCTCTCCTCGAGCCCCGCCTCGGCGCCCTCCGCCGCTCGCCACGCCTCGTCGACGACACGCTCCTTCTCCGCTCCTCGAGCCGCGCCGAGCACGGCCTGCACGAGCGCGAGCTTCGCGTCGCCGCGGGCCAGCCCGAACGTGCGGAAGGGATCGAGATCGGTCTCGGGGTCCATCGTTTTCACGCACTGGCGGACGCGGTCGACCTTGTATTGCTGCAGGCGATCGAGGTCCTCGTAGTGTTTGAGAACGCTGGGCGGGAGCGCCGCCGACTCGGGCTCACCTTCGAGGGCGTGCGCGAGGCGCGCGGAGAGCCACGCGACGAGCGTCGCGTGGACCGCGTCCTCGCTCGGGATCTCGGCCCGCGCCACCGCCGCGAGCCGCTCCGCGCCGGCGGCGTCTCCAGCGCGCGCGAGCCCGACGGAGAACACGAGCCGAACGTACGAGAGCGTCAGGGACGCTGGCGCCTCGACGGGGCTCCTCGTGCGGGGCTGTCGCTCGAGGAAGCCCAGAAGATCGACGAGAGCCTGACGGCGCGCCTCTGCCGCGGGGCCCTCGGCGCGGCGAACGGCGCGGGGCAGATCGCGCGACAGAGACAGCCCCCGCTCGAGCCGAGCGAAGGCCCGATCGCGCGCCCGTGCGAGGAGGAGCTCGTCGCCCCCCGATGCGGTCGCGATGGCGCGCATCCCGATCCAGAGCGAGCGCACACAGAGCAAGTCGCCGGCGCGCTCGAACAGCTCGAAGGAGCGGAGGAGCACCTCCTCGGGGAGAGGCGGGGTGAGGCCGAGGGACGCGGCGACGACGTCGCCGACGAGGGTGCTCAGGGTGTCCGCGTCCACCGACGAGGCGGCGGCCTCCGGCCGGTGCCTCTCCTCACGCGGACGGCTCGCGAGCCAGTCGGTGACGGCCGCGCCGGCGTGCGCCGACCTGCCGAAGACCAGGCGGGCGCGGCAGACGGAGGCGTCGCGATGGAGCCGGGCGCGATCGTAGCGCCGCGCGAGCTCCAGCCACTCGAGATCGCGTGACGGGTCCGCGAGCGGGGCGTCGCTCGCCGCAACGGACGCCTCGAGCTCGACGAGCGCACGATCCGCGTCGTCCACCTCTCGCAGCTCCGCCTGCGGCGCCGCTCTCGACGTTTGCGCCGACAGCGAGGGCACGACAACCGGAGCGGCCGGCGCCGGCGCAGCACGCGTGGCTCGGCGAGGCTTCGCGGGGACAGGCGCGCTCGGCTCTTCGGCGCGTGGCGTCGGGACGGCCGCCGGCTCGGGCTCCCCCTCGAGGACCTCGAAGGCTCGAGGCTCGAAACACACCGCGCGGACCCAGGGCTCGATCGTCGAGGTGTCGGCCGCCAGCTCGACCCAGTCGACGAGCGGGGCGAAATCGCGAACAGAGACCGACTCAACAATGACGGTTCCGTCACTTTTCTGGGCGAGCCAGCGGAGCCGCTCGTCGGGCCCGCCGACGACGGCTCGAAGTCGATCCGCCCACACGGGCGGGTGCAGGCGCCGGTCGGCCGGAAGGTAGACGTCGGCGAGCTCGGGGTGCGCCGCGTAGGCCTCGCCCGCCGGATAGAAGGGTGTCGGGGTCGCGGCGAGCAGCGCGACCGAAGGCGCCGCAGCGTCGCCCCAGGCGACGAAGCGCAGCGAGCGAAGCAGCTCCTCGGGCGCGCTCTCCGCGAGCTCGTCGAGGACTCGATGGGCGCTCTCCCGGATGATCCAGAGCGTCGGATCTTTCGGGGCAACGGCGCGGGCGAGCGAGAGAGCGACCCTTCGCTTCGGCAACGTCACGGGCGGGCCCGGCGATCGAGCCTCGGCCAGGGTGAGCTCGAGGTGGTCCCACACCGGCTGGAAACGGCCCGGCCGGATCGTCTCGACCTCGCCGCGCCCACCGACGAGGACGAGCTCGCCGGCGGCCGTCCGCACGCCGCTCATGGCGCGATGGCTGAAGCCGAGCGCGACCCACACGACGTCGTTTGCGTCGCTCACCGGAGCGTAAGCCGCCACGCGGGAGGCCTCCTCCAGGCAGCGCTCGACGACGTAGTGTGAAGGCCGGCGAGCGCGGAGGAGCGCGCCGCCGTCGAACGCTGCGACCTCGACCAGCTCGCTGCCCTTCGTGAGCAGCTCGACCGCGAGCTCGAGGCCGCCGCCTTCGCGGCGGTCGACGAAGAGCACGGTGCCATAGGTCACCGCGGTCTTCTCCGGGCGGACGATGGCCGGCCAGAACGGCGCGCGCTCCGTCGCCTCGGGCAGCTCGGCCGCGCGAACGCCGAGGGCGGCGAGCGCGGCCTTGCTCTTCGCGTCGAGCCCGGCGGCCTCGACCACCAGCGCCGGTGCGCCGCGCTCCCCCGGGATACGGGCGAACCGGGTCGACCGCGCCGCGACGTCGGGTGGGATCAGCGCGGCGCCGAGCGCGTATGCGAGGGAGGCCTCGCTCTCGAACCGAAGCGCTCGCGTCATCGACCTCTTGTCTTGGCCGGGCTCGCCTCCGGCTCGGCCAGAGGCTCGTCCAGCGCGGACCGGACCTCGGCCCCGCCGCCGCGCTCGACGATGACGTTGCCGAGCTCGGACGCCTGGAGGAGGCCGCCTTCGAGCAGGCGGTCGACGATGCGCCGGTGCTCGTCTTCGTGCTCGAACGGGAGCGCGTCCGCGTCGCTCGTGTAGGAAATGATGACGTCCTTGCGACCGGTCGCCTTGTCCACCACGAGCCGGATCGTGACCTCAGCCATTTTTTTTTGCTCCTAGCCCGGAGAGCGTCGCGCTGTCGACGACCTTCCTCTCGATCAAGAGCGCGGTGAGCGCCGCGAGCAGATCGCGTTGGTCCTCGAGGATGCGTCGAGCGCGCCGCCGCGATGTCGTCAGGATCTCGAGGACCGCTTGATCGACCAGCGCGCGCGTCGCGTCGGAGAGCGCGCGATCCGCCACGCCGCCGCGAGGCTCCGCCGTACGCACGACGCCGACGGCCTCCTCCGCCATTCCGAGCTCGAGCACCATGGCCCGCGCGATGGCGGTCGCTGCCGCGATGTCGTGCTCCGCGCCCACCGAGACGTCCTGGAGCGCCAGCGCCTCGGCCTCCCGTCCGCCGAACAGCGTGGCGATGCGGTCCTCGAGCTGGGTGCGTGTGACCACGTACCGGTGGGCCGGATCGGCGAAGGAGACGGCGCCGAGCGCTCCTCCGATGTCACCCTGGATCGAGATTCGCTCGATGGGCGGCGCGTTCGGGCAAAACAGGGCGACGATGGCGTGTCCGGCCTCGTGCGTCGCGACGACGCGCTCCTCGGCGGCCGTGAGGCGGGGCCGCTCGACGTATTCGATCAGCGCTTGCTCGACGTCCATCGGGCCGGTCGGGCCCGAGGTGTCCTCGCGGATGCGTCGTCGCGCGAGCGCGCGGCACAAGGCCTGGAGATGGTCGCCGGAGTACCGGGTCGAGCCGCCCTCCACCACCCCCGCGGTGCGGCGCACCGCGTAGTCGATCGCCTCCTCCGTCATGGTGAGGCCGAGGCGCCGGTCGTGCACCCGGACGATCGCCGCGCGGTCGATCGCGTCCGGATAGGGGATCTCGAGCTGGAACTCGAAGCGGCCGGGGCGCAGGAGGGCCGGGTCGAGCGACTCGGGGAGGTTGGTCGTCCCGACCACGAAGACCATCTCGTTCGATCGAAAGCCGTCCATCTCCGTGAGGAGCTGGTTCACCATCGAGTGCTCGACGCCGGAGCCCTCGAACGTCCCTCGCGCGGCGGCGAAGGCGTCGATCTCGTCGAAGACGATGATGCTCGGCGCGCTCTGCCTCGCGCGGAGGAACACGCGCCGCAGGTTCTCCTCGCTCTCGCCGACCCATTTGCTCTTCAGCTCGGGCCCGCTCACCACCAGCACCGCCGCGCCGAGCGCAGTGGCCATTGCCTTGGCGAAGAGGGTCTTGCCCGTTCCGGGCGGCCCCCAGAAGATCATGCCCCGTGGCACGAGGCTCTCGACCGCCTCGACCCGCGAGGGGTCGAGCGTCGTCTCCTTCGAGGCGAGCAGATCGAGGATCTCCCGCCGGAGCCGGCTCTTCACGCGCTCGTAGCCCCCGATATCCGACGTGAGGTCGATGTCGGGCAGCTCGAAATCGGTCGCTTGGGTCGCCGCGCGGAGCTCCCCCAGCGCTCGGGATGGATCGCTCGGGTAGTCCTCGCCCTCGAGGGTGGCGAGCAGACGACGGAGCCGCACCGCGTTGACGCCCGACACGTATTTGTAGAGCCGGTAGGGGGAGAAGCTCCGGCCGAGCTTGCGCGCCTCGCGGCGCGTGACGAGCTGAGGGAGGCGGTCGCGTGGGATCCCGACGATCGCGTGTCGCTTGGGGAACAGCGCCGCGATCACCTCGGGGATCGAGAAGCTCGGGTCGCGGAAGCCGAGCCAAACGATGTTCGGGTTCTCGTAGAGGAGCGCGATCACCTCGCGCGCCTCGCTCGTCGGCCCGCCCCCGCCCGCTGCGACGAGGAGATCGAGGTGAGGCAGGACGATCACGCGCTCCTGGACCGCGCCCCGCACCGCCTCCCTCACCTGGTGGATCATCATCCCCACGATCCCCCCGGGCGGAGGCGGCCCCTCCCAGTCGGCCGGCGGCCGACCGTCGAGGTAGACCGTCTGGCGGCCGTCGCGCTTCAAGCGGTCGCGAACGGCCTTGAACAGGTAAGGCGTGAGCTCCTTGTCGCACTCGACGAGGACCGGGAGCCCACGCGAGAGCTGGTCGGCCATCGTCGCGATCTCGGTCGGATAAGCGAGCGTCACGGCGTCGAACGGCGTGAGCTCGACCGGGAGCAGATCTTCGGCGACGGAGATGGGGGTCGTCATACGCGGATCCGGATGGTGAGCGAGCCCGTCTCCGGATCCTCGGCGACGCTCTCGATCTCGCCGAGGCGCGCCGCCTTCCGGCGCAATGCCTCCTGGGTCACCTTGACGCTGATCCGATCGAGCTCGGCGCGCAGGTCGGCCAGCCCGGCCTCGAGCTCCGCCGTGACGGCGCGGCGCTCTCGCTCGCGCTCGTCGTCGAGCGCGGCCTCGGCTTGGCGGCGAACGGCCGCTCGTTGCTCGTCGGTCACCTCCGCCGTCTCGCTGGCCACGACTCTCACCTCGGTCTTCTCCACCGTGCGCTCGGAGCGCTTGCCCACGTGCACCCGGCGCGCTGCGAGGTCGATTTCGACCACGACCCCCGAGGCGGCCTCACGGCGAGCCCTGCCGGTCTCGATGACGAAGCCTCGCCGCGCGAGCTCCTCCGACAGGATCTGGGTCTCCTCCTCGCGGGGGACGATCTGCAGCAGATCGAGAGCACACTCCACACCGTCCTCGACCACGACGTGGCGGCGCGCCGTCTCGGCGATACGCAAGCGATACGGGCGGCTCATGGCTCCTTCGCGACATCGTCGCTCGGACTCGCCGCCAACTCCAGGCTCGAGCGCGGCCTCCGAGAGGAGATAAGCTGCGAAGATCATGATGCGGAGGCGCTCGCTCCTGGTCGGCGTCGGCTGCCTGGCCGCCCTGCCGGCATGCCGCGAACGCCGCGGCCGGGTGTGGGCCGCGCGGATTCCGCCCAACGGCCCGCCTCCCCAGCCCAGCCCAACCGCGGCGGGGCTGCTGCCGGAGGCAACGATGCTCGGTGACGGGCGCACGCCGACCTTCACTCCGGTGGCCTACGCGGAGCATGTCGCCGCGCTCGAGCAGCGGCTCTCGAGCATCGGCGCGGGTCCCCTGGCGATGCGCATCGAGGACCCATTCGTCGTTGCCGGTGACGATTCGACCGAGACCCTCGCGGTGCGCTCCAGGGTCGTGCGCTGGGCCGCCGACATGCTGGAGAAGGGCTTCTTCGACAAGAGACCCGGGAGGATCCTGGACGTGTTCCTCTTTCGTTCAGCGGC
Organism: Myxococcales bacterium; assembly: GCA_016794345.1. Lineage (GTDB taxonomy): Bacteria > Myxococcota_A > Polyangia > Polyangiales > Polyangiaceae > Xiheicaenibacterium > Xiheicaenibacterium phototrophicum. Next base: position 49,230 of record JAEUKE010000186.1, read on the forward strand.
GTCCTACCAGAGGGGCGTGCGGCTGCTCACGGGCGACGAGCCCCGAACGCCCTTCGGGTTCTACTCGTCGGAACACGACGGCTTGTTCATGAACATCTCCACCGGCGGGGGAACGCTCGTCCACGAGATCGTTCACCCGTACGTCGAAGCCGACTTCGAAGGGGCTCCCGCCTGGCTCAACGAAGGGCTCGGCTCGCTCTTCGAGCAATCGGGCGAGCGCGGCGGGCATATCGTGGGCTACACGAATTGGCGGCTTCATCCCTTGCAGCGTGCCATCGCCGATCGCCGGGTGCCCAGCTTCCGGACTCTGTGCTCGATGAGCCATCGGAACTTTTACGACGGCGACCCGGACGTCAACTACGGGCAGGCGCGTTACCTGATGTACTACCTCCAGGAGACCGCGCTGCTCCGGACGTTCTACAAGTCCTTTCGCGCGACCAGGATGAAGGACCCATCTGGCTACGCGACGCTCGTTGCGACGCTCGGCAAGCCCGACATGGCGGACTTCCAGAAGCGCTGGACCGAATACGTGCTCAGTCTGCGTTTCGACGGGTAGCCGCAGCGAGTGCCCCCTTTGGGCTCACGGCTCCTGTCCTCCCCGAAGGCTAGGCCCCTGCGCAGCCTCCAGACCCGAGAGAGCGCGCACGAGCGAATCCAGTTGGGGCGCGCGCGCCGGGCCCAATAGCGGCACGGCCTCGAGCGCCGTGAGGATGTGCTGCGCACGGTCGAAGTCGTCGTCCACGAAGCCGACCGAGCGCGCTCGCTTCTGGACGGCGCGGTACACATCGACGACCTCGAACCAGGCCAGCGCGGAGCGCGCCATGTCCTGGCGGGCGGACAGCGGGAGCGGCTCGGCCGCGCGAGGCATCCACGCCGCGGGCTCGGTCCCGCGCGGCGCGACGAGCAACGAATCGATCCCGCGAAGAACGAAGAGGCCGAGGTCCGGACGCCCGGCCTCGAGCGCCGCGCGGACGAACGCGACGGTTCGATCGCGGATGGACTCGGTCGCCCGAGAGACGCCAGCCGGGGACGCGAGCTGCCGTCGTGAGCGTTCGGCGAGCACGATCTTCGAGGCCAGGTCGGCCTCGAGCGCCTCGACGACGATCGCGCCTGGCCCGTCGAGGAGGACCCCGAACCGTGGTTGGGGGGCTGCGCCGACGTGGACGGGAAACGCGACGGAGGCGAGCACCGAGGCGGAGAACGGATAGGCGCCGAGGACCGGCGCGAAGCCTGCTTCGAGGCAGCGCTCGGCCGCGAGGTAGAAGAAGATCTCGTCTCCGAGGGCCAGCGGTGGCGGCGCGCGCCGTGGCACCTGGCCGGCGCCGAGGTCGGAAGAAACCAGGTAGGCGAGCAGGTGGGCCGTCGCGGCGGTCACGCGGAACGGAGGCGCCTCATGTCGCTCCCACACGCGGCCCTTCTTGGAGACGCCACCGTTCGCGTCGAGGGAACGCGACCGCCGGCCACCTCCGCGTCGCACGAGGCTCCGCACGAGCCCCTTCCGGAGCGTGTCCTCCAGGACCTCGATCGCCTCCGGCCGCATGGCCGGTCGCTTGCGCGGCGTGGAGAGCAGATCGACGGCCGCTCGCCCCGGCAAGAGCCCCAGGATCGATCGGGCGACCTGGACGACCTCGGCCTCGCTCGGATGGAGCGAGATCATCGGGACCTCACCTTGCGCGCCGGGCCCTCACGCTCGAACCGCCGGACCGCCGGCGCCCAGCCGACGATCTCCAGCGCACCGCCCGTGAGCCGGAGCTCCACCGTGTTCGGCCCTCGCATGCGCGGGTCGTCGGCAGCGTAGCGATCGCTCAAGAAATGCAGCCGCTGGTTTTGCGAGCCGAGCCAGCGCCACGCCGAGCCTGGCTGCTGTCGATCGAACGGGCCGTCGGCGAGCAGATCCGTCGCGTCGAGGAGCGCGTGCACGGCCGGGTCGGCGGAGGCGCGAAGCCGTTCCAGCGTGTGACCGGTGAAGGTCATGACGGTTCGGCCTGCGCGACGCACCGCGCTCGCGACGCGAGCGAGCGCTGCAGCCTGCTCGAACGGCTCGCCGCCGAGGAACGTGACGCCCTCGAGATCGGGCTCGGCCGCGATCTCCGCCGCGATCTCCGCAGCCGAGACCTGCTCGCCACGCTCGGGGTCGAACATCTCGGGGTTGCAGCAGCCGGCGCACCGGATCGTGCAGCCTTGCACCCAGAGCGCGTACCGTTCGCCCGGCCCCTCGGCCGACGTGCGCCGGACCCGGTGCGCGACCCGAAGCTTCGGCATGGGTGGTACGGTACCGCAGACAATCCCGGGACGCGCGCATGGACAGCAAGCTGGAGACCCACGAGCCCAACCTCGCAGCCCTCGCCCCTGACGCGCCCCTCGCCGCGCTGCTCCCCGCTCTGCTCGCGGCATGGCGAGCGCGTCGCACGCCCGAGATCGGCGATCTCGCCGAGGCCGTCACGACCGCGCTCCTCCTCGAGTCGCCTCGCCCCACGCTCGGCGCGTCGCGCAAGGCGGCGGAGCGTCAGGCGTGGCGGGAGGTCGAGGCCGCGCGCGACCCGCTCGATTTTCCGCGCCTCGTCGCCGCGGCGCGCGGCGGCACCCAAGACGAGGTCAAGGCCCAGGTCGTCGCGCTCCTCGCGTGGGACCACCCCGGCATGGCCCGGGGACTGCTCGCGATCCTCGAGTCGCCGCCCTACGCCGGGATCAAGTCGCGCCCGTTGATCGAGGTCATCCTCGAAGGCCTTCGCGCCACGCGTGACAGCCGATGCGTCGGACCGGCGCGTGCCCTGGCCAAGCGGTACCTCACGATCGTGAACTCGAGCACCGGCGGCTTCATCCTCGACCAGCTCGAGGGCATCGCCGACTTCATCGCGGGGTTGCCCAGCCCCGAGCTCGCACCGAGCGAGCAGGCCTTCGTCGAGGCGGTGCTCGCTCGCCTGCCTCCCGAGGCGAGGCCCGCGCCTCCACCTGCCGAGCCGGAAGGGCCCTCGATCGACGCGCTCTTTGCGCTGGTGTACGCGAGCCCCGACGACGACGCGCCGCGCCTCGTCCTCGCCGACGCGCTGCTCCTCCGCGGCGACGAGCGCGGCGAGCTCATCAACCTCCAGCTCGCCGAGAAACAAGGCCCGCTCGACGCGGCCGCGCGGGCCCGGTTGGCCGAGCTCTCGACGCCTGGCCGCCTCGCCGCGTGGGCGCTTCCCCTCTCCAAGGCCGGGCAGTGCTCCTTCGAGCGCGGCTTTCCTCACGCGATCACGCTCTACTCGAAGGGCGCGAGCACCACGTTCGGCGACGTGGCGTGGACGACCATCCGGAAGATCGCCGAGATCGAGAAGCTGTCGAAGAAGGCGACGGTCGAGCTCCTGGATCACCCGACGCTCGCCGGCGTACGCGAGATCTCGGCGCTCAGCGCCGCAGCGTTGGCCGCGCTGGACTCCCGGCCTCGAGCTTGGACCGGGCTCACCCTGCTCGCCGAGGCCGGGGCCGATCTCCGTCTCGCCCAGCGGTGCCCCTCATTGGAGCGCCTCGCGGTGCGGTTTTCGGGCGCTTCGGAGCGAGCACCGGAGACCATGCTCGAAGGGCTCCCCCGGCTCGTGGAGCTGGACCTTCGGTACTACGGCAACGACAGCGCAGGCCGCGTCCGCATCCCCCCGACGGTGAGACGGATGTCGAGCCACGGCCCCGTGGCAGACGGCGTGTTCCAGGGCGCGACGCAGCTGCGTGCGCTCACCTTCTGGACACCGGAGGTCCGACGCGGCCAGCTCGTCGGCCTCGAGCACCTCGAGGAGCTCGACGTCCGCGCCGGGCGATTCGAGCCTGACGCGCTCGCCCCGCTCGAGGGCCTCCGCTCGCTCAAGGTCGGGCTCGAACGCGAGCGACGAATCGTGCCCGCGCTGCTCGCGCCGCTCTCGAAGCTCCGTCGCCTCGACCTGACCTACCTGCGCTGTGAACGCAGGCACGTCGAGCACCTCGCCGAGCTGGAGGAGCTCCGCGGCTGGTGGACGAACGTCGGAGACATCCCCGCGCTACCGAGGCTCGCGACCTTCCACGCCATGCTCCCGGTCGAGGTGGACGACATCGCGGCGCTGCTCGAGCGCGTCCCCTCGCTGCGTTCCGTCGCGTTCTGCTTCAACTCGGAGAGCTCGCTCTGGTTCACCTCGAGCCGCGCCGCCAAGGCATGGGAGCGGCTCCGCGATATCGTCGCGGGCTCGACGCTGACCTCGTTTTCGGTCGACGAGGGGGTCGAGCTCACCCGCGACGACGGCGGCGAGTGGTCCCGCCTCTCGCTCCGCCACGCCCGCCTCGACGGCTACGTGAACCTCGACCTCTACCGACACCTCGTCGCCCACTTTCCGGTCCGAGCCGTCGTGGACACCCCGGACTCGATGCGCGCGACGATCGAAGCAATGATCGCGAAGCCAGCTCGAACGGCGCTCCCCCGATGACCACACACGCGGCCCTCTCTCGTGCACCCTCTCCGCTCCGCGTCGCGGTGGCTGCGCTGGTTGTCGCGGTCGTCGCGGTGACCGTCCCGATCGCCGCGCGCGTCGAGGGGAACAGCCTGTTCACCCCGAGCGGGCTCCGGCACCTCCTGGCCGGCGGAGGGGGCGCGGCGATCGCGCTCCTCTCCGGGCTCCGTCGTCGCGACGAAGACGGGAGGTTCACGCTCGCCGTCGCCGCCGTCACGGGCGGTCTGGTCCCGAGCGCGCTCGTCGGCGGCGCCACACCGTGGACCTTCGCCGGCGTGCTTTGGGCGATGCTCGTCGCTCTCCCTGCGCTGCCGGTCTTGCGCGGCGCCGTGCGCGCCGAGCGGACCCGCACCCTGGACGACGTCGACCGCGCGCTCGCGCGGGCGGGCATCTTCGTCGCCGCGGTCGGCGCCCCGTCGCTCCTCTTCGATTGGCAGCACGGGCGGCTTCCGTTCGTGGGGGCGCCTCTACTCGCCATCGGCCTCGCAATCTTCGGCCTCGCGACGCGGCGACGCGTCGAACGTGGCGCGTTCGTGCGGGCCGTGCTCGAAGGCCGGCATCCGGAGCTCGCCGTCGAGGCCGGTGGCGCGCTCGACCCCGCGACGGACGTGCTCGTCGGGGGGGCAGGCGATCTGCTCGTCGTCGTCGAAAAGAGCCGCGAGACGGGCGACTACCGGGCTGCCCCACGCTCGCGCCAGCGGGCCGCCATTCCGAGCTTCCCAATCGTGCCCGGGTGGCTCGATGACTCAAAGGTGCTCCTCTTCAGCGCGGCGTGCAGCGGCGCCATTACCTTCGGGCTGCTCGGCTTCTACGAGGTCAGGAGGAGCCTGTGACGCGCTCGTGGCAGACGGCCTCGATGCGATAACCGTCGAGGTCTCGAACGAACGCGGCGAAGTAGCCTGCGCCGTATTGTGGCCTCGGGCCGGGCGGCCCCTCGTCCATTGCGCCCAATCGCACGGCGATCGCATGGAAGGCCTCGACCGCCTCGCGGCTCGGGGCCGCGAAGGCGATGTGCGCGCCTTCCCCCGGCGCTCTCGCCAGCTCGCCCGAGGCCAGGATCGCGAAGGCCTCGTCCTTCGCGCCAGGGACGCCGTAGCCCACCGCGCGCGGATGCGTGAAGAGGCGCACGTAGCCGAGCGCGGCGAGCGCCTCGTCGTAGAACGCCCCCGAGGCCGCGAGGTCGGAGACGCCGATGGAGATGTGGTCGAGCATGGGCGCGCGGGGAGTTTACAGCGGTGTTCGGTTGCCGTGATCGAGTTTGCCGCTCCAAGGGCTCCCTTGGGTGAGAGCCCTTTCCGCGGCAAACAAGCCACCCCTCTGCACCCGCCGCTCGATCGTCAATGGCGAGGGTCGGTCAAGGCAACCGACCCTCGCTGTAGCAGGCGCGCGCCCTACCGCTCCGCGATCGTCGCCTCGATGGCGACTCGGCTCGCGCTCAGGTCGCGCCCGGCCCGCTCATCGGCGTCGTCACGTGATCGTCGTGATCGTGGTGCTGATGGTGGTCGTCGTCGTGCTCGTGCAGCGGCAGGAGCGCGCCGAAGAGCGCGCGGACGCCCACGACAAGCGCACCGCGGATCACGATGGCGCCGAGCGTGAGGATGGCGGTCGCGCCGAGCACGACCGGATCGACCCCGGTGAGCCCGAGCCCCAGAGAAGCGCCGACCGCGCCCCCGAACACCACGCCGGCCCGGACGAGCGCGCCGACCCCGGACGCGCCGCGGTCGACGAGGTAAGCGGGGACGGCGCACGCGACACCCGCGGCGAGGATCGCCCACGCGCTGCCCGCCGGAGCGAGCGCACCGACCACCACCATGCCAAACAGCGCAAACGGGACGACCCGCGGCACCAGCGGATCGAGGCGGGCGAGGTAGCTCTCCCCTCGCCTCACCGAGACCAGGCCGGCGACGGCGAGCCCGATCGCGAGGGCCGGAGCCGCGGCGAGCGCGAGAGGCAAGAGCGACTCGAAGCTGCGCTCCGGCGCGCCGCCCTCGTGGTGCTCGTGACCGAGGACCATGGGGACCATGGCGCCCAGCGCGAAGCTGCCGAGCTCGAGCACCCGCGCGACGGCGCTCCGCGGCGGCGAAGCCTCGATCCCGTGGAGCACGACGTGCAGAAGAAGGCCCGCGGTCACCGCGCTCACCCAGGTCTGGTGCTCCCGCAGGATCGGCGCGGCCCACCCCGAGGAAGCGAGGAGCACGCCGCCGACGGCGGCGAGCGCGAGCCCGAACGCGCGGAACGTGGCTGCTGCGCGACCGCGCAGCTCCGTGAAGGCGAGGACGACCGCCGCGACGATCGGCACCGTGTGCCCGGCGACGGCCACCAGTACCTCCCAGTGCACGTGGCCTTGATGGTCCTGGCTCGAGAAAGCCCCCATCGCCAGACCGTCGCCGACCTGGTGCAAGATCAGACCCACGTAGCTCAGCTCGAGCGCGAGCGCCGTGCCGTCCGTCCGGAGGTGGGAGCGTCCGAAGCGCTCGAAGAGCCCCGGAACCAGGAGGCCGAGAAAAAAGGGCAGGAGCACCGTGCCGCCCGCGGTGACGATGGCCTCCGGCACCAGCACCCCGAACACGGTGGCCAGGCTCGCGCCGAGCGCCAGCGCGCGGACCGGCCCCAGCGCGCGCCCAGGGCCGATCATGCCGAGCGCGGCTCCCAGGAGCACGGACACGAAGGCGGTCAGGCAGGCAGGCAACACGTGCAGCGACCAAGTTGCTCTTGCAACTTGGATGCAAGACCCTAGCTCGCCCCTCTCGGGGTGTCGAGAGCACGTGTTGGGCGCGTCCTCTCACCGCTGGAGCGGCCGCGTGCTAGGCAGGGTCGTCGCCATGTCTCGCACCGTCCTCCTCGCCTTCGCCGTCCTGATCGGCGGGTGCCACCTCATCGCGGGCACGGGCGACTTCGTCGACCAGCCGCCGGGGAACAGCGGCGCAGGCGGCCAGGGCGGCGCGGGCGGCCAGGGCGGCGCGGGCGGCCAGGGCGGCGCGGGCGGCCAAGGCGGCGCGGGGGCGGGCGGCGGCCCCGCAGGCTCGGGCGGCGAAGCGGGCGGCCAGGCAAGCGCCGGAGGCATGGGCGGCCAGGGCGGCGGCTGAGCCCCCTTCTCAGTCGTCGCCGAGCCGGAACGTCACCCGGGGCACCTCCGGGTTCCACGGGGAGGGGTCGACCGCGGCGTCCACCTCGAAGACCTCACGCAGGCGCTCGGGCGTGAGCACCTCGCGCGGCGTGCCCAGCTGCATGACCGTTCCGTCATTCATCATCGCGATCCGATCGCAGGCCCACGCCGCGAGCCCGACGTCGTGCAGGACCACAAGCACGCCGACGCCCGCGGCGCGCGCCTGGTGCATCAACCGCACGACGAGCCGCCGCTGCGCCGGATCGAGGCTCGAGGTCGGTTCGTCCAGGAGCCAGTAGCGCCCCGTCTCGCCGAAGCCGATCTGCGCGAGCGCCCGCGCAATGTGAACACGCTGCTGCTCGCCGCCCGACAGCGTCACAACCGGGCTCGACGCGCGCTCCGCCAGCCCGACGGCGTCGAGCGCGCGGCGGGCCATCGCCCGACAGGCCGGCGTCTCGACCGGCGCGTGCGGCGCGCGGCCCCAGGCGACGACCTCGAGCGCGGTGTAGTCGAAGGCGACCTCGGAGCGCTGGGAGACCACGGCGCGCTGCCGCGCCAGGGCGGCGCCGTCGAGCGATCGGGCGTCGGTGCCGTCGAAGATCACTCGCCCTGCCGAGGGCGCGAGCTCCCCCGCCATCGCGCGCAGCAGCGTCGATTTGCCAGCGCCGTTCGGTCCGACGAGCCCGACCACCTCACCGCCTTCGACCGCGAGCTCGATCCCCCGGAGAATGGGTCGGCCGCCGAGCTCGACCGAGAGGCGCTCCGCGACGAGGCTCACGCGGCCCTCGTCTCGCGTCCGAGCAGCCACAAGAAAAACGGCGCGCCCAGCGCGGCGGTGAAGAGGCCGACTGGCAGCTCCGAAGGCCGGACCACGAAGCGCGCCGCAGCGTCCGCGCCGACCAGGAGCGTGGCCCCGCCGAGCGCCGAGATGACAATGACAGATTTGTTCTTCGACCCCACGGCAAGCCGAGCGAGGTGGGGGACGACCAGCCCCACGAAGCCGATGAGCCCGGCTGCCGCCACCGACGCGCCCACCCCGATCGCCACGGCCCCGACGACGACGGCGCGCACCCGCCGGACGTCCACCCCGAGGTAGCCGGCCTCCTGCTCGCCGAGCGCGAGCAGGTCGAGCGTTCGGCCGGCGCGGGGCAACGCCAGGATCGCGAGGAGCACCCACGGCGCGGTCGCGGCGACGAGCGGCCAGGAAGCGCCATCGAGCCCCCCCATCGTCCAGAAGACGAGGTCGCGAAGCTGCCCGTCGTCGGCGATCTGCGACAGGAGCCCGACGAACGCGCCCACGAGCGCGTTCACGGCGACGCCCGCCAGGAGCACCGTGACGGTCGCCGCCCGACCTCGCAGACCGGTGCCGAGCTTGAGGACCAGCCACGTCGTCGCGATCCCGCCCGCGAAGGCGGCCAGCGGCAACAGGGCCTGGCGTGCCCAAGGCGGCGCCGCTGCGAGCGCTCCGCCGCCGAGGACGATGGCGGTCGCTGCGCCCAGCGAGGCGCCCGCCGAGACGCCGACGAGCCCAGGGTCGGCGAGCGGGTTGCGGAACAGCGCCTGGACGCCCGCGCCGCTCGACCCGAGCGCGGCTCCGACGAGCGCTGCGAGGACGATGCGCGGAGCGCGGAGCGTGAAGAGGACCGTTCGCTCGGTCTCGCTCGCCGTAACCGAGGCGAGCCCGAGCGGCTCGAGGAAGAGGAGACCGAGCGCGCGAGAGAGCGGGACCGCGAGCGCCCCCGTGGTGGCCGACACGAGCGCGGCCACCAGGAGGAGCACGGCCAGCACAGCGGCGACTCGGCTCGTTCTCCACATCGGTCACTTCCCCTCGCGGCCGAGGGGACGGGACAAATAGCAGGCCCCGGCGCCGAGCGGGCACCAGGACCTCGAGGGGACGAGCGGCGCGTGTTACTTCGAAGGAACCGGGACGGGCGCGAAGCGAATGGAGTCGCCGCGCTTCAGCTTGGCGAGGAGCACGCTCCCGGCCTTGGCGCTGCCGAGCTGGGCCTCGAGGGCGTCCACGTCTTTCACGGGCTTGCCGTCGAGCTCGAGCACGACGTCGCCGGGACGCACCTCCTTCAACGGGCTCGACGGGGCGATGCCCTCCACACGCACGCCCCCGCCCTTCACGTTCGAGACCTGTACGCCGAGCTTGTTGTTGGCCGGCACCGCGCGAGGGGAGCGCATCTGCGGCCCCTTCTCGGTCGCGTCGTCTTCGAGGACGTCGAGCGTGGCCTTCGTCTCCAGGCGCTTGCCGTCGCGGAGGTAGGCGATTGTCACCTGCGCCCCGGGCGCGTTGCGCGCGACGTTCCTCGGCAGCTCCTCGGCATGCTGGATGTCGGTGCCGTTGACCGAGACGATCACGTCGCCCGCCTTCAGCCCTGCGCGCGCCGCCGCGCCCCCCGACTCGATCTGCGCGATGAGCGCGCCCTTGGGACCGGGCAGCTTGAGCGCCGTGGCGAGCTCGTTCGACATGGGCTGGAAGACGAGGCCGAGCTTGCCCCGCACGACGTGGCCCTTCTCGCGGAGCTGCGGCAACACGTCCTTCAGGGCGTCGACAGGGATGGCGAAGCCGATGTTGTTCGCGCCGGGCCGGATCGCCGTCGCGATGCCGACCACCTCGCCGCGCCAGTTGAAGAGCGGACCGCCGCTGTTGCCGGGGTTGATGGCCGCGTCCGTCTGGATGAAGTCGTCGTAGCTCGTCGCGCCGATGAAGCGCGACTTCGCGCTCACGATGCCGAGCGTCACGGTGTGGCCCAGGCCGAACGGATTCCCGACCGCGAGCACGTGGTCGCCGATGCGGAGCGCGCCGGAGGTCCCCAGGCGCACGGCGGGAACCTCACCCTTCGTCTTGATCTTGAGCAGGGCGAGATCGAGCTTGGGGTCACGGCCCACGACGTCCGCCGGGATCTCGCGGTCGTCCCACAGGCGGACGACGACCTCGTCCGCGTCGTGCACGACGTGCTCGTTCGTGACCACGTAGCCTTGTGGATCAATGATGAAGCCGGTGCCGGCGCCCTGACGCTCGCCTCGACCGCCCCCACCGTCCGGACCGAAGAAGAAGTCGAACGGGTGGCCCTCCGGGAGGTTCACCTTCTGTGTCGTCGTGATGTTCACGACCGCGGGCTTCACCTTCTCCGACAGGTCCGCCACGTCGAACGTGGCCGGCACCGGCGAAGGGGGGAGCGGCTCGGGGAGCTTGAGCGGCGGCAGGCCGGCGCGGTCCACGTTCGAGTCGTTCAAGGCGACGGCGCTCGCGGCGCCGACTTGCCCGGCCGCGGGCTCGTAGTCGGCGCGGGCCGAGCGGGCTTCCTGCGGCGGCTGGCAGCCGAGCGAGGGCGCGAGGGCAAGGAGGACAGCGAGGGGCACGGAGCGGAGCAAAAGGCTTCGGATCATCGTCTCTACCTTGGTCGCCGAGGAAGGAGGCTGGCTTTGGTACCCCCGAAACAGCGAAACGTGACCGCACATTCCGCCACGGGGCGTCGTCATTCTGCTAGCGTCCGCCGAAGTGGCCAGCGATTTGTCATCCCATTCTGCAGGTGTAGGCCCAGCGCCACGCCTTCGTGACAAACATATCGGCTTTCTCGGCGGCGGGGCGATGGCCGGCGCCCTCATCAAGGGGCTCGTCGCCTCGAAGTCGGTGTCGCCCGACCACCTCATGGCGAGCGACGTGAAGGCCAGCCGCCTCACGGAGATCGAGTCCGCGTTCGGCATCCGCACCACGACGGACAACGCCGCATTGGTGAAGTTCTCCGACGTCGTCGTCGTCGCGGTGAAGCCGCAGATCGTGGACCGGGTCTTGCCCGTCATCCGCGAGAACCTCAAGCCATCCGCGCTGGTCGTGTCCATCGCTGCGGGCGTCCCCTCGGTCGTCTTCGAGGAGGGCCTCCCCCAGAACGCCAAGTTCGTGCGCAGCATGCCCAACACCGCGGCCATCGCGCTCGCCGGCGCCACGGCCATCGCGGCCGGGAGCCACGCCACCGAAGAGGACATGCAGGTCGCGACGGAGCTCTTCGAGGCGGTCGGTCGCTGTGCCACGCTCGACGAGGCCCTGCTCGACGCGGTGACCGGCCTCTCGGGGAGCGGACCGGCCTACGTCATGTTGATGATCGAGGCCCTCGCCGACGGCGGCGTGAAGGTCGGCCTGGGGCGGGACACCGCGCTCCTGCTCGCCGCGCAGACGGTCTACGGCGCCGCGAAGCTCCAGCTCGAGAGCGGCGAGCACCCCGGGCGCTTGAAGGACATGGTGACGAGCCCGGGCGGCACCGCCATCGCCGGCCTCCACACGCTCGAGTCCGGAGGCCTGCGCCGGACGCTGATCGACGCCGTGGAGGCGGCGGCCCGCCGGAGCCGCGAGCTCGGCGAGGCCCTCCTCGCCAAGCGCAAGGCTTGAGCACCCGCCGCGCCAGGTGCAACCATGAGCCGATGACCCACACGTCTTGGGCGTGGCTCGCCTCCCTCACCATCTTCGGCGCTCTCGCTTGCGACGCGGATCTCGAGCCTGGCTGTCGCGACGGACAGTGTACGGATCCGACGACCTCGGCCTCGACCGGCACCGGAACGGGCGGCGGCGGAGGCAGCGGCTTCGTCTGTACACACGAGGAGACGGCCGGCTTCCCGTGTGAGGTCTACGACGTCCTCGTCCGCAAGTGTCAGGGCTGTCACAAGCCGGGTGGCCAGGGCCCGTTCCCTCTCCTCACCTACGACGACACCCAGAAGCTCCTCTACAACATCACCCCGGAGGAGGACCCGGTGAACGCCAAGCGGATCTGGGCGCGCATGAAGACGCAGATCCAACCGGGCGCGTCGTCCCCCGCGATGCCGCTCAACGGCAACCCGATGGAGCAGGAGTACATCGACCGGATGAACACGTGGTTCGCGACATGCGGGGACGACATCCTCGCCGCGAACGTTTGCGCGCGCGGCGAGGGCGCTGGCGGCACGGGCGGAGCCGGCGGAACCGGAGGCTCGGGCGGTGCCGGCGGTGCCGGTGGCGCGGGTGGTGCCGGCGGTGCTGGCGGCGCCGGCGGAACCTGATCCGAGCGCCTGAACGTCAAGCCGCAGCGGAGGAGAGCTTCGGCAAGAGCCGCCGGCCCGACGCGCGCGCATCTCGCCGGCCGAGCTGCTGGGCGCGCGAGGCCGCGCGCGCGCGCCCGGCCTCACCGAGATCGCGCACGCCGTGGAAGGCGGTGAAGGCGACGGGGCTCAGGCCGCAGAAGGCGAGCGTCGCCGAGCCGAAGCTCCGATGCAGGCAGCGGTGGCTCACCGCGGTGTACCACCACCCCGGCGTATCCATCGTCGTGATGACGCGTGCCGATCGACCCGCGAGCAAGCCCTTCGGCAAGGACGACTCTGGGCCGAACGAAAACGCCCACCCGGGCAAAAAGAGCCGATCCACGAAGCCGCGCACGAGCGCGGGTGGCGAGGCCCAATAGGTCGGGAAGACCCAGACGAGGTGGTCGGCCGCCTCGATCGCCTCGCGAGCGCGCACGAGATCGGGCTCGAGCGGCTGCGGGACGCGATACCCGTGGTGGAGGATGGGGTCGAACGACAGCGAGGCGAGGTCGATCCGCTCGACCCCCCCTCCGCCGGCTCGAAAGCCGCTCGCGTAGCCGGCCGCGAGCCGGTGGTTGAAGGTGTCTTGGTCCGGGTGACCGAACAGGAGCAGGGCGCGTTTCATGGAGGCGAGCTTGCGTCATGCATGGCTGCCTGAGTAGCCGCGTCTTCGAATCGCAGCTATGCACCGATGCATGTCGCGATCGCGTTCCACGACGACACGCGAGCGAGCGCTCTCCCGATGGGACGACGTTCGCGTGTTCCTGACGGCTCTGCGCGCCGGGAGCTTCACCCGAGCTGCGATCGAGCTCGGGACCGACCAGTCCACGGTCAGCCGGCGGATCGCCTCGCTCGAGGGCGCGCTCGGCGTCACGCTGTTCGAGCGCACACGACGAGCCCCCGTCCCGACCGAGGACGCAGCGCGGCTGCGCGAGGCAGCCGAGCAGGTCGAGGCCTCGCTCGCCCGCTTCGCGGACGCGGCGACCGGCCTTCGAACACAAGCGATCGAGGGCCGCGTCCGGCTCGCGCTGACGGAGGAGATCGCTGTCCATTTCGTCGTCCCCCACGTCATCCCGAAGCTCCGCGCCGCACACCCCGGCCTGTCGCTCGATCTCGTGACCGGGTACCGCGCCGCGGATCTGGCCTCGCGCGAAGCGGACATCGCGCTGCGTTTCTTCCAGACGGAGCGCGGAGATCTGGTCGGGAAGCGAATCGCCAGGTTTCGCACGGCAATCCTCGGCTCGAAGGCCTACGCGCGCCGCGTGCGAAACCTGAGCCTCGCCGAGCTCGACTGGATCGCGGTGGAGCTGGCCGGGCTCGCCACGCCGGAGTCGGCGTGGCTCGAGGCGCACGTTCGGCGGCCTCCGGTCCTCGTCTGCTCGAGCTACCAGACGCAGGTCGCAGCGATCCGCTCGGGGCTCGGAGTCGGCATCGGTCCGCTCGCCCTGACCAAGCTCGAGCGCAGCTACATGGCGATCGACGTACGCCCGCGACCAGAGATGCCGGTGCTCGATCTGTACGTCGTCACGAGGCGTGCCATTCGTGACCTCCCGCGGATCGTCGCGGTGCTCGAGGCTCTCGACGCGACGCTCGGTCCGCTCGGCGACCGGATCAGGCCCTCCGGCTGAGCGATTCGCGCGTCAGGCCCCTGGCGCCTCCTCGTCACCTGCGTTACCCCTCCACGGTCGCAGGCGCTCAGGCGATCGCCGGCTCCGGCGTCTCCCTTCGGGGCGGCGGCGGGCGGGAGGAAAGTCCGAGCTCCGCAGGGCATTGTGCCGGGTAACGCCCGGTGAGGGTGACCTCGAGGAAAGTGCAACAGAAAGCAAACCGCCGGTCGGTTCCGTCCTTCGGGGCGAGCCACACCGGTAAGGGTGAAAGGGTGGAGTAAGAGCCCACCGCGATCTCGGTAACGAGATCGGCACGGCAAACCCCACAAGGAGCAAGGCCACATAGGGAGGCGTTCGAGCTCGTCCTCCGGGGCGAGCTCGAAAAGAACGGCCCGTTCGAGTCTCCGGGTAGGCTGCTCGAGGCGCGCGGCGACGTGCGCCCTAGAGGAATGACCGCCGCCGAGGGAAGGGTGACCGACCCTCGACACAGAACTCGGCTTACGAACACCTGCGACCTGAGGCCCCGCTCGAGAGAGCGGGGCCTTTGTTTTGTGCCGCGCTCGGCGAAAGCTCCCCGCTGGTAACGTACGAAGCGGCTCATGCGCGCCGTGCCCCTCCTCGCCCTCGCCTCCTGTGCACCCGCCGCGGTCCCGGCCGGGGAGCCGCCCTTGGATCGCACTGCTTCGGCGGTCGCCACGCCGTCCGCGTCCGCGTCCGCGTCCGAGCCCCCGGCGCCGCCGCGCGTCGCCGTTGCCGGCGAGTGCCGCGCCACCGAGCGGAAGGACTGCTTCACCAGCGCCGACGGCTTTCGCGCGCTCCACCCGTGGCCGCTCGCTGTGGCCCTGAACGACGTCGCCGTGCTCCCGAACGGCGAGGTATGGATCGCAGGCGAGAGCGGGACGCTCATCCGCATCGAGCGAACGGCGGGCAGGCTCGAGCTATCGACGATCGAGGTCCCGAAGACGCCCACGCTGCTCGACACCGTTCGAGAGATCGACGGCCGGAGCTTCGATCCGGCGCAGTGGCCCGGCGCCGGCCTCATGAAGTCCGACTTCGACGCGATCTCCGCGGCGAGCGCGACGGACGTATGGATCGCGATCGGAGAAGGCAACGCCTTCGCCCATTGGAATGGCACGACCTGGACCGTCCAGGACATGCCCTCGTTCGCAGGAGGCGATGCGCTGATGCGCGACGAGCGGGGGCGCATGTGGCTCGGTGGCGCGCTCGGCGCCGGTCTGTTCTCGGGCAGCCAAGAGCTCCTCGTCTACGAATCGAAAGATGGCCGCCCCACGCCGTCGAAGGGACCGAAGGTCCCCACAAAGAAGCGGCTCCGCGCGCTCGCCAAACAAGGGGACGACGTGTGGGCGGCCGGCTTCGATGGCGCGCTCTTCCGCGCCAAGGAGGGCGCACCCTTCCAAGCGGTGCCCGTCCCCGGCGACCTGCGCGAGAGCTTCTGGGACCTCTGGCTCGATCCGACGGGCAGCGCCGGTTACCTCCTGGGGGATTCGGTCTACCGGAAGCGGGGCGACAAGTTCGACGAGAAGCTCGAGCTGCGAGGCACCGCGTACGATCTCTGGGCGGCCCCGGGCGGCACCCCCGTCTGGGCGGTCGGCTTCTGGGCGTACCGGTCGGAGGGCGAAGCGTTCACCCAGATCCCCATCCGCGACTACCGAGGCAGCAGCGACTCGGTGGTGAGCCTCCTCGAGAGCCGATTCCAGGGCGTCGACGGTCGGTCGGCAGACGACGTGTGGATGGTCGGCGCAATGGGCGGCATCTACCATTACGACGGCGTGGCGCTCCGGGAGCCATTCCCGCGCCAGACGGACGACGACATCGTCGGCATCGAGTGGACCTCGGATCGCACGTTCGTCGCGGCGACGGGGGACGGCAAGCTGCTCTCGGGGTCGCTCGACTCCGACGAGATCACGTTCGAGCTGACGCCGATGAAGGACATGAGGAGCTTCCGCAAGCTCCCCTCCGGCGACGTCGTGGCAGCGTATTGCTCCGACGTGCAGATCAGGTCGGCCGCCGGATGGAGGGCACTGAAGGGCGTACCAGGGTGCGTGAGGCGCGTCGCAGGCCGCGGGCCCGACGACCTCTGGGCGATCGGCACGAAGGACCTGGACGACGGCTACGTCTGGCGCTTCAAGAACGGCAAATGGACTCGCGTCGTCACCGGGCTCGACAAGGAGCTATACGACGTCGCGGTCGCGCCGGACGGAACGGCGTGGATCGGCGGAGACGGCGTGCTCTTCCGCTCGTCGGGCGACTCGCTCGCGGTCGTGGCCCGGCACGAGTACGACGAGTACCGCGCCCTCGCCGTGAGGTCCGCCGACGACGTCTGGATCGCCGGCGACTCGAACGAGATCGGCTCGGCCGGCCTCGTCGTCCATTGGACAGGCAAGAAGCTCGAGCGCTTCGAGCGCGTCGCCGGCAACTTCCTCGACGCCATCGCGGTCGGGCCCTCCGGTGAGATCTGGGTCGCCGGGCTCGGCGGCGTCGGCGCTCGCTTCGACGGGAGCAAGTTCGCGCCGGTCGCGACCGGCACCGACAAAGGCCTCGATCACCTGCTCCTCCATCCGAGCGGTACCCTGCTCGCCGGAGGTGACGGCGCGACGCTTCTCCGCCGCGATACCTCGATGCGACGCGCCGGGTTGGACTGACGTTTCCGTCAGGGTCTCTCGAACCGACCGTTCGGTTCATTTGTTGCAACTCAAGGCGTCCGCGCTGCGTCCCGTAGGGTCGGAGGAATGGTCCCCGCCGTCCGCTCGGCTCAGTGCGTGGTGGTCCGGTTGCGTCAGGAGCTCTTCGGGTTCCCCATCCAGGAGGTCCGGGAGATGGTCCGTGCGCAACCGACGGCGGGGGTGCGCGCCGGCGTCGCGGTCGACGGGATCGAGAGCGTCGAGCCGCTCGCACCGAAGGTCGTCACCGGTTCGACCGAGCCTGACCTGGAGATGGCGATTCGCGAAGGCTCATCGAAGCTGGTTTGTCTGCTGCAAACGGGGAAGCTCCTCGGAGGGAAGGTGCTTCCGCCTACTTGAGGAGCAAGGAGCAGCCGGTCGGCAGGCCCGCTCGACAACGCCCGCTCGTGTGTTCTATCTTCTTCGGGCCCTCGCAATCGCGCGGGGGCGGCGCGGTGTTTCGCCCACCTTGAGTGTCGCGCCTAACAAATCACACCCTAAGCCGATGGGTCAGAACAACACCTCCAGCCCCATTTCCTCGTCCACCTCCCCCTCCGCGACCGACACGGCGTGTGTCCACGGGAGAGGCCCCGAGAAGAAGCCGTACGACGCGGTGCCGACGCCGATCGTCCTGTCGGCGACGTACACCTTCGCGAACACGGCGGAGCTCCGCGACCACTTCGAGGGGCGCGTCGACCGCGAGGAGTACGGCCGATACGGCAACCCCACCGTCCGCGCGGCGGAGAAGACCCTCGCGGCGCTCGAAGGAGCCGGCGACGCCGCTCTCTTCGGGAGCGGCATGGCGGCCATCACGACCTCCCTCTTCGCCATGCTGAAGGCCGGCGACCACGTGGTCATGACGAGCGACTGCTACAGGCGAACACGCCAGTTCGTCGAGAAGACGCTCGCGCGCTTCGGCGTCGTGAGCACGCTCGTGCCTCCGGGCGATCTCGACGCGCTCGGGTCGGCGATCGTGCCCGGCAAGACACGTGTCGTCTTCACCGAGACGCCGACGAACCCGTACTTGCGCGTGGCGGACATCCCCGCCGTCGTCGCCGTCGCCAAGAAGCACCGCGGCGTGAAGGTCCTCGTCGACGCGACCTTCGCGACGCCCGTCAACCTCCGCGCGCTCTCCCACGGAGCAGACCTCGTGTTGCACGCCGGCACGAAATACCTGGGCGGCCACAACGATCTGCTCGCCGGCGCGGTCTGCGGCGATGACGGGCTCGTCAGCGCCATCCGCGACGCCCGCAGCGTGCTCGGCGGCATCCTCGATCCACACGCGGCCTACCTCCTCGAGCGCGGCATGAAGACCCTCGGGCTGCGCGTCGGCCGGCAGAACGAGACCGGGCTCCGGATCGCTCGCTTCCTCGAGGCGCACCCAGGCGTGAGGCAGGTCCACTATCCGGGCCTCGCGAGCCACCCCGACCACGCGCTGGCGACACGCCTGCTCGCGGGCTTCGGCGGCGTGGTCACCTTCCGGGTGAACTCCGACCTCGAGGGTACGAGCCGCTTCATCGACGCCTGCCGTCTCGCGACAATCGCTCCCTCGCTGGGCGGGGTGGAGACGCTCATCGAGCAGCCAGCGCTCATGAGCTACTACGAGCTCTCCACCGAGGAGCGCCTCGCCCTCGGCATCCCGGAGGACCTGGTTCGGCTCGCGGTCGGAGTCGAGAGCGCGGCCGACATCGAGGCCGATCTCGATCGCGCGCTCCGCGAGACGATCCCGTGACGCGCGCGACGGCGCACATCCTCTTGCTCGGGAGCGGCACCGTCGGCTCGAGCCTCTTGCGCATCCTCGCGCGGAGGCGACAGGTGATGGTCGATGCCTCCGGCCTCGACCTTCGGGTCGTGGCCATCGCGGGCCGCACGGAGACGGCGTTCGTTCGGGCGGGGCTCGATCTCGATCGCTGGCGCGAAGCTCCCCGCCGCCCGACCGATATCCCCGCCCTGATCGAGGTGGTCGCCGGTCTCGAGAGGCCCTTGCTCGTCGACTGCA
The DNA here is from genome assembly GCA_016794345.1 of Myxococcales bacterium. Classification (GTDB taxonomy): domain Bacteria; phylum Myxococcota_A; class Polyangia; order Polyangiales; family Polyangiaceae; genus Xiheicaenibacterium; species Xiheicaenibacterium phototrophicum. Next base: position 68,129 of record JAEUKE010000186.1, read on the forward strand.
CCGCGAGCGACGGCATGCACGGCGTCTACATCCGCGCGTTGTCCCGCGGCCTCGACGTGGTAACGGCGAACAAGAACCCGTTCGTGGTCGACCCCGCTCGGCACGCCGCGCTCTTCGCTGCCGCCCGCGAGACGCGCCGACGAATCTTCTACGAGACCACGGTGGGCGCCGATTTGCCCGTGCTCGCGCCCATCATCGATCGCGTTCGAAGCGGAGACACCATTCGCCTGATCGAAGGCTCGCTGTCGGGGACGCTCGGCTTTCTCGCCGACGCGGTCAGCCGCGGCGAGGGCCTCCCCGCAGCGGTGGCGGAGGCGCGCGCGCGCGGGTACACCGAGCCCGATCCGACCGAAGACCTCTCCGGCCGCGACGTCGCCCGAAAGGCGCTCATCCTCGCGCGTGAGCTCGGCCTTCGCCTCACCCTCGAGGACGTCGAGCTCGAGCCCTTCGTGCCTTCGACGACGTTGGCCCGTGCGCGCGAGGCGAGCCTCGAGGTGGCGCTGGCCGAGGCCGCGCCCCTCTTCGCAGCGCGCACCGAGCGGCTCCGCAAGGAGGGCCGCCTCATCCGCTACCTCGCCCAGGTCCAGCCCCTGAGTCGCACGCCGCTTCGAGTCGGCCCCGTCGTCGTCGGCTCGGATCACCCCGCGGCGCAGCTCCGCGGGACGGAGGCCTTGGTGGCCATCCACTCCGAGCGCGCGGGCGACGTGACGATCGTCGTTCGAGGGCCCGGAGCGGGCGGAGACGCGACCGCGTCGGGTGTGCTCGCGGACATCGTCCGCGCCGTCGGCTGAGAGGCCACGGTCTGACGCGCTGGAACGCGGCCTGCTAGCGGCACCGTATGGCGAAGCTGTCTGGTGGCCCCAGTGCAACCGTGGCGCGCGAGCGGTCCGGCAACGAACGCCGCTCCGGCCTTCGGGCGGTTCTGCTCGACGTCGACGGGACGCTGGTCGACAGCAACGACGCACACGCCGCGGCCTGGGAGGAAGCGCTCCGGGCCGAGGGCCACGAGGAAGCGACGTTCGAGCGGATCCGCCCCCTCATCGGCATGGGGTCGGATCAGCTCTTGCCACGGCTCGGGATCGACCCCAAGAGCCCCGGAGGGCGGGCGCTCGCAGAGGAGCGAGAGGGCTGCGCTCGCGGTGGTGGGCTGCACCCCCGATGAGGCGCTCCTCATCGGCGACTCTCCCTACGACGTCGAAGCCTCCACGCGTGCCGGCACCCGCACGATCGCGCTCCGGTCGGGCGGCTTCTCCGACGAGGATCTCGCGGGAGCGATCGCCATCTATGACGGGCCGGCGCACCTGCTCGCCGAGCTCGATCGCTCCGCGCTCGCGAGGTGACGTGTGGACGCGCTCAACCGGGCACAAACGTCGAGAGCGTGAGATCGACGCCGCCACCGACGACAAATGCCCCGCTCTCGCAGCCGACGGGCTCGCCGGCGTCGACGACGCCGTCACGATCCACGTCGACGTGGGCCTGAACGCTGTAGCCGCCGGGGGAGATCGTCCCGGCCTCGACGCCGCTCCACCGCCCGAGCGGGACGGTCAGGCACGCCAGCCCCGCGCAATCGAGCGTGGTCTCGATGCGGCCGGCGAGGGGCGCGCTGCCGTCGGCGATCTCCGCGCAGGATCCGGACGAGAGCGAGAACACGACGCCCGCGGTGTCGTGGGAGAGGTCGCAGCCGCTCGCCTCATCACACGCGACGAGCACGTGCTCCGCCGTGTCGGCGCGCCCTTCGGCCGAATACGAAGCGAGCACCTCGTCGCCTTTCGCGCGCAAGTAGTCCGCGACCGGCTTCGGCAGCCCGGCCTCGTACGTGAGAGCAGCAGCGGGGGTCGCGAGCGCTCGCGCGGCGATCATCGAAGCCGCGAGATACGACCCCGCGACCGAGGCATGAGATCCGTCGTCCGACCACAGTTCGCCTCCCGGCAGCGGCGCCGCGACGTCCGTCTGAACCTGGGCCCAAGCGAGCGCCACCGGAACCAGATCCGTCGCCGTGCGTTCGGCGTAGAGCTCATAGCCCTGGGATACGGCCAACGTGGCCCCTTCGTAGGTGCAGAGCAGCGGGTAATAGGCGCAGTTCTGCGCGTCCCCGTCCTGTCGCGCCCACACCATGTAGAAGAGGGGGACCGTGGACGGGTCGTTCGCCCGCACCGCGTCGACGAGGGCCTCCGCAGCCGCGACGCTCTCGACCTCGACCTCGGGCAATCGGAAACCGGGCCGTTGCTGCTGGTCTTGAATCAGAACGAAATCCCAAGGCTGCGAGGCGATCGCGTCGAACACCGCGGGGTTCGACGCGTGATCGACCAAGCTCGCGCCGGGGGCGGCCACGGCCGTCGACTCGACGCGGGCCCCACCCGAGCACGCGAGCTCGCGGACGAGCGCGGGGACGTCGTTCACGTAGGTGTGGCTGTTGCCAATGAACAGGAGGCGCACCCCCGGACCGTCGCTGCACGGCGCGGCGCCGCCCTGGCCGCCGCCGCCGACTCCTCCGCTGCCGCTCGACGCGCCTCCGACGGAGGCGCTGGAGCTCGCCCCCGTCTCGCCGCCGTCCTCCTCGTCACAAGCCGGGCCGACGAGCGGAGCGACGAGGGCGAGCCAGAGGAGTCGGCGGCACATGGTGAGCTCAGGGCTTCGGCACGTAGAGCTCGACGTTGCGCTCGTTTGCCGCCCCGGCCGCGTCGCCGGTCCAGCCGGACGTAAAATCGCTGATGGCACGCCGGCGGCCGTCCTCCGCCACCGGATCGTTTTCGGTCTGGTAGTCGAGGACGACCGATCGAATGCTGAGGAAGCCGTTGTCGAGATCCCAGATCTCGATGAGCCGCAGCTGGTTCGGGTAGTCGGCGAGCGCCGAGGTCTCGACCTCCCAATACTGACCCGTGCTGCTCGGGGCATCCACCAGCGTCACGCGGTGGACGTGGGTGTGCCCGGCGAGGTGCATGAGGAGGTTCGGGTAGCCCGCGAGCAGATCGCGGAACGGATCGGGAAGGACCGCGTCGGGCTGTGCCGTCCCGCCGAACTCGCCGCCGTCCGTCAGCTTGCTCGACGCGTGGTGGGAGGTGACGATGACGTATTTCCCTTCGGCCTCGGCCGCGTCGAGCGCCGGCTGGAGGAAGGTGTCGATCTCGCTCTGGTGAATGAGGCCCTCCGCGCTCCCCGTCGGCGCGGCTGTGTCGACCACGAGGAATCGAATCGGCGTCCCGGGAACGTCGTACGCATAGAAGGCACGCCCCGCGGCCGCCGCCTCGGCGGTGACGCCGTGCCCATCCCCGTCGGCCCGCACCTTCTCGAGCACCTCTTGCCCGGAGAGGGGCTTGCGCTGCGGATCGGGCACGACGTCGCCGATGATCGTCGGTCCGCCGGGCTCCGACCAATCCCGCGTGCCGGTGCCGCAATAGCTCGCGAGGTAATCGGCCTCCTTCGGAAGAGGCATGAAATTGCCTTGCTGGAGGACGTCGTGGTTCCCGGTCACCCAGACCCAGGGCATCTTCAGGCCGTCGGCGTAGAAGGCGTCCTTCGGGTCGTTCGCGGGCCCCGGCTTCGGATCGTCGTCGTCGCCGGAGTCGCAGGACACGGAGGCGGACCCGGACAGGATCGCGAGCACCCAGTCGACCTCGTTCGTCTGCGCGTTGTCGGCGTTGTCGCCGCCGAGGACGACCGCGTCGATCGGGAAGGTCTCGTGCACCTTGTTGATTGTGCGCACAGCGGCGTTCATGATCCGGCACTCGTGCCCCTCCTGCGGACGGAAGGCGCCGCTGGTCGCGTCGGGGCTGTCCGCGTTCACGATGCGCGCAGGCGACTCGTCATCGGCGAGCTGGATGTCCGCGAAGTGAACGAATCGAGCGAGGCGGGTCGCGTTTGGTCCCGGAGGCGGCGCCGCGGTGCCGTCCTGCGTCCGCGTGACGACCGCCTCCCCCGCCGCGAGGGTGTAGTCGCCGTACCCGCTCGCGAGCATCGCGTCCATGTCCTCGGGCAAGCGCGGGTCGTAGGTGCCAGCCATCTCCGGGGCTCGCGTCACGACGAGGCGCTCGTCGGTGGTGAGCGGCGCGCGCGTCAACGGCGGCAAGGGCTCGGGGGCGGCGGTGCCGCCGGATCCGCCGTCTCCGCCGGAGCCGGACACGTCGTCACCACAAGCGAGGACGAGGGAAGAGAGAGCAAAGAGGAAGCGAGCCCGCATGGGTGTCAGGTTAGCAACATTTTCACGACGAATGCGCGACGACCGGTTGACTCGCGCGGAGGAGCCGAGCTCTCATGGAAGGACCATGCGCTCGCTCCAGGTCGCCCTCGTCGCGTGTCCGTCTTGCTCTTGCCATCACCGGGCCGACGCCCCCAGCTGCCCGCACTGCGGCGCCGCACCGGCCGCCGGCGCGGACCGAACCCGCACCGCAGCCGCGGTCATCCTCGGGCTCACGCTGGCAGCGGGTGGTCTCGCCGGCTGCGGAGACGACTCCGGCAGCGGCGGCGCAGGCGGCGCTGGCAGCACGACCTCCAACACCACGTCGAGCACGAAGTCGAGCTCAAGCAGCACCACGGCCACCACCACGAACTCGACCGTCAACACGACGGCCAGCGTGTCGTCCGCCTACGGAACGGCGGCGAGCAGCGGCGGTGGCAACGGCGGCTGACGGCCGCTCAGCGTCCTCGCGTGTGGCGGAATCGGGCGAGCTCCGCGCTCGCTCGACCGATCGCCCCATGCCCGCTCTGGATGGCGAGGGAAGCGGGGCTTCCCTCCCACGGGTCGGCGACCCCAAACGCGGCAGCGGAGAGCTGCGCCGACGGAACGAGCGGCAGCGCCGCCACCTCGCTGGTGCACGACGTGTCGAGCGTCGCGGTGGGGTCGGCGAAGAACTGGACGAGGATCTGCGTCCCACACGACGGACCGCCCATTGCCTGGGGCGCCGAGTAGGGGCTGTGTGGTGAGCCGGGGATCTCCACGAAGGTGCCGGTCGAGGAGAAGTGCTCGACGGCCGGCTCGATCGCGCTCATCGGGATGAAGTCGTACTCCCCGCGCATCATCAGGATCGGCACGTCCGTGTCGGCGAGCCCGCCCGCGTAGGCGTCTTGGGGGTAGCGCGGCCAGGCGTCGTACAGCGCCTGCGCGGGAGCCGCGATCCCGTGCGCTACGTTCGCCGCGCTCTGGTACGCCTCGAGCTCGGCCGCCGTGGGCGGGGGGTCCTCCCAGAGCTCGCTCAACATCACGTGGGTGCTGAGGAGCATCGAGAAGAAACGCTGCGACGCGGTCGGCGCCATCGGCTGCGTGAAGACGTCGTGGAGGTTCTGCATCGCCGTGACGTCGCGCGGCTCGCAGCGCGCGATGCGGTAGACCATCGGCGCGATGAGCGAGCGGTACTCCCAGGTGTAGAAGAAGAAGGACCAGAAGAGGTGCAGCTCGTCTCGATCCCAGCCCTGCGCGAGGATCTCGGGGCACCCGCCCGACTCGAGCGCGCCCAGCGCCGCCGTCATCGCGCCCCAGGGGTCGGGCCCGAGCTTCGCCCCGCAGACCGGGTCCGCCCCACACGCATCCATCCAGCGCTGGCCGAGCTCGTTGAAATACTGGTCGTCACGGGTCAAGAGCAGGCCGACGGCAAACGCGTCGAGCACGACGCCGCTCGACTGGTCCGGATAGATCTGCAGATACCGGTTCGCCCACATCGAGCCGTACGAGCCCCCCGAGACGAGGATCTTGTCGTCGGCCTTGCGGGTGGCCTCGATCACCTCGCCGACGTCCCGCGCGGCGTTCGTCGTGGTGAACCCGAGGACGTTGTCGCCCCACTCGATCTTCATGTGGTCGAGGCAAGGCGCGAGCTCGGCGTCGTTGACCCAGTAGCCATCCGGGCTCGCGTCGGCCTCCTGCTCCGGGCAACCGAGGCGGCTCGAGCGCCCGGTCCCGCGATGGTCGGGCAGGTAGACGTCGACGGTCACCGCCTTGACCTTGCCCTCGAAGTCGGCGCCCGAATAGCCCGGTCCTCCATTGAGCATCCAGAGCTGGCCGCGAGCGGGCTGCTCCTCGGCGGGGATCTTCTTCACGAAGAAATCGATCTTCGCCCCGTTCGGATCGTTCCAATCGAGCGGGACGGGAATCGTCGCGCACAGCGCCTCCGAGCCCTCGGCGTCGTCGCTCGAGAGCGGGCACGGCGTCCACGCGATCTCGAGGCCGCTGTCGCCACCGCCACCGCCCGATCCCGAGCCGCTCGACGCGGTGGTCGTGACGCTGGTCGTTCCCGCGCCCGCCCCTCCCCCGCCGTCCGGCTGCGGCTCGTCGTCGCCGCAAGCCACGCCGCAGGCCGACACGGACAGGAGGAGGAGGACTTGTACGCGAGGAGCTTTCTTCATCTCGCGGAGGCCGATGCTCGGGCCCACGTTTCGTGAGCGCGCGCCGGGCGACTTTGACACGCTTTGATCCCCGCTCGTCGTAGGGTGACGAGGCATGCGCCCTGAGCAAGCCCGAGAGTCGTCGACTCGAGCCGAGCAGGTGATACGCGAGGCCCTCGAGGAAGGAGACGTGCGGCGCGCCGCTGCTGCCCTCGTGGACGCCTACGGCAGGGAGCTCTACGGCTTCTTGGCCGCCGTCCACGGCGCGACGGACGCGAGCGACATCTACGGCGAGGTCATGGTCCGCGTGACGGCCGGGATTCGCGGCTTCCGAGGGGAGAGCGCCGCGCGGACGTGGCTCTACCAGGTCGCGCGGAACGAGGCCTACCAGCTGCTCAGGAGGAGGCGGCGCGCGCGAGCGGTCTTCACACCGCTCGAGCGACACCCGAGCGCGGAGGAGCGCGCACACAGCTCCGCGGAGGAGCCCGGCCGCGAGGAGCACCTCGCGCGGTTGCGTGCCCGGCTCTCCGACGACGACCGGGCGCTCCTCGCGCTGCGCGTCGACCGCGGGTTCTCGTACGCGAGCATCGCGCGGATGATGTCGCCCGCCGCAGACGAAGCGGCGCAGGAGCGTGAGGCGGCTCGCCTCCGGCAGCGTCTCCGCGCCATCGCGCTGCGCCTGAGGGCCTGGCGTGAGGAGCAGCCGTGAGCGACGGCTCCCCGCGGACGTCCGACGACTCGCTCCTGGTTCGCGTCGCCCATGCCCCTCCACGCGAGCCCGTCGCGCTCCCTCGCCCAGGCACGCGGCTCGGGCGCTTCCAGCTCGATCGGCGCCTCGGCCAGGGCGCGATGGGGGTCGTGTTCGCGGCGCGGGACGAGATCCTCGGCCGTGACGTCGCCCTCAAGATCCTGGTGAGAGAGGCGTCCGCGCACGCCCGTGCGCGCCTCCTGGCGGAGGCGCGCGCAGCCGCGCGGATCGATCACCCCGCCGTCGCGCGCGTGCAGGATGCCCTCGAGATCGACGGCTACCTCGTCCTGGTCATGGAGCTCGTCCTCGGCTCGACGCTCCGCGCGGTGATCGCGGACGCCGGCGGCGGGCTCCCTGTCGCGCGCGCCGCGCACCTCGTCGCCGACGCGGCGGACGGCGTGCACGCGGCGCACCTCGCCGGCGTGACCCACCACGACCTCAAGCCGGACAACGTCATGATCACGAGCGCCGGCCGAGTGAAGGTCCTCGACTTCGGTCTCGCGTCGATCCTGGGTGAGGGCGCACGGCCCGGCGGCCGCTTCGCCGGCACCGCGCGATACGCCGCGCCCGAGGCGGAGAGCGGTGACGCGAGCGCGGCGAGCGATCAATACGCGCTCGCCGTCATGTTCCTCGAGGCCGCGGGCGTACGCCGGACGGACGCGTCGGAGGGCGACGCGCTGCCCGCGCGCCTGCGCCGGGTCACGCTGCGCGCGCTCGCGGCCCGCCCCGAGCACCGATTCGAGGACTGCGCTCGGTTCGCCGCGGCGCTCCGCACCGGCGTCGCTCCGACACACGACGCCGCGCTCGGCGTCGCCGCGGCCCTCGCGCTGACTGGGGCCCTGATCACGACCTCGGGCGGTTCTCATGACAGCAATGTCATGCCGCTCTCGACCACCACGCCCCACGTGCCGCTCCCCGCCGAGGTCGCCTGCCCTCCGCTGCGCTCGGACGAGGGTTGGCTCGGAGCCGCCGCGGCGGACCTCGCCTGCCGCCGCGCCCGTATGCACCTCGGAGGAGGCTCCACGCGGGCCCTACCGCCCGCGTCGCTCCTGGGCCTCCCCGCCCTGCCGTCGCCCACGTTTCCCCGCGACCCTTACGCGGATCCGAGCCAGAGAGAGCGGGCCCGTGAGCGCGCGATCGCGACGGGCAGGATCGTGATCGACGGACAGGTCGAGCCGCGTGAAGCCGGTTTTTCGATCTCGCTCTCGGCCAGCTTCTCCGGCGAGGTCATCGCGCGGGGCCGAGGGGAAGGAGATCTGGCGGCGTCGACGGCCGCGGCCGTCGACGCTCTCTTCGCAAACGCAGCCCTCGCCACACTCCCGCCCGATCCGGAGGTCGCGCGGTGGAGCGGCGTCGAGACACACGAAGAGCTGGAGCGCCTCGACTCGGCGGAGGCGGCGCTCACGACGGGCGCCGGGCTGGGTCGAGCGCTCGCTCGCCTCGACTCGGCGCCGGCTCGGTCGCCGCTCGAGACGCTGCTGGCCGCTCGTCTCTCGGCCGGACTCGGCCTCGCGCGAGCCGTCACGCCGCCGGCAGCGGACACCTCGTCTCCCGCGGCGCTCGCGCGGACGGCGCCGTTTTACCTCCTGCTCGGGGGCCGAGGCGGGAGTGATCTCGTCGCGCGCATCCACGCCGCGCGGCTGGCGGAGAGGTCCGATGCCGGTCGCTTCCACCTGCTGGTCGCCGAGGCGACGAGCAGCCTCGCCCTGGGCGATCGCGACCGCGCCCGGATCCTCGGCCTCGCCGCGGCTCGCGAGCGGCCGTTCGACGCGCCCTGGAGCGTGCTCGCGGCGGCTACCTACGGGCGACCGGAGATGGCGACTGTCGCGCGTGCCTACGCCGCTTGGCGCCCCGAGACCGCCGACGCCTGGAACATCCTCGCGCACGTCGACACCCCCGAGGCCGAGCGCGTCGCGATGCTCGAACGTGCCCATCGACTGAGCGATGCGTTCCCGCTCTTCGCCGGCAACTACGGCACGTGGCTCTTGCTCGCGGGCCGATCGGACGAGGCGGCCGGCGTCGCCGCGCGCCTCGAGGTCGGCTCGCTCGGGCAGCGGGTCGCGGCCGCGCGGCTCCGCGCCGAGATCGTCCTCGCGGATGGCCGCATCCGTGACGCCTACGAGACGGCTTGGAAGGGGCTCGAAGCCCTCGACTCGGTGGGCAGCATCGAGTCGGGGGACGTCGCCCTGCTCGGCCTCTTCGTCGAGCTCGGCGCCCTGCTCGGTGAGGGCGAGGTCACGGCGCGCGAGGTCGTCTCGACGTTCGTGATGGCCGACCCGCCCCGCCTCGATCATGGGCCGCTCGCGCGCGCGGCGATCGCCCACGCCTGCGCGTACGCCGAAGCATCGATCGCGAGGCGGTGTTTCACCAGGCTCGACGAGCTCGAGCGAGCCGGCTTCTTCCCGCTCGGCGCGGTGGCCGACACGAGCGCGTACGTCGAAGGCGCCCGCGCCTTCTCTCAGGGCGAGCTCGAAGCGGCCGCGGCCGCGTTCCGTCGCGTGAAGAGCGACATGAGCGTGCGCGCCGCCGTCGCGGCGATCGCGCTCGAGCATGCGGGAGATCTCGACGCAGCAGACGCCGCGGACCCGCCGCGCCCCGGCATCTTCGGAGGTGTCTCGGGCTCGTTCGCGCGCAACGCTCGCCGCGCCGAGAAACGCGGCGACTGCGATCGGGCGATCCGGCTCGCGAGCAAGCTCATCGACGGCTGGCGGCGAGCGGACACGCGCCTCGCCTTGGTCGACGAGATGGAGCGGCTCGTCCGCCGCTGCGGCGCAGACCGTCGGCCTCTCGTCAGGTGACTGCCGGGCTCGCGGGCTCGTCCCAGGGCTCCTCGATCAGATCGAACCGCCCGTGATCGTAAGGCTTGCCCGGCGCGCGCTCGACCGGGACGAGCCGCTCGCGGATCCCCTTCTTCCGGAGCTGCGTCACGCGGTGGTAACAGAACGGGTTGTTGCCCCGCTTGCCCAGGGTCGAGTGCGCCGTCCAGTTGCAGCCTCCGTGGCAGACGTCGGCGTAATAACAGGTCCGGCAGAAGCCCCAGAGCGACTCGACGGTTCGATCCCGAGCGAAGCGCATCATGGGCTCCTTCTCCCAGAGCTCCTCGAGCGACATCGTCCGGATGTTCCCCGCCGCGTACGAGGCGGTCGGGAGCGTCGGGCAGGCCTTCACCGTCCCGTCGGACTCGATGCCGAGGGAGAAGATGCCTGCGAAGCAGCCGCCCCAGTGAGCCTCCTCGCCGAAGGGCCGGCTGCGGAGGAGCTGCTCGTGCGGGCCGAAGTAGCCGATGTTGTTGTTGGCGAAGACGTTGAACGGAACCGACTTCTGGTCGCCGGCGCGCCACTCCTCCATCGCCTCGAGCTGGATGGCGGCGAGCGTGTCGATGATGGGCACGACCTGCCACGGCTCCACGATCCACTCCGGGTGATCCGCGGCCCGGCCGAGCGGCCCCGTGAGCTGCACCTGCCACGCTTGCACGCCTTCTTCCCGGAGCGAACGCGCGAAGTCGCGCAGCAAGTCGCAGTTGAGGCGGTTGATCTGCGTGTTGGCGCCGAGCACGAAGCCTGCCTCGCGCGCGTTTCGGAGGGCGCGAATGGCCGCGGAGTAGCTGCCGAGGTTGCCGCGCAGCTTGTCGTGCGCGATCGCCGGGCCGTCGATGGAGACCCCGACGCCGACGAGCCCCGCGTCGCGAAACGCCTTCGCGCGCTCCAGCGTGAACGCGCGCCCGCCAGTCTGCATCGTGGGGCGAATGCCCAGATCGGCGAGCGCGCGGATGATGCGCGTGCAGTCGGGGTGCAGGTAGGCCTCCCCTCCGATCAACGTCACCTCGCGCGCGCCGAGCCGCCCGAGCGCCTTGGCCACCTCGAGCAGCATCTCGGTGTCGAGCTCCTGATCGCGCTTCGGCCCCGCGCGCGTGCCACAGTGCTGGCAAGGCTGGTCGCACTTCATCGTGATCTCCCAGACCACGTAGATGGGCTTCGCGACGGCGAGGTCCTCGGCCCGGATGCCGCGAGCCGGAACGAGCTTTGTCGGGTCTTCGGTGGAGCTGGTCACGGTGCGTCTCCTCAGCATCAGAGGGCTTGCATCCGGCTGCAAGCTGCTACACTCTTGAAAAGTTACCAAGCGGTACTTTTAGCAGCCATGATCACCATCACCGACAAAGCAGCAGCCAAGGTCCAAGAGATCGCCAAAGAAGAGGAGCTCCTCGGTCAGGGGCTTCGGCTCCGGGTCATCGGCGGTGGGTGCGCCGGCTTCTCGTACGACCTCTACTTCGAAGACAAGCCCACCGACATGGACGAGAGCTTCGAAGACAAGGGCGTGAAGCTCTACATCGACCCGCTGAGCTACCAGTACCTCGACGGCACCGAGATCGACTACGTCGAGACGCTCCACGGCTCGGGCTTCAAGTTCCTGAACCCGAACGTGAAGAGCACCTGCGGCTGCGGCTCGTCCTTCAGCGCCTGAGCGCCGAGCCAGGCGCACGCCTCTCCACGCGCGGGCTCCCCGTCGTGGTGCGGGTCGGCTATAGAGAGGTATGCGCCTACTGGGCCTCTTTGCGCTTGCTTCCACGTCGCTCCTCGCCGCGTTCGCCTTCCAGGCGGGCTGCAACACCTACGGCGAGGACCTGATCGGCGCGGGCGGCAGCGGCTCGACGAGCACCACCGGCACTGGCAACAACCAGGGCGGCGAGAACGAAGGCGGCGGGCAGTCGGCCTGCGACGCCCCCACGGACTGCCCCGGGATGGACGGCGAGTGTGGCACGCGGACCTGCGAGAAGGGTCTGTGTGGTGTCGACGCCGCCGCGGCCGGCACGCCCACGTCGAACCAGACTCCGGGAGACTGCAAGACCTCGGTCTGTGACGGCGACGGCCAGGTCGACATCGCGCCGGACGACGCAGACATCGAGGCGGACGACGAAGATTGCACCGTCGACACGTGCGCCGACGGCTCGCCTGTCCACACGCCGGTGACGGAGGGCTCGCCGTGCACCGGGCCGTTCAACGCCAAGGTCTGCAACGCCGTGGGCGTCTGCGTCGAGTGCATCGACGGCTCGGATTGCCTGAGCGGATCGTGCACGCAAGAGTTCACCTGCGCGCCCGCCTCCTGCAACGACGGCATCGAGAACAATGGCGAGAGCGACATCGACTGCGGCGGCAATCAGTGCCCCAAGTGTCTCGAAGGCGACGACTGCAACAGCCCGAACGATTGCCTGGGTGGCATCTGCTCGGGCGGCACCTGCCAGCCCTCTTGCACGGACATGACCCAGAACGGCAACGAGACCGCCGTCGACTGCGGCGGCTCCTGCGCGCCGTGTGCGGTCGGCCTCGGCTGCGCCACCGCAGGCGACTGCCAGAGCGGCGTGTGCAGCGGCACGTGCGGCGAGTACCAGCTGCTCATCAGCGAGCTCTGGCCGCGCGGGCCGGGCGGCGGCAACGACGACTTCGTCGAGATCTACAACCCGCTCTCGGTGCCCGTCACGCTGCCGTCGTCGGCGGCCATGGACAAGGTCGAAATCGTGACGCGCGCCGAAGGGAGCGCGTCGTATTCGGTGAAGTGGACCGCCAACGGGCAGACCATTCCAGCGCGTGGTCACCTGCTGCTCGTCGGCAGCGCCTACAGCCGAGCGACAGCGGCGGACGACCCGCTGCTCTCGGGCTTCCCCGACGAGATCAGCCTCGTCCTGAGGCGCGGCGCCACCACGCTCGACGCGGCTTGCATCAACGTCGGGACCAACAACTTCGACGGGACGTTCATCTGCGAAGGCCCGCAGCTCACGTACGTCGGAAGCTCCAACAACACCGATCGTTCAATCGAACGCCTCCCGGGCGGCGCCGCCGGCAACGCCACCGACACAGGCAACACCTCCGTGGACTTCGTCCTCATCACGCCGTCTGCACCACAGAACCTCCAGAGCCCGGCCACCCCATGAAAAACCCCGCCCTCGTCTTCCTCCTCGGCATCGCTCTTTTTGCTTGCTCGGACGACGAGGCGCAATCGACAGGCTCCGGTCCGGACCCGAAGCCCGAGGCCTGCGCGCAAGCCGACGCGGACGCTTGCCGCGTCAACCAGAAGGCCTGCCAGGTCGAGAGCGGCGCGCCTTCCTGCTTTGCCTGTGACCGCGGCCAATACGTCGAGAGAAACGGGGCCTGCACGCCCCTCGACGGCGAAGCCTGGCACCACGCCTTCTCCGACTTCACCACGCAACCGGGCGAAGAGGTGCTGGGGCTCTGCCAGAGCTGGACGCTCGGCAACGACACCGAGCTCTGGATCAACGCCGTGGAGCTCGTGCAAGACGAAGCTTCCCACCACTCGAACTGGACCTTCGTCCCGGAGGACAGGTTCGTCGGCCCCGACGGCGTGTGGGACTGCGACGAGCGCAACTACGATCAGCTCTCGGCCGCGGTCCTCGGAGGCGTCATCTACGCCCAGTCCACGCAGGCCGCGCGAGAGGTCCAGAAGTTCCCCGCCGGCGCCGCGGTGCGGATCCCCCCTCGGTCGCGCATCATCGGGGACGTCCACCTGCTCAACACGGGCACTCAGCCCAACACCGGCCACGCCGAGCTCACCCTCTACGCGCTTCCGGTCGCGAGCGTCACCACGAAGCTCGCGCCCTTCCACCTCACGTACGACACGCTCGCCATTCCGCCCCTCGCGCGCTCGCGGTTCTCGGGTACCTGCACGCTCAGCGAAGACTGGATGACGACGACCGGCGGCCCCCTCTCCATGAAGCTCTTCTATGGGCTGCCGCACACCCACGCGCTGGGAGATCGGTTCTTCCTCCAGGCCGTGGGCGGTCCCAGGGACGGCGAGATGCTCATCGACGTCGAAGGGTTCAATGGCGAGGCTCGCGGCATCTATTACGAGCCGCCGGTCGACCTCACCGGAATCAGCGGGCTGCGCTTCGGCTGTGAGTTCGAGAACCCGCGAGACGAAGTGGTCGAGTGGGGCTTCGGCGATCAGGAGATGTGCGAGATGCTCGGCTTCATCGAGTCACCCGTCGCCTTCGAGAGCCGCATCGAGGAGGTCGTCGCGGACGGCGCCGAGGGCGAAATGCAGCTCTTCACCGGCGCTTGCTCCAACCTCCTCATTCCCTGGGATCAGAAGCAACAGTAGCGGCCAATCGCCCTACAGCTTCGGGCGCGACGTCACGAACATCGCCTTGGCGACTCCGGCGCGGAAGGTCCGCGCGCCGCCGAAGTCGATCGCGCCACACGAATAGGTGCCGGCCAAGAAGGCACGGCCTGGATCCGCGGTCCCATCGATCGCGAGTCCTTTCACGCGACCTTGGCCGGGCTCGCCACATGTTCCGCCCTCCACCACAAACGACTCGGCGGCGAGCATCGATCCTCGACCGACGGCCCAGAACGGGCAGCCACCGGGCAGGCATTCCGCTGCCTCGATGCTGCCGCCGAGGACACCGGCGAACGCGACGCCGGAGGCCGGCGCGTCGTGAGCCGCGTCCACGACGGTCGGTGTGGGCGCGCCGTTGCTCACGACGGGGGATGACTCGATCTCTCCCCACCCATTGGCCCATCCGATCGCCTCGGATCCGCCGGGCGAGTAGCCAAACGCCGGCCCTTGCGGCGCGGGGACGAGCCGTTGGGTGTCCAGCGTGACCTCCCCCGTGGCGATGAGGGTGCTCACGGAGATCACGGCGCCGACAGGGTCGAAGAGCCGGGAGAAATAGGTATGGGCAGGACACGACATGTCACCCAGATCCGCCTGGTCACACCGTCCCGACAGGGTCACACCGCCGTTCATCCCTACCATTTCGACGTGGGAAGCGGAGATCGAGAGGATGCCCCCCATGGCCGAGCCTCCGAAGAACCCGGTGGGGTTGGGGCCGAGGCGAACGAAGCGGAACTTGTTGGCGCCGTAGACCGATTCGACCGTGTTGAGCTCTGGCGCCGTCTCGTTCAGCGTCCCCGCGGCCATCGCGGCGAAGCCAACCACCGGCGGTGAGCTAGCCGCGACGACGATCTGCTGGATCGCCGTCGTGGGCTTGGCACGGAACGCCGGCATGGGCCCGCAGGGCTGCTCGGCCGTGACCGGGGTCGGTCCGTCGAGCGCGGCCAAGCTCGATACACACAACGTGAGCTGGGGGCCGCTCCCCGAGATCCACGCCACATGTGGGCCGGCGGCATGCTCCCCCCGTGAGAGCGAGACGGGCCCAGGCAGACCGATCGGGGCTGGTCCCAGGTCGAGTACCGCGAGGAGCTCGCCGTCCGAGGCACGAAACCTCACCAGGACAGTCCGCTCTCCTTCGGTCGCGCCCTCGATGAGCTCGCACCCGTCACCGCCGACCGCCGTTCCCACGACCACCAGATCCCCACCGACGAGCAGCGCATCCTCCGCCTGGGCGCCGGCGAAAGACTGCACCCAGTCGGCACCGAGGCGCGGCTTCGTACACTCCCCCGCCGCACCCTTCCCCCCTTCTCCGCCGGCTCCGGTGCCCGCCGTGCCAGCGCCCGTCCCCGAAGTGGAGGTGGTGCCCTCGACGTCTCCGAAGAAGAGGCCGCAGCCCGACAAGCCGAGCGGGATCATCAGGAAGAAAGCTCGCACGACCGAGCACTATACCGGTTCCGGGCGCTTGTGGGCTCGGCTCAACGGCTGGGGGGTTCCGCCCCGCGTGCGCGCGGGCTCACGCGGACGACGTGCCGAGCGCCGCTTGCGCGTCGCCCCGCTTCATCGCAAGGAAACGGGGAGGTGCTCATGAGGATCGAGCTCGTGGTCTTCGACGTTGCCGGCACGACGGTCCACGACGGAAGCGCGGTCGCGGAGGCGCTGCGGAGGGCCGTGAGCGACTGCGGCGTCAGCGCGACGCCGGAGGAGATCGATCGGGTGATGGGGCTCGCGAAGCCCGTCGCGCTCGCGGCGCTGCTCGGCGCACGAGCCGCTACGGCTGGCTCCGTCGAGCGCGCGCACGAGGCCTTCACCCATTACATGCTCGACCATTACCTTCGCGCGCCGTCGGTCCGCCCGATCGAGGGCGCGGAGGCGACGTTCCTCGCGCTTCGCGAGACGGGCGTGAAGACCGCGCTCGACACGGGCTTCGG
>JAEUKE010000254.1 GCA_016794345.1 Myxococcales bacterium
GACCACGAGCAAGCCCGACGCAGGCGCGGCGTACGTCTACGTCCGCGACGCGTCCGGTTCGTGGGTCGAAGAGGCCCAGCTCGCTGCCGGCACTGGCCTCGCGTACGACCAGATCGGGCGCGCCGTCGACCTCGACGGCGACTTCGCCATCGTGGCCGGCAACGGTCCGCTCCAGGGCGCGCCGGACTCCTTCGCGCATAACAGTGCGGTCATCTTTGAGCGCTCGGGTGGCGTGTGGGCCCAGGTGGCCAACCTCAACCCCCTGACCGATGCGTACACGGATCCATTCGAAAACAGCTTCGGGGCGGCGGTCGCCATCTCGGGGAGCACCGCTGCGGTCGGCGCGCCACGCTACGCGCTGACTGGGACCGGCTTCATGCCTGGCGCAGTCTTCGTCTTCGAGCGCGACGCAGCGGGGGGCTGGTCGCTCGCGACGAAGCTCCAGATCCCGGACAGCGAGGTCCTCGGGGAATCGGTGGCGCTCGACGGCTCGGTCCTCTTCGTCGGGATCCCTGGCTCCATGTCCGTGCAGGTCTACGAGCGTGGCGACGGGGGCTGGAGCCCCACCGCGAGCCTCTCGGGCGGAGCGGGCTTCGGCCAATCCGTGGCCGTCGCGGGCTCCGTCGCCATCGTGGGCGCGAGCTCGGAGGACGTCGGCGACAAGCTGGGCGCCGGCGCGGCGTACGTCTACGAGCGAGACGAGACGGGCGCGTGGGTGCAGGTCCAGAGGCTCGTCGCCGCCGCACCCGCCGACGCCGCGTACTTCGGGCAAGGGGTAGCCGCGACGCCGCATCACCTGATGGTCGGCGCACCGGGGCGAGACCGCGTGGTCCTGTACGAGCGCGACGCGCAGGGGAGCTGGGTGGAGGCCGACTCCTTCTTCGACCCCGAAGGTGATCTCGGAATCTCGGTTGCGGCGGACGGCGCCTTCGCGGCCATCGGCGCGCCACGCCCGGAGGCCGTGCCGGCCTTGGAGCCCAGCTCGGGCTCCGTGTTGATCCTCGAGGGCCTGCGCACGTCCGACTAGGCCCAGAAGAAGCGAATCGCGAGCGCCTTGAGGCGGCTGCTGAGGGTTCGGTGGCGTAGGCGTAGGTTATCCTGGGGCATGCCCCTGGAGTGTTCGAAGCTGACGGTCCCGTTGCTCACCTCCGTGGTCAGATGCGTGGAGAGTTTCGAGACGGAGCTGCCCGGGCGCCAGTGCGCGTGCAGGCCTGGAAGTCAGAGCGCGTCGAGGAGACGGAAGAGGATGGGCAGGTCGGGGCGCCAAGCGAGCAGGCGGTAGACGAGGGTGGGGCCCGTGCGGAGGATCTGGGCGGGGAGGCGCTGGACGAAGGAGCGGAAGTCCATGCGAAGGACACGCTCACGATCTTCGGCGTGCCTCTTCTGCCAGCGGGGGGCAACGGGCAGGCAGAGCGCAGCCCAGGCCTTGAGTGACCACGCGAGCGAGGCGATCACCATGTACGCCCAGTTGGCCTCGAGCGTGTTCAACGGCGCATGCAGTGCGCGGACGCCATTCTTGAGCTGCTCGATGACGTTCTCCTGGTTGC
>JAEUKE010000106.1 GCA_016794345.1 Myxococcales bacterium
TCACCGAGATCGACACCTGCCTGACCGACCCGGGCTGCGCCTCCTACCTCTCGTGCCTGCGCACCTGTCCGGTCGACGAGAAGAGCTTCATCGATCCGGCGTGTGACCAGGCGTGCTCGCCGCAGGCATCTTCCGAGGCCACGCGCGTGCAGGCGGAGCTCATGGAGTGCCGACTATGGGGGCCCGGCGCGTCGTGCGCTGAATGCGGGATCCCGAGCAAGCCGTTCGACGGGCCGCCGCCGCAGCAGTGCGAGCCGCCCGCCGAGCCGGCGCCAACCGCGTGCAGGCAGTGTTACTGGGAGAAGTGCTGCGACACGTGGAACGCGTGTTACGCGTCGGGGGTCAACCCGGACTGCGACGCGCTCGGGACGTGCATTACGATGTGCACCGGTCCGACCGTGGAGCCGTGCGTCGACGCGTGCCTGGACGCGCACCCGAACAGCGTGGACACGCTGTTCGACCAGGTCGCTTGCGCCGCCGAGCAATGCGCGTGGGACGCCGACAACTGCAACCCGGCCGAGCGCGATGCTTGTGAGGCCTGCCTCTACGGGACGTGCGGCTCCGCGTGGGTCGAGCTGCTCTCCGACCCCGAAGGGTTCCTGCTCTTCATGTGCCTCGGCGACTGCGGCAGCCAGGACGCGGGGGTCACCTGCGTTGAGGGTTGTTTCGACGCCCACCCGACTGCGGAGTCCGCCGGGTACCTGTGGACGGAATGCGTCGCGTACCAGTGCGACGCGACGTGCTGAGGAGGGCCGCGTCACCTGGATGAGCCATGAAGCGCGCCCACCGTTCCGCTCCCGTGCTCGCCCTCACCCTCGCGGGTTGTGACCCCGAGGCTCCGCCGCGCCCGCAGGCGATCCTCTACGTCGACACGGACATGCCGCTGCTGGCGCAGATCGACGAGGGCACGAGCGCGGACGCCGCGATCGACACGCTGCGCGTCGAGATCCTCGACGACGCCCTCGAGGTGGTGGACTTCCGGATTGTAGGCCTCACCGGAGGGGAGCTGCCTGTCTCGTTCGGGATCCCGACCGACACCACCTCGAATGGCAAGGTCCTCATCCGGATTCGCGCGTTCCGGGCGCTTTTCTCCGCGCCGGGGCAGCTCCTCGACGCGCCGGTTCTCGACCCGCGCCCCGAGGTCACGGTGGATCGATTGGTCGAGCTGGACCTGCCCGCGGAGGGCATCGCAATGCGCTCGGTCGTGCTCCGCGGCGAGTGCATCGGCAAGCGCGCTCGGTTCGGTCTCGACGGACAGGCGGGCACGACCTGCATCGACGGCGAGCGCCTCGACGGCGCGCCGAGCGAGGGGCTCGGCGACGGATGGCTGATCGGCACGGAGTCGGGGACCTGGGCGCGGGCTCGAGTGAAGCCGTGCGCGAGCACGCCGCCAGCGGGGCGGCGCTGCATTCCGGGCGGTCTCACGGTGCTCGGCGACCTGCTCTTCGTGGCGAGAAGCGAGCTCGATTACGACTCGGTGCCGCTCCGTGTTGTGGAGCTCTCTCCCTTCTACCTGGACGAGACCGAGCTCACGGTGGGGGCGCTGCGCGGTCTCGTGACGGGTGGTTATCAGGGCCCGTTGCCGAGGGGGGCGGACGTGGAGCCCGGCTGCAGCTGGGGGCCCGACACGCCGGCCGAGCTCGGCGTGAGCTGCGTGACGTTCGAGACGGCCGACGAGATCTGCCGGGCCGCAGGCGGGGCCCTCCCGACCGAAGCACAATGGGAGCACGCTGCGCGGGGCCGAGGTGAGAGGAGGCTCTATCCGTGGGGCAACGACACGGTGCAATGCTGCTCCGCCAGCGTGGGCCGCCGAATGGGCGGCGGCTGCGAGGAGGCCACCGGGCCCGAGCCTGTGGGCAGCCACCGCGGCCAGGACGGCTGTCCGGGCGACGTCTCGCGCGACGGGGTGCTCGACATGGCCGGCGGCCTCGTGGAGCTCGTGCAGGACTCGGTCACCGACTCCTTCGGCGCGGCGTGCTGGGTGCCCGATCCGAGCGGCGTCCAGATCCTCACCAACCCCGTGTGCATCGAGGGCTCGTCGCGGATAGGCCGTGGCGCGAGCTGGGACCTCTCGCTCGGGGACGCGCCGCTCCCGGTGCGGCGGGCGTTCTTCAAAGAGGAGCCCGGATACGGGCTCCGCTGCGCGTACACGGAGCAGCCATGAGAGCGGGCCTGGCTCGCCTCGGGGTGACGATCCTCCTCTCGTGCGCGGCTGCGTGCGAACAGGCCGCGGATCCGCGTGCGCAATGGATGGTTCACGTCGGGACCGACGCGCCCGTCCCCGGGTTCGGGGACCGGATCCGGATCGACGTGCTGGGCGAAGACGGCGCGCCGTGTGAGGAGTGCACGCGTACGTTCGACCTTCGCGGCGGGGCGGCGCTGCCGGTCTCGTTCGGGGTCGTACCGCGCGATTCGGGCGCGACGTACGTGCGAGCGCGCCTGTTCCGCGCCGAGGCGACAGACGCCGTGGGGGAGCCCCTCGAGCCCATTCTCGACGTGCTCGGGCGGCTGCCGGACGCGGGCGACGGCATCGAGGATGTCCAGGTGGTCCTCGGGATGAGCTGCTTTGGCGCGCCGGCGAGCCCGGCCGCCCTGACCGCTTGCGATCCGAGCACGGGCGAGCGGGAGCGAAGCGTCCTGTTCGAAGCTGGCGCGCCGTCGGGCCTGCCGTTGGCCGGCTCGTGGCTCGGCGGCGATAAGGACTGCGCGAGCGATACGCCCGACGGAATGGTCTGCGTCCAGGGCGGCGCGTTCCTGCTCGGCAGCCGTACGTACGTGCCGTTCGGCTCGGACTTCGACCCCGTCCCGGAGCAGCTCGTCCAGCTCTCGCCCTTTTTTCTCGACGCGGACGAGATGACGGTGGCCACGTACAGGGCGCTCGTAGCGGGCGGGCTCGAGGCGCCGGAGGAGGCGAGCGACCAGAAGCCCCATTGCTCCTACACCGCGGCTCCGGGACCGAACGAGACCGCCAGCGTGAGCTGCGTGTCGCACGCGGAGGCGGCGGCGGCCTGCGCTGCGCTCGGCAAGCGCCTCCCGACCGAAGCGGAATGGGAGTACGCGGCGGGTGGGCGATCCCTGGAGGCCCCGTTCCCCTGGGCATTGCCAGACCCCTCCAACGAGACGCTGTGTCTGAAGGCGGTCCTCGCACGCGGCGAGCTGTCGGACAATGCACAGTCGCGGCTCTGCCTCTACCTCTATCCGGACTTCGCGTCCGGTCCGGTGCCCGGCGGGTCCTCGGACGACGTCACGATCTCGGGCGTGCGCAACCTCGCCGGCAACCTCTCCGAGTGGGTCGCAGACGATTACCTCCCGTACGCGGACCCGAGGTGCTGGGGGGCCGATCTCGGGCTCAGGACGGACCCGTCGTGCCAGCTCGACGGCAACCCACCCGCCGCGGCGCGCGGTGGGAGCTTCGAGACGATCCCGTACGACGCGCACGCGTATTTTCGCCGGGGCGTGCCGAGGGCGACGAGAGAGGACTGGCTCGGCTTTCGGTGTGCCAAGGACGCGAAATGAGGTCGGTGATGAGACAAGTGGCACTGTCGTTCTTTTTGCTCGCTTCGGCGCCTGTGGCCGCCTCGGCAGAGGACGGCGAGGTGGACAAGGAAAAGGCGCGCGCCCTCTTCGGAGAGGGCTTCGATAACGTGAAGAAGTTTCAATGGGCGGAGGCCCTCGCCGCCTTCGAGCGGTCCCATTCGATTGTCCCCAACGCCGTCACGAGCCTCAACATCGGCGTATGCGAGCGCGCGCTCGGGCGCTACGTCCGTGCTCGTCGCTCCCTGGAGCGCGCGCTCGAGGAGAACGCGACCGATGGGTCGCTGTCACCCACGAGCCGTGGAGACGCCGAGGGCTACTTGAAGGAGATCGACGGGGTCGTCGTGAAGGCCCGGCTCACGGTCAAGCCGTCGGACGCCGCCATCACGGTCGACGGCCGGCCGCTCGCTCCCTCGCGCGTCGGGGACAAGGACATCTTCGCTGCCGGCGTGGCCGCGCCCGGTCCCGGCGCCAAGGTGCCGGCGGAGCGATTCGAGGTCCTCCTCGATCCGGGCAACCACGTGTTCGTCATCAGTCGTAAGGGTTTCTCCGACGCGGTCGTCAACCGCACCTTCGTCCCCGGCAAGGAGTCGGACCTGGTGCTCGAGCTCGAGAAGCTGCCCGCGACGCTGAAGGTGAGCTCCTCGGTGACCGGAGCGATCGTCCGGGTCGCGAATACCGACGTAGGGCCGGTCCCGGTGGACGTCTTGCGACCAGCCGGTCAGTACCCGGTCCTCGTCACGAAGGAGGGTTACGTGCCGTACGAGACGTCCATCTCCGTCAAGCCGGGGGAGGAGACGAAGATCAACGCGGTGCTCGCGGAAGAGTCCATGAACGTGGCCGAGCAATGGTGGTTCTGGACGAGCATCGGCGCCGGCCTCACGACCGCGGCGCTCGTCACGTATTTCGTCGTTCGCCCCGAGCCCGAGCCGCCGCCGTACGAGGGCGGCAGCACGGGCTGGGTCGTCCAACCGAACGCCATCCGGTTCTGACGCGATGCCCTTCACCCCCGAACCCGGCGCGATCGTCGCAGGACGATACCGACTCGACCGGCTCCTCGGTCGCGGCGGCATGGGGGAGGTGTGGGCGGCCGAGCAGACGATCACGCGCAAGAAGGTCGCGGTGAAGTTCCTCGCCGGCGCGGACGCGCTGAGCGACGAGACGCGCCGGCGATTCATTCGCGAGGCGAGGGCGGCGTGCGCCGTGCAGCACCCGAACGTCGTCGAGGTCCACGACGTCGTCGAGGCCGACGCTGACACGCCAGCGATGGTGATGGAGCTGCTCCGCGGCGAGTCGCTCGAAGCGAAGCTGCGGCGCGAGGGGAAGCTCGCGGTCGAGGAGGCGCTCTCCATCGTGCTCCGTGTCGTGAGCGCCGTGGGCACGGCGCATACGCTCGGGATCGTCCACCGCGACATCAAGCCGGACAACATCTTCCTTGCGGAGACGCCGGAGGGGACCGAGGTCAAGGTCCTCGATTTCGGGATCGCGAAGATCGCCACGAACGACGAGGGCGAGCAGACCGCGAACCTCACCGCGACGGGCTCGATGCTGGGCACGCCCCACTACATGTCCCCGGAGCAAGCCTTCGGCGAGAAGCGGATCGACCACCGCGCGGACATCTGGTCCATCGGGATCGTCCTCTACCGGTGTCTCAGCGGGCAGTTGCCGACGCAGGCGGACAACCTTGGGCAGATCCTGAAGGTCATCATGACTCGATCGATCCCGAAGCTCGCGGCCGTCGCGCCCGAGCTGCCGAAGCCGATCTCCGCGCTCGTCGACCGGATGCTCGGCTACTCGCCCTCCGAGCGGCCGGCGGATCTGCGCGAGGTGAAGGCGGCGATCGAGAGCTTCTTGCGCGTGCGCGTGAGCGACTTCGGCGCTCCTGCGATCGACGCGAGCTCGCTCGGCGGCGTCACGTCCCCGGTGGTCCCGGCGCCCCCGGCCGAGGCGCCGCCGCAGCCGAGCAAGCGCAAGCTGCCCTCCGGGGCGTTTGCGCTCGGCGGGGCGCTGCTGTTCGGCGTGGTCACGCTGGGCATCGTCCTGTCGGGGCGCGGAGACGGTCCGCCCATCGTGCCGACCGGTCGCGAGACCGCCGGCGGCGTCGTGCTCAGCGCACCTGCCCTGCCGAGCGAGCCGCCGAGCGGCGCCATGGCGGTCACCGCGGCGGCGCCCTCCGGACAGCCCGTGGTCGCGCCCAGCGCGAGCTCACCCTCGCCAGCCGCGCGAACCGGGAAGCTCCCGCAGTCTGGGGCGCCGGCGACGGCGACGGCGGTGACCGCGACCGCGGCGCCGACCTCCGCGCCCAGCTCGGGTTGGGGTGGGATCGTGGACAAACCTGGCTTCTGACCATGCCGACAGTCATCGCCCCCGACACCCGAATCGGCTCCTACGTGATCGAGCGCCAGCTCGGCGCGGGCGGCATGGGCGCGGTCTACCTGGCTCGGCGCGAGCCCGACGGCCTCTCGGTCGCGCTGAAGCTGATGCACGAGGACGTGGCCGAGAAGCTCGAGGCGCGCAAGCGGTTCCTCCGCGAGGCCAGGGCCACGATGGCGCTCGACCATGACAACGTCGTCAAGATCATCGAGACCTTCGAGAGCGAAGGCCGGCCGGTCATCGTCATGGAGCACCTGAAGGGCCAGCCTCTCTCGAGCGTGCTGGAGGCGCGCGGCAAGCTCTCGGTCCGGGACGCCTCGCAGATCTTCCTCCGCGTGGTCTCCGCGGTCGGCTCGGCGCACGCGCTCGGGCTCGTCCACCGCGACTTGAAGCCCGACAACGTCCTCGTCCTCGACGAGGAGCCGTACGTGAAGGTCCTCGACTTCGGCATCGCGAAGATGCGAAAGGGCTACGCGCTCGAGGAGTCGAGCGCGCTCACGCGCACCGGCATGCTCGTCGGGACGCCGTTCTACATGTCGCCGGAGCAGGCGTTCGGCGAGAAGACAATCGACCACCGGGCCGACATCTGGACGCTCGGCCTCATGCTCTACGAGGCGCTCTCGGGCGGGCTCCCGACGCGCGCGGCTACCCTGCACGAGGTGTTCACCCGGCTCATGACGCACCCGTTCGTCCGGCTCGATCGGGTGGACGCGTCGATCCCGGCGGACCTGGCGACGCTCGTGGAGCGAATGGTCTGCCGCGATCGCGCCGGGCGCCCCGCGGATCTCCGTCCCGTGTTCCAGGTGCTCGCCGCGCACGCCGGGGCGATCGACGACGAGCCGACGAGCTTCGAGGCAGCCATCGAGCCCATCTCCTTCGGAAGCAGCGGAGACGCACCGGCGAGCGCCACGACGCCGCCCAGCGGCTCCGCGGAGGACGCGGCGGCCCTCGCGGCGACCACGCCGTCGAGGCTCCAGCTCACGCCGCAATCGCTCCGGGCGGTGGAGGGCCGGCTCACGCCCGCAGGCACGATGATCCTCGCCGAGGATCCGAAGCCCGCGCCCGCGCTCGCGCCCACGACGCTCACCTCCGCGATCTACGAGCCACCAAAGCGAGCGTCCGGCGTCTGGATGTGGATCGTCGCGGTGCTCGTCGTCGTCGCGTGCATCGTCGCGCTCGCGATGCGGTGATGCGCTGGCGCCGATGCGGCGAAGGCCGCCCGACCTCAGCCCACGTCGACCCAGCCTCGGCGGATGGACTCGTAGCTCGGTCGGTCCTTCGCGTCGGCCGCGAGCAGGGTGCGCACGGCCCGCTCGAGCGCGGCCGGCACGCCGGCCATCGGAGGGGGCGAGGCCGCGAGCACCTGGGCGGCGATGTCGCGACGGGTCGCGCCGTGGAAGGGCCGCGCGCCGGTGAGCAGCTCGTACGCGACGACGCCGAGCGCCCACCAATCGACGGCTGGACCGATCTCCCCGGACAGGAGCTGTTCGGGCGCGGAGTACGCCAGCGAGCCGACGAAGACGCCGGCCGCGGTGCGCGCGTCGAGGGAAGACGACGGAACGAGCGCGCGGACGAGCCCGAAGTCCAAGAGCCGAACGACCGGTGCGCTCGGCTCCGGCGAGACCAACATGACGTTCTCCGGCTTCACGTCCCGGTGGACCCAGCCCGCGCGGTGCAGCGCATGCAACGCTTCCGTCATTTGCAGGAGGACCCGCTGCGCCATGGGGGCCGGCATCGCGCCGTGTGTATCGAGGTGTTGGCGGAGCGAGACCCCCTCGACGAGCTCGAGAACCAGGACGGGCACCCCGTCGTGCTCGTGGGCGTCGATGAGGCCGCCGATGGCCGGGTGGCGCACCTCGCGAAGCGCCCGCGCCTCGCGGACGAAGCGCGCCCGCGCATCCTCGGACGAGAGCAGATGCGGGTGCAGGGCCTTGAGGGCGACGCGATCGCCCTGATCCGACTCCGCCACGAAGACCCGCCCGAGGTTCCCGGAGCCGAGCGCCCGGGTCAGCTTGAAGCGACCGACGACGGCTCCCTCGACGAAGCTCGCAAGAGAAGGCGTCCGCGCGGCCTTGCGGCGGGTGTCCTCGACGATGGGCGCCTTGCAGGCGACGCAGGCCGGATTGAACGCGGAGTTCCGCGCTCCGCAGCGGCAGTCGACGAACATGCCTCACGGTATCTGCAATTGGCTTGCCGCCGCCATTGGCTGCGCAGGTACGACAAAGTCGCGAGAGCACCTGCCGCTTCGCCGCGGCATGCCTCGCGCCGGCGGCGACCTCCCGCCTCCGCGCAGCGGGCTTCCCGCGCGCAGGAGGGTGGCACCGACCTTGCGAGCGCGTTCGCACGTTCGAGAACCAGTTGCGATAGGCTCGCCGACCGTGATCGATCCCCGCCTCGAGCTCGCCAAGCTGCTCCTCACGCAGGAGGACGACGTCCTCACGGCGGAGGTTCTGCTCGGCAAGATGATGGAGCTGACGGGCGCCGATCGGGGGTTCGTCGTCGCGCGCGCCGGCGACCAGTTCGAGCCACGCTTCGCGATCCGATTCGATGCCGCCGGAGACGGCGAGGAGGCTCGATTCAGCCGCAGCCTCGTCCGGGCGGCCCTGGGGAACAACCGCATCGTCCACTCGATGAACCCGGCCGAGGATCCGGAGCTCACCGGGCTCGAGAGCCTCGCGGCCGCAGCGGGCAGGGCCGTCCTCGTCGTGCCGCTCAGCTCCGGGGAGGAGCGCTTCGGCGCCATCTACCTCGAGCACCCACGCGCCGGCGGGTTCTCCGGAGACGCCATCCGTCTCGTGAGCGACGTCGCCGAGTTCGGTGGGCTCGCGCTCCAGAGCGCGGTGAACCGCGCCGAGCTCGCCCGCCGCACCTCGGCGCTCGAGCGCGACCTCTTCGCGCAGCACGACTTCTCCGGGATCATCACGCGCGACCCGGCCATGATGAGCCTCTTGCGCACGGTCGCGCAGGTCGCAACGGCCAAGGCCTCCGTCCTCGTCACCGGCGAGAGCGGCACGGGCAAGGAGCTGATCGCCAAGGCCCTCCACGTCAACTCGGAGCGGCGCCGCGGCCCGTTCGTTGCGCTGCACTGCGCGGCCCTGCCGAGCACGATGCTCGAGAGCGAGCTCTTCGGTCACGTGCGCGGCGCCTTCACGGGCGCAGACAAGGACCGCGCCGGCCGCCTCGCCAGCGCGCGCGGCGGGACGCTCTTCCTCGACGAGGTCGCGGAGATCCCGCTCGAGACGCAGGCCAAGCTCCTCCGGGCGGTCCAGTTCGGCGAGGTGCAGCGCCTCGGCACGGACCGTCCGGAGGTCGTCGACGTACGCATCGTCGCGGCCACGCACCGCAACCTCGCCGAGCGCGTCGCCCAGGGGACGTTTCGGCAAGACCTCTACTACCGCCTCCGCGTGGTCGAGCTGTCGATCCCGCCGCTTCGCGAGCGCCAAGGGGACGTCGCGCTCCTCGCGCACCATTACGTGAGCCAGTTCGCGAGCAAGCGTTCCGCGCGGCTCTCGCCGGTCGCGCTGCGCAAGCTGGAAGCGCACGACTGGCCGGGCAACGTGCGGGAGCTCGCGCACGCGATCGAGCGCGCGTGCATCTTGTCGACGGGTGACGAGATCTCTGCCGACCAGCTGCCCGAGGAGATCCGTCGCATCAACGCGGTGGCCTCGACGCCCACCTCGGCGCTCCCCGAGACACACAAGGTCTCTCGCTTCTCGCGCTTCGACAAGGACGAGCTGGAGCAGGTGAGCGCCGCCGCCGTGCGCGAGGTGGAGCGTGAGTTCGTCGAGGGCTTGTTGGCCGCGACTGGCGGCAATGTATCGCGGGCCGCCAGCGAATCGGGGCTTCACCGCAGCCAGCTGCAGCGCATGATGGCGCGACTGCGCGGGTAGCGGTTTGCTGAAGAAGTCTCCGCTGATTTGTAGGAGCGGCGTCCCTATCTTCGGTCGGGTGGCTTTATGATGGTGAAGACCGCTGTGACCACGCGAGGGGTTACGGGGATGATGTTTTGCCACTACGCGGGAGTGGAAGATGATGAACCTTGGAAGAGAGTTTGCGGTAGTGTGTCTCGCCGTTCTCGCAGAGGGCTGCGGCGATAGCGACTCGGACTCTGCCGCGGGTGCCGGGGGGCAGGGCTCATCGACCACGACTGGCACGGGAACGAACACGACGTCGTCGAGCTCCTCCGCATCGATGACGTCGACATCTTCGACGGGCGCAGATCTCGAGGCGGAGTGCGCAGCCCGTACCCCACCCGATTGCGGCGACTTCCTGGAAACAGGGTGCGCGTTTGTTTCCGGGTATCGATTCCCTGCCGCAAGCGGCGCTTGTACCACCCCTGATGTCCCCTGCGACGATACGGAGGAGATCCAATATTGTCTCTTCGCGCCGCCTGGCACGCCGTTCTATCAATCAGAGCGTCTTTTCCAAAGGACAACGGGCGGGATGGTCGAGGTCATCCATCTCAGCGCGTGGCCAAACCCGCCCTACTACGAAGGCTGGACCATGTCTTGCGACGAAGCGCCGGCTTGCCCGGGGTGGGAGATGTTCTGAAGCGCTCGACGGACGTTGTAAGTCTCGCCTTGACCCTCGCCATCGGCTGCAGCGATAGCGATGAATGCATTGTGGCGCACGTCGGTCCGCTCGCCATGACGCAGGCCGATGTTTCCGCTTTTCGCAGCGAGATGAACCCGGCGCCGTCCCCCGAGCAGGCGACCCGGCTGCTCGTCGATGCTTGGACTGTCTATGCGTCTCGGGCTAGCGACCTGGGTCGGAAACCGACCGTTGAAGAGGCGATGCTCGCTCATCGCGCCTGGCAGCGCGAGTTGCGACCAACCCGAGAAACGAAGCATTCTGCTGGAGGATCGCTCTGGCTGGCGGCGAGCGCTGCGATAACCAGAATCACAGCGGCCAACCCGCCAACGGCTATTGAACGCAGTCGCACGGCTCCATCGAGTTCGACTGGCAGAGCGTGAAGCCCTCTATTCCATTAGGAATGAGGCCCGTGACGATGAAGAACGAACCGTCAGCGACATCTCTGCGATAGACGGTAGGGTTCTGGCCCTGGATACCCATGTCCCACCAGGCGCAGACGTGGACGTCGGTGGCTGCCTCGCAGACCCAATTTGCATTCGGCACGTAGACAGCTGGCCACGACACGCAGCCTGTTTGCACGCATTCCGAGGCCGATGTGATCGCCAAACACTCGGCCGGCGTCGGATGACTGCCCGTTGAGGTGCTGCTTGCCGTGCCGGTTGATGACGTCGCGGTGACGGAAGTGCTCTGCGTTCCGGAGCCGGATCCTGTGCCACCGCCACCGCTCCCGTCACCACCGCTACAACCGAGGCATAGAGCCAGTGTCGAAAGCGATGCTGCAGTTCGCATAAGAGACTCCATTCAGGGTCCGGAGGGCGGCTGATCGTCATCGATCGTTGAATAGTAGCAGACGGTCTTGGTGTTGATCGTCGAATGGATGTGGCCGCCCGCGCACACACGCCATCGCCTCGGGTGGGAGCAGGTCCTCCAGGCCCTCCAGCGTGTCGTCCACCGTCGCCTCGATGAAGGCGTCCAGCTTCTCCTCGTCCTGCATGCGGACATTGGAGCACCTTCCGGCCGGGAGAAAAATCCGCGGCGAGGCTGGCACGGAAAACTCGTTCCAGGTTTTTCCATGACCCGGGAGGTCCCAGAAACTCGTTCCAGGTTTTTCCATGACCCGGGAGGTCCCAGAAACTCGTTTTCAGTTTCCCGGACCTCCCGGGAGGTCCGAAAAACTCGTTTCAGGTTTTTCGCCCGACTCGAGAGGTCCGAAAAAC
>JAEUKE010000108.1 GCA_016794345.1 Myxococcales bacterium
CCCGTCTCGACGGTGAGCCGCCGCATCGCTCGGCTCGAGTCGGCGCTCGGCCTACGGCTCCTCGAGCGCACGACGAGGACACTGCGCCTGACAGACGCGGGACGTGCGTATTTCGAGCATGCCGAACGTGCGATGGACGACCTCGCGCAAGGCACCGGGCAAGTTCGCGAGCTCCAGGATGAGCCTCGCGGCCGCGTCCGCATCTCCGCGCCGATCGCCTTCGGCCCCGCCGTCGCCGACGCCGTCTACCGGTACCTCGCCAAACATCCGGGGGTGTCGATCGATCTGGAGATCGATGGGCGTCGCCCCGACACCGATGGAGGCTTCGACATCGCGATCGTGGCGGAAAAGTTGAAGGACACGGACGACTTCATCGCGCGCGAGGTCCGTCCGACGACCAGAAAGCTGCTGTTCGCGAGCCCGCGTTACCTGAAGGAGCGCGTCAAGCCTCGTGGCCTCGAGGATCTCGCTCGTCTCGACTGCATCGCGACGAGCGTCACGGATGGCCACGCAACGTGGACGCTCGCAAAGGGCCGCACGAAGCGACGGTTCACCTTCGCGCCGCGCCTCTACGTGAGCGAGTTCGCTGCGGCCTATCGCGCGGTGATCGCAGGCGTCGGCGTCGCCCTACTCCCGGAGTCGCTGTGCGCCGAGGACGTGAAGAAGAAGCGAATGGCTCGAGTTCTGGAAGGCTGGGAAGGGGATGCTGCCGGTGTCTCTCTGCTCTACCGTGCGCGTCGGTCTCTCACCGCGGCGGTACGCACCTGCGTCGACCACCTGCTCGCGGAGCTTCCCGCCACCCGTTTGGTCCGCGTCGCTCGCGAGGATTGAGTGGTCTTGGCAACAGTGCGCCCGCCCCACGCGCCGCTCGGTGGCGCGCCAGGTAGCCCCCCGACGACGTCCTGCCGGAGTGCTGCGAGACAGCCATTGCAGGCGGCCAGGGGGTCGGCGGTGGCCCGCAGCGCGGCGCCAGCCCAACCAGGAGCACGTCGATGGTCCGTCTCCCGTCACGCGCGCGCCTCCATCATCCAGCATGCGGCGGCGAACCGCACTTCGCCCCCTAGAACGTAGGGCGTGAAGGCAGGCCGGACCGCCGCGATGACACGAGCTCGGCACTCGTCGTCCGCTTGCTGGAGAGCTCTGCCGACAGGGCCGAGCTGCGAGACGTACCGCACCAGGGCGCCTTCGGGCATCGTGCAGGGCACATCGATCGGCTCGATTCCAACGGCGTGCCATCCGCCATTCTGGGGTATCTCCCGAACGCGGTCGCGGTCCGCAAACGCAAATTGACCTGGCTCGTTCGGCCGGCGACTCGGTAGCTGCGGCAGGAGCGGAGCAGCAGCGTGTTCAGCCGTCGTCATGAATGGATTCTCGGCTGCGCCTCTCCAGGCGATGAAACGAACAGCTGCTCCTGGCGCCGCTGCGCGGCGCAGGTTCGCGAGGGCCTCGACGGGGTCGTCGAAGAACATCACGCCGAAGCGGGAAATGAGGAGATCGAAGCTCGCACGGTCGAAGGGGTAGGTCTGAGCGTCTGCGCGAACATAGGTGACGGCGACGTCCTCGAGGCTCGCGCGCTCTCGTGCTCGGGAGATCATCGGCTCCGAGATGTCGACGCCGGTACACGCGCCGCTCCCTCCGAGGCGGAGCGCCAGTGCGATCGTGGTGCTGCCCGTCCCGCAGCCGACATCCAGCACGTGGTGGGGCTTCACGGATACGGCACTGTCCACGAGCAAGTCTTCGATGGGCCTGAAGAGATCATCCAGCAGATCTTGTGACGCGACCCAGCTCTGGCCCCCCAATCCGTTCCACAATGCTCCCTGCTCATTGGACTTCGGCTCCTGTCTGCTCATCGGCGCCTCCGGATTGACTTCATGCCGACAGCATGCGACCTCAAGTGAACTTGAGGTCAAGGGAGAAGTCGCGATGGACATCACCGAAGTTGCGCGGAAGGCCGGCGTTCCCGCGTCCACGATCCGCTTCTACGAGGAGAAGAAACTCATCAGATCGGTTGGACGCCACGGGCTGCGACGGCTGTTCGACCCCTCCGTGCTCGAACGGCTCGCTCTCATCGGGCTCGGTCGAGCGGCGGGGTTCTCGCTCGATGAGATCGGTGCGATGTTCACGGCCGATGGGCGTCCGCGCATCGACCGCGCCAAGCTCGCCGCCAAAGCCGATGAGCTCGACGCGACAATCAAGAAGCTGGCGGGGATGCGGGACGGTCTCAGGCACGCGGCTGCCTGCAGGGCGCCAAGCCACCTGGAGTG
>JAEUKE010000292.1 GCA_016794345.1 Myxococcales bacterium
GGAAGCGCGCGAGCGGTCGACCACCCGCGCGCGTGCTGGCCACCTCGGTCAGGCGCCGCGAGCACGAGCCCTCGAGACCCGTGCCACGACCGTAGACGACGCACGCGACCCCGCTCGGCGGGTCGGGACGCGGCGCACTGAGCGGCTCATCCTCCGGCTCGTCGGCGGACGCTGCGCTCGCGACGAGGAGCGGCGCGGCGGCGAGAAGGCCAAGCACTCGATGCACGGGGGGGCTGACCGCCGCGCGCGGCGAAAGTTCCCGGCGCCGCCTCAGCCGAGGCGCGCGCCGCTCAGACCGGGCGATTGCGGTTCACGAGCGCGTCGCGCCAGGCGGCCGGCAGGAGGTTGCCCCCGGAGATCGCAGCCTTGAGCGGGAGCGGGAAGCGGATGACCCGCTTCTTCCTCTCGATACCCCGGTCGATGATCTCCGCGGCCTGCTCCAGCTCGACCAGGAACGGCATCGGGAACTTGTTCTTGTCGGTGAGCGGCGTGCGCACGAACCCCGGGTGGACGTCCGTCACGGCGACGCCGCGCGGGATGAGATCGGCGGCGGCCGAAGCCAGGAAGAAGCTGAGCGCCGCCTTGCTCGTCCCGTAGTCCGCTGCGGCGGGGAGCGGGACCTCGCCCGCCAAGCTGGAGATGCCGACGACGTGACCACTGCCGCGCTCCACCATGCCGGGGATGACCGGCAGGATGGTGGCCGCCGCGCCCATCAGGTTGATCTCCATCACGGCGCGGAAGTCCGCGAAGGTCTGCTTGGCGACGGGATGAGCCGGGCCCCCGACGCCAGCGTTCGCGAGCACGAGATCGAACCCGCCTACCTCGCGATCGAGCGCCGCGACCGCCTGCTCCGTCGCCTCGGGCTTCGACACGTCGAGCGAGATCGCGTGCGCGCGACCGCCCTCGCCTTCGATCGCGCGCGCGAGCGACTCGAGCTCGGGCAAGCGACGCGCCGCCAGCCAGACCTCGTAGCCGCGACGCGCGAGGCGACGCGACAACGCCGCACCGATGCCGCTCGAAGCTCCGGTTATCAAAGCGCGCTTGCTCATCACCCTGCCTCCTCCAAGATCAGCCCGTGCGCCGCGAGGATCTCGGGCGCGCGCGGCAACGTGAGCGCGAGCGCGCGAAGGTAGAGGCGCGAGCGCTCCATGACGGACAGATCGCCCGGTCGCCCCTCCGTCGCTGCGCGCAGCAGGATGGCCGCCGTCACGCTCACGTTGAGGCTCTCCGCGAAGCCGCGCATGGGGACGCGGACGCGACGCGTGCATGCCCCGGCGAGGTCGTCTGCGATGCCGTCGCGCTCGTTGCCGAGGACGAGCGCGACGCGCGGGATCCGCGCGAGCTCCTCCGGGACGAGCTCACCCTCGGGGTGCGTCGCGACGAGCTCGAAGCCGCTCGCGGCGAGCCGGGTCGTCGCGGGGGGCCCCGACGGGTACGCGTGCACGTCGACCCACCGCTGGGAGCCTCGGGCGACCTCCCGAGCCGCGAGGAAGGTCTGCTTGCGCTCCACGACGTGGAGCCGCTGCACGCCGAAGGCGTCGCAGGAGCGGAGCACCGCTGCGCCGTTGTGGGGGTCGTAGGGTGAATCGAACAGAACTGTCACGCTGTCCAGACGAGCGTCGATCACCGAGCGGAGCCGATGCCGTCGGGCCTCGTTGGCGAACGGCTCGAGCACGGCGATCATCGAGCCGAGCGCCGCCTCGTCGAGCGCCGCGATGGTGCCGATGAAGGCGCGCTGTGCTTCCGCGACGGCTTCGGAGTTCGGCGTGGAGCGGCGCATCGCGGAGACCACTAACCCGAAGCTCTCGGCGGAGTCCAGCCGATGCGCGAGGGTGTACACCGGCGCGCGAGCAAGCTGGTAGTCTGCCCGCGATGCGCGTGATCGCCTGCGCTCTCGCCTTGACGTCGGTCCTCGCCGGGGCGCGAGTCTCCCGAGCCCAGGAAACGCCCGAGCCGGTGCCCCCTGCGGAGGACGAGCCGGACGCGCCCGGTGAAGAGGAGCCGGACGCGCCTGCGCCCGCTCCACAGCCCGCTGCGCCTCCCCCCATGCCTGCGCCGGCTCCGGCGCCCGTGTCCCCTCCGAGTCCGCCTCCAGGTCCGCCGCCCGCCGGCGCGCCTTATGGCGGTCCGTATGCCGGGCCGCCGTACGCCCAACCGGGTCAACCGTATTGGGGCCCGCCGCCCCCGCCCGGTCCGCCACCGCTCGAGCCGGAGGAGCCCGACTGCTGCCGCTTCGGCATTCGCTTCGATCCGTTCGATCTCATCTTTCGGCGCTTGTCGTTCCAGGCGGAGGTGAAGATCTGGGGCCCGCTCTCGATCGAAGCGGAGCCCTCGTGGATCTTCGGCTCCGCCACCGAGAACCTCGACACGCAGGGCGGAGCCCTGCAAGGCAACTTCCTCGTCTACTTCACGGGGACGGCGCTCCGCGGCTTCTACGCGAAGGCCATCGTCGGCTTCGAGGCCTACCAGGCCACGCTCACCGATCCCGATCTGAAGATCGAGAACACCGCCGACATCGCGTCGCCCATCCTCGGCCTCGGGATCGGCAGCTCCGCGGTCTTCGGCGACGACCTCGGCTTCAACCTCGCGGGCGGTATCGGGATCGGCTTCGCGACGGCGGAGAAGAAGGTGCTCCGCGCCGGCAACTACGAGGTCAGCTTCTACGACAAGTCTTCGATCGTGCAGCTCTTGGCGTCGCTCGGCCTCGGCATCGCGTTCTGATCGAGATCAGGCTCCGCGGCGCTCGTCCGAGCTCGCCACGCGCAGCAGGAAAGCCTCCACCTCGCGCAGCATCTTCTCGCGGTGCGCGAGGATGACGTACGTGTGATCGGCCTCGGGGAAGTACCTGACGTCGACCGAGCGCGCCGGGAGGTCCGGGAACATCTCGTCGAACTGACTCGGATGCGTGAAGTCCGACCACCCGCCGGTGTAGACGTAGAGCATGCGGACGCCGCGCGCGACGATACGCTCGAGCTCACCGCGCACCTCCGAAAGCGGAGGCCAATCCTGGGCAAAGATCGACGTCGCGTCCTCACCTGGGCTCTCACCGGAGGGCGCGCTCCAATCTCCCTCGCTTCGGTCGAGCACGTGGAGCAAGCTCCCCTGCTTCACGCCGCGCGCGAGGCGGGCCGCGAGACCTCGCCAGGCACGCGGGTCCAGCGCGGCAGACGCCGCGCGGCGGATCCAGAACCCTTTTGTTCGGTAGGCGTAGCCGTCGAGGAGGCAACACCCGACCACGCGATCGTCGGCCAGGGCGACCCTGTGTGCGTTCATCGCGCCCGCACAGAGGCCGACGACGACGAACCGTGGTGTTCCGTATCGCTCCGTGAGGAAGTCGAACGCCTGACGCGCATCGAGCACGGCGCGCTCTTCGTAGGAGAGGCCCGCGGGCCGCGCCTGGCTGTCGCCCAGGGACGACTGGTCCATTCGAAGCACGAGGAAGCCCGCGCCCGCGAGCCGCCGGGCGAGCTCGACGTGCATCCGGAAGGGCCCGACACGGTGCACGAGCCCGGCGTTCAAGAGCACCACGGCGGGCGCTCCCGCGCGCGGAGAGGCGGGGCTCGTGACGACTCCGACCAGACCTCTGTCGTCGCCGAACGTGTGCACCCGCTCGACGATCAAGATGTCGCCGTCTCCAGAGCGTCCGTGATCGTCTGCACCGCATCTCCCGGTAACAGAAGCTCCTCGACTTGGCGAGGGTCCGACCACCTACCTTCGGCCTGGGTGGTGCGCAGCTCGGCCTTCGCTCCGCGCGACTGCAGATGCGCGAGGAGCCGCGTCGACCCGGGCTCACCGGACGAGTCGAGCAAGAAGACACGCGACCTTCCGACGTCGACGGCTCCGTCGAGGCTGAGCTCCCCGATCTGCTCGCGAAGCGAGCCCGGGAAGGCGAAGCCCACCAGCTCGTCCGCGGCGGGGTGACGCGCCTGGGCGACGTCCGGTCGAAGCTTGCCGACCGTCGCGCGGACGGAGGCGGGCCACGCGACCCAGAAGCGTCGCTCGTCTGCCAGGATGCCCTTCTCCAGCTGCTTCAGCTCGGCGAGGTACGCGGATCCGTCCTGCACGGCGTCCCAGAGCACCAACGCGGTCGGCTTGATGACAGGCGCCGAGAGGGCCGCGAGCGTCGCACCGAGCCTCAGACCGACCAGCGACACCTTCCGAACACCTGCGGCGTCTTTGAGCTCCTGAGCCGCTGTCTCCAGGTCCGAGCGCCAGCGCGCCACCGTCGCCTGCGAGAGATCCCCCGCGGAGTCCCCCACCCCGAACCAATCGAATCGAAGGACGTGAAACCCGGCGCGGCACAGCGACGTCGCCACCTGCCGAAGCGCCCAGTGCGCGCGCACGTGCTCCTGCGCGATGGGTGGGCAGAGAAGCACACCGTGCGCACGCTGGGTTTCACCTCGTGGCTCGTTCAGGAAACCGAAGAGCGGCTGCTTGGAGTCACCGAAGTAGAGCGGCGTCACGTGCTAGCGTCCTCTGGCGCCGGTCGCGGAAGCGAGAGGAACACTCGGTTGCCCGGCCATCATGGGCCGAACGTAGCAAAGAGTA
Organism: Myxococcales bacterium; assembly: GCA_016794345.1. Lineage (GTDB taxonomy): Bacteria > Myxococcota_A > Polyangia > Polyangiales > Polyangiaceae > Xiheicaenibacterium > Xiheicaenibacterium phototrophicum. The sequence continues at coordinate 4,549 of JAEUKE010000292.1, forward strand.
GGGCGAAGGTGTCATTAGCGAAGAAGGCCGCGCTCGGGTTCCTCTGGACGACGTTGGCGAACGTCGGCGGTCGGCTCGTCACGATACTCAGCACGTTCATCGTCGCGCGTTTTGTCCTGCCGTATCACCAGGGGGAGTTCAACAACGCGTTTGTCCTCGTCTTCACGATCGCCAACGCCACGCAGCTCGGAGTCGGCCAATACATCGCGGCCCACCCCCAGCTGGGTCGCGCGGTCGCGTTTCACGGGTCGGTGCTGACCATGACGGCCGGCGCGGTGGGCGGCTGCGCCGCGCTCGCGCTCATGCACCCCGTGGCGAGCTGGCTCCACTCGCCGGACATGACCGCCTACGTGCCTGGCCTGGTCGTGGGGCACCTCGTCGACCGGCTCGGCTGGCTCCCCCGCTACGTGCTCGTGCGAGACATGGAGTTCCGCAAGATCGGCGTGCGTGCCTTCCTCGGCGAGACGGTGTTCGCCGTGATGAGCGTCGTCCTCGCGACGCGCGGCTTCGACGCCTTCGCGCTCGTGTACGCGAACATCGCGCGCGCGGTGGTCGGGCTCGTCTACCTCGCCTCGGTCACACATTGGCGAGACTACCTCCAGCCCTGCAAGCTCACGCGCGCCACCTTCGGCGCCATGCTCCGGTTCGGATGGCCCGTGTCGCTCTCAATGGTCCTGCACTACGGGGCGACGACCTGGGACAACTGGTTCATGACGTTCCGGTTCGGCTCGGCCACGACCGGCGTGTACAACCAGGCGTACAAGCTCGCGGAGCTTCCCGGGACGTACCTCGGCGAGCAGATCAACGACGTCCTGGTCCCCACGTTCGCGCGCCTCTCGGACGCCGAGGCGCGCCGGCGCGGGTTCGTGCGGGCCGCGTCGCTGATGGCCCTCGTCGTCTTTCCGGTGGCGCTCGGGCTCGGCGCCGTCTCGTACACCGCGGTCGAAGCCTTGTATCCGCCCACCTACGCCGGCGTCGCGCCGCTGCTCGCGGTCCTCGCCTCGCTCAGCATGATGCGATCGCTCGGCGTTCTCTCCGCTGGGCTGCTCCAGGTGGTCGGCCGGACGCGCATGCTCCCGCTCGTCGACGGGGTCCTGGTCGTCGTGTTGCTCGGCTCCATGGCCGCGTTGTCCCCGCTGGGTCCGACGTGGGCGGCCGCCGGCGTCGGGATCGCCTTCCTGGTCAACACGCTGCACTACCTGCGCGTGCTCCGGCCGGAGGGCATCCGGATCCTGCCGGTCCTGCGCGCTCTCGCCGGGCCGCTCGCCGCCTGTCTGCTCATGGGCGTCGCCGTGCTGGCGGCGCGAAACGCCCTCCACGCGACCGGCCTCCACGCGGCCGTTCGGCTCGTCATCGAGATCCTCGTCGGGGCCGCCGCCTACGTCGCGGCCGCGCTCGTCTTCGCGCGCAAGGCGGCGAAGGACTTCCTGGACATCGGCCTCGGCGCGCTCAAGCGCCGACGCGCAGCGGCTGGCTGAGACCGATCTCGCGGTCGACGCTCATTTGTGTTTGCCGCCCTTCTTGCCCTTCTTACCGCCCTTCTTTCCCGGCTCGCCGCCGTTCGGCTCCGGCCTGGGCAATGGCTGCGTGGTCGTGGTCGTGGTCGGCGCCGGCTGCATTGTCGGCGCTGGCTGCGTGGTCGGCGCCGGCCTCGGCCGGGGGCCACCGGTCGGGCCTGCTGTCGGCGCTCCCGAAGCGGTCGCGGTGCCGCTCGCGCTCGGAGCCTCGCTCGGAGCCGGCTCTTCGGCCGAGGCCGAAGCCTGCGGATCGTCCTCCGCGTCGTCGACCTCACCTTGCTCCACCCGGGCCGCCGCGGTTCGGCCTTCCACGCTCCGACCGGCGCCTCCGAGCATGAGCCAGGCGCCGACCCCGACCCCGAGGACCAACATGGCGGCGCCCATCGCGATGAACACCGCAATGGGAGGCCGCTTCTCCTCCGTGCGGCGTCCGGCCGCGGACGAATCCTGAGGGATGACGACCGGCAATCCGGTCGGCTCGACGGCTCCCATCGTCACGGCGGCCACCGCCGGCCGAACGTCGAACGCGGGCGCTGCGGTCGGGGCCAGTGGCGAGGCCGCGCCGAGAGCGGACTGCGTGACCCCGGTCGGCTCGCGCGGCATCGCGTGGGCAACGCTGGGCCCAGGGAGCGCGTGCTGAACGCCGAGCCCCTCCGCGCGCGTCGCCGACTCCGCCCGGACGGCCTGGACCGATGCGAACGGCGGGTCCTCGCCGCGGAGCACCGCCTGCACGTCCGCGCGCATCGTCGCGGCGTCGGGATAGCGACGATCGGCGTCGAAAGCGAGCGCCCTGTCGATGATACGCGCCGCGCGCACGCTCACCGAAGGCGCGACGCTCTGGATCGGCGGCGCCTGCGTGCTCCCCATCTTCACGAGGAGATCCGCGTCGCTCACCGCCTCGTGGAGCTTGCGCTTCGCGAGGACGCGGAACAGCGTCGCGCCCACCGCGAACACGTCCGCCCGGCCGTCGACGTCACGGCCGTGGATCTGCTCCGGCGCCATGTAGCTCGTGGTGCCCATCATCGCGCCCGTCCGCGTCTTCAGGCCGGAGCCTCCCGCCTTCATGCGCGCGATCCCGAAGTCGAGCACCTTCAGCCTGCCCTCCTTCGTGACGAACAGGTTGTCGGGCTTGATGTCCCGATGCACGATCCCGAGCACGTGGGCCGCGACGAGCACGTCGAGGAGCTGGTCCGCGTAACCGAAGAGCTCCTCCTCCGCCATGCCGCCGAGGCGATGGGCGCGCTGGCCGAGGTTCTCTCCCTCGAGGAGCTCCATCACCAAAAACGGCGCGCCGTCCTCCGTGACGTCGATGTCGATGACCTGAACCGCCCCGGGGTGACCGAGCTTGCCGACCGCGAGCGCTTCCTGCTCGAAGCGCGCGCGCAGCTCACGGGACACCGCGACCTCCGGGTGCAGGATCTTGATGGCGTCCCGCCGCCCGATCTTGTGGGTGGCCGCGTACACCGCCGCCATGCCTCCGACCCCGAGGAGCGCGTCGAGCTTCCACTTGCCGCGAATGGACCCGCCAACGCGCGCCTTCCAGCGCGCCAGATCCTCGTCCTCCGCCGTGGACATGCGACCGAATGCTACCAGGACCGGCCCCGGCACGCTCAGCGAAACGCGACGTCCGCCACGGTGCCGAGGCACACCAAAGCGACGAAGCCGATGCTCGCGACCGCAACGATCCGCGGAACGATCGGGCCGCGTCCGAGGTGCATGAAGACCAGCCCCACGACGCTCGCCTTCACGGAGGCGATCGAGAGGGCCACGGTCAGCGAGAGCCCCCCGAGCGGCAGCGCCGAGAGCCCGAGGCTCGCCGTCGTGAGCGCGACGAGCCCCAGGAACGCCAACAGATACGACCGACCTCCGCTCGCGGCCCACCAGGTAGAGCAAGGGCCACAGGAAGATCCAGATGGCGTCGACGAGAGTAGTGCAGCGCGGCCAGGAAACCCGTGAGCTCGATGTACCGCTCGAACTCGGGTCCCGAGAGCGCCAGCACCTCGCCCCGCATGGTCGAGTGGCTGGTCCCGCAGTACTCGGCGCAGAGGATCTGATACCGGCCGGGGACCGTCGCCTCGAACCAGAGGGTCGTCACGCGCCCCGGAACGACGTCCTGCTTGAGCCGGAACTCGGGGACGAAGAAGCTGTGAATGACGTCGCGCGACGTCATGATGAGCTTCACCGGGCGATTCGCCGGAACGACGAGGACTCCGTTCGAGGCGCTTCCGTCCGGATAGGCGAAGGTCCACATCCATTGTTTGCCGGACACGTAGACGTCGAAGGTCGATTCGGGCGGAGCCCGCATGGCCACGTATTGGCGGAATCCAATCACCCACCAGGTCACGAAGAGCGCGAGCAACGTAAGCGCCTCGGCGAGGGCCGGATCTCCCACCGGCAGGACCATGCGGCCGCGCAGCCGCCAAGCCGCAAATGCGGTCACCGCCCCGCCGAGGCCGACGAGCGCGGACACATGAAGCCAAGCCGCCGCCGGCCGCGCCGACTCGACCGCCGGCCCGACGAGCCAGAACACGTTGAGGTAATGGCAAACGACGGTCAAGGCGCCGACCGCGGCGACGAGCCCGGGCCTGTGTTTCGAGATCCGCGGCAGGAGCACGAAAAAGGGGATCACGAAGCGCCCGAACGCCACGATCGTCGTGAGCTCTGCCCAGCTTCGCTCGATCCGCCGCAGGTAAAATGGAACCTCCTCCGGCTTGTCGGCGATCTGGATCAACATGGCCTGAAAAGCGCGATGTAGGCCCAGAAGATGCAGAACCCGAGGAGCATTCGTCCGAGCGCGTGAAAGTGGGAGGGCGAGTTCGCGAGTCGAACGCGCGGCTCCCTCCTCAGCCTCCAGGCCATCACGCTCAGCAGCCCGAGCGCCCCGACGAAGCCGCCGGCGAAGTAGTAGACGCCGAACATCGACGAATACCAAGCCGGGTCCAGCGACATCAACCAATCCACGGAGGCAAACGTCAGGGAGAGCGCCAGGAGCGGGAGCGCCGCTGCGGACAGCGCGCCTGGAGAGACCCGCGGCTCCGGAGCGGGCGCTTCATCGGAGGAGAACGAACTGCGGACGAGCAAGTGGCTCACCACGATCCAGAGCACGAAATAGAGGACGCCGCGGAGCGCGAAGCCGGGCAGGTTCAAATAGGCAGCCTTGTGCTCCAGCAGCTCACGCGCGTGCGCGTCGAGCCCCCCAGCCGAAGGCCACGGGTAGATCTGGCTGGCACCGAGCACGAGCGGCACGAACGCAACGAGCAACACCGGAAACGTCGTGGCGACGGCTTCCGTGAGGCGTCGGACGACGGTGGGCCATTTCGCGCCGACCGCGTAGCCAATGGTCAGGAACAGCAGCGCGCCGAGGAGGGCCAGTGAGACGAAGAACGAAAACGCGGTCAGCCAGGCGCCGATCGCCGCGGCCGGCGACACGACGTAGCCAACCGCCGTCCCCCCAGCCCGACCAGCGCGGAAGCGGCGCCGCCGCGGATCAAGGCACGACCTCCGAAGCGCGGAATGTCTACCGGAGCCACGTGGTCGCCTCCTCACGTACGGCGTCGGGCAACGTCGCGAGCTCCGCCCGCTGGCTCAGCTGCAACGCGCCCACGAACGCAACGACCGCCCAGCGGTCCTGGATGGAGAGCTTGTCTTCGTAGCCGGGCATCAGCCCATAACCCGACGACACCACGCCGTAGAGACGGCCGGGCGGGTAGGCCCGCACCTCTTCGTCGTGCAACGAGCGCGGGCGGCGCAGCGTCATGTTCTCCGCCACCTGGGAGTTGCCGCCTCCCGATGGGCCGTGACAGCTCGCCCCGAAGATCCGAAACTGGTCCTGTCCGCGCTCCAGCAGGATTCGGTCGACGAGGACGGGCACGTAATCGACCGGGCCGTCCGCCTCCTGCCCGGTGACGAGATCCGGCGGCGCCAGCGTCCGCGAACGCGGGATCGTGCCCGGCGGGGGCCGCCGCATCGCCATTCCGTCGGAAAAGCTCGTGCTCGCCTCGTACGGACGAAACGACGGCTGCTCGATCATCCGCTCGAAGTCGATCTGCTCGCAGCCCGAGGAGGCAAGTCCGAGCAGCGACGCAAGGACGATGCGTCCGGCGGACCTCCGGCGCGCCGACCAGACGCAGCGGCTTCGTCGCGGCGAGGTCGTCGTCGAGCCGCTCCGCTCGCCCCGCACCTGGCGCGACCTCCAGCCAATGACCGCTTACGCTCGCAGACTCGATCCCCTCGACCTCGAAGACGGGAGCGTGGAGCCGAAACAGCCTGGCCTGGAGCACGACGCCTCCGATCGCCGTGAAGGCAGCCGCCAGGATCCCCATCTCGAACGTGATGATGAAAAACGCGAGCGGCATGTGGGGCGGGCGTCCTCCGACGTCGAGCGGGTACAGGTAGGCGACCAGGAGCCATTGAAGACCGTAGGCGCCCGCCGCTCCGAGCATCCCCCCGACGAAGACCGCCCACGGCGGGCCACGTCGTACCGAGCAGCTGCGCGTTGAGCTCCTCTTCGGTCGGGTCACCCGCGATCAGATCCTGGCTCATCGCGCGGTACCCGATCGAGGGTTCGCGATCTTCGCGAGGTATCGGGTACGCGGCACGGTCCCGAGCTCGTGGAGCACGCCATAGGCCCGACCCTCGGAGCGGGCGACCGCAAAGGGCTCGTCCTGATGCTCGAGCGATCCGAACTGGATCGCACCCGTCGGACACGCCTGCTGGCAAGCCGTCACGACCTCGCCCGGGGCGATGGCACGCCGCTCCACGAGCGCCGCCTTCTCGGCGCGCCGGATCCGCTGGACGCAGTACGTGCATTTCTCCATGACGCCACGCTCACGAACCCTGACGTCGGGGTTCGCTTGCAGGTCCGTCGGCGGCGGGCGGGTCGTATCGAACCAGTTGAAGCGCCGGACCTTGTACGGGCAGTTGTTCGAGCAGAATCGTGTCCCGATGCAGCGGTTGTAGACCATCTCGTTGAGGCCATCGGGGCTGTGCACCGTGGCGTTCACCGGGACCGTGCTCGCCTCGAGCGGTTGTGCAGGTACGTCTGTCGCCCACCCATCGCCCAGGAGCGCCTGGTCGAGGTCGCCGGCGGCAAGCTTCGCTACCTGCTGAAGAAGCCTTGGAGTGACGGCACGGTCGCGCTCGTCCTCGAGCCGCTCGACCTCTGCGCGCGCATCGCCGCGCTCATCCCGCCTCCACGGCTGCACATGATTCGTTACCACGGCGTGCTCAGCTCGCATGCGAAGCTCCGGTCCGAGGTCGTGCCGAAGGTGGACGACAAGGGACCGAAGCAGCTCGCGCTCTTCGAGCATGACAGGACCGTCCTGGCTCCGGAGCCGCGGAAGAAGCCATGGGCGTGGCTGCTCCGCCACGTCTTTTCGGTCGACGTCGTCACCTGCGTCCGCTGCGGTGGCACGACCCGCTTGCTCGAGGCGGCCACGACGCCCGTGGCGATCGCCAAGCTCCTTGCCAAGCATGGGCTGGGCCCGAGGCCTCCGCCGCCCCGAGCTGCTCCGACCGGTCAGCTTCGACTCGCGTTCTCGACCGCGTGGCGCTGACCTGCGAGCGGCGCCTGTACGGGTGACCGCCAGGGCACGACTCCATCCCGAGGGTCGACTGGCCCCTCCTGTCCCGCCTCCCAGCACGTTCGGAGACCCTGACTCCCCTCATCCAGCCGGCCCAGCCCGCCGGTGCGCGCCGAAGGGGCTCCAGGTTCAGACGCCCC
>JAEUKE010000118.1 GCA_016794345.1 Myxococcales bacterium
TCGCTCACCACGTTGTGCGGGAAGGCGCCGCGCTCCGCGTAGGCCTCGAGCTCCGCGAGCGTCGCCTCGCGCCGGGCCCGCGCCTCGGCGCCGAGCGCGGACGTGTCCTGCGCGCGCAGCACGGCGAGCACCCATTCGAAGTGCGCACGGAGCCGATCCGTCTCGATGGCCTGGAAGGAAGCGTAAGCGGTCATGAGCCTCATCGTACGCGCCTGGCCGGCGGGGCGGAATGGTGCGCGGCGTCCGCCGCTGGCTCGCCCCATGCGAACGACACGGGCCAGATGAGTTTCATCCCCGCGTTCGCGGTCGCATCCTGGGCCACGCTCTGCCCCGGACGGCGACGACTCGGCTCATGAGGCGCTCGTAACTATGCGAAACCTCGTCGGCGCAATCGTCGGGAAGCCACGCGATGCGACCCAGACGAGGCAGATGAACTTCATCCGGGCGTTCGCGGTCGCCTTGCGGCGCCGCCGTCGTCGAGCGAGAGCGCCTCCCACGTCACCGGCACGAAGCAAACGTGGGCGCTGGCCCGGACCCTCGCGCGGAGGCGGGGCAAGATGCTCCCGCTCGGTGAACAGGAATCGCGACCCTTCTCCAAACAGGCGCGCCGGCTACCCCGCTGCGCTAGGCCAGCCGACCCCCGCGCCCCCGTCGTATTCCCGCCATCCCTCGCGCAGATCCTCATAGCCCCAGGCGCACAGCGGCAGCACCAGCTCACCCCGCGACACCCGCGCCGGGCCGGAGACGAACGAGTAGCTCTCGCCGTCGCACCGAGCCGTCACGATCGAGCCCCACGGCAATCCGGCTGCGTCCGCGGTGGGCAGCGCCGTCTTGAGCGTCGCGGCTCGCCCGAGCAGCTTCTTGTAGTCCTTGGGGGAGAGGTCGACGGTCACCTCGACCGGCTGCCCGCCCGGCCACTCGCCGGCGACGAGCGACACGCCGCGGGACCGAGCAGCGCCGACCAGCAAGTCGGCTACCACGCGCCGATGGCACTGCGGCGCAGCGCTCGTCCCGGGAAACTCGCACGCGCAGAAGAAGATGACGCGTTGGTTCTTCTCCCGCCGAGCCACGATCAGGTCGAGCAGCCGCCCGGCCGCGCGTGGCTCGACAATCTCGATCCCCGTCGCCCTCTCCGTGATGCGCTTGTTCCCGAGCTCGGGCATCCACAGGTACCGGTCGGGGCCTGCCAGCTTCTCGAACGCCTGCTCACGGAAGCCAGCGGCTCGCACGCTGCGCGAGACGCGAATATCCACGAAGCAGGGCGGCGCGAAGCCACGCTTGTCCTCCACCTGGGCCGTGAAGTCGAGCAGCAGCTCCGTGTTCGAGCCCCACCCCCAATAGCCGAACAGGAACGCTTCCACGCGGTGCACCTCGTGCGTGATGACGCGAGCGTAACGCGTGGAGCTCCTGCTCGCGAGACCGCGAACGTCTGCCGCCGCATCCCCGGTCGGCGCAGCTGCCCAACTCACGGACGTGGCCAACGCCCGCGGGGCCGGGGGAGCCCCGCGTCGGGCGGCGCGCGCGGCCGGAGGGGCAGAACGTCCGCGTCAGCCGCTGGCTCGCCCCATGCGAACGACACGGGCCAGATGAGTTTCATCCGCACGTTCGCGGTCGCATGCTGGGCCACGCGCTGCCCCGGACGGCGGCGAGTCGGCTCATGAGGCGCTCGCAACTGTGCGAAACCTCGTCGGCGCAATCGTTGGGAAGCCACGCGATGCGACCGAGACGAGGCAGATGAACTTCATCCTGGCCTTCGCGGTCGCATGCATCGGCGCCGTTCCGCCTCGTGGCGCCTCCGCTTGCAGGAGCGCAAGCAGCTTGTTCACCAGCTCGAGCTGCTTCAGCCCGCGCTCCTCACCGTCGAGCGACGCAAGCGCCCGAACGACACGCGGATGGAGAAGCCGCGAGAGCGCCAACGGCGCGTGGTGCTCGTCGAGCTGCTCCCACTCCACACGGTCCGGACCGAGCCCCTCCAGCCGCACCTCGAGCTCGCGCGTCAGCGGCTCGTCGTACAGACCGAGGTGCAGCGCCTTCGTCCGCGGAAAGGACACGGCGCGATGGTAGCGGGTGCCGGGGCAGCGGGGCCATGGCCGCGCCGCGTTCCACTGCTCCCCCGCCCTCGTCGAGCCGGGCGGCGCGCCACAAGTGGCCAAGGTTTGGCAGACTCGGGGGAGATATGGCGCGCGAAAGAGACCGAAGTGGCGCCGAAGGCTCGCAACCCGCGGACGCGACCGCGCAAGTGCGCGATCTTGAGTGAGCGCGCGGCGACCGGGCCGCGTGGCCGCGCCACAACTGGCCGGGGTTTGCCAAACCTTGGCGACTTATGGCGCGGAGCGCGAAGCGCGGAGCGACGACGTCTGGCGGCTCCCCGAAGCCGGCATCCGTCGCATGACGCCCGGCGAGCGCAGCCACCGCGCGCTCGCGCTCGAGCGAGCCCGACGCGACGCGGGCGCGTAGCGCGCGCCCGCTCATACCCCCGCGATCGGCGTCTTCGCGCTCGCTACCGCGCGCGCGTGCACGTCACCGGCGCAACTTGCAGCGAGACCTCTCGCTCCACCCCATCGACCCAGGCGAACGCAAAGCTCCCCTCACGCTCGATCCAGAAGGGCTGCTGCGCGCTCGCCGGCCCGAGGCGTTGCGGAGCTCCGCGGGGCGCTCCGGCGCGATCGAGACCGACAATCTGGCTGCCGTCGAAGAGGAGGGCGGGCGCGCCGCCACTGACGACGAGGGCACCTCCGTTGAACCGCGTTCCGCCGCTCCCCACGATGCGCGGGCCGTCGAGCACCTCGGCGGAGTAGCTGAGCTTCGTCACGGTGGCGGCGACCGGCGGCTGCCCGACCTCTTGATCGGCGAGCCACGTCAAGAGGAGCCCGTCGCCCACGTCGAACAGGGCCGGTCGAGCCACATAGCCCTGCTCCATCGGGATCTCCTTCACCGCAGAGATGACCTTGCCCGTCGCGTCGAGGCGCATGAGGTGGGCACGCCATTGAGAGGTCTTGAAGCCGGACGAGACCGCGACGACCCACGTGGTCCCATCGGCGAGCGTGACCTCATCCTCTCCCCCGTGTGGGGCGTCGAGCAACGCGACGGGAGGCCCGATCGGGCGAAGCGAGAGGTCGAGCACTTGCCGCATCAAGACTTCGCGCGCGGTTCCGGCTCCCGAGGACTCCCACGTCGTGTACATCGCGGCGATACCGCTCGGGACGCGAGCGAGACGAATCGACCCGGATCCGAACGGCAGCTCCGAGACCGCGCTCATTGTTCCATCCGGGAAGACCCACCGGGCTTCTGCGACCTCGTGACGGTCCGACTCCTCCCCTGCGACGGCGAGCTGGTGATTCCACGCCACGAGGAAGCGGTCGGGCAGGGCCAACACGCGAGGGAGCACATGGAAACCGGCCTCGCCCGAGAGCAACAGCTCACTGCCGAGCGTGGGCCCGAGAAGCAGGCGCGCGCGAATCACCTGCGAGCGGGGTGCGGCCTGGACCTGGTAGGCGAACAGCGCGCTCTCCGCGTTCGCCCCGACATCCGCGTTGATGATGCCCGGCGCCGCCACCGCCTGGCGCTCGCCGAGGGAGAAGCTGCAGGGCTCCGGGAGCGGCGGCAATGGTGGCGGCGAGACGCGAACGGGAGCCGGAGCGCTCACCGCGACCGACGTCGGCTCCGTCCCTGGGCTGCCGCCACAGCCGGCGACCGCCGCCGCAAACAGAAAGAGCGTGAGTGCTTGATGTCCCGTTCGCATCACGATTCGTGGCTCCGATCGCGCGAGAGCTTACACGGCCCATGACTGGCTCGCGCGCCGATCTGACGGCGACACCGTGCGCGCAGACACGAGCCCCCTCGCGGCGCTGGCAGGAACGCCGGCGCCCACCGCCGCAGCGATCAGGACGCAGCAGATTGATCCAATCCTCCGCTTCCTGATCGCGGAATCGCGGGCTCCAGCGCGTTCCTGAGGCTCCGGGCGCGTCGCGTGACACGCAAGTGCGCGAATCCTGGTGGCCGCCGGCTCACGGTGGCTCAATCTCGCGATCAGGACCGGGCGGATTGATTCAATCCTCCGCGTCCTGATCGCAAACGCTCGGCGGCGGCCGGCGAGGCGGCCCGCGGTGCCGGCAACGGCCCGTCGCCAGCAGTTGTCCGCGTCCGCCGACCGTGAGGTCGAACATGTCGTGGTCGGAGCACATGCCCACGCGGCGCAAGGGGTCGCTCCAACCGCCCATCGCGCCCGAATCGTGGCCTGGCGTCGAATCGGCGCCGATGTGGTGCCCATCGCGCCCGAATCGTCGCGTGGCGACGATTCATCGGGGATGCGCCCGGGCATCTCGCGCGAATCGTTGCTGGGGTGGACCGACCCTCCGCCCGAGCCATGCCGTGGCCAGGGGAAGCGCCTTCGCTAACAGCGAGGGTCGGTTGCCTTGCCCGACCCTCGCCATTGACGATCGAGCGGCGGGTGCAGAGGGGTGGCATGTCTGCCGCGGAAAGGGCTCTCACCCAAGGGAGCCCTTGGAGCGGCAGACTCGATCACGGCAACCGAACACCGCTGTAGCGCGCTTCGCTCCCGGGATCGCGCGACTCCACGAGGTGCTCGAGCGTTCCCTGGTGGAGCTCATGCCAGACATGAACGCCGTAGAGGTCGTCTTGCATTCGGCGAGCCACGACGATCGCGCCGTTGCCAGCGACTCCCCACTCCGGCGGTGCCTGGATAAGGCCGACGAGGAAGAGCAGGTCGCCCTGCTTGGCCGCGCTCACGACTTCCACGGAAGGAACGTACTTGGGAAACAGGACGTGAACCGTCGCGCCCTCGACGAGCACCTGACGCGCGCCCTCAGCTTCGACGCGCTCGGGCCCGCACTCGTGCTTCTCGAACAGACGGTCCACGAAGATCCTCTCAGGGCTCATGTCGCTCATCGTACCCCCCGAGCATGGTAACCTCGCGGCCTGAGAGAGCGGGGTGGGCAAGAAGGGAACCCGCGCCCGCCGCGGCGGCACCGCCGGGCCGCCATGCACAAATCCGTTTGAGCGCCGCAGGCGGCGGGACTACCCAACCGGGCGGATGCAGACGTCGCCCGTTGCGCAGACCAACGCCAATCTCGAGGCGACGTTTCGCCGTCTCGGGCCGATGGAGTCGGCGCTCTTCGTGCTGCTCGCGCTCGCAGAGCCGAGCCACCTGACACGCTGGACGGAGGTGGCGGCGGCCGCGGGGCTCCGCGAGAGCGCGACGCGCGCGCTGGCGACTTCGAGCGTCCGCCCGGTCGCAACGACGCTGGTCGAGCTCGGCCTCGTCCACCTCGACGAAAGTCACCGCTATCGCTGCGCCTTCGGCGTGCGCGCATCAGCGCTCCGGTGGGCGGTGAAGCGACCTGACTTCTCCATGTTGCTTCGCGTTGCCCGGGGCTCCGCCTACATGGATCCGGCGTTCGACGCGCGCGTGGCCATTCACCGCGGTCTCCCCGAGGCGACGAGCTTGTTCGAGGGGCTCTGCGCGTCGGACCGAAACGTCGCCGACGCGCTCGCGCTCGAGACGCTCGAGCCGTTCGACGCCGCGTGGCTCGCGGGGCTGCCGACGCCCCTCGCCCAGCGGCTCGTCGACCAGGTGTTGCTCAAGAACGAGCGCGGGCCGACGCGCGCGCTCTCGCTCTACCGCTACCTCGCGGAGGACGTCGCGCGCGTGCGCGACATCTCGAGCACCGCGGCCCTGGCTTTCGGAGGCATCGCGGTGCTCGTCGGCGACCTCGCGGTGCTCCGGGCGCTCGCCACGGGGGCGTTCCCCGCGACGTTGCAGACGCTCTCGCGCATCGCGCTCGCGGTCGTCGAAGGACGCTACGCCGCCGCCGGAGAGGAGGCCGCCGCGCTGCCCAATCCGAAGCGGGGCGATCACGCCGGTGTGCTCTTCTTCCTGGCGGTCGTCGCGCTGCGCACGCGCGCGCCGGGCTCCGACCAGCTGCTGAAGTGGATCGAGCACGGCGGAAAGAAGGGCGCAGCGCTCCAGCAGACCTTTCGGGTGTTCGACGCGGTGGCGAAGAGCGCCCTGGGCGAACGTGTGCCCGTCTCCTATGCGCGAGAGGTCCCCGCCGACGCGCTGACCGGCCTCGTCCAGGTCCTCGTGCCGCGAAATCCGCTCCTCGACAGCTACACGCTCTGGCAGATCCTCTCGCAGCTCGTCGAGGTCGGGCCCGCCTACGCGCGGGCCGGCTACGCGTGGCTCGCGGAGCAACAGGCCTTCGCGGCGCGGCGGCTCTTCGAGTCGATACCGGAGCGCTCGCGGCGCTTGGAGGACAAGGAGCCGCCGAAGATCGAGCTGAAGCTCGGCCCTTCCATCCTCGACGCGGAGATGACGCGCCCTGCCTGGGAGCTCAAGCTCGACCGTATCGCCTCGCTCGCCGAAAAGCTCAAGCCGGCCGGCCAGCAGTCGGAGGAGGCCGCGCCGGCAGAGCGGCTCCTCTGGCGCACCGCGGGCAACACGCCGCACCTCGAGCCCTACATCCAGAAGCGGCTGCCGGGCGGCAAGTGGACCGCGGGCCGGAAGCTCGCCATCAAGCACCTGTGCGGCAAGAGCGCCCTCATTGCGAAGCTGCCGCCGGAGGACGCCCGGCTCGCGATGCACGCCCGAGAGGCGCGCGAGTCGAGCTTTGGCTACCCGACGGTCTACCATTACATGATGGAGTCGGCGTGGCTCGCCCTCATCGGGCATCCGCGCGTCTACTACGCCGACGAGGAGGTGCCGCGGCAGGTCGTCCGCGGCGAGCCGCGCCTCGTGGTGCGGAAGGAGGGTGACGCCGTCGCGGTCCACGTGAGCCCCGCCACGCTCCGGCCGGGGATCACCGTGGTCCCGCAAGACAACCAGCTCGCCGTCTACCTCGTGGACGGCGAGCTCAAGAACCTGCTCGAGCTCCTGTCGCCGGCGCTCACCGTGCCCGCCTCGGGCAAGGAGCGCCTGCTCGGGCTGCTCGAAGCGCTCGCGCCGCTCGTGCCGGTGGAGTCGACGGAGCGGACGAGCGCGGAGAAGGTCGACGCCGACTGCCGACCCTATGCGCGCCTGCTGCCGAGCCGCGGCGGCCTCGCGATGACCTTGCTGGTCCGGCCCCTCGGCCCCGGGACCACGCTCGTCGGGCCCGGGCGCGGGGCGCCGACGCTGCTCGGGCAGGTCGCCGGCAAGACCGTGCAGACCGAGCGCGATCTCGCGCGGGAGGAGGCCCTGGCGAACGCAGTCGTCGAAAAATGTGCGGTTCTGTCAGGATTCGAGACGGGCCACTTCGCGTTCCACCTCGAGGAGCCGGAGGCCTGCCTGGAGCTCGTCTCTGCGCTGCGCGAGCTCGGCGACGCCGTCGTCGTCGAGTGGCCCCAGGGCACACCGGTGCGCCTCCGCGCGAAGCTCGGGCGGCGCTCGCTGCGCGGGCGCTTGAAGCGCGACGGAGGCTTCTTCTCGCTCGAGAGCACGCTCGAGGTGGATGGCGATCTCTCCCTCGAGCTCGAGCAGCTCCTCGAGCTCGTCGCCCAGCACCCGGGCCGGTTCGTCCGCCTCGCGTCGGGCGAATACGTGGAGCTCGAGCGCGACCTGCGGGAGGTGCTCGACGCGCTCGCCGCCGCGCGCGACGAGAGCAGGGAGCGCAATGGCCGCGTCGCCATTCCGCAGTCGGCCGTGTCGGTGCTGGACCAGCTCACGACCGAGGGCGGCGCCATTGCGCTCGACAAGACCGCCGCGGCCTGGCGCGCCCGATTCGACGAGGTCTTCGCGGCGACACCCCGGCTCCCCAGAGGCCTCACCGGGGAGCTGCGCGACTACCAGCGCGAGGGCTTTCTCTGGCTCGCGCGCCTGGCCGATCTCGAGCTCGGCGCGTGCCTGGCCGACGACATGGGGCTCGGAAAGACCGTGCAGCTCGTCACGCTGCTCTTGCACCGGGCGTCCGACGGGCCGGCCCTGGTCGTCGCGCCCACGTCGGTCTGCGAGAACTGGCGGCGCGAGATCGAGCGGTTCGCGCCGAGCCTGCGTGTTCGAGCGCACTGGGGCTCGGACCGCGACGGGACGCTCGAGCGGCTCGGCAAGCGCGATGTCGTCGTCACGAGCTACACCTTGCTCCAGCAAGACGCCGCGTCGTTCCACGCGACCGAGTGGAGCACCGCCATCCTCGACGAAGCGCAGCTCATCAAGAACGCCGAGACCTTGCGCGCGAAGGCGGCGTTCGGGCTCCGGGCGCGCGCACGCATCGCGGCGACCGGCACGCCGGTCGAGAACCACGCGGGCGATCTGTACAGCCTCTTCCAGTTCCTCAACCCGGGCCTGCTCGGCTCGATCAAGCGCTTCTCGGCGAGCATCGCCGGCGCCGGGGCGCGCGCGTACAAGCGCCTCCTCTTGCCGTTCGTGCTCCGGCGGACGAAGGCGCAGGTCCTCGATGACCTCCCGCCCATCACCGAGATCCAGCGCACCGTGCTCCTGACCCCCGGCGAGGCGAAGCTCTACGAATCCGTGCGCAAGGCCGCGCTCGACAAGCTGGAGGACGTCGGCCTCACGGGCAAGGGGCGCGTCCAGGTCTTCGCGGAGCTCACGCGCCTGCGCCGCCTCTGCTGTCACCCGCAGCTCGTCGCGCCCAACGCGCCGCTCACGAGCTCCAAGCTCGAGAGCTTCCTCGAGCTCGCGGAGGAGCTCGTCGCGTCGCGGCACCGCATGCTCGTGTTCAGCCAGTTCACCGACGTCCTCGCGCTCGTGAGGCCGCTCCTCGACAAGAAGGGCATCACCTACCAATACCTCGACGGCTCGACGCCCACGAAGCAGCGCGCCGCCGCGGTGGACGCATTCCAGTCCGGCGAAGGGGACGCCTTCCTCATCAGCCTCAAGGCCGGCGGCTTCGGCCTCAACCTCACCGCGGCCGACTACGTGATCCACCTCGACCCCTGGTGGAACCCCGCCGTCGAATCGCAGGCATCCGACCGCGCCCACCGCATCGGCCAGACCCGCCCCGTCACCGTCTACCGCCTCGTCACCGCAGGCACAATCGAGTCGCGCATCGTCGAGCTCCACCGCGAGAAGCGCGACCTCGCCGACGCCGTCCTCGAGGAGACGGATCGCGCCGCCAAGCTCTCCGCGGCGGAGATCCGCGGGCTCCTCGAGAGCGGAGGGTGAGGCGCGCGCGGCGGGGGCGCCGACGCCCCCAGCCGCGCCAGCGAGCTCATGTCGCTGTGCAAAGAAAGCCCTTGGGCCGCTTTCGGCATTGGATCGATCCGAGATCCGTGACGAGGTAGGCACCGTCGCTCCGGCGGTCGTGCACGACGGGCAAGAGCATCACCTCCGACGCGGGGTCGTCGTTCGGAAGAGGGGCAAATCCAGTCGTGGGCCACTGCCGAGCGCTCGTGACCTGCGCGAACTCCCCGGCGGGGAACCTGGTCGCCCAGATGACGCCGTCCTTGGGCTGGACAAACCCACGGACCTCGTCCTTGTGACGAGACCATTCCGAAAGGATGAACGCCGATCCCGGCTGCCCGGTGCGCCAGCACCAGCGAGTCGAGCTGTCCGCGTAGAAGAAACATTGGGAGAGATGGTCTTCTGTTCGCGCCCAGCCCCAGAGGAGGTTGTTGTCGACCTTGAGCACGGCTCCGTTCTTCACTGCGGTCGAGTCGTCGAGGATCTTCGCGACCCGCAGAAGGAGCAGCCGCCGAGCCAACGAATCGACAAGGGGCTCGCCGAGCTCCCACTCCTCGACGCCGGCGAGCGCCGCAGAACGCGACGCGGGGATCTTCGCGTCGATCGTCACGTCGAGCCCCCCTCTGACCACGAAGCGCGCCGCCGAAGCGTTCTCTCCGATGTCCCTCGTCAGCGAGACCGTGAGCTCCGGACAGACCTCGCCAATCTCGTTCAGGCCGAACCTGCGAAGCTCCGCGGAGACACTGGCTTCGTGCGTCCCGACGCGCGGCGTCTCGACCGCGGCCAAGGTCTCCGAGGCGTATCGCGCGAAGCGTTGCGCCACCTTCGCTTCGTCGGAGTCTGGGGCTGCGGCGATCTTCCAGCAGGTCGACTTGGCCGATCTCTGTGGTGCGCGAGGCTGCTCGTCAGCAGACGCCGCGGCGGAGGCTGCGCGAACAGCGCCCATCGGCGCCGCTTGGCCCGCTACATCCGGATGGTACCTCCCGCCGCAACCCGGAGCGCCGAAGCCCAGGAGCGCTACCCCGAGCAACCCGACGGCGGCGCGCAGATCCGGCGAGACAAGGGCCAGGTTGGTCACCCGAGCGGAAGGACGGCAGGACCGTGCGCTCCTCACGAGCCTCATGCCGCGGGAGCTATCACGGCCTCGGTCGCGAGGCGATGATGGGCACCGATCGCGGATGCGCCCGGGGGGCCGGCGGTCGATAGGCTCGGGGGCACTCAGCCCGCGGCCTCGCGCGCGCAGGACTGCCAGGGCTCGCTCGAAGTGCGAGCGCATCCCCTCGCCCTCGCTGCTGCAGCTCGCCGGGCTACCATGCGACCGCCCCCCCCGAGACGGTCGCGCGCCGGAATTCAGACCTCGATCAGGCGCGGCCCTCGCGTCGCCGCGATCGTCGCAGACCGAAGGCGCTCGCGAGGCCGAGCAGCAGCGCCCAGCGGTTGCCAGTCGACTCGGGCGCGGGGACCGCGCAGCCGCAGCCGTCTTCCTCGACTATGCCGTCACCGCCGCCGCCTGCGCCACCCTCGCCGCCGGAGCCGGACGTGGCGCCGGAGCCGGTGCTGCCGGAGGAGCCGGTCGACGACGACGAGCTGCTCGTCGTGGAGCCGGTCGTGCTGCCGCCGCCCTGGCCGCCGCCGCCACCCTGGCCACCGCCGCCACCGCCGCCGCCGCCCTGGCCGCCTTCGATGACACACGTGCTCGAGCAGCCGTCGCCGTCGGTGGTGTTGCCGTCGTCGCACTCCTCGCCCGTGGTGACGATCTGGTTGCCGCACGCGGTGTCCGTGCAGTTCGTATCGCAGCCGTCGCCGTCGACAGCGTTGCCGTCATCGCAGTCCTCGCCGGACGTGGCGATGCCGTTGCCGCACCCGGTGCTGGTGCAGTTCGAGTCGCACCCGTCGTCGTCGATGGCGTTGCCGTCGTCGCAGTCCTCGCCGGTCGTCTGCACGCCGTTGCCACACGCCGTCACGGTGCAGTTGTTGTCGCAGCCGTCGCCGCTCACCGTGTTGCCGTCGTCGCAGACCTCGCCGGCCGTCAAGACGCCGTTGCCGCAGCCGGTGACGGTGCAGTTCGAGTCGCAGCCGTCGGCATCGATGACGTTCCCGTCATCGCACCCCTCGCCGCCCGCGACGATGGTGTTGCCACACGCCGACGCGGTGCAGTTGCCGGCCGGGCCGTCGTCGCAGCCGTCGCCGAGGACGCCGTTGCCGTCATCGCAGACCTCGGGCGGGGTGATGATGCCGTTGCCGCACGCCGTGAGCGTGCAGTTCGCGTCGCAGCCGTCGTTGTTGACCAGGTTGCCGTCGTCGCACGCCTCGTTCGGGGCGACGATCGCGTTGCCGCACCCGGAGGGGGTGCAGTTCGAGTCGCAGCCGTCGCCTTCGGTGGCGTTGCCGTCGTCGCAGACCTCGCCCGCTTCGGGGACGCCGTTGCCACACACGGCGAGCGGACAACCGAGCACCGAGACGTCGTCGATCGCGAGGCCCCCGAGGTTCACCGTCGTGTCGGAGTCCACATGGAAGACGAGCTCGACCTGCTGTCCGACGTAGCTGCTCACGTCGGCGAAATGCGTGCCCCAGCCGGCGGACTCCTGAATGGTCGCGGCGGCCAACCCAGCCGTCGACGTCATGGTCCCGTCCAAGAACTCCCAGACGCGCCGCGGATTCGCGCCGCCGACCTGCCGGATCTCGACCCAGGCGTGATCGAAGTTGGCGCTCTCCATCTGGTACTTCATCGCCCACCGTAGCTGCGCGGGAGCCTGGACCTGCGTCAGATCGATCGGTGGCGAAACCAGATCCTGACTCGAAGACGCGTTGTAGGTGCCGGCGAGATCGGTCTTGAAGCACTGCGTTCCACTGAGACACGTGGTGATGGGCGCGGCCGTCGGCGTCCCGACGGCCCATTCGTCCTGCGTGCCGGAGTGGGTGAAGCCAGCGGCCCCCCCCTCGAAGTCGGTCGAGAACGCGGTGCTGGCCGGGCTGCCGCCCGCGCACGCGAGCGTGGGCACCGGGGCGTCACAGATCGTCACGCTCCAGCCGGTGAGCGTCCCGCCACTCGCGTTGTTCGTGTCGTCGTCGACGGCGAGCGTCCACGTCCCGTTTGGGCTCACGCCGTCGAGCCAATGGAGGCGATAGACGTTCTCGGGCTCGACCGAGACGCCGTTGATGACCGGGAACGTGTTGATGGGGTAGGCGGCCTCGTCGTCGATTCGCGTGTCGATGTTGGGAGAGGACGCGTTCCCGACGTCCGTGAAGAGGCCGATGGTGTTGCCGGCCGGTGACGTCAAGTGGACGTCCAGGTCGAGCGGCGCCGCGTGGTTCAGCTGGACGCTCACGTCGACGTCACCGGCGCGCACGTTGCTCGGCACGGTGATTGTCGAGGTGACCTGTCCGCCGGCTGCCGGGATCGTCTTCGGCACGTCGGTGCTCGTGTACGTGGTGCAGCCGACGCTGGGCGCGGCCGGGTGAACACTGACGCTGAGCGCGTAGTCGCCGACAGCGTTGCCGGAGACCGCGACCCCATAGGTCCCCGCGTCCTTCACCGTCACGAAGTGCGCCTCGGAGTCGGGGCCCGTGGTGCCCGCGTCGTTGATCTGGAGCGCCGTGCCGCCGAAGGGCCCGATGGTGAGCGCGCCATTGAACTCGGTGCCGTCGCGGGTCGGATCGAGATCGAGGCTGGCGAAGATCGTGTCGCCTGCTTGCACGGTCACCGAGTAGATATCGATGTCTGCTGCCGCTGACAGGGTACCCGAGACCCATCCCGAAGCAGGCAGCGGGTTCGGCGCCATGTCGTTTGGCTCGACCTCGACGGCCGGCGCACCGCTCTGGATGCGGAAGTGCAAGTCGTAGGGCCGGATCTGACTGGTCGCCGAGAAGTGACGAACGCGAACGTAATGCGTCCCCGCCTGCGTGATGGCCGTGCCCGCGATGCTCGGCGAGAGACCACCGATGCTCCCGTTCTGGTCGTCGGTCTCGAGCACCGTCGTGCCGTCGGGCGCGAGGATGTCGATGTCGGCGTCGTTCGAGCTGTTCGCGGAGAACGCGCCCATGACCGCGGCGTAGACGCGGTCGCCCGGGTTGGCCTGGAACGAGTAGTAGTCCTGATCCCCGTTGGCGTAGATGTTCGCGCGCACGACGACGTCGTTGCCGATCGGGGTGGCCTGCGCCGCTGCGCCGTTGGGCTCCGTCTCGCCGCCAAACGGCTGGCCGAGCGCAGCTTGTGCCCCGCCGGTTCGCTCCTCTTCGTCGCGCTCGCCTGGCGTGCACGCGAACGCCACACACCCGAGCGCAGCCAGCACCTTACAAGCAGAGAAGGTTGTTCGTCTCACGAGGCCTCCGAGGGATCCGATCACGTTACTGGTCAGCCCTCGCGACCGTCAACGGGGCAACGCCGCGGACGCGGCCGACGCCACGCGCGGACAAGTCCTTCGAGGGCGCCTGCGTGCAGAGGTGTGCACCTCTGCACGCAGCCGGCGCGCCCAGTCGATGCGCTAGTCTCCTGTCGTGAGCCCCACCCTCGAACGCCTCAAGGACGATGCAGAGCCGCCGCTGACGACGCCGGACGAGCCGGGGCTGTGGGCGTTCCTTCGCGAGGTCGCGTGGCCGGACCCTTCGCCGGAGATCGACGGTCTGATGGAGCGGGTGGAGGCAGGGGCCACGCTCTTGTGGACGGGGCGCGAGCTGGAGCGGGTGATCGCGATCTGGGACGCGTACCGTGTGCTCACCCAGCGGTTCCGAGCGGCGCGCCTGGCGTGGTCCGCAGAAGGCACGCCCATCGCGGTTCCACCGGGCACCTACCCGCTGCAGGTCGGGACATACGCGATTGTGCGCGGGGAAGAGACGTTCGCGCGCGTCCTCGCGTCGGCCGCGGCGGCGTCGGCGCTCGCCTCGGAGCCCGGCTTCCTCGCCCACTGCGCGGCGCTCCTCGGATTGGACGACCTGTTCCGCCGCGCCCTCGATGATGTCGACGAGCAGGCGCTCGAGCGGGTCCTGGGGGACGACGCAAAGGCGGAGAGGGAGGCGCGCGAGGCGGCGTGGCGCGCGTTCGCCGAGCGCTCCGGCACGCTCGACGAGGCGCAGTTCTGGGAGGTCGTCGCGGCGCTCGACTGGGCCGATGAGGAGAATGAAGCGATGACCGGTGTGGTGCTGGCCTCGCTCGGCCCGACCGGGGTCGTCGCGTTCTCGTCGCGGCGCCTCCTGCTCGCCGCGACCCTCGAAGAGCGCCTGCTGAGCTGGGAGGCCGAGACCGGGGAGCGCATCGAGGCCGGGGATGACTCGTTCCGCGACCTCATCAATCACCTCATCGGATTGGGCCGCGAGGCGTACGAGCACGCCCTCGCCGACCCCACGAGCGTGGCCGCGCGCGCGCGCGCTCACGACTACCGCGAGTCATTTGCGTACGTGGAGCAATGGGCCTGGGAGGAGATTCCGCTCGAGGACATGCAGGAGGCCTCGGCTGTCTCCTGACAGATCGTGCGGCCCTTCGAGCAGCCGGCGCTCGCGCGCTACTTCCTCGTGGTCAAGGCGTCGAGCAACGCCCTGGCCGAGGCCTGATCGGGGCCGGCGATGACCAGCGCTGAGCCGTCCTTCTCGATGCCCGCGCCGCTGTCCATGCGGCGCTTCTCCTCACTCGGCAAGGACTTGATGCCCGCGCTCGAGGGCACGAAGGTGATTGTGTATTGCTGCTTGCCCTTGCTGGCGGAGAGCACGCTCGCGCCCTTGATGCTCGGGGGCTCGGCGCGCGTGATGTTCGTCATGCCAAGGTCCTTCATTGCCTTCTCGAGATCGGCGATGCCGACCTCCGCGATTGGCTTGCCAGCAATCCGCGGCTCCGTGGCGGCAGGAGCGGAAGCCGCTGCTCCGCTGGCAGAGGACGAGTCCTCGCTCGGCGCGAACACCACGGGGTAGCTGACGACCACGACGCCGCCCTTGTCGGGCTTGGGGAAGGCCATCGAAAGGAAGGTCTTCTCGACGCAGCTGACCACCGACGCATCGCTCAGGCCCTCCGACTTGGCCGCGGACACGGCGCCCTCCGGGCCGATCGTGAACTTCGTGGTCACCTTGCCCGCGAGCGTCGGGTGCTTCTGCAGGCCTTGTTCGTAGCAATGGCGCAGCCTGTTGTGGCTCAGGCGAACGATGCGCTGAATTACCTCCTTGGGTAGCGCACCGGTCACCACGGTGCCGGCCGCGGTGACCTTGGATGTCGTGCGCTTTGACCCACCGAGCCGGCCGCTGCCGGTGCCATAGCCCTGGCCGGAGCCGCCCCCGCCACCTTTCCCGATGGTGCCGATGGATCCGAGCCCGAT
>JAEUKE010000012.1 GCA_016794345.1 Myxococcales bacterium
TGGGCGGGCCGCCGATGAAGACCTCCTCCTTCGGCAGGCCGGGGTTCTTCTGGATCGTCGCGCCACCGTCGCAGCTGGTCCGATCTCCCCAGCGGGAGGCGGGCTTCAGGTTGATGCTCACCCACTGGCTGCCCTGCTCGACGTCTTTCACGTGACAGGTGTCGGTCTTGTCCTTCTGCTGGCCGCGGACCGCCGGGAGATCTTGAATCGTGACGTTCGGCGAGCCCGAGCACACTCGGGGCTCCGGCGGCTTGGCGAGCGCCTCCCCGATGCTCTCGGCGAGAGGATCGAGGACAAACGTGCCGACCGCCCACTCGACAAGGATGGAGCCGGCGAAGAGCGCGGCGCCAGCGGGCGTCCAGGCGAAGGGGAGCGCGATGTAGCGGGCCTGGAGGATGGTCGTGGTCGCCCAGAGGAGAAACTTGATGTGCTGGCTGTTGTCGTGGGCGATCCACTCGGTCTTGCGCGCAGCGGGCTTCAGGTCGCTCATGGCTCCACCAGTGGCTCGTAGGTGTTGAGGAAACTCTCCATGGCCTCACGGCACAGCTCTTCGGACCCTGGCGGACCCTGGACGCGGAACATCCAGAGGACACCTGCAATGGGCCAGAAGACGCTGACCTCGAATGCCTCGGGGGCGCCGAAGCGCTGCGCGATGAGCTCGGATCCCTTGACGGGGCGGTCGAGCGCGACGCGCTCCAGCAGGCTGTAGCCAGGCATGGAGACGCGCAGGCCCTGGAGGCCACGCTCCATGCGCTCCCGCGCCGGGCCGACCGGGCCCAGCTCCATCGCGTTGGCGATCAGATCGCCGCGTTTGTAGAAATGGCGCGTCCGGTCGATCCAGCCCGCCGGGACCTCGAAGACACACTCGGTCGTTTGGTGGACGTCCATCTGCATCGGGGTCACTTCTTTCGGAACTTGATCGTCTCGAGCGTCCGCTCGACCCGCGCATCGACCACCTCGCGGCCGACCGCCGGTCCGACCCACTGGAAGTTGAGCGTCGTCTCGAAATGGTGAATCGACACCACGCGGTGGTAGTCCGCGCCTTGCACGTTCCGCGCGACGACGCTCACGTCCTGCGCGTCGAGCGGCCCGACGTGGATGGTCTCGCTGCGCAGCACCTCGCGCTCCTGGTAGTCGCCGCCTTTCATCTCGCGAAACGTCGCCTCGAGATCCTGCTCGGGCGCGTACGGCTGGCGGGTGATCGCCAGACGATTGAGGGGACCGTCGCCCGGCTGATCGTAGATGTTGACGGTCTGGTCGACCCAGCCCTCGCCGGCGAGCTGGAAGTCGAACGCCTTTGTGCAGAACCACGTCATGACGACGGGAGCTCCACGACGTGGGAGGCCTCGGGCATGGAGCGCACGGCGCCCGAAGCGGTGGCGACGATGAGCTGCGTCCTCGTCGTCCACCGGAGGAGCCCGCGGAGCAGATCGGTCGCGCCGTCGCCGAAGCCGCGCTCGGGGGCGTCGATCAGAATGATGGAGTCCACGATGGGGCGCCGCGCGGTGTAGAGCGCCATGATGAGCCCCTGCCGCTCCGACGTGGACAGCGTGTCGTACGTCCGCTGCTCGCCCTTCTCCTTGTCCTGGACCATGATGTGGAAGCTCATCCCGTAGCGGCGCATCCCGGCCAGCCCGAGCCGCGGGAAGAGCTCGCTGTAGCGGTCCGAGGCGAGCGCCTTCGCCGTCGCGTATTCGGGCTGGTCGAGCAGGTCGTAAAGCTCCGCGAACTTGGAGTTTCGGGTCGTCAGTCGATTGCGGAGCGCCGCGTCGTCGGCGCCGAAGTCGATCGGGCCCTCCAGCGCTCGCGAATCATGGAAGTAGTGGACGGACCCACGCTCTGCCTCGCCTACTTCGCCGAGCATCCCCACGATGCTGACGGGGTACTCTGCCGGGTCCCCGGTGCGCCGACCGAGGAAGGACTCGGTCTGCAGCTGCGGGTTGCCGAGCGCGAACCGGGCTTGCTCGTTGGCGCTCGCCTCCCAGTTGATCGTCACCTTGGCGATGCCACGCGAGTCCGGGATCGAGTCCCACCGACTGTCGGGGGAGCCGTATTCGGCGATCGCCTCCTTGGCGGCGGCGAGGGTGTCGAGGAACGTCGTCTTGCCCGAGCCCTGTTTGCCGAAGACGACGACGAGGTCGTTGTCGGAGCCAGGCAGGTCCTTCTTCAGCCCGTCGAGGCCGCGCACGCCGTTGAAGGTGAACCCACGAATTCTCATCAGCCGCTGCCTCCGTCTTTCGTCTGAAAGGCGACCTTGGGCACCGCCAGGATCGTGATGCTGGAAGGAGTCATCACGATGTAGCTCTTGCCCACCACGAACTCGATGCGCTCCTTGGACTCCACCAGGAGCTGCTTCTTGAGAGACTGGTAGTGGATGGTGTCGTTCGCCTCGAGCCAATAGCCCGGGGCCCCGACCTGGAGCCCGTAGTCCTTGCCGATGTCGTCGCCCTTCTTCTCCTGGACGAAGATCTTCTGGTTGCCGACCACCCGCAGCCCGCAGTTGCCCTGAATCTGCGTGTCGCGGACGTTGTCGACCTCGAGGATGTCGTCGGTGCCGACGAGGCACTGGCGATCGTTGCCGACGATTGTGCGCCAGCAGTCGTTGACGACGACGTGGAAGTCCTTCTGCGCCTGCATGTAGACGAGCTGCCCGGTTTGGCTGTCGTCCATCTTCATGCCGCTGCCGGACCAGTCGTGCATCTGGCCGTTGGGCGATCGGGCGTTGAACAGGCCGCGCTCGCCGCCTCCGGTGACGACGGAGCCCATCTCCTGCGAGCTCAGCGGCGTGCCGCCCGCGTTCAACGGGCTCGCCCCCGGCGTGCCGTCGGCCGCGCCCATCACCAGGCGCGGCGATGACTCGCTGATGATGCCCGACACCATCTTGTGTTTGGGCAGCTTGTCCGGAGGAGGGTTGAGCTCGGTGTAGACCCGGCCAATGACGACAGGACGGTCAGGATCGGCGCCGAGGAACTCGACGAGGACCTCCTGTCCGACGCGCGGGAGGTTGATGCCGCCGAACGACGCGCCCGACCAGGGCTGACCGACCGGCAGCCAACACGAGCTCGTCTCGCTGCGGCTGCTCTCGCGATCCCAGTGGAAGTGGACGCGAACGCGCCCATATTCGTCGCAATGGATCTCTTCGCCGGCGGGGCCGACCACCGTCGCGCTCTCCAGGCCGGGGACGCGCGGCTTCGGCGTGACCTGGGGCGGCCGGTAGGGGACGCGGGTCGAGACCGCCTCGACGTGGGTGCGCCAGTCGCCGTCGTGGTCTCCCTCGAGGAGCGAGCCGACGACGAGCTGCGTCGACCCGGACGCGAGCGCGCGGTGCGGGTGGTTCTCGACGCCGAAGATCGAGCCCGGCGACAGCTCCAGGACGTTCGACTCGAGCCGGACCACCTTCTCGCCCTGCCGGCGTGACAGGAGGCGGTCGAGCGTCTTCTCGCCGCCCACGCCTTCATCGGTGCGCGAGGCGCCTCGATCGTCGGCGGTGGGGGTGTTGCCGCCGCCTTCCGTGCCATAGAGGAAGGCACCCGGCTCGTAGTCGAACTGCTCGAGCCGGCTCTCCTGGGCCAGGCCGCGGGCGGCGCTCAGGCGCGGCTGTGCGGTGGAGGGGCGCCGGTAGTCGAGATCGCCGATCGTCATTCGGCCCGGTCGCACGGCCTGCAGGACCGACACCCGCGTGACGAACGGCGAGTCGAGGACGCCGGGCTCGTCGTGATAAGCGAGCGCCGGGTGGCCGACCTCACGCGCCTCGGGCTCGTCGTCGAGGATCATCGTGGTGCCGCCTTCGCCCGCCTGGAAATGGAAGGAGATGCCGGCGTCCTCGAGCATGCGGCAGAGGAAGACGAAGTCCGTCTCGTCGTATTGCACCCGGAACTTGCGCGGCTTGTACTCACGCTCGCAGCGGACCTCGTGCTCGATGCCCCACTCGCCGAGCAGCTGCACCACGATGTCGAGCTCCGACAGGAACTGGAAGATGCGGTAGTTCTTGCGGTGGGTGGTGAGCCACAAACGCGGGGCGATCACGAGCGTGTAGGTCGCGAGGTTCTCGCGGTCGACGCGGACCTGCTCCATCTCCATGCAGACGCCGGTGTAGACGAGGCTCTCGCGGTTGGAGGTGACCGTGAAGGTCGCGTCCTTCCCGATGACCTCGTCGAGCGCGACGCTGAGGTTCGCCGACGTCACGCGGAGCTCGATCCGCGACAGCTCGTTCATGTGCTGCTTGACCGCGAACGTGCGGACGTCGAGATCGTCGCCGCTGGCGACCGCGACACGGGCTCGCTTGGTGATCAGGTTCAGAGGGTCCATCGTTTCTCCCTGCGTCACGCGGCGGCCGACCCTGCGGCGAGGTCCACCAGGCGGGCCTCGTCCTCGCGGCGGCGCTCGAGGTCGATCTGGGTCTTCGGCAAGCGCTCGTCGTACGCGCCCTTGAACGCGCGGAGCCCTGCGGCGACGGCGCGGAGGTCGCGCGCCTGCACGGCCTCTTGGATGACGGTGTAGTTGTCTTCCTTGCGCGCTCGTCGCTCCGTCGCGGTGCCCACGGGGCGGTGGAACACGAGCGAGGTCAGCGCGCCCCACACGTGGCCGCCCAACGTCTGGACGCCCGGGAACCGGCGCCGCGCTTCGTCCACGAAGAACGGGAGCGTGCGGACCTTGAACACGGCGATCGCGTCCTCGAACCGGATGTCGATCCCGTGCGTCTTGCGCACGGCTTCACGCGAGCCGATCTTGCCGACGTACGGGAGCAGTCGTTGGTAGGCGTCGGGCGTCGCTCGGTAGGTCTCCAGCCGCGTCTTCCAGTCGGCGAGGTACCAGCTGCGCGCGTGGCGCAGATCGTAGCCGATACCGATGGTCAACCCCTCCGCGTCGTCGCCCGACCAATGTGGCTTCGAGAAGCGCTCTTCGTAGCGCGCTCGCGCGTAGGCACGTTCGCCGTCGGCGACCTCCCACGCGATGATCAGATCGATCGCCTGCTGGCTAATCTCCACGGAGCGACTCCTCGGCTAGAGGTGACCATCTTCGGTCGAGGGGAGCACGGCCGATATCCTCGATCAACCCTGAAGCCGTGGTGCGCCCGTGGGGAAACGCGACCCAGGCGACGGCCGACAATGTGGGGAGGACCGGGGCGGTGGCGTCCTTCGTCACACGACCTCGAAGGACGAGGGGTGGAAGCGACCTTGTTTCCAGACGAACAGCTTGTGCTCGTCGCAATGGGGGCCGGCCGCGCCGTCGCGGACGCTGGTGACGAGGAAGGCGAGCGGCCAGGCAGGCCCCGGTCCGAGCACGGCCGGTCCTCCGTCGAGCCGCGGCGGCGAGCCTCGCGAGAGGACGGCCTCGTCGGTGCCGCTCAGGTAGGCGCCGACGTCGATGTGGGAGTGGTAGAGAACCTTGACGGGTGAGCCTGTGTACATGCCCTCGTGGATGTGAGCCTCGAGGGTGCGTTCCTTGAACGCGAAGAACGTCTTGGGCGTGCGGAAGTAGGTCTTCGGGTCGAGCTTGTGGAGCGCCTTGGCCATGTTCTCGATCGGGATCGTCCGATCGCAGAGCGTGCCGTCGCTCGCCGGACCCGCCAGGACCCCGCAGGCTTCCTGCTCGGCGAGGAGCCCCGCGATGGCGTCCTTCTCCACGTCGTCGAGCGCGGCGCGCGTGATCCGGAGCTCGCCGTGGATCCAGGGAGAGTTGTTCCAGTCCCAGCTCATGAACCGATGATGCATCGGCACGGATGGACCAGGGGCGATTTCCACGGGTGTGGCCCGTTGCAACGGGGGGGCCACGACGGTGAAGGGTGGATCCTCGGAAGATCGCGCTGGATGGCTACATCGACGCGCCGAACGCTTGCACACGATGTGCAGGCTCTACACAGCGCCTGTTACGTCTTCGCTCCCGCCCAGCTCGCTCCCTCCTTCTCCACGCCGGTCCAATCCACCCCGGATACGTCCGCGTCGCGGAAGTCAGCCTTCTGCAGCTGGGCGCCGCGGAGCTTGGCGCCCTTCATGCGCGCCGAGCGGAAGGACGCGCCCCGCAGGTCGGCGGCTTCGAAGTCGGCCTCGTTGGCGAGGAGCTTCTGGGCCTGGGCTCCCGCGAGATCCGCTCCGGCGAAGGTGGACTGAGGAAGGCGGGCGTGGCGGAGGTCCGCCTTGGTCAACGTGACGCGCGCGAGCTGAGCGCGGTCGCCGACGCAGTGGGAGAGATCGACGCCGCCCAGGTTGGCGGCTTCGGCGCGGACGTCGGCGAGCGTGGCGCGCCGCAGGTCGGCGCCTTCGAGGTTGGCGCGCGCTAGCCGCGCGCCGTCGAGGGTGGCTCGCTCGAGCCGCGCGCGTGGCGCCTCCGCTTCTTCGAGGACAGCGTCGCGGAGCGAGGCACCCGAGAGGTCCGCCCCGTCGAGCTTGGCGCGGGTGAGGTTCGCGTTGTCGAGGCGCGCGTCGCCGAGGCGCGCGCCGGTGAAATCGGCGCTGGTGGCGCTCACACGGCTCAGGCTCGCGCCGGTGAGCTCGGCCTCCGCGAGGTGTGCGTCGTCGAGCACCGCGCTCTCGAGCGAGGCCTGCATCAGCTTGGCTCGCTCGAGCCGGGCGCGTGTGAGGAGCGCCCGCTGCGCGTCGAGGAAGGGCGCGGTGACGTCGAGCAGCGTCGCGTCCTCGAGGCTGGCCTCGGCGAGGCACGCTCGCGAGAGGTCTGCGCGCGACAGGTCGGCCCGATCGAGTGACGCGCGCCGGAGGTCCGCGCCCATGAGCTTGGCGCCCGTGAGCCTCGCTCCGCTAAGCACGGCGCCCACGAGCTTGGCGCCGGCCAGGTTGGCGTCGGCGAGCACCGCGTTCGTGAGATCGAGCCCGGAGAGATCCGCGCCGGACAGATCGGCGCCGAACAGGGCCTCGCCCGCGCGCACCTTCTCGAGCACCTGGCGCCGCACGCCGGTCTCGAGCTCGGGGATCGAGGAGACCGGGGCCTCCACCGAGGACGGGACGGGCGGCGCGAGCGCCCGGAACGACGCGGGGGCCGGCGCCGGCGGCGGCTCGGCCGGGGGCGCAATGGGCGCCTCCGGTGCCGGCGGCAATGGTCCGTCGAGGAGCGCACGTACCTCGGGCGGAGCGTCCCGCAGATCGAGCGGCATCGTCGGCTCGTCTCCTCGAACGGGGATGACGACGGTGCGTGAGGGCTTCGCCCAGGGGGCGCCGGGCAGGTCCGCCACGGTCCCTGCGCGAGGCTGAGGCAATGGATACGGCGCCGCGGCGGTGGAGGCGGCACGGCCCTGCGCGTCGTCGTCCATCGAGTGGGTCCCGTCGAGGGCGTGCGTGGGCAGCGGACGTGCGGGCACTGGCTCGGAGACGAGGACCGCCGCACGAGGGTCGGGCCAGTCGACCGGGGATTGCGGCACGTCGAGGGCGACCGCGAAGACCGAGCCGTCGACGGCCGCGTCGGTCATTCCGCGGAAAACGAGCGAGCAGATGGCGCGGTCGGCCTCGATCACGGCCATGTCGAGCATCATCTGGACGGGCACGACGCTGCCCCCCGGCCCGTGTACACGCGCGACCGCGCGGATACCGGGCAATCGCGATTGAATGCGCGCGGCGAGCGGGTGGAGGCCGTCGAGGACGAGCCACTCGTCTCCGGACAGAAAGCGGACGCGCTGCTCGGCAGGCGCCGCGTGGAAAAACGCAAATGGAAAGCCCTCCGGCAGCTCCAGCGCGGTCCCGGCGACCGTCGACTGGCTCGTCGCGCCGAGGAGGCGACTGCGAACGGGCCAATACCGGGAGAGCGGGCCATAACCGGCGGGAATGGTCGAGCCGCGTGGGTCGATGAGGTTGGGCAAGCTGCGAACCCCGGGGTCGGCGGGGTTCAGACCAACCGGGTTCGCGTCGATGCCCTCACCGCCGAACGCGCGCTCCCAGACCAGCGGCATGGTCGCGAACGGGCGGATCTTGTCCGGCTCCGCGGTCGACCGGTCGCCATACACGTAGAGCGTCTTGTAGAGGAGCGAGTCGCCGCCCCGATGCAAGCCGAGGCCGACCACACGGGTCGTCCCGGGGTTGCCGAGAGGCTGGAACGCGTTGCCCGTCAGGATGACGTCTGTCGCGAGGAGCCGTGGCGCGACCTCCGACGGCCTGCGCACGCTGCGGATCGGCGAGTCGTCGTAGTGCTCGTCGCGCGTGATGATCGGCTCGGGCGGCAAGAGAATGGCGGGCGCGCCGTCGATCAGGCGGAGCACGAGCTTGGCGACGATTGTGGCGAACCTGCGCTGCCCATAACGAAAGCGAACGGGCACGACGGCGAGCCGGGGGTCGTGCGCTGCGGCGATCGGGGCCAGATCGTGGGTCACGCGGGACCGCTCCCTTCCAGCCACGCTCGGGCCTGGCTCAGGAGCTCGAGGGCTCGCGCGCGGTCTCCTCGCGCGAGGGCCGCGTAGGCGCCGCGCCGTGTCTCGCCGGCCAGCAGCGCGCCCGCGCCCGGCTCCTTCCATCGGCCGGCTTCGGCGAGGGCGCGCGCGGAGGCGTCGGAGAGGCCGGCGGCCGAGAGGAGGCCGGCGATCTCGACGAGCGGTCGTGGTGGCATCGACGCGGTGCGGGCGAGCGCCTGGTCCACGAGGGCGCCCGCGGCGCGCCGCGCGGGCCCCGAGCCTCGCACCAGGGCGCGGATCGCGGTGAGCCAGAGCGCCGGCGGCAGGGCGGTATCGGAGGCGAGGCGTCGAGCGGCCAGGAGGAGGAGGCGCTCGACGTCCCCCATATCGCCACGACCGAGCGCCTTGTTCGCGTCCACGCCGATCCACGCGAGGGCCTCCTCGGTCGAAGAACCGAGGGGCCGCGAGGCGGGCTCCGCGTCCTCGGGGGCACGCGCCACGGCGAGCCCACGCGCGATCTCCGCCGACCGGGACGCGAGATCGTCGAGCGCCTGAGCGAGGCGGTCGGCATCCGCGCCCGCCTTGATGGCCGCGATGACCCGGACCCAGGCGGGCAGCTGCGCCAAGACGAGCGCACGCGTCCGCTCGTCGGGCCAGTGTTTGATCGTCGCCGCGATGCGATCGATCTCGACCGCGTCCAGGCGGGCGAAGAGGGCGCCGAGGTGGCGCGCGGCGACGAGCACGGCCTCC
>JAEUKE010000042.1 GCA_016794345.1 Myxococcales bacterium
ACGAACTCGTCGTCGAGCGCCTTGGTGGTCGGCTCGTAGTTCGCGACCAGGAGCTGCGTCAGCACGGAGCTGCCGCCGACGCCGCGCATGTGCGCGATGGAGCGCCGGGTGCGGATGCGCTTCGACCAGAAGTCCGAGCCCTTCACCAGCTCGGGGAACTTGCCCCGGATGCCGTAGGTGATGAGGAATCGGCCCTTGAGCGACTTGAGCAGCTTGAAGAAGCGCTCCTCGTCGAACTCGCTCTCGCCGACGTCGACGTTGTAGCCGGGGTACGGCGGGTCGAGAAAGAAGACCGTGTCCTTGCTGTCGTACTTGCGGACGACCTTCTCGTAGTCGCCGCCGTAGACCTTCACTTTCTTCAGGCGCGGCGCGAACTTCTCGATGCGCTTGATGGTCGTCGCCTCGACGCCGACGACCGTCGGGCTGAAGCTCTTGCCGCGCATCTTCCCGTAGGAGAAGTGCGTCAGGTACAGGAAGCGGTGCAGCTGCTCGACGTCGTCCTCGGGATCGACGTCGAGGAGCCGCTTGAACGTCTTCTCGTCGCCGACCCAGGGCAGCTTCTTTAGCCGGGCGAGCCCCTCGGGCGTGAGCTTCTTGATGAGCCGGTACGCGTCGGCGATCTCCAGGTCGGCGTCGTTGATGACCTCGACCTCCGAAGGATCCTTGGCGAAGAGCACCGCCGCGCTGCCGGCGAAGGGTTCGACGTAGGTCTTGTGCGCCGGGAGCATCGCCACGAGGCGGTCTGCCAGGCGCTTCTTCCCCGCAGGCGAGCCCCAGATGGTCTTCTCGACCTCGGCGCCGTCCGGGCGCACCCCCTGGTTGACCGCGAGGATGCGGCGCGCGTGGGCGATGGCAGCTTCGCGGCGGTCAGACATCGCGCAGCGCCTCCGGGTCGGTGCCCCACTCGGGCTTGTCGCTGGAGGGCGCGTTCAGGTCGCGCGGCCACACGAAGGGCGCGGCCTGCTTCGCCGTCTTGTCCCCGGTCCGCCCGGGCGCGGACGCACGCGTCCCGTCCCCGGTGGTCGGGGCGGTCTTCTCGGGCTCGCGCGGCTTCGTCTCGGGCATGCGTCGTCCTCCGCAGAGGCAAAGCCGCCGACTTCGCGCGGAGGGGACACGTCGTCTCCGATGACGCTAAGATCTCCAGAACGATCATGGGCAGGAAGAAGAAGTGGGTGGAGACCCATCGTCCGTCGATCGAGCGGCTCTACGAGGACGTCGGCAAGAACGCATACAAGACGTTCCTGGTTGACGAGCTGCCGGACGGGCTCGTCGCAGCGGGCCAGGCAGAGAAGGTGTCATCGGTGGTCGTGATGACCTCTGGCTCAGTCGACGAGTCGCGCGATTGGATGGTTGTGCTCCCGCTCCGCGTGGACACGAGCGGAAGCCATGACGCCGCCTCGCCCCGGCGCTTCGTGCATGAC
Source organism: Myxococcales bacterium (assembly GCA_016794345.1). Lineage (GTDB taxonomy): Bacteria > Myxococcota_A > Polyangia > Polyangiales > Polyangiaceae > Xiheicaenibacterium > Xiheicaenibacterium phototrophicum. The sequence continues at coordinate 1,422 of JAEUKE010000042.1, forward strand.
AAGGACCCGATGACCTTCTACCTGACACCACAAGGGCAGCCGGGGGTGTCGGGCTCGATCTCGTTCCACTCGAACTACTCAGGCCGTACCGAGGACGTTCCGGTTCCGGGGGCCCCGACGACTCTTCCCGACGCCGTCGCAGCGATTCGGAGTCGGTTTGTGCCGACAAGCGGCTCGTTTTCGGTTGCAGACGCGTCGCTTCAGAACGCGCTTCAGCACGGCGTGAAGCTATTTCGCGCGATGGAGGCGGAGCGGGATGAGGCCGGAATCCCACCCTTCGAGGACGAGTAGCCCTCTCACACCACTGCGAGCGTCGTGGATCGGCAGAGCCCGTGGTACGGCGGGAAGCCGATGCCGATCTCGTTCAGCGCGCTGTCGCTGGCGAGGGCGCGGAAGTCGCCCCGATCGTCCCGGGTGCCCATCGCCGAGCGCGTGACCTCGGCGAGGTCGGTCCGACCCTCGCCGCCGTCCACGTAGAGCCGGGTGCGGCCCGTCTCGCGATCCTGGGCCTCGCGGACCCACGGCATCGCCTGCTTGATGGCCTCGGGGTCCTCGAGCTGCTCGATGCGGTCGAAGCGCCGGAGGGCGTCGGCGACGGAGAAGGTCTTGCCGTGCAGGTAGCGGCAGATGTTCGTGGTCTGCTCGTCGAGCACCGCCTCGATGCGGTACTGCCGGATGCCCGCCTCAGCGTAGCTGCTCATCTGCGCGTAGGAGCGGCCCTGCGCGATGAACGAGGCGGCGACCGTCTCCCAGTAGAACGGGGCGCGGTCGACGAGCGCGGCGCGGGCGGCCCCTTCGAGCGCCTCGGCGATGTCGTCTCGCCCGAGTCCCCCCTCGAGCCCGCCGGCGACGATGCGCCGGGCCTCTTCCCCGAAGCTCTCGATGCGGCGTCCGTACTCGTCGCGGACGAAGTTGCCCTGGGAGCTGGTCACGTGAGCCACGACGCGGCGATCGACAGCGTTGAACTCGGCGCCGATCGCCAGCCGCTGGCCGCGCCGGGCGTCGGTTCGGGTTGCTGCGACCACCTCCTGTGCGGCGTCGTTGAACGGCGCCTCGATCCGCGCAGGCACGGGCGCCGTGGCGCGGCCCGCTGCGGCCATCGCCTCGGCGACCAGGCGCCGTCTCTCGGCGGCGGTGGTGCGGACCCAATCGACGTCGAGGACGGCGACTGCCTCGCGTACGGCGTCGACATCGGCACGCCCGGTCGCGCGCCGGAGCTGGGCGGCCAGGAGCGCCACGGCGCGATCGAACCCGGCGCGGGTGCCGAGATTCATGGCCTTGGCCACGGGGAACCGGAAGAAGCGCTCGACGAGCTCGTCGGCAGCAACGCGGGCCTCGTGGACGACGAGGAGCCGATCAGCGGAAGCGGATGTGCCGCACATCGGCGTCCTCCTCGAGCCGCAGCTCGCCATGGGCCACGTGCATCAGCACGCGGCAGAACGTGCAGCGGAGCGCCTTCGAGAACGTCAGGTCGTCGGGCGCGTCGCCTTCGTCGATGTCGAGCCCATCGTTGCCGGCGAGCGCGGGCGTGTTGAACCCGCAGCGCAGGCAGCAGACGTGGTACCCGACGAGGAGGTTCGTGCGGTCCTGTGGGACGCGGCGGATCTCGCCACGCTCCAGGCGGCATGGGCGCTTGGCCGAGGGGACCAGCTTCACGGGCCACCCCCGACGACAAGCGGGGCTCGCCGCCTGGCGCGCACCTCGACGCCCGCCTCCGTGGCGGAGAACACGACGTCGTGCGACGCCGCGCAGCGATCGCAGAGCGCGAAAACCAACTGACCGTTGCGCCAGAGCGTGGTGGTCTCGTCGGGCCCCGCGTGGCGCTGGCACATGCGGCAGGCGATGACGCCGCGCTCGGCGTCGAGCTGCGCCTGCTGCACCCACGCGCGGTGGTGCTCAGGGCGCATCGCGCACCTCGCCGAACCACGCGTCGAACTCCTCGCGCGGGACCTTCA